>JBPCJX010000070.1:0-9637 GCA_051004875.1 Bryobacteraceae bacterium
TAAGTCGCCTGAGCGCCAGAAGCTCGTGAAGGAATCGGAGCCATTTACCGCTGGCTTCAATACCCGTATCGTTCACAGCGGGTTCGATCAGTGGTTTCCCGTTTCAAAAAACGGTGCGCCATCCACACCGGTATGGAAGCAGAACATGATCGTACTCCTGCTGCTTTACCCTGTAGTGTTTTTGTTTGGCGCATTTGTTCAACAGCCGCTGCTCGTAAATCGGCTGAGAATGCCATTTTGGCTGGCTCTGTTCGTCGGAAATGTGGTGAGTATCCTTTTGCTGAATTGGCTGGTTCCTTTCACAAGTAATCGCTTTGCTTGGTGGCTAAATGCGGCGGGTTCTGAAGCACGAAAAACAACCTTGATCGGGGCCGGGGTCGTCATTGTGCTCTATGCTGGATGGCTCTTCGCCTTTTCGCAAATGTAGCGGCCGGTACGCGCTCCCAAACTCGTTTCTGGGGAAGAACGCAGGATGGCCACGCCAGCCGGGTGTAGCGATCCCACTCGGGGCCGATCCCCGCTCCGGCCGTTCCTTTGCTTAGGGCCGTTTCGCAGCGCTCTTTTTCGTTGCGGCGGAAGGGGCGTTCTTCTTCACAGATGCTTTCACCGGGGCCGTCTTTTTGCTGAGTGCCTTCTTGGCCAAAGGCCGCGAGGTCTTGGCCGATACTGCTTTCTTGGCTGCCGCTTTCTTTACGGGCGGCATGGAACCCTTCATCGCTGCCTTCTTCGCGGTCCCTTTATTAGCTCCTCCGCGAGCGGCCGTTTCTTTCTTAGTCGGCGTCTTAGCGGCGGCTAACATCTTGTTTCCTGTGTTCGGGGTCGCTGTGTTGTGCATGCCTGCTGCGCTTCCGAAACTGGACGCAATCAGAGCGAAGATCTTCCTCCCATCCGGTATGGGGATGAAGCGAGTACCCGTCGGAGTAATTTCGACGATTCCCGCAGGCACGACTGAGACCTGCCCACCTCCTCCCCCTCCGCCGCCCTGATCAGTCATGCGAGCATACCCGGCAGAACCGCCACCGCCTGCACCAAAGTCGTATCTCACCCAAGCCACCGGAATCACCATTCGATCGGCGACGGAGACGGGCTCGGCAAAGGCAAGCTTTCCGCTCGCGAATGCTTGAATCTGTTCGCCAATAGTCTTCAGTATCTCTGGTACGTTCATCTTCATGTGTTTATTCTCCGTCAGGATGCATGGCTGTTGCTTCGGAAAGTATGTATTAATGGTCGAAAACTGAAAGTTCGGGATAGCGCCAGGATCACGCGCTAACCGGAAGCTATGGTTGCGCTGACTCGAAAGGCGACCCTCTCGAAAGATGAAGTGACCAGAACCAGCAGACTGCCGATAACGCCTCGCTTCTATACGCATTCTCGTAAGGCAACGTATTGCTCTACGTGCAAGTTGAGGTTCTCGTGATCGATTGGGCGCTGCTATCTGCCTGACGGCCTTTTAAGGCCCGGGGTGCAGTCGCAGTCGCCCGAACTCGGCTTTATCTGCAAGCGTGGCGCAACGCTCGTTACGCTGCGGCTGTTTGCTTATGGAACGGATTGTAAGGCGCGTCGGTTGTCCACAGTCTGTGAAGCAGGACGGCTAGTTTCCTCGCGACCGCGATAATAGCTCTTTTCTTCGCGTTTTGCCCTCCTCGTTGCATTAAGCTGAGGCCCCACCGACGCAAATCGCAGTCCTTTCCAAAGCAGCCAACAATGTAATGTGCACACTGGACCAAAATCCGTCGCAAGCCGCTGTCGCCGGCTTTTGAGATCCCGAGTTGGGGCGCTCGATCACCCGATTGGCTCTGTCGTGGTTGAAGCCCAAGGAAACTTCCCACCTGCCGTGATTTGGCGAATCGGGCCGGGTCCTCGATCGTCAGCACAAATTGCAGGGCCGTGATCGTACCAACACCTGGCACTTGTCGAAGTTTCGCTGTCTCGGGATATTCATTCTTCGCGATGACTTCGAGCTGCCTATCGAAGGGCTGCAATCTGCTGGGTTAGATGACTGATGGTCTCAATCAAAGGCTCCAAACTTTCCGCCAATTCGTTCGGTAACTCGTCGACCATTTTCTTTGCGAACGCCGGGGTCGAGCAGTTGGGTAGTCGTGCCCCAGTGGCCTTCACAATGCCCCTTACCGCGTTGATCAACTTTGTCCTGGAACGCACAAGCAAATCTCTGGCCTTGAGCTTGGCCAAATCAGGATAGAGTTTCTGACTGCGATGAGAAATCGGTGAAAGCAGTGAGGGATCAACCCTCGCGAGCCGAGCCAATGTTCGGGCATCCATCTTGTCCGTCTTGTTGTCGCTTTCTTTAATGAGCCGGACCTTTCTCGCATTCGCGACGATCACCTCATGTGCGAGGTTTTCTAAAATACCGCTTATCCAACGTGAATGGGTTCCTACCTCAAGGGCGATGCGGCATCGTGGCACTCCTTCGAATTGCTCTTTAACTGCGTCCGGAGTTGAACGGAATCGTCCTTCTGCAATCACCGATCCTTCTGCATCGAGAATGCAGAAGTGTGTGAACTTGTCGCCGATATCAAGGCCAATGGTGGTTTGCCCGGCCACAACGCAGACCGAGCGAACACTCGAGTGATGCTGATTTTTCATGTCGTCCTCCAAGCTGAGTGATTCAAAGCTGACACCGAGATATTAGCTTCGAATCACAACAGGCCTCCTCATCCCATCTGCCACCCGGGCGACGGGTGTGGGTAGCAAGTGCAAGCCGAGGGGGATCTCCCACCCTTGCGCTAGGTGCAAGGGCGAAGCGAAGCGAAGGGCTGCAGCGCAGCGAAGCCTGGGGACACGGCTTGTGCGCGCGGGGAGCGAAGCTAACTAGCTTTTGACCGAAATGCGATTATGCAGGGGTCTCAGCAGGAGAGGTTTCCGCGTTCCAGATCATTAGTCAATTAAGAGGAACGAGCGTGAACTCCACTTGTTAAAAGTAGGTCGATCCGAATTGGCACGGGTCGGAGCAGTAAATGCGAGCGGATATGAAAGCTTCCTTTATCGAGCCCATGCTCCTTCTCCGAACGAACATTTTGCCTGAGGGCCCCGATTGGAGGTACGAACTGAAGCTGGACGGGTACCGTGCGTTGGCGATCAAAACAAATGGAAAAGTGCAGCTTCGATCAAGAAATAACAATGATTTCAGTCTCAGATATCCTGCTGTCGTAAAGGCGCTCGCGGAGATGCCGGGTGAGACGGTAATTGATGGCGAAGTGGTCGCGTTCGATGATTCCGGCCGCCCGTCTTTCAACCGTTTACAAAACTATGGCTCCTCCAGGGTTCCGATCTTCTACTATGCCTTCGATGTGCCGATTCTTGCTGGACGCGATCTGCGGTCCCAAACTCTTGACGTGCGGCGTGACCTCCTGAGGACGAAGGTGCTTTCTAAATTGCAGGAGCGTGTGCGGTATTCCCCTGTCCTGGATGCGAATCTTTCGGACCTCATTCGTTCCGTTCGGGAGCAAGGATTAGAGGGGCTCGTCGCCAAACGCAGCAACAGTGTGTACGAATCCGGTCAACGTTCTGGTGCTTGGCGCAAGATGCGCATCAACCAAGGGCAAGAATTCGTGATCGGAGGATACACACCGAGCCCAAAGAACTTCGATGCTCTCATCTTTGGCTATTACAAGGGCAAGGATCTCATGTATGTCGCGAGAACTCGCAACGGCTTTACGCCCGCGCTCCGTGAGCACATCTTCAAACGTTTTCGCGGTCTGGAAGTTCAACAGTGTCCGTTCGTCAACCTGCCAGAAGCGCGCGGCGGACGCTGGGGACAAGGTCTCCCGGCCGCGAAGATGAAAGAATGCAGATGGCTGAAACCGGTGCTCGTCGGACAATTTGAATTCACTGAGTGGACACCGGACGACCACCTGCGGCACTCCCGTTTTGTCGCATTCAGAGAAGACAAGCCGGCACAAGATGTCCACCGAGAACGTTGAGCGTAGCGGCCCGTTGTCCGTTTGTGATTTCTTTCTTAGCCTGCTCATCCGGTCACGCTGGACGAATACTATGGCCGAATTCGAATTCATGCGCACCACACTTGCTCCCAGACCAGATGCTGAAATGTTTCTGCCGGATGCGCACGGTTCTCGCGAATACGTGCCAGTCCGCTTAGGTATGCCCCCAGAACATATGGTGGGCACGGGTTGCCGCGAACTAAGCCGTACGACACGCGTTGGGATGGCAGCGGACGCTCGCGCTCCCGTTCTCATTCCTCCGATATCCGTGTATCACGTTCGCCCACTGCTGAACGCGTCCGCCCGGAACTCGATAGACTCGTTGCTCTCCGATTAGCCGGACTTCGAAAATCGTCTTCTCAGTGGGAAATGGCAGATTTTGACCGGGCAATTTCGCACGCGCTTGGCCAAGGAATAGAGAAGCGGCGTGATGAGTTGAGCGAGCAAGCACTTCGATGGTGTGAGCCGTGCCTCTCTCGTCCCGCACGGTAACGGCACACCATCGTTCGGCCACAGAGAACAGTGTAGCGCCGCCAGCGAACAAAAGCAGAACACCGGGCTCCGCTGTGAAAAGACGGCGCTTCAGCTACTCTAGAGATGGATGCGCAGCTGGCGTCAGATTGCGGTAGCGTTGAGCGTGTTCGTGTCGCTCCTCGCTCCGACGATGGCGTGCGCGTTCCCGAGTGCCCGGATGACCGCAGAGGAGCATAGCTGCTGCCGCCAAATGAAGGACCGATGCGGCAGCATGAATATGCCCGCCTCCCACAGTTGCTGCCATAAAGGTGTCCAGGCCGCGCACGGCGATGCGGTAAAACCTAAATTTGCATCTTTCCATCCGGTCATCACATTCGTATCTTTCCTGCATGCTGCTGCCGGCTGCGCTGATACCACCGCGCGGTATCAATTGGTCGATGCTTCGCAGCATTCCCCGCCTACATCTCCGTCAAGTTTTGTTTCTGTCCTAAGAATCTAGCCAACTCCTTTCTCGCGTTTATTCGTTCGTGCGCAGACGTGTGTCTCTGCCTGCATGAGCACTTCGAAAGCTTCTTTGAGATTGGAGGTTCTGATGAACGTCAAGACGTTTTCTGCCGGCGTCGTTCTGTTTGCCGCCGCTTACTCGATTCGTGGACAAAACGCCTCTGCGTCGGCGGTAGCTACCCCTTTAGCTGAGCTCTTGGAGGAAGCTGCGCGAAAGAGTCCAGACATTCTCGCTGCGCAGCACACCTGGCGAGCCGCAACACACATGCGGCAACAAGTGACAACGCTGCCAAATCCGCAGTTCACGGTTCAGGAGTTCAGCGTCGGCAGTCCGAGGCCATTTGCCGCCTTCAATACAAGCAATTTCGCGTATATCGGAGTCGGCGCCTCCCAAGAGCTGCCCTATCCAGGGAAGCTCCGTCTTAAGGGAGAAGCGGCCGATCGCACGGCCGAGGCTCAGCAGGCCCAGATAGCGGTGACCCAAGCTTCGATTGCAGATCAAGTCAAGACAGCTTACCTGCGATTGGGTTACTTACAGCAAACGTTGGAGCTGCTCGAAAGAAGCCGAAGCACTTTAGGGCAAGTCATCGAGAGCGAACTGCTGCGGTACCGCACCGGAGCGGGAAATCAGGCAGATGTCTTGAAGGTGCAGCTCCAGCGGACGAAGCTCGTTCGCGAGCTCACGATGCATCACGAAGAAATGGGACAGATGCAGGCCGATTTGAAGCGCTTGTTGCATCGATCCCAGGAATCCCCGGACATCATTGCCCAAGATCTAACGATGAGAACCCTGCACTACAGCTCTCTTGAACTGCGGGATTTTGTGCGCCGCCAAAACCCTCACGTGAAGTTCGAAGCAAGCACGATTGAGAAACAAAACGCTTTACTGCGATCTGCCCAACGTGCCGGCAAGCCGGACTTCAGCGTCGGCTACATGTATCAGCGGACAGGGGACGATTTACCCGCTTACTACATGCTGACCTTCAATCTGATCTTCCAGCGGCGGGAGCGCGTCAGAGCGGAAGTTGCGGAAGCCGCAGAATCTCTGAAGAGCGCGCAGGAGCAACTGGAGGCTCGGCTTCAACAACAGCTCGCGGAAGTACAGAAGCAATACGTTGCGGCCAAGAGTACCACTGACGAACTTACCCAGTACCGCGAAGGAATGATTCCTCAGGCTGACGCCGGGTTCCACGCTGTCCTCGCGCAATATGAATCGAACAAACAGCAGTTGGATTCGGTACTGATGTCATTCAACGAAGTGCTTGAGCTAAAGCGCGGGTATGCGCAGTCACTCCTGGAGCACGAGACAGCTATTGCGCGATTGGAAAGTTTAACGGGGGTGACACTGCGATGAACAAGTACGTCCTGCGAACCTCGCTTGTTTGGATTGCACTCATCGCTGTCCTTGCCGCTGCTTATTTCTACCGAAGCCATGTAGCGAAACAACGGACCGTGCGTTCCGGTGAGGTTCAGCCCGTAGCAGTTGGACCCGCCGCGTCTCAAACAGGTATCAAAACGCTCAATGCAACGGCTCCCTCGGAAGCACCGCTTGCACCGGTTGAGCTCACGCCGGAACGCTTGCAAAGCATCGGAGTGGAGACCGAAACTGTCAAGTCGAAGAAGATCAGCGACGCCATCCGGGCCACCGGGACCGTGGACATCAACGAGCGGCTGATCTCTTATGTTCAGGTTCGCTTCTCTGGATACGTTCGGAAAGTCTTTGCAAACGCAACGTATCAGTACGTGAAGAAGGGCGAGCCACTCTTCACGATTTATAGCCCTGAGCTGGTGGCAACGCAAAACGAATACCTGCTCGCCCGGCGAAATGAAGGGCTGTTGAGCCATAGCAGCGTGGAAGGAGTTGCTTCAGACGCGGCGGCGTTAACGACCGCTGCCGAAGCGCGTTTGAGGCAGTGGAACATTTCTGAAATGGAAATTGCGTCAGTCCAGGAAACGGGCAAACCAATTTCCGATTTAGTGATCGACGCACCCGTTTCCGGGTACATCACGGAGCACAATGCGCTGCCCAACCTTTATGTCGAGCCGGCAACCCGACTCTATGCGATCGCCGATCTATCACGTATTTGGGTATACGCACAAGTGTTTCAAGATGATGTCGGACACCTAAAACCAGATGATCCAGTCGAGATCACAGTAGACACCTATCCTGGGCGCACATTTCGAGGGCAGATAGAAAGCATTTTGCCGCAAGTGGATCTCGCAACCCGAACCGTACGCGCGAGGGTGGAGATCTTCAACCCCGACCTGAAGCTGAAGCCCGGAATGTTCGTGAATGTCAAATTCAAAACCAATATGGGAAGGCATTTGGTTGTACCAGCGTCCGCAGTTCTACAGTCCGGCACGCGCCAGATCGCGTTCGTGGACGAGGGCGGCGGCCGCTTGACGCCCAAAGATGTTGTCCTCGGGCCACGTGTTGGCGATGAGGTGATCGTCCTTCAAGGGCTCAGCGTTGGCCAGCGTATCGTGACCTCGGCTAATTTTATGATTGATTCGGAGAGCCAACTCCAGGCTGCCGCTGGTTCTTATATGCCGCCGCCACCTGGCGCAAGCGCAGCCGCAACGCAGCCCTCGCAGAGCGCCCAATGGAATATCGACTTCACCACCGATCCGAATCCGCCACATAAAGGAACCAACACCTTTCGCATAAAACTCACTGAGAGCGGCGGGAAGCCGGTGGACGGAGCCGATATTTCCGTGACGTTCTTCATGCCGGCAATGCCAGCGATGGGCATGGCCGCGATGACCACGAAGGCGAAGCTCAATAGCCAAGGGAACGGCATATACCAGGGGACTGGCGCCCTCCAGTCTGGCGGAGCATGGCAAGTGACGATCACGGTTCAGAAGAACGGCCAAACGTTGGGCACGAAACAATTACGTGTCAACGCGACCGGAGGCATGTGAGATGCTCGCGCGACTCATAGAAGCATGCGCCCGCAACCGCTTTCTGGTCTTCACTGGCGTACTCCTGCTCACGCTTGCGGGAATCTGGTCGCTGAATCACATACCGCTCGACGCGTTGCCGGATATCTCGGATGTGCAAGTCATCGTCCACACCGCCTGGAATGGAGAGCCGCCCGACGTCATCGAAGATCAGGTCACCTATCCAATCGTGACGAGCCTCCTGGCAGCTCCGCACGTGAAAGCGGTTCGGGCGCAGACCATGTTCGGCGATTCCTACGTCTATGTCGTCTTTGAGGACCGTACAGATCTGTACTGGGCGCGCTCGCGTGTGGTCGAGTATCTTCAACAGATCAGCGGACGATTGCCGGAGAGCGTGCATCCGGTCATCGGTCCGGATGCGACCGGGGCGGGCTGGGTATACGAATATGCGGTGGTCGATAGGAGTCACGCCCATAGCCTCGCCGATCTGCGTAGCTTCCAGGATTGGCATTTGCGATACGCACTCGAGACGGTTCCCGGCGTGGCGGAAGTCGCAAGCATCGGCGGATTCATGCGGCAATACCAGGTCCAGCTCGATCCGAACAAGCTCCTGGCCTACAACATTCCGCTTTCCACGGTGATTGATCGCGTCAAGGCGAGCACCAATGAGGTTGGCGGACGTGTTCTCGATTTAAGCGGCGCTCAGTACATGATTCGTGGTCTCGGATACCTGCATTCATTGAACGATCTTGCCAACGTTTCGGTTGGAAGTCATAACGGCACCCCCATCCTTTTGCGCAATCTTGGCTTCGTCAATTTCGGGCCGGATATCCGCGAAGGTGCAGCCGAGTGGAATGGCAAAGGCGAAACGGTGGGCGGAATAGTCGTCATGCGGCAAGGCCAGAACGCGTTAAGCGTGATCGAAGGAGTGAAGCAGAAGCTGCGCGACATTGCTCCCTCACTACCCGCTGGAGTCGAGATCATGCCCGGTTATGACCGCTCGGGTCTGATTCGCGATTCAATTACGACGTTGCAACGAGACTTGCTGGAAGAAGCCGTGATTGTCAGCCTCGTGGTGATTATCTTCCTCCTGCATTTCCGCTCAGCGTTAATCGCCATTCTCACGCTGCCCATTGCCGTTTTAATCTCGTTTATCCCGATGCACCTACTCGGGGTCAGCTCGAACATCATGTCTTTGGGCGGTCTGGCCCTCGCGATTGGAGTGTTGGTGGACGCCGCAATCGTGATGGTCGAAAACGGCTACCGCCACCTCTCGGAGTACCAGGAACAGCATTCCGGCACGTTGGCAAACGATGTTCGTTTTCAGATACTGATCGACGCTGCGAAGCAGGTTGGGCCGGCATTGTTCTTTTCACTCCTGATCATTGTTGTTTCGTTTCTGCCGGTGTTCCTCCTGGAAGCGCAAGAAGGGCGCATGTTTCGCCCGTTAGCGTGGACAAAGACTCTGGCCGTTGGTTCTTCCTCCATCTTGGCCATCACACTTGTGCCGGTTTTGATGACTCTGCTGATTCGTGGCAGTCTGCGCCCGGAGCGAGCCAATCCCGTTTCGCGGTTTACACAAGCGTTATACCTCCCGGTGCTGCGTTTCTGCTTACACCATCGTGCCTTCGCTATCGCCTTAAATCTGGCTTTCTTGGTCCTGACACTTCCTCTCGCGCTGCGCCTCGGCAGTCAGTTCATGCCGCCGCTCTTTGAGGGCTCCGCACTTTACATGCCGACCGCGTTACCCGGAATTGCGATCGGCCAGGCAACTGCACTTTTGGGTAAGCAAGACCGGA
>JBPCJX010000071.1:0-6712 GCA_051004875.1 Bryobacteraceae bacterium
TGGGAAGCGGCGCACCCCAGGAAGCAGCCGATTGGGTTCGCTATGTCGACCAGCATTGGAGCAAGCACAGCGGCCTTCTCTGGGAGTTAGGAAATGAGCTGTGGGGCAATTTCAATCTTGGTTATCCTATTTTGCGGGACTTACCCGGGCGAACTCTCGAATTTAGCAAAGCAGTCCGCAGCGCAGACCCTCACGCCCGTCTAATCGCAACTGGGCAAGATCCCGATGACTACCAGAAATGGAACGCCGCACAATTGACCGACCCGCCTAATACGTTCGATTACCTATCCACTCACTTCGTAGTCACGACGAATCGGACCGAGATAAGCAACGACACTCCACGGAGCCGCTATCCTGCTGCGCGCCGTAGATGCGATATGGAAAATGGTTGTCTGTGGATACGTAATAGATCTGCGCGGTCGGTTGGTTATACCACGTGCTCCAGGTTCGGCCCGCATTCAGGCTCACACTCGCGCCCTGATCGGCGCCCAGGATCATTTGGCTGCTTTGGCAGCCTGAGTTGCCTTTGATGGGCAAACACGGACTCTTCGGATTGATCCAGAGCTCGTGATAATCGTCCCCACCCGGCGCTCCCTTGTACGCTGTGAATGTCGTGCCGCCATCCGTCGAGCGGTAGAAGGAAGTCCGGACGAGATAAACGAGGTCGCGATTCTGCGGATCCATCCAAACCCTGCCGAAATAGCCGTAGCGCCCGCCAGGAACGAGTCGAGGATCTTCGCTGATGCGGCGCCAACTTGCTCCTCCGTCGTCGGAGCGAAATAACCCGCCCGCCTGCTGCCAGTTGGCGTTGGAAATGATAGCGAAAACCCGACCACCGGCAGCGGCCAACCCGATCCGCCCCATAGCCCAAGTAGGAAGTCCGTGGCCGGACAGTGGCCGCCAGGTGCGACCTCCATCGGTGGATTTGTAAATGGCCCCGCCGCCTACGTCACTCTCGGGCGGCGCTGGTGGCGGAGGCACGTGATGATGCCAGAGGGAGGCATAAACCACGCCGGGCTGAGCTGCGTCAAAAACCAGCTCGATCGCGCCCGTAATATCGTCCCGGTAAAGCGTCCTGGTCCAGGTTTTGCCGCCATCCTCGGTCAAATAAACGCCACGATGCTGATCGGGTGTGTATGTCGGCCCGAGAGCCGCAACAAGTACAATGTCGGGGTTCTTCGGGTCTATGAGTATCTTCCCGATATGTGCCGTATCGACGAGGCCCACATGACGCCAGGTGCGCCCGGCGTCGTCCGATCGCCAGATCCCGTCGCCTCGATACACTGCTCCGAACGCAGTGCCCGCGGCACCGAAATCGCCCGTGCCCACGTAAACGATCTCAGGGTTCGAGGGCGCGACGGCGACTGCGCCGATCGAAGCGACGTGCGCTTGGTCGAAAATAGGACGCCATACCGTGCCCGCATCCGTGCTCTTCCAAAGTCCTCCCGACGGAGATCCCATGTAGTAGGTTCCAGGTCGCTCAATCACGCCCGCAACAGCCGAAACACGGCCGGCACGAAACGGTCCAATCAGCCGCCACTTCATGGCGGCGAACAGCGAGGGATCGAACTGGCTCGCCGCAAGCGGCGCGGCGGCCATGAAGGCGGTGATTAACCCAGCAATTAGTGCGTGTACTTTTGTTTGCAACGCTTCCTTATTCCTTATTCCTTGCAAATCGTCCGGATTGAAGGCATATGATGCACTACGACTATAAGCGGTTGACAGTTGATACTGCCAGGTCAAGAACAGCCCTTGGATACGATCGCCTCCATAGAACGATTGGAGCGAGGCCAGTAGATACAAAAGTTGGCCGACGTGATGTGGACATCACAGGATTAACCGCGATTCGTTCACGTTCTGACGCAATCCCCATGCGCGTTCGAAGCCTCTAAAATGGACTGTCAATGCATTCGACACTCTCAGCAGAGGTGCCTCCATACATAGGAGTCGACTCGACGGACCGCTACTCCGCTGAATGCCGCAATATCGACGTGTGCGGTCTAACCCCGGCCGGGAGCAATCGCCTTCACGCGTCTTTCTGGCATTGGCATTGGGACCGTGCACCGCAGCCCCTTGAGGTTACCGCGATTGCGAATGGATGATGGCCCACGCGTCGGCAAAGTCCAGCCGCGCATACATATTGAGATCCCACATCAGATCCGGTTCGGCTTTGCTGTCCTTCTCGTAACAATTGCAAGGCCAGTCGCACAACGCCATGGACGTGGAAACGCAGGCGTTGCAACTGTGGATGCGCGCCCTGCTATACACGTTGCCCAAGTCTTCGTAGTCGATTTCCCAATCTCGCGGCAGGCGCTCCGCCATTCGGCAGCACGCTTCACTCCCGGTGCGAGGAGACACTCGCGGCATCCAGCCTGAACGGCTGCGTCAGAAAAACTATGCTTCACCGGTGAGCTTGTCAAGCACGCGCTCCTCAAGAGTGGCCGGCACGGGCCAGAACTCGGATTCAGCCATGAAGCCGCGCGCAATCTTCCGGATACTGGCTAACTGTTGCGCGAAACGGGTGCAGTGCTTGCACATTGCGAGGTGAAGCCACACCTCCATCCGTTTCCAACGGCTGGTCATGGCCAGCTCGTCGGAGGCCAGAATATTTACCACACCTCTGCAGGAAATCACTGTTGCCCCTTACCGGCATTTTCCAGGCACTCGCGTAGTCGCGTCCGTGCCCGGTGAAATAGCACTCCCATATTGGTGACCGTCACTTCCAGAATCTTACATATCTCTTGAGTTTTGAGTCCCTGAATCTCACGCAGTATGAAAACCGCCCGCTGATTGGCAGGCAGCTTTTCCATACAACCGCGAATCAGCTCTCCGGCCCGCTGCGATTCGAACAGGCGTTCGAGATCGGCCGGAGGCTTTATCCAGTTGCCTCGCGCGTCAAAACGCGATTCCAAAACGCTGTCGAGGGAGTCACACCTCCGGTCGGCCGCCTGTTGCCGGCGCTGCTCCATGGCCTTGCGGTGCAGAATACCAATCAACCAGGTGCGCAACTGCGAACGGCCCTGGAAGGTGTCAATCTTTTCAAGAAACGTTACAAAAACATCCTGAACCAGGTCTTCTGCTTCGTCTTCGCTGAAACCCAAGGCTCGAGCCGAGCGGAATAGAGGCCGGACATGCTCGCGCACCGCTGCGGCGAGAGCCTCTGGATCATGGCGGCGAAGGCTGGCTAGCCCGCTGGCATCGGACTGTTCATCAGGTGGCATGCAGCGAAATGCTGTGTAATGAGTGTCGCATTTCTGATGCCACTGCCGGTAATCGATGAAAGAAGCTCGTTAGGATATCTGATCTAAACACCAGGCGTAGTCGTGCACTCGTGATCGTCCACACTGCGGAGCTGTAAGAAGCGAAGCAATGCTTGCACTCATCCCTGGAGGCCGCTTCCCGGTCTCAAAAAGGAGATCTGATGAAAACATTGATATCTGGGGCAGTTCCCTTCCTGCTTTTAGCTGGCCTAAGCACGGCGCAAGCTGCCGACACTTCGTTCACCGGCGAGATCATGGACAGCCAATGCGCCAAAATGGGCTCGCACGCAAAGATGATGAAGGAGGAGGGCACCAAAGACGCGAAGGAGTGTACTCTAAGCTGCGTAAAGATGGGCGGTAAGTACGTCTTGTTCAATGCCGCGAAGAAGACCACATACCAACTGGATGATCAGCAGAAGCCGCAAGAGTTCGCGGGTCAAAAGGTTAAGGTGACCGGGACTCTCGACAAGGCGACTAGAACTATACACGTTCAGGACATTACTGCCGGATCGTGATAGCATTTCGCGGCCGACGAAATCGGCCGCGAGTCTCTCCGGAACAAGACTGACGCCTCGATCACATCCTCCGCAGAGTGAACCCTTGGGAACTTGAGCTGTATGTGCCGATCTTTTGCAGGCGGGATCAGTCGTTCCAGGCAGAGCTTCAACGCCAGCCCGTCGCCATTCTTGGCCATCGTAATAGCCTTTTGCGTAATCGCCTCCGCTTCACCCGCGAGCATCTGCTGAAGCAGGATCGTTGCTCGGTTGCGTGAACCTTCCGGTGTGTTAGTTCGCGGTGTGAAGCTGGCGCGCACACGTAATGTGAACCTGACACCTCCAGTATTGCTGGCAGGAAAGGCGGTATTCACCGATCAGCGCCTGAACCCGGCTGTTGACAGCATCTACCAACTGGAAGATTCGGCGAATTCAACGTACAACGGATTGTCACTGGCATATCGGGTGATGAAGCAGGATTTCACGCTCGACACAAGCTACACTTATTCGAAAGCCATAGATGATGCATCCGATTGGGCCGAAACAACCGCAGGACCCCTACGCAATGCGGAATGATCGCGGGCTTTCCTCCTTTGATGTTCGACACAGGCTTGTGTTGAGCGGTCTATTTGACCTGCCTCTTGGTGAGGAAGGCGGTAGTACGCATGGACACCACGGCCTCTTCAGTCGGTTACTCAGCAATATCGAACTCGCTCCGATCGTCACGCTCGAAAGTGCACGCCCAGCAAATCCACTGACTGGAGCTGATAGCAACAACAGCCGGAGTTACCCACTCTCAGCCAGACCGCTGGATTACGGCCGGAACACTTTACGAATCCCGCCGTTGGCATCGCTGGATTTGCGGATCTTAAAGGCAATACCGATGGGGGACGGCCGCCATCTCGATCTTGTGGCAGAGTCGTTCAATCTTCTGAATCACACGAACGTAACTGCAGTAAATCCTTTCTTCGGAGACGCGTCGGTGCCGAATGCCTGGTTCAGAACGCCGATTGATGCGATGTCTGGCAGGCAGCTACAGTTTTCTATTGATTTCGAGTTTTAATCCCGCTCTAAAATGAAGTGGCACTTGACACAACAAAAACGGTTGCGCTTTGACAACAGGAGTTCTCGTCAGCCGACGAACGTCCTTAAGTTTTGGATCGCCTTATTGGGACTTGTCCCTGGCACGATCTGTGGCCAAGGTATCCTCGCCGCCGACTCGCCTGGTTCGAATCTCTGTGCTGTTTCCGGCAGGGATGCGTGCTGCTTCACAATGCAAACGGCTCAGACCGACAGTGCTGCCCGTGGTGTGAGCGGAGCTGTCAGTGAACAGCGGGGACGAACCTCCGGGCGAGCGCCAGAGCATGTGGACATCACGCCTCGTACTTTGAAGCAGCTTTTCTCCAACGTAATTCAAGATCAGAAAACGGCGATTAAATTCCCGCTTCAGCTTATGCGTGGCCAACATTGGAAGCCGTTTTTGGCGTTCACGGCAGTAACGGCCTCCCTAGTGGCGCTCGATCCTCACGATTCGCCTTACTTTCGAAGAACTAGCTCTTTTAGAGGCTTCAATAGGGCGGCTAGTGGGATCAACACGGGATTGGGTATGGCGCTAGTGCCGGCAGCCGTTTATCTCGTTGCAGCGAAGCGCGGCGACTCGTATGGGAAACAAACCGTCTTTCTCGCAGCCCAAGCTGCCGCGGATACACAAATACTCACGTTTGCTATGAAAATGGTCGACCGCCGAATTCGTCCGATTGATGTACGACGAGGCGGCAACTACGCTGATACTTGGTTCGACGCCGACGTGTTTGGTGGCAAGACCTTTCCTTCCGGGCACACGATGACGGCTTTCGCACTGGCCGACGTTTTCACAGAACGCTACAGAAATCACCGCTGGGTTCCCTGGGTCGCCTACGCATTGGCGAGCGGCGTCGGCTTTTCGCGCTTGACGCTTCAAGCGCATTTTCCATCAGATGTTTTTGCGGGCGCGGTATTGGGAACTGTGCTCGCGCATTTTGTTGTATTGCACCATTAAAAGAAGGGCGACGGACGTCATGATCCGCCCGCATATCAAGCAAGTCCCGAGGGAAACGCCGGTCAGCCCTCTTTTGGCGAATTTTCAGAATCACTCTGTACAATCAGGCTGGAGGTAATAACTGATGAAAACCAGTGTTGCTGGCTTAACTTTTTTCCTCACACTTGCGGTCGTAAGCCTCAAGGCGCGAAACAACCATAGCTTCGCGCAAAATCTCGTTCATGAGATCAAAGCTGCCCATCCTGAGATTGCGGGATTGGAGTTGGCCGCAACAAAGCCTGGAACGGGTTGCCAGACCATCGCAGCTACCGAAGCTGAGGAAATTGGCCAGAAGTGCGACGAGGATGAACTGACGGCAAAGACCACGAACCGGCCTTTCATTGAGGAAGAGAAAACGGAGTTCGACGTTACCCTTCCGATCCATGATTCCGCAGGAAAGGTAATTGCAACTGCCGGCATGGACTTTAAGCTGAAAGCTGGCCGCACCAAAGAAACAGTTGTGCGCGAGGCTTCGAAGATTGGCGCAGAATTGGAGCGGCGGCTGACCTCAGAAAGCGAACTCTTCCGGCCAGCAGAATAGCTGCTGAGAGGGCTCGCGAAAGAGAACTCGGGTTGGGGACACTGGTAGCCGAATTACCGCGTGTAGTCGCCAAGGGTACTCCACCCAGATTTTCAAGTTGCCGTATGACGCGCATCCCGTACATTTAGATTCAAGATCGGGTTAAACACGCCACGGCACGCTCTTCAGCTGACATGGACGTAGGGGCGATGCTTCGAGTCGGGGACGGCCCGCCGTAGGACTTCGTGGGTTAGAGGCGCAGTGTCGCCTTGCCCGAGAAATAAGAACCGAAAAAGATTTCCGATTGGATTTCCTTCCGTCCATCCGAAGTAAACGTGGGGCACCTGACGGGTTTTCTTTT
>JBPCJX010000072.1:0-4665 GCA_051004875.1 Bryobacteraceae bacterium
AGGTCCTGGCCGAAATTCAAGCCAGTGAATCGCTGCGTTCTATACCAGTCATCATTTTCACTTCGGCTTCACTTGCAACAGAGAAAAAGAAAGCCTTGGCGCTTGGTGCCGAAGACTACATCTCTAAGCCCGGAACGTTGGACGGACTTATTGATGCAATGAAGTCTGTTTGTAATCGGTTCTTAGCTGAACCGTGAAGAGAATGGACGAGGAATTATCGAAACCCGCACTAAGCGCCGCGAATAAGTGCTAGACTTAGGTCCTCCCTACCCCAGCCCGGTTTCGAGAGAAAGACGACGAACCCGGTGCCACCTTCTGACCAGCATCTCCCACTTGATATTAAGCAGTTGATTGAAGTTGTCATGCAGTTTCTCGAAAAAAGGAAATGGCATCCAATACTGTTTTCGTCAGCCGACGACTACGACCGTTTTCTCGAATGGAAGGAAATTGATCCTTCGAGCCTAATCTGCCTTGACGATCAATTACGGCAGCGCGTCAGTCCGCGCTCATGAAGTGATCGACGAACTGGATTAAGTACAATCTACGCAGAGGTTTGTTTTCGGACTGAACCTTCAACTCGTGTCTTGACTTATATTTCCGCTGCTGGCGTTTGAGAGCGTGACTTTGAGCTTCGAAGAACTAAGCCGGTGCTAGGGGTTGACCTAGTTAATCATCAGGAAAATCCGTAATCATTGATTCTCGGCGCAGTATACTTGAACACAGCTATTTTGGATCGATGCTTCTCGCCCCTTCTCAACAGCGGTCAGACCGCCTAGCAACGTTGAACTCGTTTGCTTGGTAGGATCGCCGTCTTGCGATCCAGAACGAAAGGGCACCCAAATGAAAATTGACGAGATGCTTGCGGCATGACGCTACGAGCTTCGACAGCTTAAGCAGACGATTTTTAGCCTTGAACGGATCAATTTCCCTCACGGGCGCGGCAAGCTTAAAAAGCTAGGTCGGCCACCTGGAACCAAGAACCAACCCAAAATCGTGCCGCTGGCTGTGTGATTAGGGGTCAGAATCGGTGAATTATAGCCGGAATGGGAACTGGACCGTTTTTACTTTATCAATCCTCTTTGACTTCGTTAAAAAATATCTTGTACCGAGCGGGCTACCCCGTCTGTGAGACATGCCACGTTCTCCTAAACTCTCTTGAGGATGCAAGGAACCGCCTTGACGCCGCTATGTTGCGGATGCGCTCAGTTGTGGGTACTCGGAGGCCGGAGGAGTTTCGTGCTGCTTTCCTTGAATGGCAAAGCTTGCGTATGGAGTGCCGAGCACTCAGAGGCGAAGTAGAACACCACAAACCGCAGCACGGCTTCAGCCTCAACCACGATTAGAGCGTTTGTTCTAGTGTCTTGCCTAGTATTGTTTGTGCGGCGCATACTCGAATGACCGTGCCACTCTGGAAGCCAACACGGGAGGAACTCTGCGTTTTAAATGAGTATCACTATGCACTGACAATTTACTATGCTGCCGTCTCGAATTGGCTTAACGGGTTTGACCTCCCACGGAGCGGCGAAGAGCGTGGGCGGCTTACGCACGAGAAAGACAAAGCCGAGCAAGCCTGTAGCACGCTCCGGGCTGATCTAGATAAGCTCGCACCGAACATTCGTAGTTACTGTGCTCCCTTGCGGCAACTCGCTCGAAGTCATGCATTCGCCCTACTGGTTAGTTAACTTTGCCGTTGTGTTCTCCATGGGCTGAAGTAGCGGGTGAATACCGGCGGCGTGTAGAGGCTATTGAGGAACTCGACTTCGTGATCGAGACGGATGATTTTCAGTCGGTGATCTCAAAACTGGAACGATATGGCGGCCGCACCATGCTCCTTAGATCTGCGAAGGATCATGCCGTGTTTGCGCTCTCCTCGGGAATTCTGTTGTGGGTCCACCTTGCCGGCAAGCAAAATTGGGGTGTTGCGCTTATTGCTTGTACGGGTTCCAAAGCCCACCTGCGGAAGCGGACGGCCGTTACCGGCAACCTGAAGACGTTGCGCTTAAATGGACGCTTTCCCACCGAGAGCGCTTTGTACCGGGAATTCGGCCTCTCCTTTATTCAGCCGGAACTCCGAGAAGGTCACGATGAAGCGCGCTCTCGAACATACGCTGCTCATCCTAATTTTATTGAAGGACATCCGCGGCGAGCTTCATGCGCATTCGACATCGAGCGATGGTGCTAATTCCATTGAGCAAATGGCCATCGCCGCGCGAAAGACAAGGAGATGAATACACCGGGATCACGGATCACTCGCAGAGCCTGAAGATTGCGGGCGGTGTTTCCGTCGATGATCTCTGGAAGCAGATCTGCTTCATCGACAGGCTTAATGAACGGATCGATGGTATCCGCATTCTGAAATCAGCCGAGGTGGATATCCTCGCGGACGGATCGCTGGACTACCCGGATGAGTTACTGAAAGAGCTGGATTATACGGTCTGTTCGATTCATTCGCGGTTTGGTCTCGGCAACACCGCGCAAACGGAAAGGATTCTGCGGGCCATGGACAACCGCTATTTCACGATCCTGGGCCACGCCACGAGGCGGAAGCTCCTGAAGCGCTCCGGCTATGAAATTGACATAGAGCGCATCATCGCCCACGCGAAACAGAATGGTTGTTTTTTTGAGATCAATTCCAGCCCGGATCCCCTCAACCTGTCGGCCGAAAATGCCCGCCTCGCAGCGATGGCCAATATCAAAATCGCGGTTTCGACAGACGCCCACAGCACGCGCGAATTCGATCTGATCCGGTATGGTATTGACCAAGCGCGGCGCGCCGGGCTGAAAAGATCGTCCGTTCTCAACTGCTTGCCTTTAGCAAAAACTTAGCCAGTTATTCAAACGATAGGCAGAGTTTCGGCTGAACTTGTTAAGGTTAAGCCAAGAGTGAGGGTCCCGCCATTGCCTATGAATCGGATGTGCATTGTCCACGTCCTTAGTTCAAGTTTGTAACAGCGTGAAGTTTCTGGAGCAGGACCGCATAGCATCGCCCAGCATCCATGAGTTCGGCATCATTGCCGCCCAGTTGTTCATTGGCCTCGCGTAGATGTTGAAGTTTTTTGCACAGCGGTGACCAACAGCTCGACTTCACCAGCGTCAAAGCTCGGAATGGGTTTCATCGCACCTCATTAGGTCAGCCGGCTCATCGCCATTCTCTTGAGAGGCAGCAATGATCATCAAGCAACTAATGGCGGCTGGAAAGATTCCACTCGCGACGCACAAATACGTGCCTTTATCTTTGCGCCTCGGAGCGTGACAACGGTAAACACCAGAGTGCTGTATTGGAAACAGCAGCGAGAATGGCGGTGCCTCCGTCGCTGAAGAACGGAGATATAATCGCTGAATCTGCCGTGTGAATCCTGATACTGCCGAACTGGAGCATCAGGATGTCCTTCCCTGCCAGGGGATTGTTCCAAGGAGAAATAGCTTAGGAGTGGTACCGAGGAATCGATACCCTTCTGCTCGGAAGCGATTGAACCGACTCTTTTATCGCCATGGT
This sequence comes from Bryobacteraceae bacterium, assembly GCA_051004875.1. GTDB lineage: Bacteria > Acidobacteriota > Terriglobia > Bryobacterales > Bryobacteraceae > Bog-105. The sequence continues at coordinate 3,497 of JBPCJX010000072.1, forward strand.
CCCCTTGTATGCCGACGACCGAAAGCTCTATGCAGTCAACAATTTTGTCCTCTGGTTCGATTCTGGTGCGTGACGCACGCGAGGCGGATACCGCTTCTATTCAAAGGATCTACGCGCATTACGTATTGAACGGCCTTGCCACCTTCGAAGAAGTGCCTCCTACGCTCGAGGACATGTGTTCACGGAGAGAAATAATTCAGGGTGCAGGTCTGCCGTATCTAGTGGCCGAACTAAAGGAACACATAGTCGGTTATGTCTATGCGACCGTCTACCGCCCTCGTCCAGCGTATAGGCAAACCGTTGAAGATTCAGTTTACGTGGCCGAAGAGTTCCAGTCTAAAGGTGTTGGACGAGCCCTGCTGTCAACGCTCATTGAACGATGCGAAGCGGGAGATTGGCGGCAGATGATCGCCGTTATTGGCGGTGGCGACAACATGGGATCGATCGCGCTTCACAGCCGTTTGGGTTTTCAACACGTGGGAACGCTGAGAGCAGTCGGCTTCAAGCTCGGTCAGTGGGTGGACACCGTCTTAATGCAAAGAGCGCTGGGACGAGGAGATCGCACCATCCCCATCACCGATCTAGACCACCAAACCGTGCTTCTTAACCGATATCAACAGACACGGGTCCAGCCATTTGCCGGAGTTGATCGGTAGTTTCCCGCAGCACCGATTGTGGTACCAGTTCACTCGTGTAAGAATCTTTTGTACCGGCCGCTGTTATATACGCTCCACGGAGTGAAACCCTGATTCTCGACATACAGCTGATACGCGAAACAATATTACAAGGGTCGAAGAGGCAAGCCGTCGAGGCTCGCCGAACTTATGACAGATGCCGCCCGCACATCGTTTGTTCCCTCATTGCTCCTGCGACACCCTCATCCGGCGGTTGCGCGCGGCATCCTAATATATAGGAACGATTCGTTTTCGTCTCTGGACGTCCAAATAAAAAGGGGATGACAACCTCTTTTGGCCAGAAAACTCAATGTGCCTAAATCGGCGTAGGTTGTGGGCGGACTTAGGACCGTTGCGATAATGAGCGGACCAGATGCCGAGAGTTCTTGATCCAATCCAGTTCGTGATGATTGCGCTGGCTGGTTGGATGAATCAACGTCAGCTGCAGATGATCGAGTATCTGCGCGAGGAGAACCGGGTCCTGCGCGAGCAACT
>JBPCJX010000073.1:0-11656 GCA_051004875.1 Bryobacteraceae bacterium
TGACGAAAGCCCTCCGCCAGGAATCACGCAGTGGATGTGTGGATGGAGCGTCAGGTTCTGACCCCACGTGTGCAGAATGGCGATCAGACCGATCTCGGCGCCGAGTCGTTCGGGGTTGGCCGCCATCCCTGATTGCGCTGCTCCCTCCAGTGTTCCCACGGCTGTTCGATTTGCCAATGGTTACTGTTCCGGCAAGCCCCAGGACGATCATCTATGCGCGCGGCCGATTGCGCCTCCCAAAACTTCTTCCAGGCTAGGCGGGTCTCTCCATACAGGTCGCCCCAGAAGCTCTCCTTCAACTCCTTCAGAAAATGCTCGAATTGCTCCGTAATTCGTATCGGTGTTATCTTCGCCATGGGTGTACGCATCCTTTCCAGGTTTGGTTTTGCTTGCAAGGCGAAACCAACTTACACCCTCTTTGCTTTTACACAACCAAAATTACATCACCTGGAAAAGACTTTCTATGGAAAAGACTTTCTATTGACTCTTTCCTCCAATGGGTATAATATTTAGTGCCAAGCGGGGCGGCCTTGCAATCCTTTACGGTTGTCCCTTTTCGCACGCCGCTGTTGGTGCGTCTGCGTGGTTAGGGTTGTCCACGCTTGATAACTCAAATTGGGGATAAAAGAATGCCGAATTTCCGTAGGCTTGGGCTCTTCTTTTTCGCGGCTGTACTCGTTTTGGCGCTTATACCTGGCGTCGTTATGAGCCAGAACGTGTACGGAACGATCGCCGGAACCGTAACCGATACCAGCGGCGCTGTGGTGGGCGACGCCAGCGTCACTTTAACGAACCTGGATACCGGAGGAAAGCGCGACATAGCAACAGACGCCTCAGGCAACTATACGTTCGTGAATATTTTGCCCGGCCACTATAAGTTGGAGGCGGAAAAGACCGGCTTTAAGAAGTTCGTGCGCGAGCCTATCACCGTTCAGATCGAAAGCGGACTGAAAGTCGACATCGCCCTGGAAGTCGGAGAGGTAAACCAGACCGTCGAAGTAACCGCCGAGACACCGTTGCTCCAGCCGCAAACGAGCTCGCTCGGGCAAGTCGTGGAATCGCGAACGGTCACTGAGCTGCCGCTGAACGGTCGCAATCCGCTGGCGCTGGTGGCTCTAACAGCGGGCGTAGTGCCACAGGGCTCGCCATCGGGTGGCAACTCCTCGACGGGTAATCCGGTCGGCGCCAATCCTTTCGCCGCGGGAGATTTCCAAATCGGCGGAGGGCAAGCCGGGCAGAGCCAGATCCTAATAGACGGCGTGCCTACTAATGGAGCGTACCTGAACGTTGTGACTGTAATACCCACGCAAGATGCTGTTGAGGAATTCAAAGTCCAAACGAACAATTTAGGCCCGGAGTACGGGCGATTTGCCGGCGGCGTGATTAATCTCTCGACAAAGTCGGGCACCAACTCTTTCCACGGTTCTGCATACGAGTTTCTGCGCAATAAGGTGCTGAATGCGAACGATTTCTTCGCCAATGCCGGCGGTAATCCCCGTCCTCCGTTTACGCAAAACCAGTTTGGCGTCAACGGGGGAGGGCCCGTTATCAAGGACAAGCTGTTCTTTTTCTCGAGCTATGAGGGCTTCCGCCAGCGCAAGGGGAGCACGCTGACTGCATGGGTTCCGACTGCCCTCGAGCGCAGCGGGGACTTCTCGCAAAGCGGCTCAGTTGGCACGGGCACGGTGCTGTCGATTTACGATCCAACGACCAGCGCCAACTGCGTTTCCGGCGGGCCGGCTTGCCGGACGGCCTTTGCCGGGAATAAGCTTCCGCCCGGCCGGCTCGACCCGACCGCCGTGACGCTTCTGAACTATTACCCGCTGCCCAATCAGGTGGGCAACCCGTTCGGCAACTTTGTTGAAAGCTACAGTACGGGCGGAAACGTTGATCAGATCAACGAGCGGGGCGACTATTCCCTGAGTTCAAACCAGAGAGTTTTCGGACGCTACACGCGTTCCCACATCTTATCCCTTCCCGATAGTCCTTTCAATCAGGTGTGCAGCGACCGCTGCACCGAAGATACCGTTACCAACCAGATTGCTCTCGGTGACACGATCCTGATCTCCCCGAAGACGATCCTTGACTTGCATGTAGGTTACACGCGTTATGTCTACCTGCGAACGCCTCTTAGCCAGGGCATCGATCTAGCGAAGTTCGGCCCCAACTGGGCTGCATTAGCACCACAGATGACTTATACTCACATCCCGACGGTCTGCGTCGCACAGACTCCGGGAGACAACCGCTGGGGAAACGGTAGTTGGTGCTCGCAGGGAACCGGAAGCGGCATCGGCGCTCACGATGACACGCTCAGCTTCGAGCCCATGCTCTCAAAAATTATGGGAAATCATAATTTCAAGTTCGGCGGCGAATATCGCATGCTCCGCAACAATTACTACCAGAGCAACGATCCCGCCGGGTTGTTCCAATTCGATGCTGGCATGACATCGGCCAACCCCAACAACGGCACTCCCGGGGTCACGTCGGGGATAGGAATGGCTTCCTTCCTGCTCGGGTATGGAAACAACGGCAGCGTGACCGAGCCCGCGAAGACGGCCGACCAGAACCTTTATGGCGCGCTCTACGCGGGGGACACATTCCAGGCGACCAGGAAGCTGACAGTGAATCTGGGCGTCCGCGTCGACCTGCAGGGAGACTGGACGGAGCGGTCAATCGAATCGTTGTGTTGAATCTGGGCGAAACAAGTCCGATTGCGGGCGCGGTGGGGATGCCCAATCTGAAAGGCGCCTATGATTTGGTGAAGTCTTCAAACCATTCGAGCCGCACTGCGTTCCCCTCCTGGAACCATGTCAGCCCGCGTCTCGGGCTCTCGTACCAGCTCGATCAGAAAACGGTGATCAGAATGGGCTATGGCATTTTTTATCTACCGGTCGATGTCCGCTGGAACGACGCGCCGCACAATCTCTTCATCAACTCGATCAACACGGACTGGTTGACAGCGCAGGCGGATGGTGTTACCCCAAAAAACCCGCTGTCCAATCCATTTCCGGGCGGAATCGCCGCGCCGCCGGGCCGCAACCAATCCTTCATCAATGTGCAGGGAAGTGGAAATGAGGCTCCGTTAGGCGTAAATCCAGCTCCCTATGTACAGCAGTGGAACTTTGACATCCAGCGCCAGCTCCCCGGCAACACGCTCTTTGACATAGCCTATGCCGGATCCAAGGGCACGCACCTGCCGATGCATGATCAGACCCTCGACCAATTACCTCCCTGGCATGTGCCAACAAATGCGGCGCAGGTGGCCGCGCTGACAACTCTCGTGCCCAATCCGTTCTTTGGAGTCGTACAGTCCGGCAATGTGGGCTCGAATCCGACCATCAAGGCGGGTCAACTGCTTCTGCCATATCCTCAGTTCGACAACGTGGCCATGGCCGAGCCTGACAATCGGGATTCGATTTACCACTCCATGCAAGTGAAATTCCAGAAGCGCTTTGCAGCGGGAGCGCAACTGCTCGCTACCTACACGCTCTCGAAACTCATAGACAATACCAACTCGGAGATCAATTGGTTGGAAGCCTCACCCGTGAGCTGGAATGATGGCAATGCCTACAATCTCCACAACGAGCGCAGCCTGGATGCGTTCGATGTGCCACACCGCTTAGTGATCGCCTCCGTGCTTGACCTGCCGGTCGGCAGGGGCAAGAAGTTTCTCAGTAATCTGAATCCGATTGCCAATGCGATCGTAGGCGGATGGGGCATCGACACCATCATTACCTTCCAGAGCGGCTTCCCGATCATCATCGGCGGGTGCCCCGGCGCCCTCAGCAACTCCGGCATCCCCAACGCTCCCTGCGCCCGGCCGATACGGACTGCCTTGTCGCATTTGACCTCCGGATCGCTGGACCAACGGCTGGCCCATTGGTTCGACACTTCCGTATTCACGCCCGGCAGTCCCACGGATTACGGCTACGGCAACGACTCGCGTACCGAGCCGAATATACGCAACGACGGATCAAAGAACTTTGACTTTGCGGCGTTCAAAAACACAAAGTTCGGTCCAGGGGAACGGCTTGGCCTGGAGTTCCGGGCGGAGTTCTTCAACATGTTCAATCATCCGCAATTCAATCCGCCCAACAGCGGTTGCTGCGGGAGCTCCAGCTTCGGGCAAGTAACTGGCCAATACAATCTGCCACGTATCGTACAATTCGCTCTGCGAATGACGTTCTAACTGGTGCGTGTGGCAGGATGGAAGCCTGCGTCTAGAGTTTGGAGATTTCGATGTGGGGCAGGATGGAATCCTGCGCGCCGATCGCCAATCGGCGCCTTTCTGGTGGCGCGGCCTTCAAGCTGCCGTGCCGACTTTCAAGTCGGCATTACGTCGGCTCTTAGCCGCGCCCCTTGCACTCCTTCTCCTCTACTGCATCTCGCCCGCACCAGCAACTCCCCAGACATCCGAGGAGCAAATCGAACGGTCTTTTCACGCCGGCCAGCAGGCCTTACAGCAGCGGGAGTTCGCCCGCGCCGTCGAAGAGTTCAAGAAGGTTCTGGGTCTTGATCCAACGTTACTTGAGGCGGAGGTCAACCTCGGCCTTGCTTACCAGAGCCTCTTTGAATACGACTCAGCAGTGCGTCATTTGACGAAGGCTCTGCGTGAAAGGCCAAACCTGCTTGGCCCCACAGTAATTGTGGGAATAGATTACCTCAAACTAGGTTCGCCGGAAAAGGCCATTCCGTTCCTTCAGCAGGCGCTGAAGCTCGATCCTTCAAATAGTGAAACGCGCAGGGCCCTGGCTTCGGTTTACCTGAACCAGGAAAACTTTCACGGCGCTGCCGAGCAGTTCCGTCAGATCGCTCTCCTTGATTCCGACAAGGCCGAGGCCTGGTTCAAACTTGGACACGAATACCTGGACATGGCTGCGCGTCTGGCCTATAGGGCAGCGCGTCTGTATCGTGAATCAGCGTGGGGCCACCGCTTTCTCGGCGATCTCCTTTTAGAGCGCAGTCATTGGGAAGCCGCAGTAAAGGAGTACCAGAAGGCGCTTAGCGTTGAGCCCAAACAATTCGGCTTGCATACATCACTGGGCAAAGCCTATTTGCAGGGGAAGAAATTAGAAGAAGCCGAGACAGAGTTTCGCCTGGAACGTCAACTCGATTCGCAGTCGGCGGTGAATCAGGACCCCTGCAAAAGCAATCAGTACTCTCGCTGCATCGATTCACTCAAAGCTCGAAAGCACCTGAACGATTCGGAGCGGTTGCTGCTCGGAAAAGCGTACTTTACGTTGGAACAATACGAGGCTGCGGCCGACACGTTAGCGCAAGTGCAAGGTGTGAATAGTGAAAATGAAGAGGCCAGCTACCGGTTGGCGCGCACATATCAGACGCAGGGGGCTGAGGCTTATGCGCAACTGCAGGAGTCCTTCCCGAACTCCTGGCGCGCTTATCAATTGCGTGCCGAAGGCTACGCCCTTCGCGGGAATGTTGATAACGCAGTCAAGGAGTTTCACGCTGCCCTCGAGTTGCGCCCCGACGAGCCGGAACTGCATGATGCCCTCGGGGAACTTTACCTCGACCATAACAGTTACGTCGATGCGCAGACTGCGCTCGAGAGCGCTTTGGCCCTGGAGCCTTCGCGTACCCACGCGCTCTATCTCCTAGGGCGGTTGTACGTGCTAAAACGGGAGAACAAAAAGGCGCTGCCGTATCTACAGCGCGCTGTGCGCCTGCAACCGGATTTGGCTGAAGCAAACAGCTTATTGGGGACTGTGTACGTGCGCCTGCGACAGTTTGCCGATGCCGTCCCCAGGCTCGAAAAGGCAGTTCCTTCAGACCATTACGGCAACGTGCATTACCAGTTGTCTTTAGCGTATCGGATGCTCGGCAAAACCGAGCTCGCGAAGAAAGAGCTGTTGCGTTCGCAGGATCTTCATCGAAGGTACCTGGAACGTGACGAGGCCAGAATTATGGGATCTCCGCCGCCGGAGCCTGAACCGCAATCAAGGTAATCGAGCATTTTCCGCTGGCGCATGAACCTCCGATTTCTCCGGGCCAACCCAGATCACACCGACTCGTGCATCAGGGGTTCCGACTACGCCTAGCCAAGGTCGGATTCGCATGTCAGCCGAACGCGCCACTTACTTCTTGTCTGGTAACTCCTCCCTTGCTGGCGTGGGCCTGACAGGAACACCCGTGATCCACGACTCAGTCGGAACGTTTGACGGGATCGGCTGGGCGCGGAGATACGTAATGATCCTCCAGATTGACTCGGAGGACAGGATACCGCCATATGCCGGCATTCCCCGAGGGCGGCCGTAGAAAATCGAGTGATACACCTCGCCATCGGCGCCCCCGTAACGCCACCGTCCGTCCACCAGATTCGGACCCACCCAGCCGAGCGCGCCGCCACCGTGGCACCCGTCGCAATTCATCATGCTGAAAAGCTTTTCACCGTCCTTGACCGCTTGAGCATTGTGCGTGAGCGGGTTGTCCAGTGTGCCTGAGGGGGGGGTGGATCCGCCCGCCCGAACGTGCGGCTCATAGGCGACGCTCGGCGGAATAGCGCGGGTTTTGTCGTCCGCGCGGCGACAGCCGAGTGATGCAGCATCAACAAGAACCACCGCCATAACCAGACCCGCCGTAATAAATATTTTGCTACAAGCCAAAAATCCACACCATTCCGCCCTGACTCGTATGTCGAGCGAGCTCGGGCGCAAAGTCCGCGGGCGGGCGCACATCAGCCGGATCGTCAGAGCGTACGTCGCCTGAGAGCCGATTGTTCAGTTCGCCGGCAGCGGTTCCACGCGCGCATACGTGAGAAGCTTCCCACCCGAAGATCCGAAAACATTGCAGAGGTGCACTCGTGAGCGAGTCCAAAAACCCTAAAAGAACTGGGCACAAGTTCGAGCGGGGCAACAAGCACGGTCGCGGCCGCCCGGAAGGTTCACGGAACCGAGCAACGATCCTGCTGCAGCAACTCATGGACGACGAGGCGGAGCTGATCATTCGCAAGGTCATTGAGCTCGCGAAGGAAGGCGATTCCATCGCTATGAAGCTAGCTGTGGAGCGACTGATCCCGCCCGTGAAGGATCGGCACATACAGCTCAAGTTCCCAAGGGTTCACTCTGCGGAGGATGTGATCGAGGCGAGCGCCTGTCTTGTTCAGGCTGTTGCGGAAGGGAACATAACGCCCGGTGAAGCGCACGCGGTCTCGGGCTTGCTGGAGATCCATAGGAGATCGACCGAGACGGCCAGTTTAGAAAAGCGAATCAGTCAATTGGAGGCAAAGGTAGGGGATGGCGAACGGCAGCCTTGAGCGAAGGATTACAAAACTGGAGAAGGCCAGGCTTCGCAAGTTTTGCGCGCACGGCCACATCACGTATACCGATGGAATGCGGGAGGCGCTCCGCGGCCACGAGGCCCAGATTCACATCAGCGAAGACGGATTGATGACATTCGAGTGTTTTCGAATTGTCGCTCGGTGCTTGGGTGTTAAGGGCGCGTAAGTACCGTGATGCAAGGTGGGCCTGAATTACGACAATTCGCGTTATCGAACGTCAGACCAGGCTCTAAGGAGCACGCGTGAGAGCTCACGAAACGTACGCGCTCGATTGCTATGCGTGCGACGCCACGGTGGAGATGCCGGCCAATGCTGATATGCGATGTCCCCAGTGCGGGACGTCGCTCGATGTTCAGTGGCGCGAACACCCGAGCGCGACTTCTGTGAAAGAGGGCAGCCCAAGCAAATGCGACAGATTCCACGAAGCACGTCCTGAACTGACGAACGAGCCCCCTCGGGAACGGGGTCGGAGGATCGCCGAAGAGTTTTTCAACAGCATCGAAGGTTTCGGCAACATGCCACCAAAATCATTGAGCCTGTGGAGCCGATTAGGGTGAGGCGATCCGCTGTACAGACTCCATAGAGCTGGTGAGCGACCAGCCTACTCGAGCGGACTTTAGATGACAACGGCCTTCTTAGGTAGATCATCTATGGGATACTAACGGCCAGATGCCCAGCCGCAATGCACATCCTTTGGAGAGCAGCGCTCGGAAGAAGTTCTCCAAATCGAACATGGCTCTCTCTACCCCGCGTTGCACCGTTTAGAGGACCGGGGTTGGATGTCTTCCTTCTGGGGGACTTCGGAGAATAACCGCAAGGCCCGCTATTACAGACTCACTGCTGCCGGACGCAGACAGCTCCTCGAACGTACGAGCCGTTGGGATCGGTTGGTCCGCGCTGTAAATCGGGTTTTGCGGCCCGCCGAAGAGTAGGTGTGATATGGGTTGGAGCCGTTTCCTTCACCGCAGGCACTGGGATCACGTGCGGGCGCGTGAAATTGAGACTTACCTCGAAATCGAAACTGAAGAAAACATGGCCCGCGGAATGCCTCTTGAACAGGCACGCCAAGCCGCGCACTGCAAGCTCGGAAACCCGACTCTCATTCGCGAGGAGATCTATCAGATGAACAGCGTCAAAGTTTTTGAAAGCCTTTATCAGAACATGCGCCATGCTTTGCGAATGCTCGCGAAAAGCCCGACCTTTACGATCACAGTTCTCGCCACGCTCAGCCTCTGCATCGGGGCGAATACGGCCATTTATACGATCGTGGACGTCCTCTTCTTCAGACCGCTTCCCTATCCCGATCCCAGCCGCCTCGTTTTGCTCTCCACTGTCTTTAGCAAAGGAGGGGCCTTCGACGTCGATACCAGTCAGGACGGTTTTCAATGGGAGCTGGTGCGGGATCATGCATCACTGCTGGATAGCTCTGTTTATAGTAGTGCGGCCGGAGTCAATCTAGTTGCCGGTGGGCGGGTGGAATATGTTATCGATCAGCGAGTGAGCGCCAACTACTTTCACGTCCTCCGGATCGAGCCAACTCTCGGTCGCGAATTCACTCGCCAGGAGGATGTGCCCAATGGTCCTCCGCTCGCAATCCTCAGCTACGGTTTGTGGCAACGCGTCTTTCATGGAGATCCAACCATCGTAGGCCGCACGATTGTTCTACGGGGTTCTCCCTATACAGTCGTCGGCATTGTGCCGCGCGGATTTCGCAGCCTGCCGGCCGGCGTTGGAGACATCGGAACCAGTGCGCCGCCGGATGTCTGGACGCCTCTCCGACCCACCCATTCCGGCGAGGGATCGGGTGACAATTACGGCGTCATAGGCCGACTGAAACCCGGCGTGACAGCCGCGCAGGCCAAAGGTCAGCTCAACTCGATCATGCACGATTATTTCGCGCGGAAACATTTCCCAAGAGGCATGTCGGCCGAAGAACAAGCCCTCCCGCTGCAGAACGGTCTGACGTACGATCTTCGCTCAAGCGTTCATCTAATGTGGGGAGCGGTCGTGTTGGTTTTAATCATTGGCTGCGTGAATATCGCGGGCATCCTGCTCGCCCGCTCTGCTACGCGCTCTCGGGAAATCGCCACGCGCATGGCACTAGGGGCGGGCCGCGCGCGAGTGATTTCGGAGTTGTTTGCCGAAGCGCTCCTCCTCGCAGTGCTCGGTGGGATGTTCGGCCTTGCGGTGGGCTACGGCGCGCTCGAAGGCCTCATTCGCCTGAATCCGGACGAGTTCAACATGTTCGGCCCGGTCCATCTAGATCTGCGTGTCGTAGCAATGATGCTCACGATATCGCTCGCGACCAGTATCCTGTTCGGTCTCTTTCCGGCCTTTGAGGCTACCGCTGTAGATCTCCGCTCTGCTCTCGCCGAAGCGGGCCGCGGCAGTAGCGGTAGCCGCCGACAATGGAAGCGGCAACTACTGGTCTTCGCTGAAGTTACGCTCGGGGTCGTCCTTGTGGTGGCTGCTGGCCTGCTCGTCCGCACGTTCACCATCCTCGTCAACGCCAGTCCCGGCTTCGATCCCAATCACGTCATCACCGCGACCGCGTCACTGCAAGACGCGCGCTATGCGACCGCCGCGGCCGGAGCGCGCCTGTTCCGCGAAAGCCTGGAACGCATCCGGCAGATCCCCGGCGTCGAATCCGCAGCGGTTGCCTTAACTCCACCTTACGCGCGAGCGCTCAACGACGGCGTTCAAATTGTAGGGTCCAGCAAAGGCGGAGTCACCAACTTCACCTACGCCACCCCCGGTCTGTTTGAAACGCTGCGCATGCATCTGCTACGCGGACGTCTCTTCACCGATGCCGATAACGCCAACGCCGCACGAGTCGCCGTAGTGAATGAAAGTTTCGTTAAGCGATATCTGCGCGACGACCAGCCCGATCCGCTCGGGAGGCCTATCCGGATCGAAAACAAGACCTGGCAGATTATAGGAGTCGTCAACGAAGTCCAAGTGAAGATGGGTTGGGGCGGTGCAGGGCCGGTTGATCAATTCGCCGGCGTTTACGTTCCGGTCGATCAGTTTCCCGATGGCATCTTCGCTATGGCGAATGTCTGGTTTTCGCCGGTCTGGATTGTTCGGACACACGGCGATATTCCGTCTTTACCCGAATCCATGCGGCACGCGCTCCAAGCTGTCGATCCCCGGCTTCCTTTCTCCTCGTTCCAGGGTATGTCTGCATTTCGCGGGGCATCGCTCAAACAGCAGCGCTATCAAGCGACACTCTTTTCCGCATTGGCAGCTCTTGCTGTCCTCCTGGCGGCCCTCGGCGTTTACGGTCTCATCGCCCAGTCGGTCGCCCAACGCACCCGCGAAATGGGAATTCGTCTGGCACTCGGCGCTACGCCAAGACAAGTCGTGCGCGCCGCTGCCCTACCCGGTATCACCCTCTCGCTAGCTGGAATCGGTTGCGGTGTGGTGCTAGCGCTCTTCGCGACGCGTCTTCTAAAAGGCCTGATATGGGGTATCACTGGCACCGATCCGCTGACGTTTATCTCGGTAGCCATGCTGTTGATTCTGGTCGCGGCGGTATCGAGCGCTTTCCCGGCCCTGCGTCTCACCCGCTTAGACCCGGCTCAAACACTCCGGGACGAATAAGCCCCAATCAGGAACCGTCGTCGTAAATTTATTGGCACCGAAAACGTCGTTTTGGAGCGAAGCCGGTTAGTCCAACATAAACGTTATGCCGGGCTAATCTAAAGAAACAATTGAAAGCATCCGAGATTCTCAACCGGCTAACTGGAATATCAACGCCACTCGGAGGCTTGTCGTGGGAAGCTTCGGAAACAACCACGTGAAGGCGCGAAGCTCAGCAAAGCCTCGCCCTAGTTTCACGGCTCCGCAATGTGGGCATATAGCCGGGGACATCTCGAGACTGAGTTCCATTCGAGTGAGAGTCTGGCGCAGCTCGGCGCGCGCACTCTGCGTAGAACGGCATTGCATTCGGTACACACGACTTCGCCCTCGTCGCCTCTAGCGATGCCGCTCAAAGTTCCGCAGCACTGCGGATTCCCCCAATCAGAGTGGGGAATGATAGTCCCGATTACGTCGTCGTCATGATCCATCGATTGCAAAATCAGCGACCAATTTCGGCCGTACCCGTGTGGAGCGGTAAGCAGAGTCGAACTGCCCTTCCCAGCTGGTCGCCGGGATGCACCCCCGTGCTTTCCCGCAAATGACCGCAAGTCAGGTTAGCAAGAAATGAGGGCGCGGTTCTACTTGCGCGCCGGATAACAGAGCAATTTGGAGCCGCGGGGATGGAGTCGAACCATCCAAAAAAGAGTCTTGCGGACCCTTGCCTTTCTCCACTTGGCTACCGCGGCATGTTATCAGGTCGGGCCGGAAGGAGATCGCCAA
>JBPCJX010000074.1:0-71909 GCA_051004875.1 Bryobacteraceae bacterium
CAGCATCTCTGTCGCTTTTTTTTGCCTTGTCTTCGCAGTTCCTCCTTTTTTCCCCCCCCCTCTTTTGGCTGTGGCGCCTCCTCCTCCCCCCTCCGCCCCGACGGCATTGGGAATCGTTATTACGTGCGGCTGGATCGGGCTCGCCGTGAGTTCCCCGATTATCGGCGCGTTAGCGGAAAATCAAAACTATCGGCACGGTCTTATGCTGCTTCCGTTTTTTTCGCTGCTTATGGTACTAGTAAACTTGGCGCTTCGGCCGGTGCTAAAGCGCCATGTAGTAGCCTAGCCGTTGCATTAGATCTGGAATAGACTCAAGAATGTGGCTTTGGCCACGGGGAGGGTTCTTATGGCGTTCTGTCCTAATTGCGGTGCGCAGGCTACGGGTACTTTTTGCCCAAATTGCGGCACTGCGATAGCAGGTGGAGGCGCGGGTAGTGCGGGAGGAGCAGCATACTCAGCCCCTCCGGCTTCGCCCACCGCCGCATCAGGGGGACTCACCGAGAATGTAGCCGGTGCGCTCTGTTATCTCCTGGGGCTTCTCACGGGCATTGTTTTCCTAGTGATTGCTCCCTACAATCAGAACAAGACGGTCCGCTTCCACGCGTTCCAGTCCATTTTCTTTAACGTTGCGGTGATCGCCTTTTACATCGTTTGGGGCTTCATCTCGATACTGCTGCACGGGTTCGGGTTCCTCTTGTATCCGCTATTCGGACTGGTGACGTTCGGCCTTTGGCTCTACTTGATGTTCTCCGCATACAGCAATAAAAAAGTTAAGCTGCCCGTAATCGGTGACCTTGCCGAGAAGCAAGCGTAAACGAAAGTCCGAAGAGCCCGTCTCATACTGAAGTGGTGAGACTTTGGCTGGGTGTATTCACGACTTCGTTCGCGGCTCTCGTGCTTTGTAACGCTGTCAGGGCGGAGGATATCAGCCCGCATATCGGCGTGATCGAGGTGTATGGCGCTCGTAAGGTTCCCTTCAAAAAGATCAAATCCGCCCTCGGCGTTAATGAAGGGGATGTTCTTCCAGTCTCCCGTGAGGACGCCGAGAATCGAATCAGCGAAATCCCTGGAGTAGTCGCTTCACGCATAGAGGCCGCGTGCTGCGAGGACCGGAAGATGGTCCTTTACGTGGGTGTCGAAGAGAAGAATGCGCCGCATTTCGAGTTTCGGCCCACTCCCAGCGGAGATGTCGCGCTGCCCGAAGATATTGCCAATAACTACCACGCCCTTCTGGATGCGGTTGCCGCGAGCCTTCGTGGACGCAATGCGGATGAAGATCTCACGAACGGCTATTCGCTAATGGCCGATCCACAATGCCGGGAGCTGCAGCAAGCGTTCCTGCCGATGCTGGCGCGCGATCTGGCCCTTGTCGATCGGGTGTTACGCGAATCGCAAAGCGCGGAGCAGAGGGCGATTGCCGCTTACGTTCTGCAGTATGCCCCTCGTGATGCCCGAAGCGCGAAAACGATGACTGACGGCCTACAGTATGCATTGCAGGACCAGGAAGACACGGTTCGTGAGAACGCAATGCGGTCACTCAAAGGGGTCGCGGTTGGCGCAAAATTGCACCCGAATGAGGGAATCCGGATTGAGCCTACATGGTTCGTTGAATTGATGAACTCGATTGTTTGGTCTGACCGCCGCAACGCGAGTCTTGCGCTTATAAATCTGACCGATCCGCGAGATCCCGAAGCCCTTGAGCTGCTTCGAGAACGTGCTCTCACATCAGTTGTGGACATGGCACGCTGGCACGATCTGGAGCACGCTCTTCCGGGCTTTATTCTAGCAGGACGGTTGGCTGGGTTAGGGGAAAAAGAAATTCAAGCTGCCTGGGTCAGCGGCAATCGCGAAGCAGTTATAGAAAGAGCGCTGAATCCACATAGCAAGGGCGCAGCCGTGATCAGCTCTGTTGTGCGTCGCTAATCGAAGCAGCCGGAGCGACCGCAGTGAGGCCGTTAGAGTCCCCGGGCGCAGTTAGAAAATGCGAATCAAAGTCGCCGCTGCGTTCGTGATTCAGCAGCCGCAGACCACATTCGCAGCAATCGCTGCATCGGTGACAGCGCTCACAGACGTGATTGCCGCAAGCGTCCTTTGTGCAGAAGACACAAATATCACGCGAGCTTTCACCGCAGATTGAACAAGTAAAGGTACTTACTTCCATCAGTCTCTTTGGCGCTTTGTACGGGCTCCCGCAGGAGCTTCCTTGCTGATCATACCGCGGCAACGCTGTGCCTCAGCGTCAGCGATCTTGAAGTCTTGTTCTTTGCTCGAAGCCAGATCCCGAAGATAGTCCCGAAACCGCTCCCGGTTGCTGAAATTCCGCGCGATCAGTTGGCCCAGCTTGTCTGCGCTGGCACGATCTGCGTATTTGCGAGCGCCCTCGTCAAGCGATCGGGCGCTGGTCTCGAGAGCCTCCAAACGAAAGTAAGTGTCAAGCGCCTGAGATAAGCTTTCCGTATTCTGGGACAGGAGCCGACTGGCGATTACGACGTCATTCACTTGTCGTTGCGCAGTTGTCCATTGAGGAATGTAGGTGGTGGGAGCGCCCTTTTGGTCGTACCACTGCTGTGGATTCAGCTGAACGATCAACGACCTTAACTGTTCGTTATCTTTCACAAGCGCCGCCAGGATGTTGCGTACATCCCAAGGAGACTCCAGCCCGGCTGGCCCAGGTGCCTGCGTAGCCGCTTCAGTGGACGCATTTTTTTGAGAATGGGGTGGAGCTTGGCCCCGCTCCTCAGCCGCTAAGGCTAACGCAGCAACCCAAACGAAAACGATGAGATTTACGGCACGCGCGAACCGGGCGCTCATGGGCCGGAACTCTGAACCACAGGTAACGGTGAAGCCTGCGCCAGGAATTTACTGGTTCCTTCAGAATCATCTTGTCCGCCACGCCCGGAATGCCCGAATGTAATCGCAGACAAGATGTCTCTCAACGATTTCACGGTGTACCGGTAGAGTGAACCACGATCCAGCTGGTGCGAGATCTGCTGATTTTTGTGTACTAGGACCGCGTCGACGGCTGTCACAAGCACGGGCTCGCTACTCGGTAGAAATGCATGCTGAACACTGATCGCCCCTTCCATCACGTCGATCCGAGCCGTGTCATCTTCGTCTACCGCCAGCGTGATTGTGGCAGGCTCATGCGCGGTTATGATCGCTACCGGGCAAAAAATCCGTTGTTGCAGCTGGCCGCCACTGGGCCGAAGATGGATGCGGACCCGTCCTGCGAGGATATCTAAGAGATCATTGCTGTTGGCTGCATTTTGACGAAAAGCAACGCGCGAGTTGGCAAAAACGTCGAAGCTGCTTCCGCCGGCAACCTTAAAATGCGCATAGCCATCGCTGCCCGTTGTGATCATCTGCTGAATCCCTATTCGATCCCCCGCACTCAGGGCCCAGGGTTGTCCGTCTCGAATACGGCTGACTTGGCCTGTGACCGATGTGGCGCGAGCTTCGCTTATCTGCATGGCGCTCCACTCCACTTCCGGGCTCTGCGCGAACAGCGTTGACGCGCTTCCGATCGCCAGGAGCAAGCAAACTGTTCGCATCAGCAAATTTCATTCTTTCATAAGAGAAGTTCATTCGGGCCGGGATTCGCGACTGACATGTTTAATGTCCTCGGCGCGCCCTCGCGCCTGGATCTGCTCCGATGTGGCGATCTCGCGGGCGGCCTCGGCAGAGCGGCCGAGTTTCCGCAGCGCTGTACCCAGCGAGTAATGGGCTTGGACGTAATTGGGGTCAAGCTCGATTGCCTTGCGCAAGGGTTCTATTGCCTCTTTCGGCTGATTGAGCATAAGCTGCGACTTGCCAAGCTCGAATAGCGCTTCTTTGTAGTTGGGATTCCCGGCAATGGCGGCCCGGAAATGCTGCAGAGCCTCCGTTGGATCATTTTGCTTCCGCAAAATCTGCCCCAGCAGGCAGTGTGAAACGGGATCGGTGGGATACTTTTTCAGTTCCGTCTCAAATTCTCGCTTTGCAGGTTCTATTTTCCCTTCCTTCCAGTAAATGAGGCCTAGGCCCGAATGAACGCCCAGAAGATTCGGGTCTGCCTTTGCGGCGGCCTCGTATTCGGCGCGCGCTTCGTCGTCGCGAGACAGCTTGTCATACGCCATGCCCAGCATCGCGTGAGCCTCAGCCGAGTTGGGATTCACGGCCATGATTCGGGCGAAGACATCCGCAACACGGTTATAATTCTTCGCGCGCGTGTAGGCTTTGCCCAGCATGTCGAGAGTGTGAAGATCGGAGGGATTGAGTTTGCTGGCTCGCTCCAGGTATTGTGCTGACTCAGAATAGCGATCCAACGCGAAGAGCGATAGACCGGCGAGTTCTAACGCCTGAAAATCCGGTGCTGATCTACAAATAGCCTGAAGAAGCGGCAAGGCATTCTTAAAGCGCTGCGCCCGAAAATAGGCAATAGCCAAATTCCGCGTCGTAGTGGGATCGCCAGGTTTGATCTTGAGCGCGCGGTCGTAAATGGCGATCGCCTCGGTCTGCTTCCCCTGGCGGGCGAGGGAGATTGCCAAATTATTCAGGATTTCGACAGAGTCCGGCTTTGCCGCCAGCGCCCGGCGGAAGGCAGTCTCGGCACCGGCGTTATCGCCCCTTTGAAGCGCCTGAGAACCCTCAATTAACGAGGTTTGCAAATCCACCGGCGGTTGCTGAGCCAAGCCTGAAGCCAGCGGCAATAGCATAAGTCCTGCACTAATAAACAAGGCTGCCCAAGAACACCAAAAGCTGCGCCCTCGAACGGCCCCGAATGAAAAACAGCTCACAAACTAAAAATACAACTTTAGTCCAAGCTGAATATTGCGCGGAGTGTGAGTGCTAGTGACTTGCCCAAAGCTGGCATCGCTAAGGTTGGTGTCAATAACGTTGAAGTTCGTGTGATTGAAGGCATTGAAGAATTCGCCGCGGAACTGCAGGCTGAAACGTTCTGCGATTTTGATGTTCCTGATGGCGGCGAGATCCCAATTCTGGAGGCCCGGACCCATCACAACTCCCACGCCCGCGCTGCCGAAATGTCCCACGGCTGGAACGAACGCTGCAGTATTGAACCATTGTTGAAGGGTTCCAGGACCGCTGACGGAACCGACTGCGTCAGGCCGAACCTGTACCGAGCCATTCAGAGTTCCAATACCGATTCCACCTGGATAGGTTCCGGCAGAACTCCCAGCCACACACGCGCCCGTTGTGTCCGTGGTGCAGGCGAAGGGATCAGAGTTCTGCGTTATGGTCTGCGATTGACCGGATTGTACTGTAGTGATGCCGGAGATCTCCCATCCACCCAGAACGTGTCCCACAAAGCCTCTCTGGTCTTTGAAGAACGGCAGTTGATAGACGTAACTCGCCACAAAGACATGCGGTGTGTTATACGTGCCTGGGCCATAACTCTGGGCGAAGTTGTAAGTGTTGTAAGTCGCGACATCGCGATCCACAGACGCGTTCGTCAGAACCTTCGACCACGTATAAGCGATCCCCAGGGTCAAGCCCTGACTTACTCGGCGGTTCAAAGACACCTGCAACGAGTTATAGTTGCTGCCGAACTCCGGAAGTCTGCTCTTGAAGAATGAGTAGCCGAGAAACGGCCGGATCGCGTTCACGTTAACAGCCGGATTCGCTTGCCGGATAGCGACTGGAACCTCATTCAAGTCCGCTTCCCCGAGCAAATGCCTGCCCAGCCCGCCCACGTAAGCAATCTCGAATTGAGTATTCGGAAGGATTTCCTGCTGTATTGAGAAATTGAAGCCCTGATAAGACGGAACTTTGAAAGTTGGCCTTCCGGTCGATTCCAGGAAGTTGGGTCCGAGTGGAAGGCTCAAAGTCCCGGCGAGGGGGTTGTCGAAGCTTGTGTTCTGAATCGTCGTGGACTGAACAAGAGGCGGATTGACGAAGGCATTCTGTTCCCAAATCCCATTGAGCGTTCGATCGTAGAAAATGCCGTACCCTCCGCGAATGGCGGTTTTTCCTTTGCCCATCGGATCCCACGCGAATCCAAAACGAGGAGCGAAATTGTTGTTCGAGTTTGGATTCACCAGATTCCCGTAGGGCGAGCACGTGACCTGTGGCGATATCGCCTTCGCTGCATTACATGCGTTGCCGGTAGGGAAAATGATGCCGTTTGTGTATGTCGCCGGAGCGATTCCCGGACCTGCTATGAAATCACCCGTTGCCGGATCAATGGCAGGAGCCAACGCAGGATTATAGAGAAGCGGGTCGAAGTTGTTTAGAGTATTATGCACGTCACTGGGAGACGGGAAAAAGCTGTATCGCAGGCCAAAATTCAGTGTCAGACGTGGAGTGACTTTCCAATCGTCCTGAACGTAACCCTCCAGGTTGAAATAATGCAGATCTGGAACAATGTCACGGCTCGACTGTGAATATTGAGCCGCATTGCCCAGCAGGAAGTCGCCAAAGCTATTGAAACTGAAGCTTGCCGCGCCATTCGATGCATTCTCCGTCTTCAACATCCATTGAGTGCTGAATCCGGCTCGAATTGTATGATTGCCCGTGGTGAATGAGAAATTATCAAAAATGCTTCGGTCGAGATTTCGTTCGAAGTAAGGAGCGACGCCTTCCGAAAATCCTTGTATGCCGGTAATCGTCACACTAGGTACACGATGGTAGGGATCCACGTATGCAGTAGGAGTAAGTGCATTGACGAAACTAGGCGAAACGGCTGGCCCCGATAGCGCAGCATCAATGGCACCCCAGGAATACGCGACCTCCGCTTCATTCACGACGCGCGGCGAAATAGTCCAGGTTAAATTGCCGACAACATTCTTGCCGGGCGCATTCAGGGCCACGTTACTGACGCCAGGATAGTTCGCTCCAGCAAACAATCCCTGGGGAAGATTCTGCGGTACGTCGTCCTGCATGAAGCGGGCAAAGAAGTGAACCTTGTCGCTTATGTTCTGATCCATCCGGACGATGTCCTGCCTGAAGTTGTTCTTCTGGGAATAGTTCGTGATGAAATTGTTGCCGCTATTTGCAGCGAACTTGTCGAAGATGTTAGTGAGATAAACCCTCGCATTCTGGCTAAAGCAGGCGGGATTGATGGTGCTTGTATTCGCCGCGGCGTTAAACGTAACGCACCCTGGAGCAGCGGTGCCAGTGAATTGTCCAGGCACCACGCCGCCCAATTCAGCCGACGTCGGAGCGACCTGGTTGAATGTCGCCGGAGTACTCGTCTTTCGCCACTCTTCTGACCAGAAGAAGAAAGTCTTCGACCGTTGCTTAGTGTAGAGTTTCGGGACAAAGAGCGGACCACCTATCGTAAAGCCGAAATCGTTGTACCGCTCGATGGCTCTAGGAGTGCCGGCGCTATTCGAAAAGAAGTCATTAGCATTGAAGAAATCGTTGCGAACAAACTCATAAGCGCTGCCGTGGAATGCACTCGTACCTGATTTGGTTGCTACCAGCACCTGGCCACCGCCGCTACGCCCGTATTGCGCGTCGTAAGTGCTCCTCTGAAGCGTGAACTCCTGGATAGCGTCGATACTGGGGACGTTCAGCAGCGTTCCGTTGGAACCGCTGTCGTTGATATCGGCTCCGTCGACCGTCCAGTTGTTCGAAGTTACGCGCGCGCCATTTACAGAAATCGTCGTTGAATTCGACAGACCGAATCCAACTTGATCCGGCAAGCCATTCGTCACACCGGGTTGTAAAAGTACCAATTGCTCAAAGTTGCGGTTGTTCAATTCAAGCTCGCGAACCTGCGTACCGGTAATAGTGCCGGCTTGTGCAGCAGTTGAGGTCTGAATAGGCGTCGCGGTCTCCTGAACTGTGACCGTTTCAGTAACCTGGCCAGCTTCCAGCGCTGCATTCAGGGTCCGCTTCTCCGCGACGTGCAGAGTTACATTATTCGCCGTGAAGCTCCGAAATCCACTGGCCTTCACGGCGACTGTGTACGTGCCGGCAGGAAGATTCGTAGCGGTGTAATTGCCGCTAGCGTCCGTAGTGATGGTTCTGACGTCGGTATTTGTCTCACTATTACGAATGAGAACTGTAGCTCCGGGCACTACCGCTCCGGAAGGATCGGTTACCGTACCCGCGAGTGTGGCATTGAGCTCCTGCGCAACGCTTATCGTCGGCCAAAGAAAAAATGTAAGCAGAAATACAGCGTGAGCGAGATATCGCTTTATCATCGAGCAAAACTCCTCTGAAGCAAATAGAAAGAGACTTATCCCGATGACGTGGGATGCTTCTGAAAAATTTCCGATTTAATGATTCCGGAGCCTTCTCGAATAATTACGAGGCGATCCGCAGGCACATTGGCGATTCTTTCGCCGCCGCCGTTCGGCCAGCGGATATCGAGATCCACCTTCTCTACTGCGCCCAGCCCGAAGTGAAGCCGCAGATCGTTAGACGAGTAAAAACTTGCCTGGCTCAGCACTTCCTGTGCTTGACGTCTGTCGCCATAATGGGCCGTCACGCGCGCGCCGATTGCGCTACGGTTCGATTTCGTTCCAACCAGCTTTACTTTCAGCCAATGTCCACCGCCGCTGACATCGTTGCGCAGCAATGATGGAGGCTCGTTCAGATTCATGACCAGAATATCGACGTCGCCATCGTTATCGAAGTCTCCGAAGGCGCAGCCCCGACTCGCGTGCGCGGCCACAATACCCGGACCTGCTTGTTCCAGCAGTTCTTCGAATTTGCCGTTCCTCAAATTTCGAAAGACGATACGTGGACTCTTGAAAGGATAATTCGGCAACGCCGCTTCGATCTCCGGATAAACACTGCCCGTCACCCAGAAGAGGTCCGGATAACCATCGTTATCGAAGTCGAAAATGCCCGCCCCCCAACTGATGTAGCGCGTTTCAACGCCTAGGCCGGCCGAATTCGTCACATCTTCGAAGCTTCCTTTGCCATCGTTGCGATACAAAACAGCGGTGTCGTCTGCAAAGTGCGTCTTGAGGATGTCGAGATTCCCGTCAAGGTTGTAATCACCAATGCCCAGACCCATCCCCGCCTGTTCCATTCCGTCTTCGTTCAATGCGACGCCGCTTTCGAGCCCCACGTCCGTGAATGTGCCGTCGTGGTTATTCTTCAGAAGGAAGCTGGGGGTCGAGTCGCAGGCGATGTAAAGATCGGGCCATCCATCGTTGTCGAAATCCGCAGCTACCGTCGTCATGGAGTAGCTACCCCGTGCCTTCGTGACCCCTGACTTGGCGCTCACGTCTGTAAACGTCCCATCGCCGTTGTTGTGATACAGCACCGGAAGGCTGGGTGGCAGTCCGCGCGGGCCGCAATTCACTGGAATGCCTTTCCAATTGCAATACGGATTTTCGCCTGGTTTCGGAATTTTGTTGACGTCGAACTCGAGGTAGTTAGCAACGAATAGATCCAAACGCCCGTCGCGATCGTAGTCTATGAATGTGCAGCCTGAGCCCCATTTCATTCCGCTGTGCAGCAAGCCCGCGTTCTCCGTGACGTCCGTGAAGGTGCCGTTGCCGTTGTTTCGATAGAGAGCGTTCTGGCCCCAGTAGGTGATAAAGAGATCGTCGAATCCATCGTTGTTATAGTCGCCAACCGCGACCGCGGATGCCCATCCGGTGCGGGCCAGTCCCGATTTTTCCGTTACGTCGGTGAAGGTACCGTCGCGATTATTCCGATACAGTCGATTCGTCGCTCCCTGGGCTGGGCCCTCCAATCGCGAGCCGCTCAATAGAAAGACATCGAGCCAGCCATCATTGTCATAGTCGAACAGCGCGCAACCACAGCCCACCGTTTCAATGATGTAAGTCTTGCGGTTGGGATCGCCATAGATGAGGGGCGCAGTCAACCCGGCTTGTGCGGCCACATCTACGAAATGAGCGTTGAATGGAAGCCCGGACGGTTTCCCTCGCGGCATAGCTTTCACGCTGCGTGTAGAGACGCCTTGGCCCAAAGCCCGTACCAGCGGCGCTCCCAGAAGTGCCATGCACGTCCGTCTTGTCAATCCTCCTTGCCTCATCGATTTGCAGTTTAGCAGTCTGGGCGGTTACTCCCGAAGCCGCGGGAAGGGCCGTACTTCACCTATGAGAGGCTGCGCGTATTTAAGAAAAGCTGCGGTTACGTCGTTGCCGCGTTCCGATAAGAACTCTGCCGGCAAGGGACGCTCTTTACCTGCAACATCTCGAAGCGGCACCAACTTCGTATAAGACGTGCAGTTTCCAGGCTCGCGCCCGAGCGCCACCATTTTGCCAGTTTCACCGGATAAGGCGGCACGCACTGCTTCGCGCCCACAAAGCTCTGCGGAACGCTTATCCACCTCAGAAACGTAAGCTGAGGAACAACGGCCTAACAGTGAAGGCCGCTCACTGCGCACCCGCAGCTTCAATTCTTCCCCGACAAACTTTGCTACAGCATGGGCGAGGTTGGAGGCTAACCGGTGCCGTGGACTTTCGGGTCGATCGACGTCTGCGCCAAACGCTTCGCCGTTTTCGTCTAACTGTCCCTCCCCAATACAGACGAACGCGCGACCGAAGCGTCGGTACACCGCTTCAATGTCAGAGAGCAACTTGGCTCTGGGAAGGGGCCGCTCGGGGCAATAGATCAAGTGCGGCGCGTCGTCTTCGTAATGCCGCGCGAATGCCGTTGCGGCGACAACCCATCCCACGTTTCGTCCCATCACCTCGCAGATCAGAATGGGCGATGGGAGTGCCCGGTGATCCAATCCCATGTCTCTGGTGGCATGCGCCCAAAATCTCGCTGCCGATCCGTAGCCCGGAGTGTGATCCGTTTCGACAATATCGTTATCTACAGTCTTCGGAATACCAATTACCTGCAATTCATATCCGATCGCGTGAGCTTTACTTTCGATGTCGAACGCCGTTCCCATCGAGCCGTTTCCACCGTTGTAGAAAAAGCACCTGACATCGTATCGCCGGAACGCCTCGAGCAAGCGGTGGATTTCTTCGGGGGTTAACTTGACGCGAGAGGATCCGAGCGCCGCTCCGGGTGCGTCGGCCAACCGATCTAAAAGCGCCTCATCTTGCGAAAAGAGGTCGATGAACCGGTCTTCCAAGATGCCTTTCAATCCATGTATGCTGCCCAGAAAGCGTGAGAACGTGTGCCGCGCTTCACGGGCTTGTCGGATCGCCGCGATCAAGGTGACATTCATGACGGCCGTCGGACCGCCGCCTTGAGCGATGAGCGCGCACGCCATCAGTCAATCAATCAACGATCAGACTCTTCCAAAACCTGTTCCTCACTCCAGGGGCATGCGACTGGAAATGCGTCTTCAGCAAGGCCGGTTTCGCGCGCCGCTCGCAACCGTGCGACTCGATAGGCGCGCTGACTCAACTCTTCGGCTCGTGCGCGCAAGCTTGGATTCTCTTCGAATAGCTGACTTACTTTCAAACGCTGTTCTTTAATTGTCATCTCCCAACTGGGGGTATGTTTGTCAGCCTGATAGTGCCGCTTCAAAAGGTGGGACAGAAGAATCTCCAGCCAGCTCTCGATACCGCGCCGCTCGCTTTTGCCCATGCTTTCGATCTCTTCCAACAAGTTTTCGATATCAAGATCGCTCCAACGTCGCTCGCGTATGGCTTGTGCGGTGTCCTGAGTCCAAGCGTAGAAATCGGTATCGTACTTCGCTGCCATCGCTAACTCCTAAATCCAGTATGTGCCTTCACTTGGCCTAGTGACTGGTGACCGCTGCCGCTACCTTGAAGGTGCCCGAGATAAGCGCCTGGGCTTCTTCCTGAATGCGGCGCAGGTGGTCTTTACCAAGGAAACTCTCGGCATAAATTTTATACACGTTCTCGGTGCCTGAGGGCCTGGCAGCGAACCAGCCATTCCTGGTAATTACCTTAAGACCACCAATCGGTGCGCCATTCGCCGGAGCCGCGGTCAGCATTGCTTCGATCTTTTCACCGGCCAATTCTTTCGCAGATACCTGTTCAGGCGACAGCTTCTGGAGAATTGCCTTCTCCTCCGGAGACGCGGGCGCGTCGATTCGCTCATATACGGGATGGCCAAATTTGCTGGTAAGCTTGCGGTAGCGCTCGCCAGGATCATCCCCGCTCTTCGCAGTGATCTCGGCTGATAGAAGACCCAAGATTAAACCGTCTTTATCAGTGCTCCATGCAGAGCCGTCGGTTCGCAAAAACGAAGCGCCGGCACTCTCTTCACCTCCAAATCCAAGTGATCCATCGAGCAGACCATCGACGAACCATTTGAACCCAACCGGAACTTCGAGAAGCTGCCGCCCAAGATCGGCCACGACCCGGTCGATAATGCTGCTGCTCACGAGCGTTTTACCGACACCCGCGTCGGTTCTCCACTGCGGCCGATGGCGGAACAGATACTCGATCGCGACTGCCAGATAATGATTTGGATTCAAGAGCCCAGCCGTGCGCGTTACCACGCCGTGCCGGTCATGATCCGTATCGCAAGCGAATGCCACATCGAAGCGATCTTTTAAGGCGATCAGATTGGCCATGGCATACGGAGACGAGCAATCCATGCGAATTTTGCCGTCCCAATCTACGGACATGAAACGGAATGTCGGATCAACAGACGTGTTGACGGCCGTGAGCTTGAGGCCATAACGTTCTGCGATCCGTGGCCAATACGCTATACCAGCCCCGCCGAGCGGATCGACGCCCAAGTTGAGATCCGCTGCAGCAACCGCCGCGAGATCTACGACGCGCCACAACTCATCGACGAAGTTAGAAACATAGTCAAAGCGATGAGTTGTGCTCGTCTTCACGGCCCGCTCATACGGAATGCGCGTGATACCTTTCAATCCGCCCGCAAGTAACTGGTTGGCGTGATTTTCAATCCATTTCGTTGCGGTAGTATCTGCCGGACCACCGGACGGGGGATTATATTTGAAGCCTCCATCCTCCGGCGGATTGTGTGACGGCGTGATGACGATGCCGTCGGCGAGCGCCTCTTTGCGCCCGCGATTATATGTAAGAATGGCATGTGACAACGCCGGTGTTGGCGTATAGCCACCGTCCTGGTCGATCATCACGTCAACAGTGTTTGCGGCAAGCACCTCGAGAGCCGTCACGAATGCCGGGTCCGAAAGCGCGTGCGTATCCATTGCCAGAAATAGCGGACCTGTGGTACCTTGCTGCTGTCGATAGCGGCAGATAGCCTGCGTTATCGCCAGTATATGATCCTCATTGAACGAGGAGGCGAATGAGGAGCCGCGGTGTCCAGACGTGCCGAAGGCGACTCGCTGGGTCTGCTCAGCGGGATCGGGCTTCAGAGAATAATAGCTGGTGATCAGACGTGGAATGTTGACAAGCTGCGATGGTTCAGCGAGTTTTCCTGCGCGCGGATCGGTAGTCATAGCACCTCACATTGTGATCTGCTTTCGGCTCATTCAGGTGGATAGAATCCCGCCGATGCGCCTACCCAGTCCAGATTTTTATTAAAATCAACACCCATCATTTTGCCCCGGCCCGTGCGGATGATCGTCGTGACGGGCTTCAGCTCGCCGTCCCAGATATACATGATCCGGGTCTCAACCTTTGTCATCCCGCTGGGTGTTTCGAGTGTTGGGACGAAATCTATCTTTCGTTGCAGGATGAAATTCGAACGCTCACTTTCTGGAATGGCATGAATTTCGTCTCTCAAAGGAGAGATTCTTACGCCCAACCCGGCAAACGAATACAGCGGCTTCAGCACCCAATCGTACAGGTCATCGGGTAAGGTCTTCACGTCCGATAAAAAGCGCGTCTCGGGCACACAAACGTGCTGGAGCCAGGGCAGGGAAAACTTGCTCAAGCGAAAATACCAGTTCGGATGTCCCGCCCATTCGACTTCCAGGTCGTCGGTGAAATCGAAGTCGGCCTGGATGTTTTTTCGCACCAGCTCGTCCACAATGGCGCGGTTATAAATGCGGTTGATCTCAATGTCCTGAAAATACAGCTTCCGCCCCCTTTTCTTTATATCTGTTATCGAAGCAATCCTAATCCCCAGTAGCTTGCGCGTGAACAGGAAATCCGCGAGCGTCTTCTGCTCATAGGGATCGATCTCTAGCAAAATGACATTTTCCGGCGCATGCCCGCCCAGAATCGCGCGCCGCAGCAAATCCATGTAGCTGGCATCATCCAGATCGCCGATGAATGTTCGCAAATTCTGATCGAGTCCGTAAATACGCCGGTATACTTCCGCGAGCGCAGGCTGAAATGCGTAGAGTGAGGGGAAGCCCTGGATCTCTACCAATTTCGGCTCAAGTGTTCCATCGGGTTCACGGACCAGACCGAAATCAGCCTGCACAAAGAGCGGATGCTCCGCCTCGTTCGGTACTCGAAACCGGGCTGGAATCGCACTTTCTGAAGCTCCGCGGTATTCGTGATTTTGAACGAGCTGATGATACAGTTCCTGGCCATACCGCGCCATCTTGTCGAGCAGCGGCTTTGGAAAGAAAACCGGGGTCTCGCTACAACGAAAATCTACATGCGTACCTGCTAAGTTGTCGATGTGCCGAAGGAATTCGGCGTAGCGCTCAGGCCTCCATTGGGCATTGAAACGCTCGCGTAGCTCAGGTAGCACAAAGCTCTTGTTTAAACCAGAAATTCGCCGTCTTCCATGATCTGGCGATCGTCGGCCCAAATGTCGAAGTCTCTTCCGACTACATCGATATGAGTCGAAGAACTCCATTTTGCGCCGGTGTGGACCCCATAGGGATTGCCGAACGCGATGTGCACACCAGGAATCTTTTCGTCCTGAAGAATGTTGCCGATCACGTTCTTAAGAGCAGTATTCGTTCCGATTGCAAATTCACCGACACGATCGCTGTTCTCATCGCGGTGAGTGTACTCGCGGAAGTCTTGTTCAAGTTGCTTGTTGTCCGAGTTTATGTGGGTCAACCGGTTACGTTCGATTCTGACAGTCAACGGCGTTTCTTTCAGATCTCCGAACTTGCTGCACAAGTAATCACCAACCACACCGTCAACAATAAAGGTTCCATTCACTTCGAGTGGCGACGTGAAGATTTCGCCGCCGGGCAGATTGCCCCACTTTTCGGGGCTGATGATCCCACTCGTCTTGATCCACCTGTATTCCGGACACAAATCCGCTCGGATGTCGGTGCCGGCCGGCGTAACGGCTCGAATGGATTTCGCATCCTTCACGATGCTCAGGACGCGCACACTCAATTCATCAACTCTTTGAAAATTTGCCCGCATTCCTTCGAGCATGATTCTTTTCTCGATATTGACCATGTGGGCATGCCGCAGCTTCTTACGGTTCACCACGTCGGTCATCTGCATACGTGTCCGCAGCTCGTCCGGTTGAGCCTGAACCGCGAAGATGCTCACCTGACTTGTCTCCATATCGTCCAGGATTATTTTCGGCATCTCTGTCAAGGGCCGCGGCGCAAGATCCTCCAAAACGAAGGTGTGGTACGGACAGCCGCACGCATCCAACTCGGCTACAAGGCTGGCGGCGATCTCTGCGCAGGCCCGATCCGTAATGAGCGTCACTTTCTCGAAAGGCTGGATTCTGAGGCAGACAAACACTGCATTGTGCGCCCCGGGTTTGAGCTCAGGATCGAACGCTTTAATAGTGAGATCCGTCGGCGTCACGCGGCACCAGCGCCCACCTGCTCGGTGGATAACCCGGCTTCTGTCTCGTAGATGATATAGTCCACTACCTTCGTCAAGTCCCCGGTCTCTTGAAAAATACGCAGCTGACGGTCGGCACCCGTGCCATGTTCAAGAATGTGGTGAATGTAATTAATCTCCTGCCGGGAACCGAGCTCGTCAACGACATCATCCACGAACTCCAGATATTCGTAGATGAGATCCCGGACCGGCACCTCAATCTGCTTCCCAAAGTCGATAAGCTTGCCGTCTAAGCCGTAGCGTGAAGCTCGCCATTTATTTTCCATGATGAGCGCGCGCCGGTAGAGCCGGAAGCTTTGATTTGCAGTTAGTAACTTGTGAAGCTTCGCGATGGTGGCTTGAATCAACGCTGCGATCGCGATCGTCTCGTCCGCGCGCATGGGAACGTCGCAGACGCGAAACTCAAGCGTTGGGAAATTCGGGTGTGGCCGGATGTCCCACCAAATCTTCTTGGCATTGTCGATACAGTTGGTTTTCACCAAAAGGTTGACAAAGGTCTCGTACTCGCCCCAACTCGGGAAATAGTCGGGGATATTCGTGCGCGGAAATTTATCGAAGACTTTGCCACGGTAGGACTTCAGCCCAGTGTCCATGCCCTGCCAAAATGGCGAATTCGTCGAAAGGGCTAAGATGTGCGGCAAAAAGTATCGAGACGCATTCATCAACTGAATTTGCGTTTCCCGATCCTCAACACCTACGTGCACGTGTAGACCGAAGATCAGGTTGGCACGCGCGACCATCTTAAGATCCTGCACGATCGTGTAGTATCGCTGGTCCGGATAGATATCCTGCTTGCGCCAGTCAGCGAAAGGGTGAGTTCCCGATGCTGCTAGGCGTAAATTATTCTGTTTTGCCAGCTTGACGATTTCTGACCGGAGCTCCTTGACCTCCTTGGCGGCCTCTTTAATGTCGCGGCACACGCCGGTTCCGACCTCGACGACCGATTGATGCATTTCGGCCTTTACTGCTTCTTTCAGCAGCATCTTGCCCTTCTCGATGATTTCGGAATCGATGTGTGAGCGCAGATCGCGGGTTATCGGATCGATAGTTTGATATTCCTCTTCGATGCCGACTGTGAGGCTAGGTGTCATGCTCTGTCCTTGCGCGATCTAGAGTTTCGATGTGGGCGTGCTTTTTCACGACGACGCTGCACTCGTCTTCGCGGACCCCGCATTCAGAAAGTAGGCCCAGCGATATTCGATCTTAGGCTGCTTGCTCACAGCCTTGTCGATCGCCAGTTGCGCCATGTTTTCTACTACCCAGTCGAAGTTTGCCTGCCCCACTGAATGGACATCTGCATCGGGAGCAGGGTTCAAGAAATCGATCGCGTACGGAACGCCGTCCTGCACCGCGAGCTCCACTGTGTTGAAGTCATAGCCCAAAGCTTTACACAATGTCAGCGAATCTTTGGCTAACCGCTCCTGGAGCCCCTTGGATTCTGATGCACCGTCTTTGATATAGCGCAGGTGGTGCGGTTGCTTAGGATCGTACTTCATCACGCGCACCTTCTCTTGTCCCACCACATAACAGCGGTAGTAATCTTCGAACTCGACAGCCGACTGCAACGTCATGCACATGCTGCCCGTCTGGTCGTAGGCTTTGAAGAATTCTTCGGGCGAATGAACTTTGTAAACGTGTTTCCAGCCGCCGCCACTAAATGGTTTTAGGAACGCAGGGAAGCCAATATAAGTGAAAACTTCTTCCCAATTTAGCGGAAATGCGAGATTGCGCATCGATTGAACCGTGGTGCCGGGCGGATGCGATTTGTGAGGCAACACCACCGTATTTGGCACCGCCACGCCCAACTTACTGGCCAAGGCGTAGTTAAAGAATTTATCGTCGGCGCTCCACCAAAACGGATTGTTGATAACGACCGTGCCATTCAGCATGGCGTTCTTTAAGTAGGCCCGGTAGAAATCTATATCATGTGAAATGCGGTCCACGATAACGCTGTAACCGCTTGGCTCGGCCATCTTGATGCCGCCGATA
The DNA here is from genome assembly GCA_051004875.1 of Bryobacteraceae bacterium. Lineage (GTDB taxonomy): Bacteria > Acidobacteriota > Terriglobia > Bryobacterales > Bryobacteraceae > Bog-105. The sequence continues at coordinate 17,562 of JBPCJX010000074.1, forward strand.
CGGATGTGTTCAGCTGTCACGCCCCGAACATTTTTGCTGTTGATTCGTTCGACGAGCGCGTTTGGAAACGTGTTCTCCATTCCGTAAATGATCCCGATCTTGGGCATATTTCACCTCTCTTTCAGCTAAACGCGGCAGCTAAACCAGGGGCGGACGGGCCCGTACCCGCCACATGGCGCGTTTAAGTAAAGAATTTTAGCGCCATCCGCTGCCAAAGCGGCCAATCGTGGCGCTCACCGCCACTCCAGACATCCAGCCAGTGAGGAATCCCTTTGGAGCCCAGAATGTGAGCCATTCGGAAGTTCTCTCCCAGACAAATATCGTGATCCCCGGCCGCCAAGACCAGTTTAATTTTTTGATAGCGCTCCAGAAACCAGGGATCGTTCATGTTCGGAATGTAGTCAGGCGGGTTGTTGAAATAAAAGTCGTTATCGTAATACCCGTCCATGAACGGACGCATCTCGAAAGCGCCGCTCATCGAGACGCAAGAAGATGTGACGTCGGGGTGCTTCATGGCAAAGTTGAACGCGTGATACGCGCCGAAACTGCAGCCGGTAGTCCAAATCTGCGGAGATCCATTCACGCCGCGAATCAACGGCAGCACCTCGTATAGAAGATAGTTCTCGTAACTTATGTGGCGCATCACTCGGTCGTGGGGGTGAATGCCGCAGTTGTACCAGCTCTCTCCATCCACGCTGTCGACGCAAAATACCTGCAAGCGTCCCTGTTCGATGTTTTGCCAAATGGCGTGAATCATGCCTGCATCTTCGTATTCGAAGAATCGGCCGCGCGAGGTGGGAAAGACAAGAATGGGGGATCCGGCGTGACCGTAGGCCAACAATTCCATGTTGCGGCCCAGTCTCGAGCTGTGCCAGTTGTGATAGTCGCGGCGCATGCGAGCTGTAAACGCTATTTTAGAAGGGACGGCGTCAAGACACGCGGAACGCTTAGGCCGCGAATCACTCAATTTCGAACATCTGGCCTTGCCTTAGCTTGTGATAGCGGCGTTGCAACTCAGGCGTGAGCCGAACTCTCAGTTCGTCCGGATAGCCGCGCCTCCAGAATAGTTCTTCCTCGATTTCCTTATAAGTGCCGAAGTGCTGTGGAAAGATGTAAGCCGGTTGCAGATGATTTATGAGGATGTTCGACCGATCAATGTACATGTTATGGACGGTTGGCGATACGAACAGAACATCGATGTTCTTGAGTGATAGATGCTCTTCGGTTAGAACCGAATCCCCCGGCTCAAGGAAGCGCTTACCGCCGATTCCAAGCACATAACCGCAATTATGAGCAATCTTCTCGATGAAATCGGGCTCGCGTGTGAGGACCGTGAACTCCTGGTTCCCGTGAATCGCGTGGATCGGCTCAATGCGAATGGTCCCCACAGTGAAGGAGTGCAGTGGCTCGGGAATGATGAGACGATCGGCGGGCATGTGGACATTGGTTAGTTCTTTGAGGCAGGGCCGCGGCAGAACGAACATGCATCTTCCACGCTCTGCCAGGACACGCAATGTCTCCGGATTGCAATGGTCGCTGTGATGGTGCGTCACGAAGACAACATCGAGGTCGGGAGCTATCTCTGCAGCCGTTACCGGCGGCGGCTGGACCTTCTCGAAGTTATCGAGCGTGAGATCCGTACCGATTAGCACGTCATCGGACTTGATGAGCCAGCCAGCGTTTCCCATCCACCAAACTGCGATTCCCTTGTGGTGTGAGCGGATCTGATTGAGAACCAGATTACCGGCCTGGCTCGCATTGACGAATGAAAGTACGGCAACGGCGAACAGGAGTGATGGTAGCGGCTTTGTCATCCTGGCAATTCTACGCTTCTGCAACGAGCGCGAAGCTCTGGTAGGATTCGGAGAGCCCGGGCTAATCAAAGGATAATCATGCGCGCCACTCAAACCGAGAGAGCTGAGCGGTTCCAGGCCCTGCACGCCCGTTCGGGTGCGTTCGTCATTCCGAACCCATGGGACGCAGGCACTGCCCGCATCTTGACTGGGCTCGGATTCGAGGCACTTACAACCACCAGCGCCGGTCTGGCGTTCGTACTCGGCCGACGTGATGGCGCGGGGGCGGTGACTCGCGATGAGACACTCGCCAACGCCAAGGCAATCGTTGACGCGACGCATTTACCCGTTGCAGCGGATCTCGAGAATGGGTTCGGCCACACGCCGGAAGCGGCGGCGGAAACAATTCGCCTCGCGGGCGAAATGGCTGGGTTGGTGGGCGGGTCGATTGAAGACGCGACTGGCGATCCCCGGCAGCCGATCTACGACTTTCCACATGCTGTCGAGCGGGTGGCAGCCGCTGCTGAGGCGGCGCACGCCCTCCCGTTCCCATTCGTGCTGGTTGGCCGAGCAGAAAACTTCCTACACGGGCGGTCGGACTTGGATGATACGATCCGCCGCCTGCAAGCGTTCGAGGGCGCCGGGGCTGACGCCCTGTATGCGCCGGGGCTTACCAAGCCGGAGGATATTCGAAGAGTGTGCGCGGCAGTGAGCAAGCCGGTCAACGTTGTGATGGGCTTAAAGAGTGGCTCGCTTTCAGTGGCCGAACTCTCCGCCTTGGGAGTTCGGCGAATCAGTTTGGGGTCCGCGCTGAGCCGCGCAGCGTTGGGAGCCTTCGTTCGAGCAGCGCGAGAAATCCGAGAACACGGAACGTTTCGCTTCGCCGAGGATGCTCTTCCTTACGTCGAGGCGAACGATCTCATGGCCAGCGGTTAGTGCTGATTGGGATTATCTTGCGGCCATGTGCTGATTGAACCATTCCAATGTCCGTAGGGTGACGTCGATCCGGTCCGCTTCTTTTGAGAAGCTGTGTCCCTCATCGGCATAGATCACGAGCCGGGTGTCCACGCCCAACTCTTTCAAGCCATGCCAGAATTCGATAGACTGCGCGGGTGGTGCTTCTCCATCCCGTTCGCCTACGAGCACCAACGTCGGTGTCTTTGCGTTCTTGATGTAAGTGATTGCCGAGCACCGTGCGTAGGCGGCCGGATCGTCATAGACGGATGCGCCAAAGTACGAAATCATCCATTTATCAATCGAGTTCTGGCCGTAGTAGCTTTGCCAGTTCCCCGCACCTGCGCCTGCCACGACGGCGCGAAAGCGTTTGGTCTGCGTGGTGGCCATCATAGCGATGGAGCCACCATAGCTCCAGCCGAGTAAGCCGACACGGCTGTTATCCACTGGATAGCGTTTCACAACGGTATCGATGCCCGCCAGAATATCCTGCAAATCCCCAAAGCCCCAGTCGCGGCGGTTGGCTTGAGTAAATCTCTCGCCCTGCCCGTAGCTTCCGCGTGCGTTCGGAAAGAACACAAAGTAGCCGAAATTTGTAAACAGTGTGGTGTTGAAGTCCGCGGCTCTCCAGGTGGGCGTGGCAATCCAGGCCGGTCCCCCGTGTACCGCCACTAGCATCGGATACTGCTTCGCACGGTCATAGTCTTTCGGATAAAGCAGCCATCCCTGCACGTTGAAGTCGCCGGACTTCCACGATACGTTTTCAAACTTCGGTAAGGGGAAATCAACTAGTGAGTTCACGTGTGTCAGCTGCTTCCATTCCCCGATCGCACCGGCCCATACCTCGGGAAGCATTGACCACGAACTACGGATAAGCGCCATTTCGAGCGTTGGACCGCTTTTAGAAACGGAGAGACTGGCCTCTTCCGGCCCGGAGCGAACCGTTTCCGCACCTTGCCATAAACGCTTTGCTGTTGCGTGTGCAACATCGAGACTGCTGATTGCAATTGATCCGCCGACAAACTCCGTGAAGAGCATTTCCTCATCCGAGAGCCACGTGTACCACGTTGGTGACGACATCCGCCCGGGTGTCAAGTCTCGAGGCTGGCCGCCGGTTGGAGATACGCTATAGATTTCACCGCCCGTACCGCCTTCATCGCTCATGAGGCCTTGAATCAACGCGATGGATTTTCCATTCGGAGCCCAGCGGGGCACGGCTATTTGAAGATGCGGCTTATAAACGGATACTGGCTTCGGCCCCATGAGCGGCTCGGTATAAAGTTGTGCGATATACCAGTTGTCGTCCCCGGGTGGAGGAGATGCAATCAACGCAAAGCTCTGCCCATCAGGCGACCAATCATATTCGAAGACGTATAGACCGGTCGGAGTCACCTGCCGTGTCACGCCCGTGTGTACATTCACCACCAGCAGACGCTCGACATCCGCATTCCTAAGATCGTCGATTACGCCAACCGTCCTGTTTTCGGCGGCCATGGGAGTCGGTGCTCGACTGGCACGTTCGACGAACAGCAGCCCTATGTTCTCGTCATCCGGCGACCATTGCGGGTGCGAGATGAAACCGGCTATGTGCGTAAGCTGTCGCAGGTGGCCTTGGCTCGCGTTCAGATCGTCAACAAATAGCTGCGATTGGCCGGGACTGGCACAGTCTGAGAGGAAGGCTAGCTGTTTCCCATCCGGTGACCAAGCCTGCTCACTTTCGTAGCACGATTCGGTCCCCTGGCGCGCAGTGACGCCCATTGCCTTACTCGGCTGCTGCACGCTCGCCACATAAATGGACTGGGTCCCGGCGATCTGTCCACCAACGCTCCAGGCAACCCGCAGCGCGTCAGGGCTGAGAGCTGCACGGGAAATTGATTTCACACGAGCTTGCTGCTGATACAGCGCGCCAATCTCACCCCGCAGTTTTTCGCTGCTCTGCACTCTGGCTGTTGCAGCTTGCGCGTAAGCGAGACTGGATAAAAACAGCAGGAGCACAACAGCTAACAGTGCACCCGAGCTTCGCAGCGAAGGCGGAAGTAAGCGCTTGTACCCTGGCATAGTCCCGAGCCTAAACACGCATCACCGAAAGCTTATCGTTCGCTAGCGAGCGTCTTCAGATCGCGCTCGATTTTTCCGAGCAGCTGCGTCTGGCTATACGCGACAGCCGAATCGCGAACTTTTTTGGAAATATCGTAATTCGTGCTCGCGATCGCCCGAGCGGGCATAGGTTGCAGCCAGCGCATAAAGGTACACGGTCGTCTTTTCGTCTTCTGGTGTGAGGGTTTTTAGGAACTGATCAATCGCTTCATCGTATTTGTTTTCGTTGACAAGAATACGGCCAAGCTGAAACCGCGCGAGTGGATAGTCCGGGCGGTCCACGATCGCCTCGCGGAACTCCTTAGTCATACCAGGCGTCGGAACGGCCCGGATTCAGCTTTATCACCGCATCGAAGTGTGCCTGGCCTTAGCGGCATCGCCACTGCGTCCGTACAGCGATAGAAGGTTCGCGTGGACCTGCACGTTATTCGGATCGACGGCGAGAGCTGCCTCGTGTTCACGGATTGCGTCATCGAGCCGACCTTCCTTTTCTAGCTCTGCACCGCGCTGGAGGTGAACGTTACGCTCTGGTTGAGCTCGTGAATGCGCTTGAACAGCGGATCGTCCAGCGGCGGTTCATCAGCGACGTCCGCGGACGAACGAATTCCTGCACGAGAAAAGGGGAAATGTAAGTCAGTCATTGATAGCGAAGAGGTTGCTTGAAGGCTATGAGCGAAGTATACTTTTGAGAACTCATACTTCCGCGTTGATATGGCTGCAAGCGCGGGCATCGGGTCTTATTAAGAGGAGTTCGAGGATGAACGAAGGTTCTCGAAGAAGGGGCAGAAAATGTTCAAATCAAACAGAGCCGGTAGCAAGAGCATTTGCATGCGTATTTCGCTGGCTTTTGCGCTACCCACGCTATTCACGGGTATCGGGTTGGCGCAAATCGGAACCGGCACGGTGACCGGGGCGGTTTACGATTCTACAGGTGCCGTAGTCCCGGACGCAGAAGTGACCGTGACCAATACGGCGCGAAACACTCCGCACGTGACGCGTACCACAAGTACCGGGGACTATACGGTTACCTCTCTTGAACCAGGTATGTATTCAGTGACGGTGAAACATGCTAGTTTCCGCACTGCTTCTGTGCCTCCCTTCAACTTGCAAGTCGACCAGAAAGCTCGCATGGACGTCACGCTTGAACTAGGTCGAGTCAGCGAAACAGTGACGGCGACGGGAGAAGCGCCTATACTCGAAACCGAGTCGGGCACGGTTGGGCAAGTGATCGATAACAAGCGCGTCGTGGATCTGCCCTTGAATGGCCGCAATTTTCTCGACCTGTCAACGCTCGCGCCGGGCGTGACTTTCACAAAGGACAGCAACACGCGCTTTCAAGAAGTGCGCGATGTTGGACGGCGAGTGAACGATCAGTATTCGCTCGGTGGCGCACGCGCGCAGGACACCAATTTCCTTTTGGATGGGGCCACCGACACTTCGCCGGATTTCAACACGGTTGCAGCTATTCCTTCGATCGATGAAATTCAGGAGTTCAAGGTGCAGACGAACTCTTACACGGCGGAGTTCGGCCGCGGCGCCGCGCAGGTGAATGCCGTTACCAAGGGCGGCACGAACTCGTTTCACGGCACTGCTTACGATTTCCTGCGGAATTCCGCGTTGGATGCCAAAGACTATTTCAACGACATCAATGCTTTTCCAGGCGCTCCTAAGCCGCCGTTCAAGCGGAACCAGTTCGGGGCGACTGCAGGCGGCCGGGTTATCAAAGACAGGCTCTTTTTCTTCGGCGCCTATGAAGGGCTTCGGGATCGCACTGGTGGAGCCAAAACGGCGACGGTTCCGCTCGCGGGTGTGAAGAACGGCGACTTTTCAGGATACGGCATTCCCATATACATGCCGCATATCACGAACCCGGATGGCTCATCGACCTTTCGTGCCGGCAATACCCTTCCAGCCGGCTGTTTCAACCCTAATCCCAATACAGACGTGCCGTGGCCCAACATGACAATTCCCCAGCAATGCTGGAATGCCGCGGGCGCGGCTTTCCTCTCCTCTTCGTACGTCCCACAGCCGAACCGCCCAGGACTCCTCAACAACTATGTCAACGTGGTCAGCACACCTACGAATTACGACCAAGCGGCCGGGCGCATGGACTTTTTGATGAACCCGAGCATGAACCTGTGGGGCAGATATTCCTGGGGACGCGAGGACGTGATCAATAACAATGTCATGCCGGTGAGAGATCTAACGGAAGCCGTGAAAACGAACACGGTGACGCTGCATCACGCTTGGACCATTGGAGGCCGCATGGTGAACGAGCTTAAGGCCAACTATCTCCGGGCGGATAGCAGCAACCTCGGACCACTGGCGGGTACGACCAACGTTGTGGCGCAACTAGGGATCCCTGGCGCATCCGGCGACCCAATTGATTTTGGAACACCCAGCTTCAGCGGGGCTGGGGACAACTTTCTCAGCCTGGGAGAAGATGCCTTTGGTCATCCTCTGCGCAAAGTTCAGACTACTTATGAATACGGAGACGACTGGTCCTTTATCCGGCAGCGGCATACTCTGAAGGCCGGTGTCAACTTCCGTCATGAAAACTTAAATCTGCTGTCGCACAATATATCGCGGGCCGAGTTTCAGAACCCCGCGGTAGCGACCGCTGCGCTCGATCAGACCGGCGGTCTCTCGCTCGCGTCGCTGTTGATGGGGATCAGCAATGATTCCGAAGTGGCCACTGGAGATTCACATGTGCACCTCTTCCGCTGGACGCAGGCCTACTATATACAGGACGACTTCAAGCTGTCGCCGAATCTGACCGTAAATCTTGGGATTCGGTATGAGGTGGCTCCTTACTGGCACGATCTTAGAGATTCCATGGTCAACGTCGATTTCAGCGGGCCGATTCCGGTTGTGGTGCGACCCGGTCATGGCGACCCCTATGAGGATTTCCCCCCAACGCATTTTGATTCCGATCCCAACTCACCCACTTATTTGCCGTTCGTGCGGGACAACCGTTTGGGTCCTAACTTAGTGTTCACAGACAAGACCAACTGGTCACCACGATTGGGATTTGCGTGGTCGCCCGCGCTGGCTCACGGCAAAACTGTGATCCGGGGTGGCGCCGGTATCTTCTATTCGCCAATGAATGCAGATCCCTGGTTCGACTTCGCGCGTAACGCCCCGCGCTCCGCGAAGTTCATAAACAAAGGGCAATACACTCTCCTCGACCAGGCCTTCAACAACACCACGCAAACGATCATCCAGCCTTCCGAGTTTACTGTTGACCCGCACTTGAAGACACCGCGCATCCAGCAATGGAGCTTCGGGATTCAGCAGGAACTCGCTCAAAACCTGCTATTGGAGGTTGCGTATGTGGGCTCGGCCTCTACGCACCTGCCGCACCTCACTGACCAGAATCAAACTTTTCCGGTGCTAAACGGCGACAGGGTCGTCCAGCCGGTGACGTATCTACCACCCAGAATTCCGTCGCTGGCCTCCTATTACAATCGCTTCGAGAGCATCACTTCCGCTAACTACAACTCGTTACAAACGAAACTCGAGAAGCGTTTCTCGCAGGGTTTTACTTTCCTCAGTTCATTCACGTGGTCCAAGACGTTCGATACGGCTTCGTCCACGCGCGATGGGGGAAACGGCCAAGCGACGCCGCATATCTACGATTACAGGCTTGACTACGGACCTTCGGTGTTCGACGCGAAGTTCAATTGGGTGAACAGCGCGTTGTACGAACTCCCCTTCGGGAAGGGACGGCACTGGGGCTCGAACTGGTCCGGTCTGGTTGACGGGCTGTTCGGCGGATGGCAGATCGGCGGAATCAGTGTCGTACGCACCGGTTTTCCGGCTTCCTGTCTGACTACGAGCGATCCGGCAGTGAACAATGTCAACTTTGAGCAGGACAACTGCGACATCATCGGAAACGCCAATGATGGTCCTCATCAGATTTTGGACTGGTGGAACCTCTCTGCCTTCGCGCTGCCGACCGAACAAGAGGTGTTTGGAAATGCGGGACGCAGTGTTCTGCGTGGACCGAAATTTGTGAGTTTCGATTTCAGCTCCATGAAGACAACCAGCCTGACTGAGCGGCTGAAACTCCAGTTTCGGTTTGAGGCGTTCAACTTGCTGAATCACCCAATCTTCTCCATGCCGAACCCATTCGCGGATCAATATCCCACTTACGATCCGACCGGCAGGTTCCCGGTTGGGCCTGCCGACATCAGCCAGATTGGCTCGTTCAACACAATCAACAGCACGGCGGCAAGCAACCGTCAGCTTCAGTTCGCGTTGAAGTTCATCTGGTAAGTCTGTAGCGTGATCTTCGCCGACGAATAGTGCAGGGTCGGGCCTTGCGTCCGGACCAAGCGATTGATTTAGAGCAGGATAGAAGGTTTTCGGGATTTGTGACGGTGCCGGATACGTCGAGTGGATTTGCGGATTAGTGGCTTTTTACCAAACGAACTCAATTGGGTTCGTTTTTGCGTTTTACTGCTCGGCTGGTTGAACAGACTCTGGTTGAACTGGCTAAAAACGGTGGCCTCAATACCTGATCCCGCGTCTATTCAGCACGCAGCGTCGCGACCGGGTCGATGTGCACTGCACGGATCGCCGCTGGTAACGCGGCCAGTAATGCCACCGCGGAAATGGTTATCGAAGGGCGCGTAAGCACACCCAAGTCGGTGGCCTTGACCTGATAAAGAAGAGCGTTGATGTATGGCAGCGAAACCACCCCGAGTGCGAAGCCCGCAAGTGCTCCTGTTACGACCATCGCGAAGACATCCGAGGTCACTCGCCGCACGACATCGCCGGCTTGCGCGCCAATTGCCATGCGAATGCCGATTTCACGCCGCCTCTGCAACACCGAGTGGTCGAAGACGCCATACAGGCCGATACCCGCGAGCAAAAGCGCGACAGCCGCGAAAAACAGGGACAGCATCGCAAGTAATCGCTCACGGATGGTGAGTGATTGATTTATCTCCATTTGCGTGCGGATGTTGCTCACGCGAAATTCCGGCCGGGCGCGGGACACCGCCTTTCGCAGTGTGGACGCCAGCGCCATCGGGTTCGAACTTGAGGTGCGCACGATGAACGTTCCCCGGTCTATCGGCTTGCCTGCGCCCTTGCCGTCGATGGAGCGAAAAGGAACGTAAGCAACCGGCGGGATCGGCTCGCGCATGCCACGGTAACGAGTATCGCGAACTACGCCAACGATCTGGAGGCGAATACGAGCGCCTTCATCTACAGTTTGGTCGAACGTTTTTCCGACTGGATGCTCGCCCTTGAAGTATCGCCTTACGAAGGTATTGTTGACGATGGCCGCGCCAGGATACGTGTCGTCTACGCGAAAATCCCTGCCCTCGATAAACGGAATCTTCATTGTGTCGATCCAACCCAGCGAGACATTCAAGAAATAGGTTAGGTCGTCGCTAGGCGGCCCGCCATTAATCGAAATGGAGTCGCTCCAGCCCTCGCCACTGAGCAGGGGCCAACCCGCTAGGGCGACCCTCTGAACACCAGGCTGTGCGCGCAGATGTTCGGCCACTTGATCCCAAAATGCAGGCGGCTGAGGGCGTTGTGCCACCGTATCAAGAGTAAGGAGCCGTTCAGCGGAAAACCCGGTAGGTTGATCCGATAGCCGGTTAAATGTAGCGGCAAACAAGCCTGCGATGAAGAGCACGAGAAAACAGAAGGCCACTTGCGCCGCGATGAGTGCATGCATGATGTGCCGCCGAGAGCGCGGGTCTTCTCCACCCTTGAGGGCGCTGACCGGCGTGACTGCCGAGGCGCGCAGCGCAGGCATCAGCCCGAACAGGAAGGTCACGACAATAGTCAGTCCCAGGCCGAATCCAAGCACTCGCCAGTCCGCTGGGAGAAGCAAGCGCGCTGGATTGTCCGGGGGATTGATCATGCTGATGACGAAAGGCGCAGACCACCAGGCGAATAACCCGCCAATCAGCGCCGCGAAGAACGCGAGCACAGCGCTTTCCACCAAGACCAGTTGCACCAGTCGAAATCGCCCCGCGCCGATTGAGACTCGTAGCGCCATCTCACGCGTCGGCGCTGCTGCCTGAGCCGTCATCAGGTTGGCGACGTTTGCGCACGCGATCAGCAGCACCAGTCCTACCAACACACCCAGGGCCATTAACGAACGGCGGTTTGCGTTCGGCATGTCTGAGACGCCGGAAGGCGCAGGCTCCAGCAACACTGTCTGCTGTAGATAATTCTCGAGGTTTTGTTTGGACACGTTGGTGAACCCCTTCGCTCTTTCCCGTTCAAATGCCAGAGAAATCGCGTTGAGTCTCTCGCGAATTGGTTGAACAGCAACACCGGGCTTCAGCACCGCCAAGGTTCGATGCCAAGTCGCGTCTGAACGGCTGACAGAAGGATTCATCATGGCCGGAAGGAAGATGTCGATCATGGTGCCGGGCTCCGTGCCAGTGAAGCGCTCCTCCGCGACGCCGATGATTTCGTAAACGCGGTCGCCCATTCGGAAGGTACGCCCGATGATGTTTGAATCCTGTCGGAAGCGGCCCGTCCAGTAGTTGTGAGACAGCACAGCGTAGGGATGTGCGCCCGGCTCGAGATCGTCGTGTTCGGTGAATAGCCGCCCGACTGAGGGCCGGAGTCCGAAAGAGTTGAACATCCAACCGGAAACGTATTGCGTGTACGCTTTCTCCATCTCCTGGTCCGACCGGTAGGTCAGGTCAGCGCGCTCAGCATATGAAATTGCGATCAACTCGGCTTGATCCCTCACGGCGGCGCGCATCTGGCGGAACGCTGGATATGCCCAGCCGTCGAAGGTTCCGGGTTTGCCGTCCCAACCGATTTGTTGCCGGAAGACATCGTAGAGCCGCTCCGGAGCCGCCACTGGAAGAGGCCGCAACAGAAGGGCGTCAATCAGCCGAAATGACGATGTACATGCCCCGATGCCGATAGCAAGAGACAGGATCGCGGCGGCCGAGGCCACTTTGTTTTTGGTGATCTGCCTCCAGCCGAAGATGGCGTCGGCGCGGAGCCACTCCAGCCAAACGACAAGTCGAATATCACGGCTCTCTTCGCGGCGCTGTAGAACCGGTCCGAACGCTCTCCGGGCTTTCGTGGGGTCAACCTCATCCTCGATAGCTTGTTCAATGTGCGCGTGGAATTCTTCGTCGATCTCGTTGCTCAGACGATCACAAGCGAAATACATTTGCGATTCGGGACCACCACGACATATCAGACCGTCCTTAGCACGCGATTTACGGCCGAAGTCACCGCCTGCCAACGTGATTCTTCGCTCGCAAGTTGCTTCTTTCCTGCCGCGGTCAGTTCGTACAAACGCGCCCGCCGCCCGGTGTCTTTCGTGATCCATTGGGCGCGAATCCAGCCGGCTTTTTCCATCCGATGCAGCGCCGGATAGAGCGAACCTTCCTCAGCCCGGAGCACTTCGCCGGACATGTCTTTGATGGCGGACATAATGGCGTACCCGTGCGTCCCGGGGGTGCCGCGAGAGGATTTTCAGTACGAGCAGGTCGAGCGAGCCTTGAAGAGAGTCCGGCTTTGGCATACTTGGACTTCCTATTATATAGACAGCTTAGTATCTCAAGGTAGTCCGCGTTTGGGAGCGCCGTGGCTCATGGCGAAGGCTTTCCAGAACGCGTCGACCTGCTATAAACGCCCTCTGTAAATACTAAACGGTTCAGTCTAGCGTGGTCAAGATGATAGTTGTTGAGACCTAAATTCTTTCTAAGTACGGGGCTTGACGTCTGCAGCGAATTTGTACATAATCTAATGGTTATAGAGCTACCCGGTAATGAATGCTTCCCAGCGCCTTGATTCAACGTTCGCTGCGCTTGCCGATCCAACTCGGCGGGCGATCCTCGCGCGGCTTGCGTCGGGTGAGGCGTCAGTAACGGAGCTAGCCAAGCCGTTCGCGATGACCCAGCCCGCGATCTCGAAGCATCTCAAGGTGCTGGAGCGCGCGGGCCTGATCTCGCGCGGTCGTGATGCGCAGAGGCGGCCGCGCCGGCTCGAGGCCAAGCCGCTCGCACATGCTAGTGGGTGGCTGGAAGGATACCGGCGGTTTTGGGAGGGCAGCTTCCAGCGCCTCGACGCTCTGCTGGATGAACTGAAGACCCAAGCGAAAAAAAGTGGCGCTCGACGCGCTAGGAAGGGAAAACACCGATGAAGAACACTGGAACCTTAAAAGTAACTACGCCCACCGACCGGGAAATCGTGTTGACGCGGGTCTTCGACGCGCCACGCCGCCTGGTCTTCGACGCGTTCAGCAAACCCGAGCTGCTCAAGCGCTGGTTCGGACCTCGTGGCTGGTCACTAGTGGTATGCGAGGTCGATTTGAAGGTGGGTGGCGGCTTTCGCTTTGTGCTACGCGGCCCCGATGGAAAAGAAATGGGGATGCGCGGCGTCTATCGCGAAATCGTGCCGCCCGAGCGCTCCGTCCACATGGAATCATTCGACGACTACCCGGGTGAGTCGCAGGTAACCGCAGTCTTCGTCGAACAAGGGGGCAAGACGACGCTCACGGCCACGGTGCTCTACCCGTCGCAGGAGATTCGTGATGCCGTCATTAAATCCGGCATGGAGCACGGCGCGGCGGAGAGCTACGACAAGCTTGCGGAGTTGTTGGCATCGCCCGAGGCCCGCGGGATGGAGAAAGGAGCAAGAGAAGCATAAGTGAAATGCACCGCCTTGCGTCTTTCTAAGACCGGGAGTTAGTCGTGGTCCTTACGAAAGACGAACTGATTACAAAGCTTCAGCACGAAGTACGAGTCTTGCTTCACCTGGCTTCGAAGGTTGATCCCGCGACGCTCGACTACCGGCTTAGCGCCAACAGCGCAGCATGCTGGAACTGCTGCAATAGATGATGATCATGGGCCCAATCCATCTCCGCGCGGTTAAGGAAGGCGTGTTCGATCTGGACGCATGGCGAAATACCTGGCGGACTGAAGAGGCAGCCGCGAAGGTGATGAACCTGGAAGAGGTGAAGGACGCGATCGGGACGCAGTCTGCGCTGTTTACGGAATTGGTGGGCTCCTGTTCCGATGCCGATTTCAGTGCTGAGATGGAAATGTTCGGAAAGGCCAGCCGGGGCTCGTGGATCGTCAGCCTGGTACGGTGCCACTATGCTGCCTATCGCATGCAGTTGTTCCTCTATCTGAAGGCATGCGGCCGCGAGGAACTGAACACCATAAATCTGTGGGTCGGGATGGACGCAGCGTAGCCGGGTCCAGCAGGAGTTAGTAAGTTTGGACTGCGGCGGCTCTGCCGCGAATCTCAACTCTCTTGGCCGCTGAGCCCAGCCTTCCGATTACCTCGGTGCTCCGCACGTGAGCGCAATCGAGGCGAAAATCATCGACCTGCTTTCCGTTTACGACGACAGCAGCGCTTCCCTGTGAACCCGGGTCGTCAAGAGTCACCGAACGGCCCGGTTCCCGAAAATACGCACGCACATAGCCCGACGGCAAGATCTCGAACTTGGCGCTTTTCGTACCTATATCGACACACACTCCACTATGGGAGCCGATCGTCACCGAAGGCGTCGACCAAACAGCCGGGATATTGAAACACAGCAGAACAAGGGGAAGCGTGTACTTGATTGTCACGAAAGTCACAATCGCCAATGCTAGCGGTGCGACAAGTCCCGGATCCAAATATCTTTGAACTCCATGTTGCCTCGTCCACCGGCGTGCAGTTGCAACGCAATGTTACCGTCGAACGATGTTGGCTTTGGATCTGTGAAATCGACCATCTGAATGCCGTTGAGTCGCGAGCGATAACGGTTTCCGATCACCTCGACCAGATAGTCATTCCACTCTCCCATCCGCACGACTCCCTCGTTTTCAGGTGCAGGCCAGACCACCCAGCCCCGCCCGTCTTCGGCATACACGCCCGCCGTGTGGTGCATCATGTTGCAATCGATCTCAAACTGCATCCCTTGCGTCACATCGGCGGTGCCCGGTTTGAACGCCGTATGAAAGAATACGCCGCTATTGCCGTCGCCGGCACACTTGAAGCGCAATGACAGTTGGAAATCTTTGTATCGCTTTTCAGTCTGCAGATAACCGTAGTCTTTAGTCACGCCCTTACCATGGATCAAGCCGTTTTCAACCGCCCAGCTCTCATGTCCTATCTCGGTCCATCCCGTAAGATTCTTCCCGTTGAACAGCGCGACCCAGTCCTCGCCTGCAAGTTTATTCTCTTGAGCCGACATTCCCGACACAGCAAGACACAGCGCAACGGAGGTCATCGCGAGCCCGAGAAATATTCGCTTCATTTGATTGCTCCTCAATCTGTCCAGCTTACGATGTAGACAAAAACCTCCCGCCCTCCACTTTTTTTTCGTAAGAGAGTACGATTCCATAGAGGAGCGATGTCAAGTGGATAGAAGACAGTTTATAAGCGCTACAGCGGCTGCCGGCGGATTGTTATTGCTGAAACCGCGCACAGTGTGGAGTTACCAGGCAAACTCCGCGGTTCGCCTTGGATTATTGGGCTGCGGTTCGCGCGGAACCACCGTCGCCACTTCATTTGCCAACAACACGAACACCCGCGTCGTCGCGCTGGCGGATCTGTTTCCCGATCAACTGGACAGAGGTAAAGCGCATTTCGATGAGCTTGCTACGTCTCGCAGTTATCCAAGAATCGACCCGAAGATGATGTTCCGCGGCCACAACGCCTATCAGGAGATTGCCTCGTGCAAAGACGTGGACGCAGTACAGATTTCCACTCCACCCTATTTCCACGTGCAGCACCTTGAGGCCATTGTTGCAGCCGGTAAACACGTCTATTGCGAAAAGCCGATGGGGGTTGACGTCGTCCACGCCAAGCGTGCCCTTGAAATCGGGAAGCGCGCAGACGGCCGCATGAGTCTTGAAGTCGGTTTCCAGATCCGATGTGCCCCTCCGTTTGTCGAACTGGTTCGGCGCATTCACGATGGTGCTCTCGGAAAGATAGGCTCCATAGCGGCGCACTACAATTCGCCAGCCTCTACTTATCCCGACCGGCCGGGCATTTCGGGCGACGAGCTCCGCATCAGAAATTGGCTTTGGGATCGTGTTCTATCCGGCGACATCATCGTAGAGCAGAATATTCACGTCATCGATATCTGCAATTGGATTCTTCGCGGTCATCCCCTGAAAGCATTTGCCACGGGTGGCCGAAACATAATTACCCATGCGGGAGACACCTGGGATAACTATCAAGTCGATTACACCTACCCTGACGCTGTGCATGTCAGCTTTTCCTCCAAGCAATTCGGACCTGAGGGCTGGTTTGATGTGTCGGAAGGCGTGTTTGGCTCGCTCGGCATTTCTGAATCGCCCTATTCTGGCCCGCTACACATCGTAGGCCAAAACGCTTGGGAGTGGTCGAAAGAGCCTGCCAAGGATCAAACTCAAACCGCAACCTTTGCTGCCAATGGCGCATTTGCCGACAACCTGGCGCTCGCCGACCCTGAAAAAGAGAAGAGCTTCATCGAAAGCATTACCTCCGGCAAATTCCACAATCAAGCGGCTATTGGAGTCGAGAGCGCACTGAGCGCAATGCTCGGCCGAATGGCTGGACGGCTCGGGCGCGAAGTCACCTGGGACGAACTATTGGCCAAGGGTGAACACTTCGAATTGAATATTGATATGAATCAGTTTCGCTGAAGACGAAGGAGTCCCTCCAGCCAGCCTCCATCGAAAGGTGGATGTTCGTGTGCATCTTCTGACCGATGACATGGGGGGAGATTCGTTGCTAGCCTACTCTGGACTACTTACATCTGTGTTCCCGCAAAAGAATAGAATGAACGTCAAACTTGCGCCATTGCCGGCCGCACTCCTTCGCTTCAGTATGCTGCTCGTGCTTGTAAGCCTAGTGGCATTGCCTCAAACTAATTTCGCCGAGATAGGTGGAACGATCACGGATGCGCAGGGCGCTCCAATCCAAAATGCCCATGTTCAGATGCGCTCGCTCGAAACCGATGCAGGCCGGCATGTAACCTCAAACGCCGAAGGGATGTTCGATGTCACGAATCTGTCGCCCGGCGATTACACTCTCGAGGTCGAGTCGACCGGTTTCGCACGATTGTCCCGCAGCATTCATCTTGAAGTAGGGCAGAACATGCGTCTGGATCTTGCGTTGGCGCTCGGCCAAAAACATGAATCGCTGGACGTTTCAGCGAAGACGGAAATGCTGAAAACTTCGGATGCAAGCCTCGGCGAAGTGGTAGAAACGAAATCGATTCAGGAGTTGCCCCTGAACGGACGCATGCTGCTCGATCTGGTCGTCACTGTACCGGGAGCACACGTTGGCAGTGGCGCTCAGCTGGGCAACGCGAATCCGCTTTATTGGAGGCCGGGCCAGCCTTCGGCCCTTAGCATTGGTGGCAACCGTCCAAATGCAAACTATTTCCTTCTGGACGGTGTCACGAATACGGATCAAACATTCAACACTCAAAACGTTAGCCCCTCGCCTGATGCTGTGCAGGAGTTTCAAGTGCAGACAGGCAGTTACACGGCCGATTTAGGCGGCGCAGGCGGAGGTCAGATCAACATCATCACGCGCTCCGGTACGAGTCAAATGCACGGAACAGTCTACGAGTTCCTGCGCAACAACATGTTCGATGCACGAACATTTAACGAAATGCCGGGAAATGATCATCTGGTCCACAACAACTTCGGAGCTTCTCTCGGCGGCCCGCTCCCGGGCAAGAAGACATTCTTTTTCGCGAACTACGAAGGTCTGCAGATGTCGATGGCCATGACGCAAATCGACACAGTGCCTAGCGCGCTCGAGGCGTCGGGAAATTTCAGGCAGAGTGACAGAACCGTGTATGATCCTTCCTCATCGCGTGCCAATCCCAATTACAATCCAGCTCTGCCAGTGAGCCCGGCGAATCCGAAGACTGTGCGAGATCAGTTTCCGGGCAATGTCATCCCGCTCAGCAGGCAAAATCCGGTCGCATACAAATTCCTTCAACGCTATGTCCCTCAACCCAACTACATGAACGGCATGAGCATGGCAACGGGCATGAATATGGGCTTAGGCATAGGCGGTCCAATGGGCGTCCCGTCTGTGATCGGCGCGGGAATGGATTCAAACAACTACATGGATGTACAAAATGCAATCGAGAAGAATAATCAAGGGACCATACGACTCGATCGCGTGTTTGATGGCGGAGACAGTATATTTGCACGCTACTCTGCGAGCTTTGAGCACGGCTTTACTCCGCAGAATCTGCCCGGCTTCGGCGCATACAACAACAATTTGGCGCAGAACGGAAACATCACGTGGACTCGCATCATCAGCCCCAACCTGGTGAATACGGCGAGCGTTGCAGCCTCGCGACTGACCATGTTCCGCTATTCGCAGAACAACGGAACAAACGACATCGTGAAGCAGCTAGGCATCCAGGGAGTGGGATACGGAGGCCCGGCCGCATCCGGCGCTCCCTATTTCAATGTGCAGGGCTATTCCGGGTTCGGTGATACTTTCCTCGCTACACCGATGCACGCATGGGACACGATTATCGAAGGCCGTGACGACCTCAGTTGGCAACACGGCCGCCACAATCTGAAGTTTGGTGCCAGTTATCGTCGGCTCATCTGGCCCATGTGGGGCTTCTTCCAAAATCGCGGGTATTATCAGTTCACAAACGGCTTTACAACCAGAACGGCGACCAACGACGGAACAGGAGCCGGGTTGGCGAGCTTCCTGCTTGGCTTGCCTGCAGTGACCCAACTACAAGCCGGGGTGCCCAGTATGAACCTGAGAAACTGGCATGCGGACGCCTATGGGCAGGACACATGGCGACTCACTCCCCAGACGACCGTTGTGCTCGGATTGCGCTATGAATTCATGACGCCGCTCGTCGACATCAGCCGCCAGTGGTCGAACCTGCAAATTATCGATGGTCGCCTTGAAGCCTTCATCGGCGGTCAGAACGGCACACCGCGTGGCTTGATGTATCCCAACAAACTGGATTTTGCGCCGCGTGTCGGCCTAACTCATGAGTTTCGAAATACCGGCATTGTATTGAGTGTCGGTTATGGCGTCTTCTACACGCCCGTCGATCTGAATACGTGGTGCAATCAACTGCATAATGTGCCGCTCGTGTTCCCGGAAACGAAGCAGAGCGACAACTTCAACCCTTCTATTCACGGGTTTGACTGGGCGCCGCCAGTACTCGGAAAGACAGTGGTCAGCTATGCAGCATTTGATCCACATGCCCCTCCCCAATACGTTCAGCAAGCAATAGCGTCGCTACAGAAAAGCTTGGGAGCTTCAACCACTCTCGAGATCGGCTATCTTGGCGAGCGTGGATTTCACTTGCAGCAGGCTCATCTCATCAATAATGCCCAGCCTGGTCCCGGCCTTCTTCAGCCACGCCGTCCGTATCACACCGCGACATTTGCGCCCGGCACTGTGATTCCATCTGGTATTGTCGTCGCGAGCTTAACGTTTCCCGTCAGCAGCATCAACATGCTGCAAAACACGGCTCGAACTTGGTATGACGCAGGGTATGTGAACATTAGGCGCCGTTACTCACATGGGCTGAGCTTGCTCGCCAACTACACCTACGCGAAAAATTTGACGAATGCTCCAGATTTCCGGTCACCCATGTTCGAGTCGAGTATTCCGCAAAACAACAACAATCTGGACGCTGAAAAAGGGCCAGCATGCGACATCCGGCACCGTTTCGCGCTTACTGCCGTGTATGACATTCCGGGTTACTCGCGATCGAGAATTCTTCAAGAGATAACTTCCAATTGGCAGTTTTCAACTTTGTTCCAGGTGCAGAGCGGCTATCCGTTTACGATTTCGGTGTTCGGAGATACGGCGAATGCCGGAACCCTTCTCGGCGAAAACCCGATTCGCGCCAATTACACCGGCCAGCCGATCTACGGCCCAGGTACGCGAACAGCGGAGCGATGGTTCAATCCGGAAGCATTCTCAACACCTCCGGCATACACGTTCGGAAATGTAGGGCGAAACACTGTGTATGGCCCCGGAATGCAGACCGTCGACATAGCGCTTGTGCGTACATTCGCAATCACCGAACGCCTACGGTTCCAGGTGCGTGGCGAGGCGTTCAACACTTTGAACCACACCAATCTGGATGCGCCGAACCGATTCTTCAATGAGCCACAAGTCGGAACCATCACCGATGCAACTACGCCCGGCCGCGAAGTTCAATTGAGCGCGCGATTTTCGTTCTAGAGTGCTCCGCCCCCGTTGGTAGCGTGTATAAGACACTGGAAGCACGGTTCCATGCGCTCTCGCGAGCATACACTTCGTTTCCAGGTCGAATGCCTTGCGTTCGCTGCGCTGCTGCTTGTAGGGACGCTGCCGTTATTCGCCCTGGATAAAAATAAAGAGCTCAATCGCTATGGACGCCAGACTTGGCGAACGGAAAGCGGCCTGCCCCAGAACACGATCCATGCGATTTTGCAAACCCACGATGGTTATCTATGGTTGGGAACAGAGGACGGAGTCGTCCGCTTTGACGGCCTCAAGTTCGTCGTATTCGATTCGCAAAACACTCCACAGTTAAGAAGTAACAATGTCCGCAGCTTGCTGGAGGACCGCGAACATAACCTTTGGATCGGAACAGCAGACGGGCTGAGTAAATTTAACGGCTCGGATTTCGAGGCCTTCACTACTGAGCAAGGCCTGCCCAGCAACAGCATTTGGTCGACTTATCAGGACCACTCTGGAGCACTCTGGGCGCTCACTGCGGACGGTCCCGCCCGATATCACGCACATCGTTTCCAGCCTTACAGAACTCCTCCAGGTCTCTCGATCAGCATTGCCGGTATGGCCGAAGATAGCCGGGGATCGTTATGGATCGGCACGCAAGATGGAGTCAAGCTCTTCGCCGACGGCGGATTTTCAACTCCTCCATCCAGCGGATCATTGCCGAGTGGAAACATCGCTGCCATCCTCGCCGATAGCTCAGGGCGTATTTGGATCGGTGCACCAACCGGCCTGTCTGTCTATCAGAACGGAAAGGTCAGCACGTACACCGTTCGCGATGGCCTACCGAGTAATAGGATTGCTGCTCTATACCAGGACCGGAATGGCACCGTGTGGGTCAGCACTGATGCCGGGCTCGCTCGCATTTCGGACAAAGCAATTCAGCGCTTCCCGGCAAACGATCCCCTGCATGACAGCATCGTCCTTTCGATGTTTGAAGATCGCGAGGGCAGCCTCTGGCTTGGCACAGATTCGGACGGGCTAACTATACTGCGTGACCAGAAGTTCACCACGTATGCGAGAAAGGAAGGTCTCTCAGATGATTTCGTCCGTTGCATTTTTCGCGATCGAAATGGAATCGTCTGGATAGGCACAAATAGCGGGGGTTTGAATCGTTTCGAAAATCAGAGCTTCTCTACTCTCACTACGAAAGACGGACTATCGAGTAACGTAATCCTTTCTTTGGCCGAAGATTCAGCTGGCAATCTTCTGGTCGGAACGCCGGACGGGCTGAATATAGTGCGGAAGAGCGCCAACGGCACGAGACGTCCCGTCCAGGTTCTTACTTCTGCAGACGGTCTCGCCGACGACTTTGTCCGATCTATTTACAAGGACGTGGATGACTCGCTATGGATCGGCACTCGCCGCGGACTATCACACTGGACGAAACGCGGATTCAGGACCTACACACAAGCCGACGGATTAGGAAGTGACGTTGTTGGCGCACTGCTGCGGGATCACCAAGGAAACTTGTGGATCGGAACCTTGCACGGCCTCACCCGCTTCAATGCAAACAGGTTTACAAACTATACAGTCAAAGATGGCCTCTCGAGCAACGTCATCACCGCGCTTACCGAAGATGAGAACAACGTCTTGTGGATCGGAACGCAGGATGCTGATTTGAACCATGGTGGACTGAATAGATTTCATTCTGGCAAGATCGTCCGCTATCCTTCATCGTCAGGCATTCCTGACGTTATTTACGGGATCTTGGAGGACTCCCGGCAGAACTTCTGGATTCCAGCAAAAACCGGTATCTTCAAAGTCAGCCGCAATCAGCTGAACGCTTTCGCAGAGGGCCGGACGAGCAGCATCGCCATCGCCTCATACGGAGCGGTAGACGGTTTGAGAGTAAATGAATGCAGCGGAGGAGGTCACCCCGCGGCCTCAGTAAGCCCCGACGGCACACTTTGGTTTGCCACGTTGAGAGGCGTCGCCACTATCAACCCGGAGCGGGCCGAGATAAATCATCCACCCCCGCCTGTCGCACTCGAATCTGTGTACGTTGACGATCAGATGCTGAATCCCTCACGAGCAACGGACATACCTCCCGGCCACTCCAGGTTCTCCTTCGAGTACGCTGGCCTCAGCTTCATCGCACCGCATAACGTCAGATTCAAATACAAATTAGAAGGGTTTGATCGGGATTGGAACGATGCCGGGACGCGCCGGATTGCTTACTATACGAACCTATCGCCTGGAAGGTATCGATTCAGAGTGTTGGCTCGCAGTCATGAGGGTGTCTGGAATCAATCCGGCACATCGTTCGCGTTTCGGTTGCGGCCGCATTTCTACCAAACATATTGGTTTTATTCCTTGCTTCTTTTCGCTTCGATTCTGCTTATGTGGCAGATTTATCGCTGGCGCGTGAAGCAGGTGGAAGCACAATTCAAGGCTGTGCTCGCCGAACGCAACCGCATCGCGAGGGAGATCCACGACACGCTGGCTCAAGGTTTTGTCGCCGTTTCAGTTCAGTTGGAGCTGGTTGCGCGAACGCTGTCCATCTCCACCGACTCCGCTCACCAGCTGCTGAGGCAAATCCAACTATCAGTTCAAAATAGCCTGGCAGAAGCTCGCCGCTCCATATGGGAGCTCCGGTCTCAAGACTCGGATGACGAAGATTTGCCCTCCCGGCTTTCGAAAATAGCGACTCAAGTAACCTCTACTACCCCGATCAAAGTGCGGTTCCAGGTCCTTGGGACATACCGGCGATTGTCCCATGACGTCGAACAAGAGTTGCTGAAGATCGGGCAGGAGGCGGTTGCCAACGTGGTCC
Source organism: Bryobacteraceae bacterium (assembly GCA_051004875.1). Classification (GTDB taxonomy): domain Bacteria; phylum Acidobacteriota; class Terriglobia; order Bryobacterales; family Bryobacteraceae; genus Bog-105. The sequence goes on from JBPCJX010000074.1 coordinate 40,392, forward strand.
GCCACGCGCATGCGAATCACATCAAAATCGATCTGGACTTTGAGGCAAAGAAACTAAAATTAGCGATCGCTGACGATGGCCGCGGCTTTGCTGGCGATCCCAGCTCGTTTTATTCCAATGGCCACTTCGGATTGAAAGGTATGCGCGAAAGAGCCGAACGAATTGATGCAAAACTGACAGTGAAGAGCGCAGCCGGCGAAGGCACGCAGGTATTAGTCGAAACGGAGATTGATTGACTGATCGAATCCGAATCATGGTTGTGGAGGATCACCACATTGTGCGGCAGGGCCTCGTCGCGTTACTCAACACCGTGCCGGATATGACCGTCGTTGCTGAGGCTTCTGATGGCAAGAATGCCCTCGATCTTTTCCGGCAGCATCAGCCTGACGTGACGCTGATGGATCTGCGGCTGCCCAACATGAGCGGCGTCGAAGCAGTCACGGAAATTCGCAAGCAATTCGCTAGCGCTCGAATTATTGTCTTGACCACTTTTGACGGTGATGAGGACATTTATCGAGCCTTGCAGGCAGGAGCGCGCGGATATCTTCTGAAGGGGATGTTCGGCGAGGAACTGATGGACGCCATCCGCGCAGTGCACGCCGGCAAATCGCGTATTCCAGCAGTCATTGCGGAGCGCTTGGCGCTGCGGATGGGTGGCTCGCCTTTAACCACTCGCGAGCTCGACGTTCTGAAGCTGATCGTCGCAGGCAAAAGCAACAAGGAGATTGGTTCAGAATTGACAATCTCTGAAGCAACAGTCAAGACTCACATCAATAGCATTCTTAGTAAATTGAGCGTGACCGATCGCACCCAAGCCGCGACCACCGCCTTACAACGCGGCCTCGTCCACCTTTAGCTGGGGCGCGCTCTATATGAAAATTTCGATACACGCCTTCCTGATAATCGCCGCGCTTGTGGTCGCAATGGGACGTCCCAGAAGCGTAACCTGGAGGCCGGCCACTGAGGCTGAGTTGAGAGAGGTCATTCCAGCGCGAGCTCCCGTTGAGAAGGAGCGCATTGAGACAGAATTCCGAACCGCATCGGCGATAACAGACGGAAGCGGCAGGTTTGTCGCCGGGGTGGTACTCATCACTGCCGGCTATGCGGCGGAAGGAAAATACTCAAATTTTTTTATCACACAAGTACCGATCAGAATAGGCGATCTCTCCCTCAAGCCTGGCGAATATGTATTCGGCTGGCGCAAACAAGACGAGGATTCTTTGGATGTGAAGTTCTACGATGCTCAATCAGGAAAGTTTCTGGGCGATGTGGACGCGCATCGCCTGAACCGTCTTGGCAGAATTGAATCTTTCCGGATCGTGCCGCCCGATGAAAAACCTGTGATCAAGATTGGGCGGTTTGCGATGAGTTATAGTCTAGGTGAATAGCTTTGCGCTTCGCAGGAAGGAATCCAAACTTTTAGACACAAATGACGGTGGAAAGAGCAATATTGCTGTTGCTCGTATCGCCACTACCCGTACTTCCCGAGCAGGCTTCTGTGCTGACCGTCTGTGAGGCTTTGCGCCACGTACAGCAATACCGTGGCCGAGAGATCATCGTCGTCGGGCTGTACGGTTGGGCAATGGAGGGTGGATTCCTCAGCGAGAACTGCATTCGAAGCTCGGACGGCACAAAACGAAGCACAGAAAAGAGCTCATCGCGCTCCCGTCCACTCCTCAGGCGCCTGCTTTGCCAACGGGATTTGTGTGGAATCGAGCCGCGCTGGACGCAAGACTCCGACAAGCACAGCTCTATACGCGGGCCTTTACCGGCCAGCGGGAAGAGAAGGGACAGGCCCTCCTGCCGTCCGAGAAATGGGTCGCTGTGTACGGCCGCTTGCAGAGCCCCAAAGTCTTTCGTCCTCCGGTGAAGAGGGGAGATACGGTCCAGTCCGGAAATGGCTACGGGGCGAACGGGTCAGTCAAGGCAGCCCTCCTGGCCCAGCAGGGTGCCGAATACGACTTTGACGGACCCGACGCAGGACCCCAATAACAGCGACGTGTATCAACGAGGTTTGCGCGCCTTCACTATCTCCGACTATTCGTACCGCAACGCCACGATGGGATCGATGCACGCGGCGCGTACCGCTGGTACATAACTGGCCGCGATCGTTGTCACGATCACGACGATGGGGACAACCCAAAACACTAAGGACGCCTGAACGTGAAACTCGTTGAATGCAGCAGCGAAGAGCCGAGGCAGCGGGAACGCAGCAACGAAACCTACCGCTAATCCTAAAACGGCAAGGAGCACACCTTGTTTCAGAACAAGTTTGAGTACGTGCTGCTGTTCTGCGCCTAGTGCCATACGTATGCCGATTTCGTGAGACCGCTGCGACACAGCGTAACTGATTACGCCGTAGATGCCAACCGCAGCCAAAACCAGAGCGAGAACAGCAAAGATTCCGAGCAGTGAAACGAATACGCGGTCGCCTGCTTGGAGAGACTCGACTGAGATAGGCCAGTTCGGGATGAGCTACAGCCTAACCGAATACAAGGAACACAGCCAGATTTCAACGTCCCCGATTATTCATACCGCAACGCCACGATAGGATCGAGGCGCGCGGCATGGCGGGCAGGCAGGTAGCTTGCCAGTAGAGAAGCAATCAGCAGCACCGCTACTCCTGCAAAGTACGAGATGGGATCAAGCAAGTAGACCCCAAACAGCAGTTTCGATAAGAACACGCCGGTGAATACTGAGGCGACGAGTCCAGCGATGATGCCCCAGGCTGCGAGGCGGGCGCCTTCTCCCAGTACGAGCCGTGTAATCTCGATTGGCGTTGCGCCAACTGCGAGCCGGAGTCCCATCTCCTGAGTACGCTGCGTCACCGCATGCGAGAGAACACCGTAAATGCCGATCAGCGATAGAATCACCGCGAGCACTGCAAAATTGCCGACCAGCGATAGCGAAGCGCGACGTAACGCCAGCGACGCGGAGACGACCTGATGAAGAGTACTAAAGCCTAGGATGGGCAATCCACGATCGACAGACCAGATCGTCGATTGTGCCGCCGCCGCGAGCCGCATTGCGTCTTGTCCGCCCGAGGTTCGAACTACAAAAACCCCGCTCGTTGAAGTCCCACTCTCAATTTGATAAATCGAATTGTAAACCTGTGGCGCGATAGGCTTTTCCAACGCTTCGACATGGATATCAGCCACAATCCCGATTACCGTCAGATGGCGGCCGCCCCATTTGAATCCTTGTCCCACAGGGTCGCTGTTCGGCCAGTACTGGCGGGCCATGCTCTCATTCACGATGGCTACTAGCGGCGATTGCGGCATTTCCAGATCGGAGAAAGTTCGTCCGCTAAGTATCGGAATGCGCATAACCCGGAAATAGTCTCCGCTCACAAGCGCGTTGTCGGCCCAGTGAAACTCATCCGGTGGTTGTCCGTCGATCACAAAACCGATCTGGCGTTCGTCGGCGAGCGGTACATGAGTCGTCACGGCGACAGCGTTGACGCCAGGCAGAGACGAAAGCCGCGCCTTGATCGTGCGCTCGGCTTGATGACGTTTTTCGCTCGAAACGTAACGCTGGCGATTGAACGTTGTCCGCACAATGAGCGCATGTTCAGGGTCGAAGCCAAGTGGAACCTGAAGCACGCGAACGAAGCTTCTGAAGAGCAAACTAGAACCAATTAGCAGAACCACGGCGCAGGCAATTTCGACCAGGATTAGTGTTCGCGCCACCCGGCGCTGACTTCGACTCGATCCGGAAACTCTGGCAGACTGTTTGAGAGCGTCGTTCACGTCGGGCTTTCGTGCTGTCCAAGCCGGGGCGAGGCCGCAGATCATGCACGTCAGGCAGGACAGTCCCAACGTGAACAAAAGCATTCTCGCCTCGATTTTCGCAGCCGCGAGATTCACTTCAGTTGTCCAAAAAGTCTGAATCAGGCGAATGAGGCCGTAAGCGAATACACAACCAGCTAAACCTCCAGCAATGGCAAGGATTGCAGTCTCCGCGAACACCTGGCGCATCAGCCTGGTTGCACTTGCTCCTAATGCCCGCCGAATTGAAATCTCGCGTTGGCGCGCTACGGCTCGCACTAGAAGCAGATTCGCAACGTTCGCGCAGGCAATCAGCAACACGAACCCAACCGCCCCCGACAACATCGAGAGTACGGCCGGAATCCGTTCGCCGAAGTCTGGAGCCCAACGCTCTGCTCTCGCGTCAAGCACGATATTTCCGGAATAAATATTCGCGTGCTCTCTCTGAAACTGCTGCGCGACGCGCCGAACGTCACCACTGGCCTGCAAAAGAGATACGCCGTCTCGAGGGCGCCCCACAATGCTGGTATCAAAGCTGCTCGCCCAATCGAGTAATTGCTCGCCGGTAAACGACAGCGGAGTCCACAAGGCAGGAGGCTCACCGGCAGTGGCAGCCGTCGCTGGGAACGTGAACCCTCTAGGCATGACGCCCACAATTTCGTATGGCTGTTCATTCAGCCGAATCATCCTTCCGAGCACATGCGGATCTCCGGCATAGCGACGCTTCCAATATTGATAACTGAGAACAACGACTTTTGCAGCACCGGGAAGTTCTTCCTGTCTCGTGTACGTACGCCCCAGTAGCGGCGAAATGCCAAGCGTTGAAAACAGACCGGCTGTGGCTTGGCAAGCAGAAATTTGCTCTGCGTGATCAGGATTCGTCACGTCGAAACTTGCTTCCTGATAACCCGCAAGGCTCGAAAATGCTCGAGTGCGATCGCGATACGCAGCAAATTCCGGCGGAGCAGTTCCCAAACGGCGTTCGCTCATCTTTGGTTCGGACTGCCATATACGGGCGAGTCGCTCCGGCTCAGGATACGGCAAAGGCCGCAGCAGCACCGCGTCCTCAATGCTGAAAATTGCTGTGTTCGCGCCAATACCGAGAGCGAGTGTCAGGATCGCGATGGCAGCGAACCCGGGACTCTTCCGAAGGCTGCGAAGCGCGTAAACGAAGTCTTTGGCGAGAACCTCCCACGCTGTCAAACTCCATACCTGGCGCACATTTTCCTTCACCATCGTTGTGTTCCCGAATGCGCGTCGGGCAGCGTAGTGAGCCTCCTGCGGCGAGAGCCCGTTTTCTTGCTGCTCTTGCGCCTCCAGTTCCAAATGCGAACGCAGTTCACGCTCCAGAACTTCGTCGCGCCGCTTCTGCCACCACCAACGCATGTTAGCCCTCCTCGGCAGGCCACATCACGCGCGCAATGGCTCCCGCCATCTGCTTCCACTTGGATTCTTCAACTGTCAGTTGTTTTCGTCCGCCCGGGGTCAGCCGGTAGTACTTGAATTCGCGTTTCAGGTCCTTACCCGCTCGTTCCCATTTCGCCGCGATCCAGCCTCTTCGCTCCAGACGGTGGAGTGCTGGGTAAAGAGATCCGTGCTCAACTTGCAGGAGATCCTCAGTAGTGCGTTGAAGGTGCTTCGCAATTTGATGCCCGTGTGCAGGACCAAAGACAAGCGTGCGCAGAATCAGCATGTCCAACGTCCCCTGCAATAGCTCAATCCGGTCAGGCGTTTTCTTCGGCATGCCTCAGAAGATATTCTACCCAGATTAAATTGAGCCTGGGCAGCTACTCAACTCGTCTACGTCTGGACCGGCGCAGAATGTATGACTTCGGTCAGCCTTTTGTGCCACTCGACATCACGCCACATTCCGGCGAACTGAGGCCCGCAGAAGTTGCTTGTGGCCATAGCGACCCAACGTCCCGTCGAAGCTGCGGTTCGCACACCCACCTCGCACAGTTCCTTGAGCCACTCCCATTCAAGCAACGGCCAATCTTTGTAATCCACTAAACTCCAGCATTCCGTTGTGATCAACGGCCGCTTCGATACACGCGACCAGTCGGCGGCCCATGCGATCTGATCGCGCAACTTGGACTTCCAGTAATCCGGCTTCAAATCGTAAAGCGGTTTCGCTCGATCGACTAAGTGTTCGTACCCTTCCAAGCTGAAACGCTCATAGTTGTACCCGACTTGCTTATAAAAGTCGGAAGCTTGCGCCATCCAAATGTGCAGCTCGAGCAGGTCCAGCATAGAAACGTCCTGTTGTTTCCACGTTTCGTATTCCGAAGTCATCGAGAACGTATAGTCGAGATCGGGGTAAGCGCGTCGTACCACGGCAATCGCATTTTGCATCCAAGAGGTCCCTTGCGCACTGGCTCGTAACGCACCCTTTGCAAGAAACGGCGCCCAAACGTCTAAAGGAAATTCGTTGCAGAGATCGATATAGAGAAGATGTTTCAGCAGTCCATCGGCCCCGATGCTGTCTAGCGTCTTTTTCCAAATGCTTCCGTGATCTTCTGCGGTACGGATACTCATTCGAGTGTTATCCGTATCCTGCCGGAACCATGTGGACAGGGCAACACGCAGGCCGCGCTCGCCACATTTGCGAATGAATCGGTTTAACGCCGGTTGCACTTGTACGCGATTCTTCGCAGGGCTGCCCCAATCCTGAACGCTCCAGACCGGAATCAGTTCCCACGCACGCTCGGGAGCCGCAGCGACGAGATGAGGAAATGCATCGATTCGGATGGCGTCGTAACCTCTTTGAACGAGCTGATCGAGAATATGATCCCAATCTTCATAGCCGGCACCCGGCCACCGCCGCTCCAGCCAGGAGAAGTCCCACATGGTGATCGCAAGCGGACGGCGAATCTGCGCGAGGCGTCCTGTCGAGCCTGCTTGGTGCGCGGACGAAACTGCGGCCGCTCCTGCAGTCGCAGCCGAACCACTCAAAAATGCTCTGCGATTCATCGTCCGTTTATATCGTAGACGTGGGGAGGCGCGGCTACTTTTTCGTGTAGGCTGCCCTTCCAGACATTCGTTGACGTGGTCTTCGAAAAGACTGCAGGCGCTCACCTATGGCATGATTGCAAGCTGATGAAGAAATCGGGAAGGTTATTTATTTGGGGAATTGTGCTCGTGATTGTCGCTCTTCTGGTCGCCCATGTCTTTGGCTGGAAGAAACTAACGATTGATAACGTCACCCTAATTCTGGTTGGCGCTCTTCTTGTCGTGCCTTTATTTGAGTCAGTTCGTAAGATTAAGGTCGGAGAGTTCGAAGCTGAGATTGCTCCAAAAGAGGTGTCCGCTGCTGTTGCGAAGGCCTCCGCTGAATTGGCCGTTTCGCCGCAGAAGGGAGAGGACGATAAGCTCAACCAGCCGTCAATACTGGACCTCGTCAGACGTGATCCACAGTTAGGTTTGGCAAAGCTCAGAATTGATATTGAGCAAGCGCTTACTTCCATTTACAGACTGAAGCATCCCGATCAAGCACGGACTCGCCCTGTCGGTCTATCCAGGCTCGTACGAGAGCTTGAGCGCGCTGGTGATCTAGCGCCCTAAATCGGAGCATCGCTAAGAGACGTCATCCCATTGGCAAATCGCGCAGCCCACGGGGAGTATGTCAGCCCTGATTCCGCCGAAAGGCTGACTGTTCTGGGTGAGCGACTCTTACGGGAACTTCGATCGGTCTACGAGGACAACATAACAGAGCCTTCGAAAACATTGGTAATCGGGCGAGACTACCTCGATCAGTTAGAATCTGCGCATTACCGTGTAATCACGGCAGTTCCTCTAGTCCAAAATCCGTATATGTGTCTTCGGATCCTGAACCAGGAGGGTCTTGATAATCTCTTAGAGGGCTATGAAGAATATGCAGAGTTTCTCGTTTCAATTACACCCCTTGATCTCAATCTTCCTGAAGCCCTGATGATTGCCACCGAGAAGTAATCTATGTTCCACCCCTACTGAAATTGTCAATATTTTTGGCGGGAATGATCCATTGACTCGTCCTAGCGCACATCGAATTGGCCCTCGATTTGAATGCGGGCGAACACCATCTACGACAAACCCCACCCCCAGTCACAACCCCCATCCCTATTCCTCTCATCAACTTACCCGGAATCGCTTGGAAGCATGCTGTATACTGGTTTCCAGGAAGCCGTTTGGCTCCTAATCTCTCGAGAAACGCCGGACGAGGGCATCGCCTCTCCGGCGTTTTTCATTTATAAGGACTCCTCATCATGTCGACCAAAGCGCAGACCACCGCAAACGTGGCCAACGCGCAGCACTCTACCGGCCCCAAAACCGACTCCGGCAAAGTCGCGTCTTCCCTCAATCATCTTTCGCACGGCCTCACCGGCACTGCCTTCACGCTTCTCGACTGGGAAGACCAGAACGCCTTCCATGCTCTGTTCAGCAGGCTGCAATCGAAACATCAACCCGCGACAGTCACCGAAGAGATCTTAGTCGAAAAAATGGCGCAGCACTATTGGCTCACCCAGCGTGCCATCACGCTCCAAGCCACCTGCTTCAACTCCGAGATCGCGCCTGACAATCCGGAAAAGCAGCTCGCCCTCTACTTGCGTTACCAAACCACGCATGACCGGGCCTTTCACAAGAGCTTGGACAAGCTCCTAAAGCTCAGAGCAGAAAAGCGCAAACAGGAAATTGGGTTCGAATCGCAAGAGCGAAAGCGGAACACGGAAGCCCGGAAAGAGGCGGAAGAAATCCGCCGCCGCAACCGCGAAGAACGTCGGCAGAACGACGAACTCCGTAAGCAAGCCGACCAAACGCGCCGCGAAGCCGCCGAAGAACGCAAGCAACACATGCATCAGATCGATGTTCTGCTCGCCGAAGCGAAGCTGGACAACCAAAGAGTGCAAAATATGGCGCTCGAACGGGCGCACTTTCTCGCTACCACCACTGACGAGGAGCTCGATATGGAGGAAGAAGAAGCCGCCTAAACTCCGCCAATCCCGGCATCGCAATCCCGCCGACACCCGTCGTATGCTCGATGCTGGTGTTATTCCCGGAGGGAATTAAAGTTTGAAGATCACGCGCTTGGAGACGATACGCATCGCGGAATTTCCGCAGCTACTATGGCTGCACGTTCACACGGACCAGGGTCTGGTGGGGCTGGGGGAGACGTTCTTCAGTGCGGGCGCGGTCGAAGCGTATCTACACGACGACGTTGCACCCGCGTTGATCGGGCGAGATCCGTTAGCCATCGATGCAATTGCACGTGATCTGGTTGGGTATCTCGGATTTCGATCGACTGGAGTAGAGGCTCGTGCGGCGTCTGCAGTGGATCTAGCTTTGTGGGATCTGTTCGGAAAGTCGGCGGGACAACCCATCGTGCAGATGTTGGGCGGCTGGACGCGTGAGCGCATTCGCACATACAACACGTGTGCGGGCGCGCAATACATGCGCCGGGCTGAGACCCAGTCTTCCAGCAATTGGGGAATCGATGACGAGACGAGTCGCGGCGAGATCACAGGATTTGATGATTTGAATGACTTTCTGTCCCGTGCCGACGACCTGGCCGAATCGCTTTTGGCAGAAGGCATCAGCGCAATGAAGATCTGGCCGTTTGACATGGCGGCAGAAGCCAGCCGCGGCCAGTACATCTCGAAAGCCGAGTTGAAGAAAGCACTCCAGCCGTTCGCGAAAATCAGAGAACGCGTAGGCGACAAGATGGACATCATGGTCGAGTTTCACTCCATGTGGCAGTTACTTCCTGCGATCACCATTGCGAAGGCTCTTGCTCCCTACGAAACTTTTTGGCATGAGGATCCCATCAAGATGGACAGCCTCGCGAGCCTGAAGCGTTATGCTGCGGTGTCGCCCGCACCGGTTTGTGCATCCGAAACTCTGGGCAGCCGCTGGGCGTTTCGCGATCTGCTCGAAACGGGCGCGGCGGGTGTCGTCATGTTGGATCTGGCATGGTGTGGAGGGCTTTCCGAGGCGCGCAAGATTGCGGCCATGGCCGAGGCGTGGCATCTTCCTGTCGCGCCGCACGACTGCACAGGGCCGGTCGTTTTCACTGCATCAACGCATCTGTCCCTGAACGCACCGAATGCACTGGTGCAGGAATCCGTTCGTGCTTTTTACAAAGGCTGGTATCGGGAGATCATGACAGCGGTGCCGAACGTTGAGAACGGGTACGTCACAGTGCCCGAGGGTCCCGGTCTCGGTTGTGAATTATTGCCGGACCTGGACCGCCGATTCTCTGTATCGCGGCGAGTTACACCGACGAGCTGAGGCGTCTACAGCCCTGGCTTGTTACTGGCTGGCTCCGGTGCCCTTATGCGCGAGACGGCTGCATGCTTCGCCCGCTCCAAGAGTCGCGATCGCGTCCTTGCCCGCTTCGATATAGCTGATCTTTCCATCCTTGTCGACCACAAAGGTCACGCGATTTGCCACGCCATACTCGGGAACCAGCACGCCGTATTGTTCGGCGACTTTGCGGGTAGCGAAATCGCTCAACAGAGGGAACGTAAGCCCCAGCTTATTCGCAAACTCCTTTTGCGAGGGTGTGTTGTCTTCGCTGACACCGAAAACTGCCGCATCAGTGCCCTTGAACTTATCGATTCCTAATTGGTAAGTTTGCATCTCCTTCGTGCAGCCGCCTGTGAATGCCGCTGGAAAGAAGGCGAGCACCACATTCTGTTTCCCGCGAAAAGAGGAGAGCGTGATTTTTTCGCCGGTGGTGGCAGGTAAAGTGAAGTCGGGCACCATGTCACCCACCTTCAATTTGGTTGATGGAGGCGCAGTGGTACCGGCGGAAGTGTTGGCTTGGCCGAGTACGAGCGCGCTGATCGCGGCACCTAAAACCAGAACATTGAATAGCTTCATAATTTCCTCAGTTGCTCGAATTTGAAGTAAATTCGATACTCAACGCAACTCTATCACCGCAAGGCCTTGGGCGGCAATGGTGATGGGTTCGCTGATCGGGCGCTCCTGAACAGTCGAGAGCTCAGAACCTTTCATCAACTCGCGAATTTGTTCAGGTCTCGGAGTTGCCGGGCTGCCAATGCTCTGCCATGCCTTCAGCGCTGAGCCATGATCCGGGTCCACGAATTGCATCCGGTAACGTGTGGCGTGCGGTCCTTTGATGTCAAGTCGAAATGTTTTCGGCGGCACCTTCTCGCCCGGTTCGGCATAATTCCAGAGAGCCAGCACGAGCGTCCCGTCGCCTCGCTTGGTCACTAAAGCGTTTTCTGATTGGATGGCGATGCGGCGATCCCCGAGCCGGTGGAGCAGTTCGAACACGCGAAACGCCGCCTTCGGGATGCCGCCTTCCGCTATGATGCCGTACCCGCCAAAAAAGGGCGTTTTCACCACGCCCTGTTCTTCGAAAACATCAGAAAAGGTCCAGTACGACATGATGTCTGCAAGCCCGTCGCACTCCCGGATGTTGTTGGCGAGCCACGGGCCCATGAAAGCACTGTCGGTAACTTCTTGCTGTGTCATATAGCTCGCGTTGTACTCAGACCAGATGATGGGCGTGTTCGGTGCGGCGGACGCCTTTACTTGGTCGTAAACCTTTTTGACAGCGCGTGCCACCATGTCGCGGCGCGGAATGGGAACGTTACTGCCGAAAACGTCTTTTGAAGTGTCGTTTCCGTAAACGTGTGTAGAAACGTAATCGAACGGGACGTGTTGTTGGGTGCAGTGTGCGATAAAGTTGTCGACCCACGCGGCTTGAGCCGTCGCAGGTCCGCCAATGCGGATCTTCGCATCGATTTTCTTCACCGCCGCCGCAGTTACGTCGTATAGCTGAAAATATGTGGGCTGCTTAGGAACTCCATTCCAGAAATCGATGTTCGGCTCGTTCCAGACTTCGAAGTACCATTGCTCGACTTCATCTTTGCCGTACCGATCCACCAAATGCTTTGTGAATGCTTCGATGAATGCGCTCCACTTAGCCGGGTCTCTGGGCGGTGAAGGAAACGGCTTATACCAGAAGGCGTGTGGCGTCAGATTCGCGGCGAGTTTGCGCGGCATGAAGCTAAGCTCGACAAATGGCTTCACACCGTTTTCAAGGAGCCCATCGTAGACTTGGTCCACATACGAGAAGTTATACACCGGTCTGCCTTGCGGATCTTCATCGTAGACACCCATCTCGTCATGAAAGATGGCATGAAAGCGAACGTATTTGATATCGGTGATTTTTCTTGTGGCCCTCAGATCGGCGCGATAACTTTCACGCAGGCTCAGCACCGCGCGGCCGGAGCCAAACATCTGTTCCCAAATATGGGGGAAAGGACGGGCCGGAGCATTCGCATCTAGCGTGATCGTTTCGTCCGAAGTGTTGGCCTGACCTCCGGCATCAGCAACGGACGTAATCGCAGCCAGAGTCACAGCCGTAAGTATAGAAAAACTCTTCACGCCTGTTAGAACACAAACAAGCCCCGTATGTTGCTTGTTACGATACAAATGTCCCCAAAATTGCGTGAGGTATTCAACATGAGCGAGCGTCTGCTGTTTGCCCTAGTCACTATTGCGGCGATTACGACCAGCGCAAGTGCTCAGGTAACAGATCCAAATCCAGCGCACGCGCCCAGTGTGTTTCTCGGAAATAAGCGTCCCTCGAACAAGAAGGACAAGAAGCCGACATCCCGCTCTCTGACAGGCAAAGTGGTAGATGGTTCAGGGACACCGCTTGAGGGCGCGCTGGTGACCGTGGCAGATACTAAGGCCGCAGAAAAGCGAACATTTATCACGAAGAAGGACGGACGCTATAACTTCGATAACCTGAGCTTTACGGTTGATTATCAACTCCAAGCTCGCTATAAAGACGCGGTCAGCGAGCCGAGAAAATTGAGCCAATACGACCATACGGCTGACATCGTGCGGATCCTGGACGTCGCAACCCCTACAAGCCCGGCTACGGAAGCGAAGAAGGAAGAGTCGGAACCGAAGAAGTAACCTGCTCTTTCATGCAGAAACGTGCTCGGGGCGCCTCAGTCTAGGTAGCGCCCGAATGGATTTCCCCGCTTTCTTTTGGGCGATACGCAGCTCGTAAAGACTTTGCAGGTTAAGCCAGAACTCCGGACTCGTGCCAAAGAAATGGGCCAAACGCAAGGCAGTATCTCCGGTGATAGCGCGCTGACCATTCAAAATAGCGGTGATGCGGTTGGTAGGCACGCCGAGCTTGCGTGCCAACTCGGCGGCGCTCATGCCAAGTTCGTTTAGTTCTTCTGCTAGATGCTCTCCCGGATGTATCGGGGTGACTGCCATAGTGCTCTCCTAGTGATAATCAACGATCTCAACATTTGACGGCCCGGGCGCTCGGTCTGACCACTCAAAACAAATCCGCCATTGGTCGTTGATGCGAATGCTGTATTGACCCTTACGATTGCCGGTCAATGCTTCAAAACGGTTGCCGGGCAAAACGGCGAGATCGGTCAACACCATAGCCGCTTCCAGCCTGTCCAGTTTCAAGCGGGCCGGTCGTTCGATCCCAGACAGCGCCTTGACCCGTTTTCCGGTAGCGAACTCCCTGGTCCGCTTGTCTCGGTAGCTGACGATCATTTACAAGCGTAAATAGAATTACGCTTTACGTCAAGTGTAACGAAAAAATGGCGAGCGGCCGGCGGAAATGAAGCTAGCCGCGTACGCTTGCGAAATTGCGGAAGTTTTCTTGAAATAGCCGCTTCACATCGCGCTGAATCTGATCGGTCGTAGCCTGCCATCCGTCACGGGCAAGCGCGGCGTAGGAATCGGTCAAGGAAGCGGCAATCGTGTGCCGCGAGTGTTTCCACTTATAAATGATTTGATCGAGTATCCGCGCGTCCGAATGCTGCGGAATGAAACTTGTCCCGAGCATCTCAATGCGCTCATCTGTGATCTCGCGAACAATGGACGGATTATTGAGGAACCACCAGCATCCGAAGGGCATGAGGTTGGCAAATTTTCGCGCCGCTACACAAAGCTCGTGCTGATTCTCGCGCGATAGCATGCTGACAAGAAAACGATTTTCAGGGTTTTCCAGGCAAATCCTCTCGACAGATTGAGTATCCGCATAAGCGACGCTGTCTCCCGCGTCTTTCAGTGCAGGGTTCACTGCTTTCCTCGCGCCCATCATCATTGAAAAGGGCAGCTTGTGCTCGCGCCCGACGGGTAGCACGACTTCCTTGATCAGCCGCCCGCGAGGGGAGTCTTCGGGATACCGAAAGGCAGGTGGCAACGAGACGGCCATGTACACCGGCTTCATGCGTTCAATCCAGGCATCGAGGAACCGGCGTGCGCTTCGAATACTTGCGGCGTCCAATGTGGCACTGGCGGTGTGTCCATGGCTTCTCAATAACCCATGCGCGTCCTCCCACCGGTTCAGCAGCGCGTCCATACGCAGGGCGGCGCGTAATTTTGGATGACGTTCTGCGTTCGATTCCCAATATTCCACTTCTTTTGAATCGAATACATCATTCGTCATCACCATGTCTGTGACGCCTGCCAGTTGCATTGCCTTGTCGACGTGATCAACCGGTTCGATCGCCGAAAAGAACTCGCGTGCCTCTTTCAGAGAACGAGCATAGGGATCAAGACCATAGGCGTTCATCACGCATATGACCCCCCGGCATGCTTCTGACAAGGGTGTTTTGCTGACGAACAGGGTCTCCCAAATCAGATCCGCCTGCTGCGGCTTGGTCATCGCCCAAAACGAATCAGTCGAAATGTCTGAGGAGCGGAAAAGCTCGGCGACAAGATAGTGATAGGTCACCAAATCGTCAATGCCTGCCGAGAAAAGCGTTTTGAAACTGGGTGGATACTGATGCGTGTGGACGTCGAATACGGCTGTTTCCGCAACGATGCGCTCCACGTCCGCTGCCAGTTCATTCGATTGAACGGAACGCTCTTTGGGAGCCTCCACAGTCTTCACGTTGCCCGCCATTTGTTCACCAACCTGAATCACCGTCTGCACATTTGCGGATATTGCTTGTTTAACGCCGCAAGTTTTGGCAGATCGTTGTACACGATGTACGGATTATTGGGATTGCGCTCCAAATAGCGCTGATGATAACTCTCCGCTGCGTAGAACCCTTGGAAAGGTACAACCTGGGTTACGATCCGCCTGGAAAAAACCTTGGCATTTTCGAGTTGCTGGATGTACGCCTCGGCTACCTTCTTCTGGTCGTCGTTCATGTAGAAAATGGCGGATCGATATTGAGTACCGCTATCGGGACCCTGCCGGTTCAACTCCGTAGGATTGTGAGCCACCGAGAAGTAAACCTTCAGTAATTGCCCGTAGGTGATCTGTGCGGGATCGTAGGTGATCTTGACCGATTCGGCGTGTCCCGTCTTGCCCGTGCTGACCGTTTCGTAGTGCGCCGTCGACTTCTCCCCGCCCGCGAAACCGGAGACTACATCGGTAACTCCCTTGAGGTGCTCGAAAACCGCTTCAACGCCCCAGAAGCATCCACCAGCTAGAACGGCAGTCTGCTTGCCTTGTGCCGCGGATGCTGGAATATCGATGGCTGCGTCAGGAAACGGGACTTTCGTCCGGGCTGCCAGGCATAGCGCTCCAATCAGAACCGCGGGGATGAGATAAGAGATGATTTGTTTTTTCACTGCAATTTACTTCCATTCTGGATTCTTGCCTACACTTACGAGGTTAGCTAATATGCGATACGCGCCCGGCACACCTGAGGGCAACTGCCGGTAGAGCGCGAAAGCATCGTAAATATAAGTTCCGCGGCCGTAGCGAGCAACCAATAGACCGCCCCGTTGCGGATCCTGCGTTGGATCGTGAGTTTCGACCAACGCCTTGTAACGTGGATCCCAAGTTCCCATGAAGCCGTGGCCCCGCTCTTCTTCCCAGCCGCGAAAATCAGCTTCTGTGATCTTATTGGGCCATTTCAGAACCGGATTGACCGGCTCGAGTACTTTGATGGGCGACGTCTCATCGACCACCTTCTGCGGGTTTGAGCCCAAACTAAAGGGATAAGGACCGTAGTTGGCCTCGAAGTCCTGAAGGTTGTATTGTACGAGCAGCACGCCTCCATCTTTGACATAGTTGAGTAACCGCGCATTTGCGGCTCGCAACGCTGCATTGACCGCATACGCTCGCACACCCAGAACGATTGCGTCATAATCGTTCAGATTTCCGGTTTCAAGATCGCTGACGGACAGAATTTTTACCGTGAGCCCAAGATCTTCGAGTGCCCGCGGAACGTCGTCTCCCGTGCCTGGCAGGAACGCTACGTGCAAGCCTGGAGCAGTTTTCACGTCCACGCCCACAGCTTTGTAAGTCGCGGGACGGTAGTACGGATACGGCACTAAACCTGGGTAACCAACCAGCCGATATCCTTCTTCGTACATCTTGCCTTGATATTCTGCCACTGCTCTGATTTGATAGCTCTCCGGCTTGATCGATCGAGGCGCAACCTGGAAGGTCAGAGTTTGGGTCTCGCCGTCACCGGCCATTGAGAACGGGTATTCACTGGGCGTCGACGTCCAACCCGCAGGCAAGCGCAAACGCAGCACGCCCTTCGCGGGGCCTTTCACATTACTGTGAAGCGCGCACGAAAATGCAAAGGCGCTGGCACTCAGCGGCACCGCCCCCGCCGCGGGAGAGACGGCGACCGAAATCGCGGGACCCATCAAAAGCGGCTGGGCCTGCAACCCGATTTTTTCGATTCGCTGCATGCTTTGGACTACTTGCTGCAGTTCGAGTTCGGTTCCGCGGTAAGTGACGCGTGCAATCGCCGACAAAGGATACGGCGCAAACGAGAGGTTTCGAAAGCGCTCGTCCGTCAGATCGTAGTAAGGCTGTTCCTGGTTTGGACGCGAAAAGTACGGCTTTGTCAAACGTGCGTCGGCGGGCGAGGTGATGGCGAACTTCAGCCGCATGTCTTCGCCTGCGCCTAGCGCGGGTTTTGGCGAGCGCTCGGGTCGAATGTTCCACGCTTTTCCGTCAGAGGGCTTGATCTCAACGCTTTCAATCCCGACGGAATCTGAGCTTTGATTCAGCAAATGCGATTGAACGCTGAACGACTGTTCGGGAATGGCGATCGAAAAGGTAACCGGTGATCCGCCAAAAGCAGCAAACGGTCCCGTACTTTCTTTCTCGGGCGCAACCGTCGCTTGAAAAGATAGACCGAGCGCGAGCGTAAGCGCTTTCTGAAACTGCTTTTCCTTTACCTGCAGCTCGAATGCGACGTCGCTCTTGCCTGGCTCATCCAACTGACTTGCGCGAACCTGCCGGAGGAGCGTACGCGTGGCTTTCAGACCATCGGCCAAGCTGCCCGCAATGCTAGCGGGATCGTCCGGTCTATAGTGGGAAACTGCATCGCCGGAAAGCCGGGAAATTCGCTCGAGTCCCTCTGTTAAAAATTTCGCCTCGCCCTTCGCGAGTGCTGCGATGCCCATTAAGGAAATGTCGATGCGATCGTAGAAGGACTTCTCCTTTTCCCCGGATGGTATGTGTGATCCATAGCGGTGGTACGGTGCGTTATACAGCGCAGGAGGAGGTATCGTTCCACCACCATTCTGACTCTTTTGATAACCCCATCCCGCACGGCCGATTTGCAGAAACGTCAAACCTGCAGCCGCGGCGGGCTTGCCTTCGGGGACTTCAACGTTCGCCGCAGGGCGCTCCGTGATCCAGGTCTGATGCACGTAGTCGTAGAACCGCACGGGAACGTATTTATCGGTTGCGTAGTCGTATATGCCTTCCTTGGTCGCTGAAAAGAAAGGTACGCGAGCATAAACCTTTAGTGGCGTCCACGGGCGCAAGCCTTCATGAAGCTGCTCGGGAAAGCGGTTCGGATCGCCAGCGGCAAGAAATGCCTCTTGCGCTACCTGTCCGGAAACCTGGTGGTTGCCATGGCCGTCGGTGGGCGCGCCAGCAAATACGGCCGTGATGACAAGCGGCCGCGTCATGCGCACGACGCGAACGACATCAGAAAGCACTCGATCATGACCCCACTGTTGGAGGGCTTCTTCGCGGGTCTTCGAGAATCCATAGTCGATGACACGTCCCCAGTATTGATCGACCCCGTAATAACGATCGGAAGCCAGAAGCTCTTGCGTTCGTATCAGGCCGAGGGCATCGTACAGATCCATCGTCATCACGTTCTGGCCGCCTTCGCCGCGATTGAGCGTGAGTAGAGTAGTTCGTGCACCCACTCCGCGACTCTGGTAGGCGAGCATTCCGCCATCTTCATCGTCGGGATGTGCGGTGACCATGAGCATGCTCGCGCGAGTGCGAAGTGCAGCGAGCCAGCGCGATAAACCTGCCGCACCGCGATCAACGTCGACGCTCATTGGGTTCGGATCGGTGTCGGCCGCTTCCGGTGCGGGCTGACTTGAGTAGGCCCAGATTCCGGCGCTTATGATCGCGAGTCCGGCAAACGTGGACGCGGTTCTAAATGCGAATCGAGTTCCGCTTCTCATGCGTGTGTCTTTAGGATAGTGTTGCAGCTACACCAGCGGGATTCCGTGTTGCTCGAGAGTGCCTCTCACCTCTGGCGGAGATAGTCGTGAAGCATCGTACTCGACGAACAGTTCGTTCTCTGAGGGCAAGACGCGAGCTGCAAGGATGCCGTAAACGGCGTGGATGCGGGAGATGCTTTCGAGATCGTGATCCGTGAGCGCACGTGAGAGCTTAAACGTGACATCCACCTTCGTCATCGCGATTCAGAATAGCATCCGCATCAACATGAGCGTGTGTGGATGGACGCGATGCCTGCCCGGCGAGTTATGGTGCCTTTGGAACGTCGTGGATT
Source organism: Bryobacteraceae bacterium (assembly GCA_051004875.1). Lineage (GTDB taxonomy): Bacteria > Acidobacteriota > Terriglobia > Bryobacterales > Bryobacteraceae > Bog-105. The sequence goes on from JBPCJX010000074.1 coordinate 58,891, forward strand.
GCTGAAACCGGCATGGGTGAGCTTGAATCGGCGGGTCTGAGAGGATGCACAGCTGCCGGTGGGACCTGCGCATCCTTCTTCCCCAACATTTATTGGATCGTGTAGGTCGCGCTCCCCACTCCGCTGGCCGAAAGGGCACCTCCCACAGCAAGCGCCTTGATGGTTGTCGTTGCGCTCACTGCAATCGGACCCCTGTACACACTTGAAGAAATCGTGGGGGTGGTCCCGTTAGTGGTGTAGTAGATCGTCGCACCGACGGAACTGTCTAAAATACTTACTGACTGCGCGGAGGAGTACGCGCCTCCAGGCGGAATGAACGTCGGTGTGGCCGCCGGGACTGCATAGCCGAATGCGCCCACCATCCATCCGAGCGATTGATCGAATATGCCGAATGGCGAGACAACGCCGAGTGGATTCAGGATGGAACTGAAAGATGAGCCCAGGTTCGCGCCGGCTCGAATTGCTGGCGATGTTGCTTGCACCTTTACATCGCTCGCCCCCACGGGCGACGCCACCATAAATTTCGGGTCGGTCGCCCTCTTCGAGTGCCCACCAGCGCTCACGCGAGAATAGGGCGTTCTCACGTTCGCCATGTAGATGTTGTAGTCTTCCGAAGACGCCGAAGAGCCTTGGTTATAAATACCGACACCGACCTTGCCAATAATGTTGTTTTTTACTGTGACGCTGCTGCCACTCATTAAATTAACCGCGATCTGATCGGATCGTCCCGACCCATACAAAGTGTTGTTGTATACCAGCATTCCTGACGAGTACGATGAGAGGTGCATCAGGTTTGGCGCCGTATCCGGATAGGCGCCGCAGTCGCCGATAATGACGTTGCCAGTGATCACGCCGTTAGTCGAGTAGAACGAGCCGATCGCATCGATGGTTCCATGGCCCGCACCACCGCCTTTGCAGATCACTACGTTTCTTGTAACTGTGACACCGCGTTGTGGAAAATTTGAACAGCCTGTCAATTCGATAGCTTCTCCGTCGCCGTTTGCAGAACTAATGCCATCGGCATAGTTATCGGCGATGAGGCCACCTGTCTGGGCGGGGCCGGTGCATCCGGTGCCGTCGGTATGCAAAGAGCCTCCCATTGGCTTAAGCGAAAACGCTTGTGAGCCGCCATGTGCGGTGTTGTACTGAATTACCGACGTCGACGAACCGAATATCTCCATGCACGCGCCTGTATTGGTCAGGCTGAAATCACATGTGTTGTGGGTGAGCTTGATCGATCCAGTACCGACTGCCTGATAGCACCATCCCCGCATCGAGTGCCCGGAGTCGACCGAGCAGGAGGTATGGTCAATCAGTGTGTTCCCGGCGCCCGATCCCGCGCGATAACCCCAGACCCCGGCATTCTTACCCGCAATATTTAAAATGTTCGTCCCAGTCGTGCCAGTGTAATCGATAAGCACACCCGTGACATTTCGTATCTGGAAACCATTTATCGTGATGTAATTGCGGCTGATCCGGACCGCTGTCCCGACGGAGTTATTGCCATCGAGAATCGGGGCGGCTCCTGAGCCATAGCTGCCATACGTGATCTGCTTTCCGCTTATGCCCGCGGAGGGAGTGCTTAACGTTTTAGAGAAATTGCTGCCGATCCATGTATCGCCCGCTTTGAAAAGAACGAAATCACCCGGGACAAGCACCTTAGTATCAACCTTCGAGATGGTTTTCCAAGGTGTGGTGATCGATGTTCCAGTATTTGAGTCCGACCCGCTAGAAGATGAAACGTAGTAAGTGGCTCCGAATGCCTGTGTGATGAAAAGAGACAGAGCTATAACAAGACGTCTCGTGCTCTCGAGGTGGGCTGTCCTGCTTTGCGCGCTACACATAAATCACCTCGTTCAAACCTGCGCCGCACGCTAAATAGGGAGGTTCGCTGGCCAACCGAGTGGCACAGCAGCGAATGGAGTTAAACATCTGGTCAAAAGATTCCTTTGCGCAAAAGGATCTCGCGGAGAATTCCTAGCCCGGGAACGGAAAGCGGCTAAGCTGCTGAATTAATGACTGAAAACAAATCGACTGCGTTTTGTGATCGCAACGCGCTAATGGGTAAGCGTGTTCCGATCACGTGATCCGTTAGCACGATTGTCTGCACACGCTGTAATGTAAGGTGGGCTCTCCAAGGTGCGCTACAACACGCGATCATTCTGCTTCATCTTCCACAGTATTTGCCGCAACATTCCGAGCCATGTCTCGGCATCGGGACCAGGTAATCCGAGCCTCCGCACCAGCCGTCTTACTTTAAGTTCTGTTGATTTCGAGGTGCGCTCGTTTACATAACCCGAGCGCTCGAGCAACTCCAATAGCAATACCGTCATCCGCTCCAGGTCATCGCCTGTCACTGGCTGCGGCGCGTCGAACCGCTTCTCAACCGCGCTCGCCTCTCGCCGCAGTTCGTACAGACAAATGGCAACAGCCTGGCCCAGGTTCATCGATCCGTGCTCTTCGCGCGTGGGGATACGGAGGAGCCAATGACAGTAACTCATGTCCTCGTTCGAAAGGCCAAACTTCTCAGAGCCGAACAGCAATGCAACCGGAGAAGAGCGCAATTGCGTGCTGATGAGTGCGCCCGCGGCTTCGAGCCGGTTCAGTGGAACATGCAAATCGCGATTCCCCAGCGCCGTAGTTCCCACCACGAGCGTGCAATCGGCTATAGCAGGCGCGACACTATCGAAAATCTCGGCACGTTCAAGAATGTGGCGTGAGCGAACTGCCGATCGCGCCTCTTTGAAGGCCACATCGTACGGATTTACTAGCCGCAGATCTGTGAACCCAAAGTTGCTCATTGCCCGGGCTGCGGCGCCGATGTTGAGAGGGTTGCGAGGTGAAACCAGAACGATCCGCAGAGGATCGGGCACTACTGCTCCAGGTATGTGTAGCCGTTCAACCCTTCTTCGTAAAACTTCAGCAGGTGCCCGGATTCTTCGTAGCCGATGCGTTGCTCGCGAACCGCAAGTTCCACGTCTTTGCGGAACTGATCGAGCAGTGTTTGTGAATTATATTGCACGTACTTCAACACCTCGCGCACCGTATCTCCCTGAACCACCGTTTCGAGTACGACATCGCCCTGTGCATCAAGCGCTACGTGCACGGCATTCGTATCACCGAATAGATTGTGCATGTCTCCGAGTATCTCCTGGTACGCGCCCAGAAGAAACGCACCCAGAATGTAAGATCCGTTGTTAAAGGCATGTAGAGGGAGCGTCTTTTTTACGTCCCGCCGATCGATGAACTGATCGACCTTTCCGTCTGAATCGCACGAAATATCGCCGAGGACCGCATGCCGTGTGGGAAGCTCGTTGAGGCGGTGAATCGGCATAATCGGGAATAGCTGCTTCACAGCCCAGTTATCCGGCATGCTTTGGAACAGAGAGAAATTGCAGAAATAGGTATCGGACAACATGCCGTCCAGACCCTCGAGCTCCTCGGGGAAAAATTCGAGTTCCGCCGCGAGCTTCAGAATTTTACGGCAAATTGCCCAAAAGAAATTCTCCGCAAAGCTGCGCTGCTCAAGCGAAAGATATCCGAGGCTGAAGAGGTTCAGCGCAGAGTCGAGCGCCTGCTGAGCATCATGGTACGTTTCGAGTAAATTCTTCTTATTGATCGAGCGATAGGTTTCGAAAAGATCAATCAAGCACTGTTCCGAATCCTCCGGCACGCTTGCGGGCAGGTCTTCTTCTCCGAAGCCGCTAACACCCAGCACATTGAAAACCAGCACGCTGTGATATGCCGCAACGGCTCTCCCGCTTTCCGTGATGATCGTGGGATGAGCAACCTCCGCCTCATCGCAGATGCTTTGTATGTGATAGACGACATCGCGCGCGTATTCCTCAAGCGTGTAATTCACGCTCGATTCGAAATCGGTTTGTGAGCCGTCGTAATCTACTCCCAAGCCGCCGCCTACATCCAGATACTTCAGTCCTGGAGCTAGCTTTTTCAAGTCGACATAGATGCGAGCTGCTTCGATTACCGCACCCTTGATTTGCCGGATATTTGTGATTTGGCTCCCCAGATGGAAATGAAGCAGCTGCACACTCTCTTCCATGCCACGCTCTTTAAGGAATTCGACTGCCTTCAAGGCTTCGCTCACGGTAAGCCCAAACTTCGAACGATAGCCTCCCGATGATTTCCAGCGCCCTGACCCGCGGCTGGCGAGCTTCACACGGATTCCGATGGCGGGCTTAACGCCCACCTGTTTCGCATGTTTCGCAATCAGCTCCAGCTCAGTGAATTTCTCGACCACCGGAATCATGCGCCGGCCGATCTTTTTGGCCAGCATCACCATTTCGATGTATTCGTCATCTTTGAAACCGTTACAAATGATGGGCGTGTCATTGTCAGCGATGGCGAGCACTGCAAGAAGCTCAGGCTTCGAGCCGGCCTCCAGCCCGAAGTGAAACGCCCGGCCAAAGTTGAATATTTCTTCGACTACTTGGCGTTGTTGGTTCACCTTAATGGGGTAAACGCAGCAATAATCCGCTTTATAACCGTGTTCACGAATGGAGACATCGAAGGCCTGATACATCTCGCGCAGGCGGTGCTTGAGAATATCGGCGAACCGGATCAGGATAGGCAGCGATATGCCGCGCCATTCAAGCGTGTCTACTAGCTGCTTGAGGTCTATCGAGCGATTTGATTCCTTGGTGGGGTGAACCAGGAGGTTCCCATTTTCGCCAACCGAGAAATACCCCTTACCCCAGCTCGCAACGTCGTAAAGCTCCGCTGCATCGCTGATCGTCCAGCGATCAGCCGGCTCGCGTACTTGGGCGGTCGTAGCGACCTTAGTGTTCAACGTCGGGAGTACTCCTTGAGGTGGGGTCGAGCTACTAGAAATGTGGTAACTAGTGGCGTCCTAAATCACAATTAAAACACGGGAGATCGTTTTTCGCAGACAAATTCCGTCATTTTGCACTTTGATTTTTCGGGATCCTAGCTAGGCAAAGTAGCGGTTTCCATCCAGAAACTTTTGATCTGCTGCGCGGCCGCGATCAACCCGTCTAAAGTAGATGGCTTCCTTAAATACGCGTTAGCATGCGATTCGTAAGCGCGCCTGACGTCCGATTCGGCTCGCGAGGAAGTCAAGATAATTACCGGAATCCGGCACGTCTGCGGATTGTTCTTGATTCGGGCCAAAACGTCATGCCCGCTCACTTTGGGCAGATTCAAGTCCAACAGGATAATATCCGGGTGCCATGTTGTCTTTGGTTGAGCGGCTGGAAATAGCATCTGCAGACCCTCGGCACCGTCCTTGGCGACCTGCATGTGAACGTTAGCCTTCAATTCGCGGAAAGCCTCCTCGAGCAGACGCACATCACCCGGATTGTCTTCAATCAAAAGAAGTTCGATCATTCTATGAAGATGGCTGTGAGGCATATTCGCCCCCCGGCTGAGTACCTTACATGTGCCCGCTCGGCAGGTAGACTTTCTCCGCAGCCGTAAGGTTGCACCTAACCTTCGCCTTTGAAGCGGTTTTTCGAGGTAAGACAAGTCCCAGTACCGCTCGCCAGATCAGTACCTCGCCAGCAGCTGGAGGCAGATTTTCTAAAGCAGATAAGCACTTAGGTCGATAGAAGTTCTGAACGTGCATTCCATGGCTATCCAGCAGACGAAATCGCAAAACAGGGCGTCGCAGGTTGAAAACTTGGAGTTCCTCAACCCACCGGTCGCTGAGCCGAAGTCATCTTCTACACACAGCAAGCTGCTGATAGTAGACTCTTCGGATTCGAACCGATGTGCTCTCAGAACAGCTGTGGGCGAACTCGAGCATGAGCTGATCGAGGCAGAAACGACCTCGGATGCGATCTCAGCAATCTCTCTTCATCAGGTTGATCTGGTCTTGATTGACTCGTTCGCGCCTGAGCTCGGCGGGGCAGAGTTCTGCCGCATGCTCAAGAAGGCCAGTGCCACCCAGTTTTTGCCGGTATTCGTCATGGCCACGTCGGACGATGTCGATAACGAAGTTCGGGCGATTGATGCCGGAGCCGACGAATTTTTAACGTACCCTCTTCGTCCTCGATCAATCCGCGCTCGCATACAGGCGAGCTTGCGGCATAAGGCCATGATCGACTCGCTCGATCATTCTGAAACTGTTTTATTCTCGTTGGCGCAGTCGGTCGAAGAGCGCGATCCCGGTTTGGGGCAGCACTGCCAGCGGCTGGCTTCGATGGCCGCAGCCATGGGCGTGGCTATCGGCCTTGGGCCTCATGACGTACTGGCCCTGCAGCGGGGAGGATACCTGCATGACGTGGGCAAGGTTGCAATTCCCGACCATATCCTCTTCAAAGCTGGAAAGCTAAATCCCGAGGAATGGGAAATCATGAAGAGTCATGCAGAGCGCGGCGAGCGTATCTGCAGCAGCATGCGATCACTCGCACCGGTTCTCCCCATCATTCGCCACCACCATGAACGATGGGACGGCTCGGGTTATCCAGACTGTCTGAAGGGGGAGGAAATTCCGCTGCTTGCCCGCATACTTCAGCTAGCCGATATCTATGATGCATTGACGACCGCACGCCCCTATAAACCGGCATTCACCTCAGACGAGGCCATTCAAATTCTCAACAGCGAGGCCGAACGGGGCTGGCGAGACCCCACCCTTGTGGCAACTTTCTCCGATATACTTCCCATGTTCCGGACGCACGCACCGCCTGATATCTCCAGAATGTCTCTACACGCATTGGCAGCATCGATTGAGCGATATCGAAAAGGCCCTGCCAATAGCACCTCGATGGGGTCCTCGAAGAGTTCAGAATCGGTCAAACAGGTGGTCGGATTATAATCGCTGCCGAAGCATGCTGCCCGTCGATACTGCGCAGACCTGTATAGATCTAAAAGCCCTAAGAGTTTTGAACCAGGAAGTGATGGCGTGCCGTCTGTGTCCGCGCCTGGTTCAATATCGGGAAACTATCGGGCGCGTTCAGAAGCGCGCCTATCGTGGACAGGAATATTGGAGCCGGCCCTTGCCTGGTTTCGGAGACTCGGCAGCGCGCCTGCTGATTGTCGGACTCGCACCGGCAGCACACGGCGCGAATCGCACCGGCCGGATGTTCACCGGTGACCGCTCGGGCGAATTTCTTTACCGAGCCCTCTGGGAGACGGGATTTGCCAATTCCCCTCAGAGTGTCTCGCGGGATGACGGTTTGTTGCTGCGAGATGCCTACATCACCGCACCCGTCCGCTGTGCGCCTCCTGATAACAAGCCGACTCGGGAGGAAATACTTGCGTGCCGCCGCTATTTCATCCGCGAACTTGAGTTGTTGAAGAACGTCCGTGTAGTCGTCGTGCTTGGCGGGATCGCCCTGGACGCGTACCTTTCAGTCTTGCAGGACGGTGGAGTGATCAAATCGCGTGCGGCATTTCATTTTGGTCACGGAGCGCGTTTCGAAAGCCATCCGCACGGTCCACTCGTATTGGCGTCTTATCATCCCAGCCAGCAGAATACTTCCACCAAGCGGCTTACGGCCGCGATGCTGCGGGAGATTTTCGAGCGTGCGCGGCAACTGCTCGAGTGGCCTACACACCCGGAGGAGGTTGGGGTGGATAGCTCGGCGACTGCGGGTAAGTAGCCGGAGTGGGATACGCTCCCGCTTGAACGTAGGGCTGACCGCCGCTTTCAAATAGCCGCCACGTTTCGTCGTGCAACAGCACCCACAGCCCATAGACCCCAAGGGCCGTTCCGATTGGGATGTGAAACAGGTGGAAAACTGAAACCACAATCATGAGAACGCGAGCCCAAGGTTTGAACTTCAGCAATCCCCATCCGCCGATGATACAGGGTAAAGCGAGCAGTAAAACAAACACCGCAATGCAGAAGCCGATCACGGCGAGCACGGGAGCAGCCACGGCGCCGCTATTATCGTTCGACCAGGGGCCTGCCGATACCCCGGCCAGACCCGCCAAGCCGCCAAATACAATGAGCACGATGACGCCGGCCAAGGCTCCCAGGCACCCCATGATTATGTTCAAGACAGCCAGAATTTTGACGTGGTCTCGCATATCGCTCCTCTTGTCGATGATACGCGAAACGAAGCCAATTTGTTCGCTGCCGCAGTAGCGCCTTCAGTAACTTACGCCCTGTTTTACGAAACGAACTACCTTCTTCACTCACCGCGAAATGTATTGCATTTCCTCTATGTATAAGAAAAGAGGTAGAATGAGTCCTAAACAGTGCGTATGGACGTGTTGACTTCCGTACTTGGGTTCCTTTTTGCGGCACCGTCGGTGGTGGATAGGATGTTCGACGACACCTTCTCGGGGATCTACCGCCTTTCGCTGTTTGATTGGTCGCTCCTGGTGCCGTATTTCGCAATGCTGGCAGTGCTGTCTGTCTACGGCTTGCATCGCTACGAGACCATCCGGCGCTACATCAAACACCGCCGGAAACTGCCCCAGAGCGCCCCTCACAAATTCGAGCAGCTTCCAAGGGTGACGATCCAGCTGCCGCTCTATAACGAGCGCTTCGTGGTGGCTCGTCTGCTTGAGGAAGTAACCAAAATAGAGTACCCGCGCGAATTGCTGCAGATTCAGGTGCTCGACGATTCGACCGACGACACGCACGCCTACACTGAACGTCTATGCAATCGGTACAAGGCTGCTGGATTGGCGATTGAATACCGGCATCGGGCGAATCGTCATGGCTTCAAGGCAGGAGCCCTACAAGAAGGATTGGCGACGGCGACGGGCGAACTGATCGCGATATTCGATGCCGATTTCCTTCCTTACCCGGACTTCCTCACGCGGACCGTGCATTTTTTTACGGATTCCGGCGTGGGAGTGGTGCAGACGCGTTGGACGTATTTGAACAAGGAGTTCAACCTTCTGACGCAGGTCGAAGCCATGTTGCTTGACGGGCACTTCGTACTGGAGCACGGAGCGCGCTGCGGTTCTGGCCTCTTCTTCAACTTCAATGGCACAGCAGGCATTTTGCGGCGAAAAATGATCGACGATGCTGGCGGCTGGGAGCACGAGACGCTTACGGAAGATTCGGATCTCAGCTATCGTGCACAGCTGAAGGGCTGGCGTTTTGTGTATGTTCCCAGCCTGGAATGTCCGTCGGAACTGCCCATAGACACTTACGGCTTTCAGGTACAGCAGGCGCGCTGGGCGAAAGGGCTCACGCAAGTTGCCAAGAAGCTGCTGCCCCGAATTCTTCGCGCAGATTTACCGTTTCGGGTGAAGGCCGAAGCATTCCTGCATTTGACGCCGAACATCTCATACCCTCTGATGATGGCTGTTTCCATGCTCATGCTGCAGGTCATGATTGTGCGTTTCTACATGGGCGTGTTTCAAATGGTGGTGCTTGATTTCCCTCTCATTGTGGCGTCGTTCTGGTCGATTTCGGCGTTCTACCTTTACGCGCAGAAGGAACTCTACCCCAAGACTTGGTGGAAATCGATCGCCTTTTTACCTATGCTGATGGCCGCCGGCGTAGCTCTTACCGTCAGCAATACGAAGGGCGTGCTCGAAGCTTTGTTCGGCATTCAAACGAGCTTTGCGCGCACCGCCAAATATGCAATCGGCACGGGGAAAGTAAACGTCAGGCCTGCCGCTTACCGGCGCAGCAGCGGCTTGCTTCCATACATCGAGCTGGCAATCGGCGGCTACTTTGTCTACATGATCGACTTCGCGGTCGAGACGCTTAACTATCTCGCGATTCCGTTCCTGCTTCTGTTCGTCTGCGGGTATTTCTGGGCCGGGTTCAGCACGCTCTACCAGGAGTATCGCGACCGGCTGCAGTGGCAACGCGCCCGGAAGCTGGCCGAAGCGCACTAGCTTCAGCGCCGTAGCTTCAGCGCCCTAGTCCGTACGAGCATAGGCCCGACTATTCCAGAACCTGTTGCCCTTGGCCATTCTCCAATTTATTTAGACACTTGAGGCAATCGTTGCCGAAGAGTGGGTATGAGGCATTCACAAGCGTTTGGCCATCGGGCCCTGTTTTTCTCAAGCATCTCGAATGCGGCGGTACTGTTCTTCTTCCTTTTGGGTGCCCCGGTTTTTCTTGAAGCGGGCCAGATTTTTTCGGCGCAGACCTTAGGAAGCCTTGGCAGCAGCGCCGGGACAGTCAGCGCAATCAATAACTCCGGTTCGACGGTCGGGTTCATAACGAACGTTCAGGGCAATCAAGTTCCAGTCTCCTTCAACGGCGGGCAGGCGAATCCATTGAGCGGCTACGGTCAAGCGAACGGTGTAAACTCTACCGGAACCGTGATTGGCACCTCGTATGTAAACAACGCGCCGTCTGTAACGGAGTGGTCGAGCGGCCAAGCCACGAATTTGGGGATCTCCGGCTATGGGGTGGCGATCAACAATGCCGGTCAGGTTGCGGGTGGGTACAACACGTCGAGTGGGCTGTTGCACGCTTTTGTGTGGACCAACGGAAACTTAGCGGATCTTGGAACTTTGCGGACTCGGTACGTTGGGCGGGGCATATAGCTACGGTATGGCGATCAACACCGCCGGTGCCGTCGCGGGCAGCGCGCAGACCTCCCAAGGTTTCATGAAAGCTGCTGTATGGAACGGCGGGAAAGTGACAGACCTGGGTACTCTTGGCGGGTCGCAAAGCTATGCATACGGCGTGAATGGCGCAGGCACGGTTGTCGGCTCTTCGTGGAACGCTGGCAATCTGGCGATGCACGGCTTCGTCGATGCGGGCGGCGTAATGATCGACCTGAACCAGTTGCTTCCTGTAAACTCAGGCTGGACAATCGATGCGGCATACGGAATTAATGACTCCGGCGCAATCGTGGGTACGGGCACGCTGAATGGGCAATCTTACGCCGTCGAGCTGCTTCCACCCTCAACCCTTTTGGTCGGAACACCAGAGCCGGCTACTCTGTTGCTGGCGGGGCTGGGATTACTCGCGGTGGGGAGTGCACGCCGCTTAAAAAGGACACCTCTCTGTTAGCTGCCGTATAGAGCTTTAAGGGACGATCAGATTTGCGCGACTACTGATGGGTTTACCTTTTCCGTTTGCGATTTTGATGAATTCATCCCTGACCGTCTCATAAGGTGGTTGACCCACAAACAATTTGTAAGTGTAGTGGGTCTGAGTGCGTTGCCCATTCCTGTTCAACCCGGTGTCACGGTAGGCGTCGAGAGAGAACTGGCGCAGACCCTGAGAAGCTTCTTTAGGATGTTCTTTGGCGAATTGGATTTGATCGGCGTCACTGCTTTCGAGGGTGATTCGGAGGAACACCTTGCTGTCCTTGTCCGAAACTTGCCCTAAGTCATACACCTTGTAGTAACCCCAGGGCTCGAGCGATGTCGAATCACCACGGTGTTTTCACCCGCTTTAACACGTTCCAACGTCTACTGCTGCATGCCTGGGGGAGTAATGGCTCGCTGGTGCAGATCAATCATATGTGCCATGCCTGAATCGCGGCAAGTTCTATCGCCTGATTCAGCGCAGGCGCGTGTGAGAAGAGCCGCCGCCTGCCAGTCACTAGGGTCGGCTGCCGCAAGCGGCTTTAGAACGGTCATCGCAAAACTTATATCTCCGGTATTGAGGGCTGCCTCACTGGCAAATTTCGAAATGACCGGATCGCGCTGCAACTGTGTGAGCATTTGTTTGTAGACTGCAAGTGCCTCGGAGTAGCGTTGCGCGTTGAAGGCCTTCGTCGCCTGCTCAAACAGCTGTTTCTGTTCCGGGGTCAGATGATTGAGGAGGTCTTGGACGGACTCTGTCTCGTAACCCGGAGATTGAGGTGCTTGTGCAAAACCAACCTGTGGAGGTCTCATCGACAGAAGAGCGATGACTGGTACAAAGAAAACGATCGAGTGTTTACAAAATTGTAAGCAGCCAAGCATGCGATCAGCATAACTTAGGATTTGGCGATTCCAAGGGTTGATCTTTTCGGCGAGAAAGCGATTTAATGCCGTTCGCAGGGCCCTGATGGGCCCTAATCGCTCGACTCACTTCTGATGACGAGGCATGGAACTCGTTACTGTGTGTTTCGACGCATGCCCCACCACAACCCGGCTCCTGCGAGCGCCGCCGCAGAAGCGATGATGCCGGCCGGGACTGCCGGAGTCGGTGCGATCCTCGCATAATTGGTTTCAGGAAATACGCCATCAGGCCCGTTGGGACCTTCGTAGAGCGCCCTCTGCATGACCTGAGCAAAGTGCAACGCGCGGCGATCGCTTTCTTGACGGATCATTTCTCGGCAACTAAAGCCATCTGTCACGATCAGGTCGTCATGCGCCGCACCGCGGACTGACGGCAGAAGCACGCGCTCCCCACACGCCAAGCCAACATCGTAGTGATCGGCCTCATAACCGAACGACCCCGCCATTCCGCAGCAGCCTGAATCCGGCACATGGCAGTCGAGGCCTGCTTTTTTGAGCAGGTCAACCTCTTGCTCAAAGTGAAGCTGCGATTTGTGATGGCAGTGCCCATGTACGACTGCTTTCCTCTGCAGGCGCGGCGGCTGATAGTCCTTTACCTTCTCGTGAAGAAATTCGCTCAGGATAAAGGTTTGCGAGTTGAGCCGCTTGGCGTCCTCATCGTTCGAGAAAAGATTGGTCAACTCATCACGGAAGACGGTCGCACAACTCGGCTCGAGTGCCACGATTGGAATGCCAGCCCGAATCGGCTGCCGCAGTGTATCGAGGATCTGTTGCAACAAGCCTTTGGCGGCGTCGAGCATTCCGTAGTCGTAGAGCGGACGTCCACAACACAGGCTCTGCTTGGGAACGCGCACCTGGAAACCGGCGTGCTCTAAAACCTCGACTGCCGCTTTCGCGACTGCTGGCGTGAAGTGGTTATTGAAGGTATCGGCCCACAAAATGACCGGTGGCTTGTCCTCGTTCTGCCGGGCACGCCGCGCGAACCACGGCTTGAATGTTTCGGGCGCAAACGGTGGGATGTGGCGCTTCTGTGAATAGCCGCCCACAAGCTTTGTCAAACTATTCAATCCCGGCGTTTGCGTAAAAAAGTTAGCGGTTGCAGGCATGTGTGCTGCGACGCGCGACCACCAATAGATCAATCCGGAAGTGTAGGCATAACG
>JBPCJX010000075.1:0-58250 GCA_051004875.1 Bryobacteraceae bacterium
TCTTCATTCCAAGTTCGTCTAGCACAAAAAGTTCCACAACCGGTGAAAGTTTTGCCCAGACCCATAGAAGGCGATACCCATCGTAAGGTTTGGATACGTCGTGTTTTTTAATGCTACGGTCTTGCTCTAGTTTTGTTTATTGGCTCGCTTCCCAAGATCAGTAGACTGCCGTTCATGGGAGGTTCGGAGATAGCCGGGAGGATCGCAAAGGGATCTGAAATTACCGAAACACATCAAGCGGTCGGCATAGATGCCAGTAACATTCACTTTCTGGCCAAGGCTATAAAGGAAAGTGGCCGACGGCCTATAGTCGAGGCTTTCATTACATGCCTGAGGAGGAAAAGAGGAGTTTCGCTTTTGACCTGAAGGCATTCTGGGACCTGGGGACTTTTTTCATCATTGTTGGCATTTGGGCGGAACACAATCTCCTGACCTTCTACAACAGCGACCTGAGCGGGCGTATAGATGAGATCGACGTTCAATGGGCGGACACCGAATTAGATGGGGTACTGTCCAAGGGCGAGGAGGCTCTGCGGATTATCATCGCACCAAACGTACGTCAGCAGATTATTGGAGATGCAAATCAATGTAGGCCTGCTCCAGCGAATCGCTGAAAAGTTTTGCTTTTACAGTGGCGTACACGAAACAACTAACGCTGCACTTGCCCAGACTCTCGGGGACGAAATGGCCGTGGCAGAAACGATGCTGACTTTTGCAGGAAAGCAATACAGGGAACCGGGACTATGCCCAATACTATGCCCAATACTATGCCCACCCTGTGCATAGACGCATTGCTATCCATTGCTATCCAGGAGGTTGTGCATGTCCGTAAACACATGAAATCAGAACCTTCTTAGCATCTATGCGCAACCGAGAGCAATGCTGCTCATTCCTCCTCATCGCCAGACCCCTCTGGTTCGGGACCAGGAGGTCGGTGGTTCGAATCCACTCGCCCCGACCAATGTTTTCTAGTATTTAACGTCATATTGCACATTGGCCTTTCGTTCGTGTACGGAGTGATGTACGGAAGGAACCAAAACACGCCCTCAGTTAACTTGCTTTTCCTGCGGCTGCGATGCGGCCTTTGCCCGCGCTTCCGCAAGTAATTCTGCTTTCCGCTCTTCGAACCGCTCGGCCGCTTCTTGCATCGTGCGCTGGCTGATGTGCGTGTATAGCTCTGTCATTCTCTGCGATAGGTGTCCAGCGGTCGCCATTACGACCTGAATCGGAGTTCCGATCTCGGCGTGGTTCGTGATGAATGTATGCCGTAGATCATGGAAACGGAATCCTGGAACGCCTGCGGCTTTCGTCAGCTTCCGCCAAGCGGTGCGCCAACTCGTCATGGGCTTCGAAGGGTCGCAGCCCACGCTATAACGGACTTTGTACGGGAACAGATAATGATCGGGCATCGTGGACCCCAGCTTGTGAGCTACCCATTCCTAATGCGTCCAGTTTCCGGATAACCGACAATACAGGAGCTAATCCGGAAACGAGGCGAAAGCGTTACGCTACCTGAATTGCCGCACCCTTGCCGTCTCATAGTGTTTTGATGTCGCGGATTGGTGCCTGGCCGAAGAACCGGCTGTACTCGCGACTGAACTGGCTTACGCTTTCATAGCCAACTTCGTACGCCGGGGTCGTCCCATCTATTCCGCCCATCAGCATCCGCTGCCGTGCAGCTTGCAACCTGAGTTGCTTCTGATATTGCAGTGGGGCTCATGGTAGTTAACGCGCGGAACTGATGGTGAAGCGTTGAGACACCCATCTGCGCTATCGCGGCTAGTTCGTCCATATGAAGCGGCTTTGTGTAGTTCGTCCTGAGTCAGGCAATTGCTCTCGCCGTCCGGTGACTGAGATCGCCTGTGGTTGCAATGGCGCGCAACCGCTCGCCCTAGGCGTTCGGAGTATCCGGTACACGATCTCGCGCTGGATCAAGGGCGCCATGAAGGGTATGTCTTCTGGCGTTTGAAGCAGTTGGATCAATCTGTCGCAGGCGCTCAGCAGTGCGGGTGTCGTCTCACCCACAACGAGTCCCCGCCGTTGAGAAGTTGACTCGATCTCTGGCAGATCTTCGTGGCTGAGGACCTGCCGCACTACCGCCATATCAAGCCTGAGAAGCATCGACAGCAGAGGAACCTTTTCCGAGGCCTCGACGACTTGGCTTTGAACCGGTATATCGACTGCGGACAACACGAATGAAGAATGGTCGCAGAGGTATTCCACTCCTCCAACATTCAGGAACTTACGTCCTTGTGTGAAGACTGCGAGACTGGGCTCGTAGAACACACGTTGGCAGGCCGTGGGTTCGACGCGTCGGAAAACGGAAAGGCCTGGAATCGTGGTTACATGCTCTCCGGGCGATCGCGCGAGGACCGATATCCGGCTCGCGAGCGCCGCTCGCATCTGGGCAACATCTACGTTGCGCAGCGCTTCAGTTGCTTTTGCCATTCAGTGACATCTCTTTTCAGCGTATCGCTCTGAGACGGGATTGCGTGCACAAATCCTGAGCGCCAAACAGGATCAGGCAAAGATTCGGCAGGATCAGGTAAGCGCACATAAGCCTTTTGCCGCTAGCTTTGAAATTGAGAAGGAATCGGAAGCGAGTGAAGAACATCGTTGCGATCTGCCTGGTCCTGCTGAAGTGATGGAGCGCAATCAGACGCAAGCCGCTACCGGCCCTCAGCGATATTCCGCGGGCGGGTATGAGGCATCCTGGGGCACCTACAGCGTTGACAAACGCGCTCACACGTTCACCTTCCACATCGAAGGCGCACTGATACGATCCCTAATTGGCAAAGACCTGCCGCGTGCATACGAGTTCTCGGGAAACCAACTCATCGTGACATCAACTCGATCAGATGAGCATCAGAGAGTTGCCTGGGAGCGCTACTCAAGGAAGAACATGACGAATCCCAATACGCCTCATTCGGCACTCACACCTGAAGATATTCAAGCAGTATCGCCGGCACTTGCGAGCTATATGCAGAAGTCAGTCACTGAAGATCTCTGGAAGCGTCCTGACTTGTCGCGCCGCGACCCAGTCTGATAACGGTGGCTGTTCTTATAGCGCGCATTCAGACGATTGGAATGCTGCACTATTTCAACATCGCCTTGGATAACGGAGTTACACCCGGCGAACTCTCGGAAGTCATCACGCATCTTGCCTTTTATTCGGGATGGTCAAATGCTTTGTCAGCCGTTCCGATATTGAAGGAGATCTTCGCGCAGCGTGGAATCGGCATTGACCAAGTCCCGGACGTCTCGCCTCAACTGCTTCCATTGAATGAACAAGCGGAAGCCCAACGTGCAGCAACTGTCGAGCAGAACCTCGGCGCCGTCGCGCCAGGGGTTGTGCAGTACACGACGGACTTGCTGTTTCGCGATCTCTGCTTCGCCCCGCTCTCGCGCCGCGCGACCGGAGCCTCATCACAGTCAGTGCGCTGATCGCTTCCGGCCAAGTCGCCCAAATCACATACCACTTGAACAGAGCAATGGACAGCGGACTGACGCAACGGCAAGCATCCGAGATGCTGACCCACCTGGCGTTCTATGCCGGGTGGCCGTCGGTGTTTTCTGCGCTGCCGGTCGTAAAAGACATTTTTGAAAAGCGTTCCTGCAGCGTGACGGGGAAAGGATCTTAGCCATGCAAGCACGCAAACTTGGGAACAGCAACCTTGAAGTGTCGGCTCTCGGTCTCGGCTGCATGGGCATGAGCTGGTCTTACAGCCCGATTCCGGACAGAAATGAGATGATCTCGCTGCTCCGTGCGGCAGTGGATCGCGGCGTTACATTCTTCGATACCGCCGAAGTCTACGGCCCGTACACCAATGAAGAACTCCTTGGCGAAGCGCTTACGCCGTTCCGCGGCCGTATTGTGATCGCAACGAAGTTCGGCTGGAAACCCGCCTTCGAAGGTGAGGCGAGATGGAGTCGCCTCGACAGCAGGCCCGAGCACATCAAGCAAGTCGTTGAAGGTTCACTCAAACGGCTCAGGGTGGATGCCATCGATCTGTGCTATCCGCACCGAGTTGACCCCGAGGTGCCAATTGAAGATGTCGCCGGAGTCGTGAACGGCCCGATTCAGCAAGGCAAGGTCAAGCACTTCGGGCTATCGGAAGCAGCGGCAAACACCGTCCGCCGCGCACACGCGGTTCAGCCGGTTACTGCCTTGCAGAGCGAGTATTCACTCTGGCATCGCGACCCTGAGAAAGAAATCTTGCCGACGCTCGAAGAACTTGGTATCGGCTTCGTTCCGTTCAGCCCGCTGGGAAAGGGCTTTCTTACTGGGAAGATCGACGAAAACACAACATTCGACAGCTCCGATTTCCGCAACACGGTGCCGCGCTTCAATGCGGAGAACCGTAAGGCCAATCAAGCGTTAGTCGATCTGCTTCAGAACTCGCGAATAGAAAGAACGCTACGCCAGGTCAAATCGCGCTTGCCTGGTTGCTCGCCCAGAAGCCCTGGATTGTTCCCATTCCCGGGACCACAAAGCTGCATCGGCTGGAGGAAAACATCGGAGCCGCGGCAATAGAGCTCACAAGCGACGATCTCGGCGAGATAGAACGCGCCGCCGCACGGATCACGGTGCAAGGGACTCGTTACCCCGAGCAACTGGAGCAGATGAGCAATCGATAGCTGGCGGAGGAGTAGTCAAAAATGCAGAAACGAAAACTTGGGAAAAGCAACCTCGAAGTTTCAGCCATAGGACTCGGCTGCATGAGCATGAGCGGCGGCTACGGTCCGGCCGGAGACAAACAGGAGATGATCTCGGTAATTCGCGGCGCAGTGGACCGCGGCGTCACCTTCTTTGATACTGCTCAAACGTACGGGCCGTTCGCGAATGAGGAACTCTTGGGCGAAGCTCTGGCTCCGTTCCGAAGCCAGGTAGTGATCGCGACGAAGTTCGGCTTCAAGTTCGAGGAGCAGGATGGCACACCGCGAAATGTAGGTGTGGACAGCCGGCCCGAAACGGTGAAGCAAAGCGTTGGAAGGCTCGCTGAAGCGCTTGCAAGTGGAAACGATCGACCTGTTTTATCAGCATCGCGTCGACCCGAATGTTCCCATCGAAGAGGTTGCCGGAGCGGTTAAAGATCTCATTCAGCAAGGGAAGGTTGCGCACTTCGGCATGTCTGAAGCGGCAGCACAGACCATCCGCCGCGCTCATGCCGTACAGCCGGTTACCGCCGTCCAAAGTGAATATTCTCTCTGGTGGAAACGCCCGGAGGCCGAAGTGCTGCCCACCTTACAGGAGCTCGTATCGGATTTGTTCCGTACAGCCCGCTTGGGAAAGGCTTCCTGACAGGCAAGATCAACGAACAGACTACGTTCCTTAGTAACGACCTGCGCAGCCGCATTCCACGATTTACGTCGGAGGCGCGAAAGGTGAATCAGGCGCTGGTGGATCTGCTTGCCGCAATTGCAGAGCGCAAGAAAGCGACTCCGGCTCAGATTGCTCTTGCATGGCTGCTGGCGCAAAAGCCCTGGATCGTTCCCATTCCGGGCACGACGAAGTTGTCGCGAGTGGAAGAGAACATCGGAGCCGCCGGGGTCGAACTCACCGCGGACGACCTCCGCGACATCGACATCGCTGCCTCGAAGATCACAGTGGAAGGCGCTCACTACCCGGAAGAACTGGAAAGGATGACGTACCGCTAAGCCCCTGATGGTCGGAAGAACGATGAACGGAAAGAGTTCGCTAATCAAACTGAGCAACGGCGTGCAAATGCCGGCCTTAAGTCTTGGAGTTCTTCGAAGCGCCAAGAAAGAAACTGCGGCTGCTGTCGAAACCGCAATTAACGCTGACTATCGGCTCATCGACACGGCCTCCGTCTATCTCAATGAGCCCGAGGCCGGCGAAGGCATTCGGAGAAGTGGAATCAGCCGGTCTGACATTTTCGTCACCACCAAGCTTTGGTTGACTCACTACGGATATGAAAGCGCATTGCGAGCATTCGACTCAAGTTTAAAGAAGCTTGGGCTCGACTACCTCGATCTGTATCTTGCGCACTGGCCGGTTCCCGCTGCCTTCGATGCAACCATAGACTCGTATCGCGCAGCCGAAAAACTGCTGGCCGAGAGAAGAGTGCGCGCGATTGGAGTGTGCAACTTCAGTTCGCAACATCTCCAAAATTTGATGGAGCGTACTCAAGCAAGGCCGGCGGTGAATCAAATCGAGTT
The DNA here is from genome assembly GCA_051004875.1 of Bryobacteraceae bacterium. Taxonomy (GTDB): domain Bacteria; phylum Acidobacteriota; class Terriglobia; order Bryobacterales; family Bryobacteraceae; genus Bog-105. Next base: position 6,181 of record JBPCJX010000075.1, read on the forward strand.
GCATCCTTCCTTCAGTCAGAGGGAACTGCGCGAAGCCGACGCGAGACTCGGTATCACCACTCAGTCCTGGTCGCCGATTGGGGGCAGCATCCGGCGCGGTGGGGATGCAGCAAAGGATCCACTGCACCATCCGACGATACTTCAGCTCGGTGCCAAGTACAGCAAGACACCCGTACAGATCGTTCTTCGTTGGCACATCGATCATAGGCTTTCCGCCATCCCGAGTCCGTTCGACGGGAACGTATTGAGGAAAACATCGACATTTTCGATTTCGCAGTGACTGCTGAGGACGTGGCTGCCATTGATGCACTCGACACGGGCGTCCGTAGCGGGCCCGATTCCGAGGCGTTTAACGCCAATTCATACCCCATCAATGTAGAAGACTGACGATCCGGACGGAATGAGCTACTCCTTCGAAAATCAGGTTGCGTTGGTTACTGGCGCTGCGTCCGGTATCGGTCTCGCAACAGCTCAAGCTTTCGCCGAAGCAGGAGTTGCGGTCGCGGTAGTCGACATCGATGAACATGCGCTTCGCTCTGCCGCCGGAACACTGCTCTCGGCGGTCGGAAAGGCGATCGCGATCCGCTGCGATGTTGCCGATGAAGACGCTGTCGCTGCGATGGTCGAGCAGACAATCTCCACCTTCGGTCAATTAGACATTGCGTTCAATAACGCCGGCGTGCATGCCCCCGTTGCTGAAACCGCCGATGCTCTCGGTGAGGACTTCGATCGCGCGATTGCGATCAACCTTCGGGGCATCTGGAATTGCATGAAACATGAGCTCCGGCATATGCGGGAGCGAGGAAGCGGCGTAATCGTCAATTGCTCATCACAGAGCGGACTGGTTGGCACCGCTGGCCTGGGAGCTTACACCGCGTCCAAGCACGGCGTGATCGGGCTGACAAAGAGCGCTGCTCTGGAGTATGCCGCGAAGGGCATTCGAATCAACGCAGTGTGCCCGGGAAGCACCGACACTCCGATGGTTGCGAACGCGTTAGCGAATGAACCGGAGACGATGAAGGCCGTCATACACAGCGCGGTAACAGGATGATAGAGGACAGGAATGAGGATATTGCAATGAGGGCATGGTCAAGAGACGAACTGCAAAAGATCGCAGAAACGGATGGCCTCCACATCTCGCCATTTCGTGAGGACGGAAAAACGTACGGAACACCGACTTGGATCTGGTCCGTTGTGGTCGATAACGAGCTGTATGTGCGTGCTTACAACGGAAAGAGTTCTCGTTGGTACCAGGCCGCCTTACGTCAGAAGAGAGGCCGAATCACGGCAGCCGGAATGAGGAAAAAAGTCTCCTTCGAGGCCGTTGAGGGCGCGGTGAACAATCAGATTGGTGACGCATACAGGACGAAGTACAAGGGGAGCCCATATCTCGATCCGATGATCGGAGCACGCGTCCGCGCCGCGACGGTTAGAATCGAGCCACTCGAAAGATAAGCAAAGCCGGCGGGATCAATCGGCAACGTTCGTCACTCTGATCAGCCCGCTTCGCCTCACCTTAGCTTCCTTCAGCATTAGGAGCGCTCTAACGGTGACCGACTACGAACGGCCCGAATAGATCCTGCATGACGGGCTATCCGGAAACTGAACTCACCAGCCGCATAGACCGCGAGTAACGGCGAAGGGTAGTTTTACGCGTGGCGACTTATGTAACCATCCGTGGGAGGAACCTGAATCGGGAGCGTTCGGAAACCGGTCTGTAATATCTCTCATCTCGAACTCGATCCCTGCCAGAGGTATCATTCAGAAGGGAATGGACCGCTGGCGACTAGTTTGAGACGTTGACCGCAGCAGATTAGCAGATGAACCGTCGCTGATGCGGACCGCCGCAAAGACCAGATTCAGAGCTTTAGATGTGGGCCTAGGCTTGCTGCGCACGCGCGCGATCTGGTTGTAGAGTTCACTTCTTACTCAGAATGTCGATTGCGGCGGTGTTCTTGCTTTCGGTCGCACGCGCCAAGGCGGACCGGCCGCGATTATCGACTAGCGTAAGTTGCGCTTTGTGGGCGAGCAACAAAGTTAATAAATCAGCCGTCGATTTGATGAACGGATTACCTTCTGCGGCCACCATCAGTGGAGTGTTTCCGCTGGCATCTGGGAGGTCGATATTGGCACCGCGGCTCAGCAACAGGGTCGCCGCCCCCAAGCGGCCGTAAGTGACTGTTTGCAGCAGTGCTGTCGAGCCGTCGTTCGCCTGAAGATTTGGATTTGCTCCTCTATCCAGTAACAAAGTCATCGCTTGTATTTTGCCCTCCGCCGAGGCTCTATATAGTGAGCTGCGGCCTAGTGAGTCCTGGGCGGTAACGTTCGCCTTTGCGTCCAGGAGTGTACCGGTCATTGGCGCGTTATTTGGAAAGTACGCCGTACCTTCCGCGGCAATCATCAGAGCAGTGTTGCCTTGAGCATCCGCCAGGTTAACATCGGCACCCCATTGAAGAAGCAGCTGTACTGTTGGCTGACGTCCGTAGGTGACGGCTTCTAGCAGAGGAGTAGCACCCGTCGAACTCTTCACATTGGGATTAGCCTTATTGTTGAGCAGAAGCTCAACCGCTTCGTTTTTGCCTTCGGCTGCGGCACGATGGAGCGGCGTTCTCCCGCGAGCGTCTTCCACCTCCGCCTTGGCCCCTTTTTCGAGCAAGGTCCGAACGAGTGGAGCATTATTCGGCATATAAGCTGTGCCTTCGGCAGCCAACGCGAGCGGTGTTGTTCTTTGAGCGTCGGGCAGATTAACGTCTGATCCACTTGCTAAGAGCAAATTCATCGCGTCTACGCGACCAAATGTAATCGCTGCGAGGAGAGGACTAGAACCGTCAATTGCCTGCTGATTCGGATTCGCTTTCCGAGCCAGCAGGAGGCGCATTGCTTCTGTCTTGCCTTCGGCCGCAGCCCGATAAAGCGCGGTGCGTCCCCGATTGTCGTGAGCATCGATTTCGGCACCCCTGTCGAGGAGCATTGCTACTGCGGGCGCATTGTTCGGCATATACACAGAACCTTCAGCCGCTTGCATGAGCGCCGTGGTTCCGTCCGCGTTCGCCGCGTTCACGTTCGCGCCGTTTGTGATCAGATTCCTTGCGTCGTCCAAACGGCCTTCTTGGATAGCGGTGATGAGAGCAGAGGGCGGCTGATGCGAGTTGACCGCAGCAGCCGGGGAAGCGGATCTGTCAGGTTGGTTCTCGATCTTTTTCTCGTGTGTACTTAGGTGCGTGATGAAAGAGAAGAGCGCGACCACAGCGATGAGAACAACCACAATCGCCGCAAGTCTCATCCACTTAGCCCTAGATTTTGCCTGATCCGCTGCATGTAGGGACTGAGCTACGGGAACAGCGATTCTTTTCTGCTCCTGACAGACCCGATCCAAGCTCTGAATCAGCCGGTTGACATCCTCGCGGAACATCGAATTGGTCAATTCCACCGCTTGCCTACGGCAAAGAGGTGCTAAGGACTGAGGCAGTTCCGCCGCGGTCGGCATGCGAGTGTCATCGACCAGCACCGGAATCACGGGAATGCTCCGTTGCAACGCTGACGTGATCTCGAGTAAGACGAAATCACCAGGATCCTCCAGGCGCTTGCTTAGCCAGTTCTTGCCGATCAGCACGACAGCGGCATCGCACGTCTGTACAGTGGTTTCGATCGCTTTTGCAAAATCTTCACCCGGCTCGATATCGCTCACGTCCATGAAAACCCGTTCTTCACCGAAGTGCGCGCTAAGTTGATCGTACAGCCGTCCAGCGTACCCTGCCGTGTCCTCGCGACGATAGCTGATGAAGATGCCAGCCATGGATTACCCGACCCCGGAGTCTCTGAGCTATTGTTCGGGGATCGTTAAATGTTACCGAAATGCCTTAGGAGGTGCGTGACCTCGTAACCCTCCTCTCGACAGCTGAGACGGTCAATCGTGGCAATGCATTCAGACGGGGGCATCGACGCGAAGCCCAGCAGCCGATGGTGCGCGATTTGGCGCAAGCACAGCGTGCTCAAAGCGCTGGACGGCAGGCGCCCTCTACGCGCGTGAGGCCACCGGCTAATTGCGTTCCGGCTCGCCGCGCTTGAATTGTACGAGCTAAGCGGCTGGTCGATGCGGATGATGGCCGGGGTGACTAATTCCGCTTGCAGTCTGCCGCTCGCGTCAAGTGCCCGGGCCTGTTACGCCGCGACGTTCTCGCGTGTGGTGCGCAGCACTCCTGCAGCGATCACGTGTGAGCCGTTTCGTGCAGTATTTCCGCGTACGAAACCAGGAGGAAAAGAGAATGTCTGTTCAGGAATTAGCTCAATCGGTGATACGGCTTGGCTCAGAAGGCGAGCGTATGGAACTCGGAGGATTCAAAGTAATCTTTAAGAGTCCGCTTTCGGGTTCGAAGGAAGGTTGGATGGCAGCCGACTATACACTGCCCGCCGGCCAGATGGGTGCGCAGCCTCACTATCACAACCACCTCACCGAATCCTTCTACGTCATCAGCGGTAATCTCTGGATGCGGATCGGAGAGCGTGAAGTGATCGCCGGGCTGGGTTCATACGCTCTGGTCTCGCCCGGAACTCGACACTCATTCGCAAACTGGTCGGACCAGCCCATGCATTTCATGGCGCATGCATCCGATGCGTCGCACAAAGAGTTTCTGTGTGAGCTCTTCCGAATGATCGAGAGCGAACCAGCATGGCCACCCCAAGATCCAACCAGAATGCTTGCCTTGGGCAGGCGCTACGATATTTACTATCTTTGAGCTTTTTTGTGCGCATAGGCAGTTCGTCAACTGAGTCACCGGCGTGACCCGCTGTGCGGACACGCCAATGAGTTGGCGCACTAATGACGCGCCGGACTACACGGAGCTTTGCGAGCCAGCCCGAATCCAGCAGCTTCGCTCCGGATTTCGTAACCCGTGACGATCTCTAGCGGTTTTGAAATGAGGTTACCGGACCCGTCGCGCTGTGCGGTTCAGCACTGGGCGCCTCGCTGTAATGTGGACACATGCCCCAGACCCGAAACCTCTCTGAGCCGTTCCGAAAACCGGCGTACTATTGCAGATGACGGTGCGCAAGATCGTCCACGTCGACATGGACGCATTTTATGCTTCCGTCGAACAGCGTGATAATCCGCAACTGCGCGGCAAACCAGTTGTTGTCGCTTGGCGGGGCAACCGTTCTGTTGTTTGTGCCGCTTCATATGAAGCCCGACGTTTCGGAGTGCGCTCGGCTATGCCTGCGACTCGCGCCGAACGCTTGTGCCCCGAGGCGATCTTTGTCCCGCCGGACTTTCCACGCTATCGGGCCGTTTCACGCCTGGCGCAGGAGATCTTCCGGCGGCACACGGATTTGATCGAGCCGCTATCGCTTGACGAGGCGTACCTCGACGTCACCGAGAACAAGACCGCCTTGCCGACTGCTACACGCGTTGCGCGCACCATCCGTCAGCAGATCCATGAGGAGTTGCAGTTAACTGCTTCGGCCGGCGTGGCGCCAAATAAGTTTCTAGCCAAAATCGCTTCTGATTGGCGCAAGCCAGATGGATTGTTCGTCACCCAGCCGGAAGGTGTGGATGCATTTCTATCACCCTTGCCGGTTCGACGTTTGCCGGGTGTAGGCAAAGTGACCGAAACCAAACTTGAGAAGATTGGCATCCAGACGGTGGGAGACCTGCGACGTCTGAATGCGGCGGCGCTCGAAGCGCACTTTGGCCGATACGGCCTGCGTCTCTACGACCTGGCTCGCGGCATTGATCACAGTGAAGTTATTCCCAACAGGGCGACAAAATCCATTTCTGCTGAGGACACGTTTGAGCGTGACCTGCTTTTAGCAGAAACGGAGGCAATGATACGCGGTCTTGCGGAAAAGGTTTGGGCGGCATCGCAAAGGGAATCGCGAATTGCGCGCACTGTGGTCCTTAAGCTAAAGACCAGCGACTTCAATATTCTCACGCGTAGCCATACCCCATCCTCTCCGCCCTCTTCCTGCGAGGAACTGGCCGACATTGCGCTGTTACTTCGGGAACGAGCGGAGCTCGGCCCGCAGCAGCGTTTTCGCCTAGTCGGTGTTGGCTTAAGCAACTTCCGCAAACCAGATAATACGCTGGAGCAGTCAGACTTTTTCAAGTAATTCGCTCACCGGAAAGAAAAGTTTGTCTTTGTATTTGCTTTGTGATCGGGGCAGTCGAATCGACTCGTCCGAAACCATCCGGAATTTGGTTGTTTGTGAGGGGCACCGGAGTGATGAGTGCGTTGACGGGGAAGCCCCGCGTGAAAGGACCCTGGACAAAATGACATCTTTCACGATTGATGTTTCCGGCACTGACTAGCTTCGGATATGACAAGTGCGTGCGCGCAGGCTGCCTTTCTGGATTTCCGTGGTGGGCGTGCGCCCGAAACTCTCAATCGCCGCCAGAACGTCGGTGGACTCTATCGAAATCAGGTCATTGCGATCAGGATTCTCGAGAGCTGAAATTCTCTCGGCATGCTCTTGCTGGATGCGTTCAAAAACATTCCTGACGAGTCTGGCGTTTCCAAAACGCTGGTCGCGCTTTGCATACAGCTCGGAAAAAGGCTCGAGCGCGGGCGCAAGCGCATCTTCACTCGCCTCGTACTTCCGCAGATTTCAGAAACAGGCGCAGAATTTCGGCCATCTGCTCGGGCGTGTAGTCATCGAAATGAATGAATTTACTAAAGCGCGATTTCAGCCCGGGGTTACTGTCGAGAAACTTTCGCATCAGATCGGGCTAACCAGCCACGATCACGATTAACCGATCGCGGTGATCCTCCATCAGTTTCAGTAGAGTATTTGTGGCTTCCGGCCCGAAGTCCTTACCCTCGCCGTTTGATGGTGGAAGTCATTGGGCTCGGTCGTGAGCACGGCTACGAGCGGCTGGAGAACAGCATTGAAAGAGCGCTTGCGTTGGGCTGCGCAGATGTCGAGGCGATCCGGTATCTACTTTTGGAGAACCGGTTAGAGCGGGCCAAGCCAGAGGCTCTGCAGTGCCGGAGCTGATGGAGTACGACCGTCCGCTTCCCGATTGCGGTGATTATGATCGCCTGCTAAGCGTGGCGGAGGTGCGGGCGTGAGCGCAGCGGATCGGACCTTACGGGAAGAGTCTGTTCCAGCACTGCCGCCTGTTGCGGCTGCCGATCGTAGCAGCGCAGTTCGGGCGGCTGGCCGAAGAGGCGATGAGGCAGCAGTATGGGCCGGTGCGTTATCTGGAAGCGTTGCTGACGGCGGAACTGGAAGAGTGCGAGCGCAGCGCGATTGCGCGGCGCATCTTTGAAGCCAAGCTGCGGGTGAAGACGCTCGAGGAGTTCGACTTCAGCCTGGCGTCGCATATCTCGGCGGCACGGGTTCATCAACTGGCCGAAGGCGGCTATATCCAGAAAGCGGAACCGCTGGTGTTCGTCGGCGAGCCCGGTACCGGGAAAACGCATCTGGCAAACGGGTTGTGCGTAGCTGCTTGCCGGCAACGGCGGCGGGCGCCAGCTTACCACCGCGACGGCTCTAGTGAACGATCTGGTGGAAGCGAGACACGGCAATCAATTGAGTCGCGCGCTGGGCCGGTGGTCGCGTTACGAGCTGATTGTGTGCGTTAATCGAGAATTCAACCAAAGAAACGGTCGGCCATTGGATCGTCCACAAGCTTTGTAACCGCTCCGCATTCTTCGCACGTGAAAGCGAGCAACTTGGAGAAGCCCCGCGCCACCTTCACGGCTCTACAATTGGGACATATTGCGGCCGATACCCTCTACACTGAGTTCCATTTCGGTGAGCGCGGGGCGCAGCGCGGCGCTCGAGACTCTGCGGACGACGGCATTGCATTCGTTGCAGACGATATCAGCCTGATCTCCCCGAACGATCCCGTCCAAACATCCGCAACATTTCGGCGCACCAAAAGATGAATGCGGAAGGGTGGTTTTCATCACCGGTTCTTCTGCCATACCCTCACTGTTGCACTTAGGTTCAGCATCAAGGTTGCACTGTAGAGAGGCGGAGTAACCTCACCGGAGTAGCCGTACCAGCACTCGCCGATCGTGCTGCAAAGTGTCAAGCTGTTCAGAGCCAATGAAACTAATCTGTTGGATTCTCGGACATCGAACACTTTGGACGGTCAACCGATCATCGGGCGCGTTGCTCCCGAGCTGTCGGCGGTGCAACCTGGATCTCGCTCGCTCTAATTGGCGTTAGCTGGGCCGCCTTGGGCAGCATGATCGAGACCAGCAAGACGAAAGCTCGTTTCTTCGAACCGATGCTGCTGTTGGCCACCAGTTCCCTGCCAGAAGGCAATGAGTGGGAGTACGAGCTGAAGCTGGATGGCTATCGTGCGATTGGGTTCAAGAGCAACGGCAAGGTTCACCTGCGCTCCAGAAACAACAAGGATTTCGCAGCGAGATACCCCGCCATCGCCAAAGCGCTGCAGAAGCTTCCCGATGAGACGGTGATCGATGAAGAGGTCGTCGCGCTGGACGACTCCGGGCGCCCATCGTTCAACACGCTCCAGAACTACGGATCGTCGACCGCGCCGATCTTCTACTACGCCTTCGATGTGCTGATACTGGCGGGTCGTGACGTGAGAGGTGAGCCGCTGGAAACGCGGCGCGAGCTCCTCCGAACAAAGGTGCTTTCCAAGCTACATGAGCCGATCCGCTACTCTCCCGACCTGGGCGGCAGCCTCCCAGACCTGATTCGTTCTGTGCGTGAGCAGGGATTCGAAGGTCTGGTGGCAAAGCGCCGAATCAGCGCTTACGAATCTGGCCTGCGTAGCGGCGCCTGGCTCAAGATGCGCGTCAACCGTGGGCAGGAGTTTGTAATTGGCGGATACACGCCTGGCCCAAAGAACTTCGATGCGTTGATCTTCGGGTACTACGAAGGCGACAAGCTCATCTACGTCGCTCGCACTCGCAACGGATTCACTCCGGCTTCGAGGGACAAGCTGTTTCGACGCCTCCGGCAACTTGAGACCGCAGAGTGCCCGTTCGCCAATCTACCCGAAGTGAAGAGCGGCCGCTGGGGTTTCGGACTCACCGCGGCAAAGATGAAGGATTGTCGCTGGCTCAAGCCGAAGCTAGTTGGGCAGTTCGAGTTCGCCGAGTGGACGCCGGAGAACCATCTGCGGCACTCGCGGTTTGTGGAGCTGCGAGAGGATAAAGATCCGCGAGAAGTAGAAAAGGAAATCTGAAACTCGTCCTACTCCACCGCGAATTAACCACTAGCTTGAGCTACAGTTTCCGCTGAGCATGACGATAGGTAGTACGGAGGATAAAGACCAATGATGGAATTCTTGATGCGATTGTTTCACGCTGCCCAAAGCCTTTGGGGGGCGTAGTCACATCTGCGGCCAATCGGGGGAGTAATTCAGGACGGCAGATCACGCGTCGCTCCCCTCCTGCCCTGCCCTCCGCACTTCTTCGGCTACAAGCCGCGTTGATCAAGCTGGATTGCTAAAGCGAGGCGTCCGCGTCTGGCTTATTGCCTCACGTTGTGCAGCGTGGGCAAGAACCAGATCAATTTCCAGCCCAATACATTCTGACCTAAAGGATAGGCTCTGCAGCACCGACTAGCTTGTATGGCAGCACTCAAGCTCAGCACGGGTATCCACATGCAATCGGACCAAATTCAGCAAGTCGAATATTACCCGGGCGGGTCCCTTTGGATCAGCTGTGGGTTCACGGAGCTTGCTGACCAACATTTTCTGTACATCCGAACGGTCACGGGAACGGTACGAGTCACGGGCCGTGGTGCTGCCCAAGATGCCGACACAATAGAGCAAGCTGGAGTGCGAGTTTATCGCCGCCGTATGCCTGTCGTTTTGCGTCAATCCTAGTCGCTCATGGCACGGCCTCAAACGTGATCTGTCCGTCTTCGGGCGGTTGCAAGCAGGTATACAACGCAGGTGATTATCCGAACCGAGCTACAGATTCACCGCTTCGTTTCATGGCAACACTTCTAATTGCTCTCAAGTGGTTGTAAACAGGTTCCACGCTCAAATGGTCCGGCACCTGCACTACAGAGCGCATCTCTAAACGGAAACGCGAGAGAGACCGGAAATAGAATCGAGTCACCACACACAGGACCAAACTCCCTGAGCACTTGAAGGTTTCCGAATAAAGAACAGGAGCTTATATGAAACGACACGTAAACCACATCATTCTGGCCGCGGGTCTCTCCGTGCTACTCGGAAGTTCAACCCTGAGTGCTCAGAGTCGGAAAGCAGTTGCGACCATTCCGTTCGCATACCACGTCGCGCAGCAGACGCTTTCCCCAGGTAACTACACGATTGCGAAAAGCAGCAGCTCGCAAGGTGTTTTTGCACTCCGCGAAACAGACACGGGTCACGATATCTTCATGTCTGTAACACAGCACAGTGCGGGAGATAAGGACGCCTGGAACCTAACTTTCAGCTGCTATGCGGGCGATTGCTCACTGTCGCAGATCCGGATGGGAGGCGACTCTTATAACTTGACGGCCAAGCCGCCAGTACGCCTGGGCAAAGTAACTGCAATGATCTCGGTTCCGCTCCGTTAAGAGATTATTCCTCCCGACCCGCCTCGTAGCACGAGCGTGGAAAGCACCGGCCGTCCTAAACGACCGCCGGTGCTTTTCGTCCTTAGATCGCATCGACTCCGCTCACCAACTGCTCGACTGGATGCAAGGAATGACCATGGCACGAGCACGCACATTGCATCCACCTCGCATAGCCAGCCTTATGAAGCGTGAATGACCGCCAGGTCTCACCGGATGTTGCTGTAGCTCGTGAGATGCCGATTACTGCGCAGGAATGGGCACAGGCCGTGCTGAGGGATCGCGGCCTGCCTTCCGATCCACTCGTTTCAATCGGCAGGCGCTCCGGCCATCTGAACCTCCGGCGGGTACGCGATTCAGCCTCGAACCTTTCTGCGCTGTTTTGTTTGAGCCACGCGACTGGTACTTACTGCGCGTCATAAGAATGTCGAGCGCGATACGATTGTGCCGATGATGCTTATGAAGGTTTTTGCTGTTTTTGGACTCGGTTTGCTCTCGATTTCAGTTTTCTCGGCTCAAGAGAGCGGGTGGATCAATATGTTCGATGGGAAGTCACTGAATGGTTGGAAAGCGAATGAAAATCCCGAATCCTGGAGTGTTAAAGATGGAACGATTGTGGGTGATGGGGAGAGAAGTCATCTTTTCTGGATGGATCGCGAATGCAAGAACTGCGAGTTCAAAGCTGACGTGAAGATCAGCGATGGCGGGAACTCGGGGATGCTCTTCCGAGCCGCCTTCGGACCGGGATTTCCCAAGGGCTATGAAGCGCAGGTGAATAGTACTCACAAGGATCCGGTGCGGACCGGAAGTCTTTACAGCTTTGTGAAAATTTACGATGAGCTTGTAGCACCGGACACTTGGTTCAACCAGCACGTCATTGCTCAAGGCAATCACATCGTAATTGAGGTAAATGACAAGAAGGTTGTCGACTTTGTGGATGAGAAGAATACGTTTAAAAGTGGCTATCTTGTTTTGCAGCAGCACAACAAGGGCAGCGTGGTTACATTCAAGAATTTGATGATGAAGCCCCTGTCGTAGCGTTTTGACTTACCACCTCTCATCAGCAGCTTGGTCCTGGCTCCGCAGCCCTACATCCCTGCATAGTTCTCCGAATAGCGCCTAGACTACGCGCGACCCACAAGTTGTATTGAATGCTCAACGGAGCCTCGTATTTCGCGATGGGCGTAGCCTCGACGATGGGCCATTGTTGATCGCCTGGATACGATCACGTAGACCTGAAGGCGCTTGCTCAACGGCTTCGCGCGTGAACCGCGCCGTCTTGGCGTCGGAAACGGTTAAACCTTCCTGCGTTGTCCTCCATTTCTGGGCTCGGGCGATGGGCTCTACATAGCCTTGCAGCTGCATCGCGGCAATTGCTTGCTTGGCTTCAGCAGCGCTAACGTTTAGAGCTTTGGAAACGTCACGCTCTGTCCAGGGGCCATGAGTCTGCTTTAGAAAGCTGAGAAGTTCGGCTGGTATCAGCGGCCGATCGTACCAGGCGCACCCGTTTTTGCGGTGCAAGCGATCGATTTCGATCACTCGATCATTTAGCTACGGAAGTCTTAGAAAAAACCTCGGCCAACAGGCTATAAGAGCGTAGCCGGTCTGATTGCTCGTACGTATCGGTGACCGCCAAGATCTCTTGTACGCCCGTTAACTTTACGAATTCCCGCAATTTTCTTGCGACGGTTTCTGGACCCCCTACAACTGCTTGCCGCAACCGGGCATCGACGGCCTGTTTCTCCCAGGGGGTCCAAAGGCCCTCCATGGAATCAACGGGCGGCTTCAGTTCAACAGACTGGTTGCGGGTAAGAGCGAGAAAGCGCTGCTGCGGCGTGGTCAGCAAACGTTGGGCTTCCGCGTCAGTAGGCGCGACGATGATGGGAAGGCCAACCATCGCATAAGGCTCACTTCCAAAGCCGTTGCGATTGAACGTCTGCCTGTAGAGCTGCAGGGCGGGCAGCAAGTAATCCGTGAGCATTCCGGATATCAAACGATACATTAAGATCAGCACCATGTAGACCCATATCGCCCAATCCGACGCTCTTCTGCTCCAGCGTTTTCACGCTCTAGTATTTCGGATCTGTTGCAAATAGCGGCGAGTGAGCGAAGCGCTTCGAATTGTGCCTGGAGCTAAGCAGCGACACCGAAGATGACTTTGTGAACCGGACTTGTGCGGCGATATCGTCCTTTGACAACCCCGAACCTGCCCTTTGCGAATCATGTGCATTGCTTCGTAGCCTTGTATCGTGCCTTGTGCGCCATCAAAGGAGCGGTTCACTTCCGTTGTCCAGGCGAATGCGTTCTGGTTTGCCGCGCTGTGTAATGACGCGGTCAAGCGCTCGAGTCACGCTTTGGCTGGGAAGGCGAGGTATCGACTTCGAGCGCCAGACACTCACGAGTGAACGTATCGACGATACTCAGCACGCGTAGTGTCCGGCCATTCACAATCCGATTGTGCGCGAAATCGACGGCCCATTGCTGGTTTGCAGTGGTCGCCACGAAAGATGCCTGGCCGACACGCATCAAGCGCTTGCGCTTCTTTCGCTTCACACTCAATCCGCCGGCGCGATAGATGCGAAACACACGTTTGTGGTTCACAATCTCACCTCCCCGGCGCAACAGAACGGCAAGTCGCCGGTACCCATATCTCCGCTTTTCATGCGCTAGCTGAGTTAGACACTGGGGCAACGCGTCATCCTTCTCTCTGTTAGCTCGATAGCGAAACGTCGATCGAGCGATGCTGGCCAACTCGCAGGCTTTGCGTTGACTCGCGGCGAACCCTTGCACTAAGAACGCCGCATCCGCGCGCCGCTCGGCGAGCTGAGTCCGTTTATTATTAGCAGCGCTTTCAGCATCTCCCGGTCAAAACTTAAGTGGGCTACCAACTTCTCAACCGGCTGTTTTCGTCCTCCAAGTGATGAAGTCGTGCCGTCTCGTTCGGCTCTACCCCGCCGTACTTCGCTTCCCAGGAATAAATCGTGTACGTGCTCACGCCGACTTCCCGCGCCATCTCCGCGGCTGTGCGTCCTGCCTCCAACTGCTTCACCCCTATCAGAATCTGCTCCTCGGTGAACTTCCGCTTTGCCGTGCTTTTCCCTTTCTTCGTCCGAATCAGTATTCCACTTCGGGACCAAGTTCGGGGTTCACGTCAAACGAAAGCCGTGTTTCTGAAATCCACCAAAGCGCCCTTGAGCGGATGCAAAATGTGCTCGGCGCGCCAGCGGCATTCATTGCGTAGCAGCGTTTTAGAGGCTTACCCGGCTTGAGTCTTACTGCTTAGTAGACACGATAAACTGCTCATGTAATTCCCCCAGCTTAGGTGCTTTCGCGGCGGCGATGATGAAGCGTGATTACCAACCCCGCGATAGCGTTCAGAACCATCAAGGAATTCGTCACGATGTACACAGTGATTCCGAGTAGGATGCTGTACGTGAGAAATCCGAGAGCCGAGGCAAGCTCACCTATAAAAAAGCCACTTTGAAACACCCCGGCTCGTACCATCGCGGAATTGCTTGTAAACTTGCTGGCTGATTGTGACGAGAAGAATGCACGAACTGATCCAGCCGATAACGTCAGGCATACATGAAAGTATCCACAGTGCGGTGCGAATGCACTGCATCGCTACATAACACTCCCGTGTCACGCTTGCAAGTCGCTGTATCTAAATACCTGTTTTCTCCTCTGGGACAGCTTTTCCTGAGCGGCTATCCTCCATTGCGAGTTCAATTGCCCTCTGACTCACCGCTCGCCGCATCTCGGTATTCAGTGATCCGAGATTCTTACGCCTCGGGTATAGCTCCCGCAGCGCTCGCTCCCTGTACCAATGGGCACACTTCGCCAGTTGCGCTAGTGTATTGTCGCGTTGTGCGACGAGCATCTCAATCAGGCTCGACAGCCGCAGTGAAACGCTGAGAAACTCAAGAGCTTGATCCGGGGGGTTGTGCATCATTCGCCTGCCAGGACATTTCACTCGCATTGTGCAACAAAAATGTGGGCGGCCCGTTACCAACTTCACATCGCCACCGATATCTGGTAACGGAGTCTATTCGAGGGTTTGCGCCTCGCCTGTAAGCCTATTCGGATAGCAGATCGGACAACTAAATTAGAGTTTCTTGAGAAAGCGTTCCCCACTCACCAAAATGGACTTAGTTCGGTGATTTTCGTGGGATCTGGAATCGCATTCTTGAAGCTATTCTTTGACTTGTTCCGACACTCGGTGACGAGGCCAAGTACAAGAGCCGATGGCCACACCCGCGCCGACGACCGGGACGCCGCTTGGTAAACACGGAAGGCGTCAAAGCTGACGAAACGGCAATAATCTGTCCGCACTGCCACCGTGTACTCACTGAAAAAGAAATCCGCAGCATGCTCGGGCAGTTTGCTCGAAGCAAGCACCTCAGTTCTCTTGGGGTTAGTCGGTTTGCGAAGATGACACGGGAAGAGCGAAAGTCAAGCAGAGTAGCGAAGATACGCTAGGCGAGAAGAGCGGCTACTCAGCAATGGTAACCGAGTTTCCGTTTTGACCCATTCAGCATCTTTGTTCAGTGACTTAAAACTCTCGAAGCCCGTCCGTTATTTCTGCCATGCAGTGCCTTTTTTACATGAAAATTGAAGCCCCGAATCCGAGCGTTACACCTGTAGATTCAGTCTGGGTAAACCCTCGATCTGCTTCCAGCCCTCGCCTGTGTTCACTCGCTGCACAGTGGTGTCGTCGAAGTACGCATCCAGCACGGTGGCACGCTCTTGAGCCAGCGGCCGCGAGCAGAAATCTTCTTCCTCCCAGATCGCTACGCTATCCGGCTGCATGCGGGCCTCGCAGAGGGAGTGGGTCAGAGCGTTGCCGAACGGGCGCAAATCGACGAAAGCGTCGCACAGCTTCTGATTCAGTTCGCCGACCCGGTCGAGGTTTCGGCTTTGCTCGGACGATGTAGTGAGCCATTGTGATACGAACCGTACTAATGGAATCAGCGGCCGCAAGCAATATCGCGCAGAGTATCGGAGAACTTGCTAACAAACTTAGAAGCACCTGGTTTCGAACGGGTGCTCTGGTTCTAAATCGAACAACAATAAGGCCGATGCCGACAGCCGTTGCCATAAGGCTCAAAAGAAGCTCAAAACAAAACCGATAAAAAGGGCTACTGAATTATTGTTGAGTTGAAGCCCCAGAAAACAGTTAGCGAACAGAATCGCCGGAAGGATGCTAATCAATGCAAAGGCTGTTTCACTGTTCGACCGCTTCGTTATAATTTCCAGAACCACGCCCGCTATAACGAACACAACCGCGATCGTGAGCATGTTTGGCTACTCAATATCTTGAATTGACCTGGAGCATCAAGCTGCGCGATCACCTGAATCTGGCAGTCTCGATCCCACCCGTTCCGTCCGAACCTCAAACACGATCGGATTCTCAATCGGGCACGACACACAATCCACACACCGCCATTGAACGCAAGCTAACCAGTACACCGGGCATCCGCAGACGGAACAAGCGTCAAGCTCGTCGCTCTGTTCATAGTGCATATGGATTCAGCCGAAGGTCAAAACCTCTAGTGGGGTGTTGGTCTCTAGATCTCTTGCGGCCGGCTCTGGAAACGTCGGACGGAACTCACCCGTCCGACCTATCTCCGAGCAGCTCCCTGATGCGGTTCTTCCGCACTATGTCTTGAGGGCCGCGGGCTGTACCGTGCTGAGCGAACTGTTGCACTTTCGCGAACGAGATCGTATACGTGACCGGCGCGTCTTTGAGCGCGTTTACTCTAAATTCGCAGCCTGGGCCAGGCGGATACATGGCCCAGCAATCATCACGGCGGAAACGGTGCACTGCTTTTGCCACAGCTTCGTAAAGGCTTTCCGCTTCGACTTCTACTGAGTGGTCAAGGCCTTCGATGTCGGGATAGTTTTTTGCTCGCCTTCTCAGGCCCAATTGTATGGAGAGGAAACTCGGACGAGTTCTGCTGCGACTAGGCGGCCGCGTTTACGTTTTTGCCGGCCCATTCAGGTATCTGGAGGGCAACCGAATATTGAGCTGTGCGGGGTAAAACCGCATGCAAGGACGCCAGGTTGGAGTCAACCTTCGCCGCGATTCCGGTATGCCCAATAGTATGCCCACCCGCCGCATAGCAGGTTGTATCACGTTTGCCTGATCGTGCCCCCGATCACGGCGTAGGCCAATGAAGAAACTATGTTCTGATCAAAATTGATACGTTCTGCTAGTTTGTGCTAAGTCTTTGATTTCTGGTCGTCGATTGACTTCGAATCAATAGGTCGGGAGTTCGAGCCTCTCCGGGCGCGCCAGAACGCTAAACAACACCGCCCGCTCACTTATACGCGATCAGAAACAGACGGCGAAATGGAAACAGTACCCGCCCGTCCTGCCGAGGCGAGTAGACACCACGCACCGCGGAAACGTAATCTTCGAGGAACCGAGCGCGGCACTCCTCATCAGGCAGCACGTCGAGAAACGGACGCAGTCCCGAGCCCTTGTACCACTCTCCTATCGATTCCGCATCAGGCATGACATGGATGTACTCCGTCTCCCATAGATCCAGCCGCGTCGCGCAACTCGAAAGCACATCGTAATAGAAACCCGCTTTGTGGACGTGCCATTCGCGAACGCCGGCAGGCGCAAAATAGTCGTGCCATGCGGGCGATGATGCGAGATCGCGCATGATCTGGTGCGCCGGAGCATCCATGTTGGCCGGTACCTGTATCGCGAGCACTCCTTGAGCTCTTACCCGTTTCAGCAGTCGAGGGTAGACGACCTGGTGATCCGCGACCCATTGCAGCGCCGCGTTTGAGAAAACCACGTCGTAGTCCGAGCCCTCGCTCGCAGCCCATTCCGCTATATCGCCCGTGATCCATTCGTGTTGCGGAAAGCTTTGACGTGCGCGCTCGAGCATGGCGGTTGAGTTGTCGAGCCCCGTAATCTTTGCGCCCGGCCACCGTTCCCCGAGCACCGCTGTACTATTTCCCGGCCCGCATCCGAGGTCAATCACCGCACGAGTTTCATCGATAGGTATGCGGGCCACCAGGTCACGGCATGGTCGCGTCCGTTCCTCCTCGAACCGTAAGTATTGCTCCGGTCCCCACGTCGGCATGATCAGCCCAATTTTAATGCCGAGTACAAACAACAGATTTCTGACCAGATCGGCGTCTGTTATGCCTAATCTGAAAATTATCTGCTTCGACCGCGGACACCCATCGACGACGTTGGGCGGCCTTGACAGTAGCCGAGAATGTAGGATCAAGATAATGACGTTAGCGCCTCCTCTACAAATCGAGCAGCGCTGGTCCCTTGGGGCCGTTCTGGCTGCGACTTGCTTGTTCATGTCCTCATGTTCGTGTGGCATTCGCGGAGCGCAACCCTGCCAACGATTTGTGCTTGTACCGAATCCTTCAGGGATACAAGCTGCAATCCCGGCTGGTGCTCTTGCCCTAGATACGAAAACTGGGCAACTCTGTTATACGGTTGGTGGCCCTTATACTTCGGGTTTCCCCACTATCGACATGTGCTCTGTCGTCCTAAAGAGCAACCCAGATTAGAAGCCACAGCTCTGTTGACCTAGACTATCGGCAACCAAAGCCAGCATTCAGGGAAGTCGTCGACCATACTTGCATGCTCGATAGCGATTGATTTGTAGTTCACCCTTGAGAATCATCACCAAGCCGAGTTAAATAAAGGTAAAAGTTTGCTGCTCAGCACCTATCGCTTAAAGATGACCGCAAGACCGGAAATCAGATGCCGCGCCGATTCAAGAAGCCCAAACCACTGAGTACGCGCCCACCTTCGATCGTCCCGCCGAGGTTTGGCGCGTGCTCGGTCTTCAAGTATTTCTCAGAACGGAGATACGCCGAAGCTTTTCTAGAAGGACATGTTCTCTTCCGGTCACTAGCATATTTCCGAGATAACGAAGATGCCGTTCGGGGAGATGAGTATGAGGGCACCTCGAAATTCTCTCCTGATAGAGGCCTAGAAGTCCAAAACCACACGCAGGGGACCACGTTCAAGCTGCCAATGGCGTTCCAATCGACTGTAAATTGCAAGGAAATAGTTGCCTTTTGTGTCAGCCAAGTATTAAGCGACGAAGTCGCGGCCGCCTTCAACGCCAGTTGGTGTGTAGAGATCACGAAGGTCCACAGTTTCTGTTCGCGAATTAAGTCCGCACTACCACCTTCAGCCGTGTTCCGAGCGCGGCCGGTCGATTACTATCCAGAAACAGAAGCAGGCAATCCGCGCTGGGCGATCCCTGATCAAATTGCTACGTCTAAACTGGCTCGATGGGCACAACAGCGGGAGTATCGGTTCCTCTTCTCCGTCACTGATGCTCTTAAATTCCAGAATGTCCGGCTTCAGTTGCTAGATCGAAAGAGCAGGCCGTCAATCAACGCCGACGAACACATCGAGTTTCCGCTTAGCGTCGGACCATTACTGGACATTTGTATCTTGCACGACTGCGCAGCACTGCCGCCAAACTCTTGAAAGTCGAGCAGATTACATCCGGTAACTCGGCATTCGTCAGTGATCACAGTTTGATCCCGAGTCGAAACGATGCGTCTCCACGCAAACTCCCGCCCAGTTAATTAAGCGGCGCTCAATGAGTCACAAAATACAGGTCGATGAAAACGACAAGCGGGACCGCCAGCATGTGAAAGAATATCCCCATGAAGCGACCGTTCGCCGCAATTGTTTGGCGAGAAGGGGATTGGTACGTCTCCCAGTGCCTTAAGCTCGATGTCGCTAGCCAAGGCGAGACCGAAGAAGAGGCTCTCGCTAATTTGAGAGAAGCGGTGGAGCTTCATCTCGACGAACCGCAAGCCACGTGTCGGTGGAAGGTTTGCACTATCGAGGTTGAGGTTGGGGCGGCTTAAGCCGCAATCCTTTGGCGAGGCTAAACGATCGCTTATCCTGGTAAACGCTATTCACTACTGGGGCGGTCACAAACTAAATCGCTATTCCTTTCATCAACTTACCGGGAATCGCTTGGAGCCCTGCTGTATACTGGTTTCCAGAAGCCGCTGCGCTTCTAATTTTTCGAGAAACGCCGGATGAGGGCCATGCCTCTCCGGCGTTTTTCATTTCTGGAGTACTCAATGACAACCTCCGCTCAGCTTGTCGCGAATCAAGCTAACGCAAAACAATCTACCGGTCCGAAAACACCGGAAGG
The DNA here is from genome assembly GCA_051004875.1 of Bryobacteraceae bacterium. Lineage (GTDB taxonomy): Bacteria > Acidobacteriota > Terriglobia > Bryobacterales > Bryobacteraceae > Bog-105. The sequence continues at coordinate 25,854 of JBPCJX010000075.1, forward strand.
CAAAGCAATCTCCGCTCGCAACAATTTCAAACACGGCTGCTCAGGCGCCTTCACGGTTCTTCCCTGGGAAAGCCAGGAAGAATTCGAGCTGCTCCTCGGCAGCCTGCGCGACGAACATAAACCTTCCGGCGTCACCGAAATGATTCTCGTCGACAAAATGGCGCGAGCACTCTGGCTCAGTAAACGCGCTCAGATGCTCCAACACGTCACATTCAATCACGAAGTGCCGGTATGCGATGACCCAAAGCAACTCGCGCTCTATCTGCGTTACCAAACCACCAACGAGCGTGCCTTTCACAAGTGCTTGAACGATCTGCTAAAGCTAAGAGCGGAAAAGCGCAGACAGGAAATTGGGTTCGAATCGCAGCGCCGAAAAGAAGCCGATCACATTCGCCGCGAAGCCACTGAAAAACGCAAGCAAGACATGCATCGGATCAATGTTTTGCTCGCCGAAGCCAAAGTGGACCACCAATTAATGCAAACGATCATGCTCCGCGTCGATCAAGCGGTCGCAGCCTGCGAAAAAGAGGAGGAAGAAGAGGAGAAACAACACTCCATCAGCTCCCAACAAGCCGCCTAACGCGACTATCTCACTGTCGAAATCCCCGCCGTCCCCAACCTGCCGCACTCTCCTTCCGCGCATTCGCCCCGAACTCCCGATCATCGCTGATATATGATCTATGATCTATGTCCACGCACGGCATCACCCGGAGAACCTGGCTCGGAACGGTCCCCGGAGCCATCACGCTCGGAGCCCTGAGCAGCCCTCTACGCGCCCAGGAGTATCAGATTGCCGGTGCCGATCTCAAACTCGGCGTCGCTTCCTATTCTCTCCGCCACTTCTCACGCGCGCAGGCTATCGAGATGACCAAGCAGTTGGGTACGCCATACCTCAACGTCAAAGAGTTTCATCTGAAGTTGGACAGTACTCCCCAACAAATCGACACGGCGGTGAAAGAATTCCACGACGCGGGCATCATCTTAGTTGGGTGTGGCAATGTGAGTTTTCAGAAGGACGATGAATCAGACATTCGCCACAAATTCGAATATGCAAAGCGCGCTGGGTTTCCGCTGATTGTCTGCGCGCCCACTGCGGTCACTCTTCCTAAGCTTGAGAAGTTCGTAAAGCAATACGACATCAAGATTGCCGTTCACAACCACGGTCCCGAAGACAAGAATTTCCCCACGCCCCAGAGTGTCTTGAAGATTGTGAAGAACATGGACCCGCGTTGCGGCCTCTGTATAGATATAGGCCACACTGCTGCCGCGGGTGTTGATGTTGTCCAGTCGATTGCTGAGGCGGGGCCGCGATTACTCGACATGCACGCGAAGGATTTGCGAGAGATCAGCTCTGCAGAAACACAGGTTCCAGTTGGCAATGGGAAGTTGCCTTTTCCCCAGATCTTTCTTCAACTGATCAAGATGAAGTACAACGGCTGCGTCAATCTCGAGTATGAAGCCGACCCGGACAATCCGATGCCCGGAATGCAGAAAAGCTTTTCCTACATGCGCGGCATGTTAGCTGGTATCCAGGGTGCGAAGTCTAGCCGGACGAGATGAATCTGCGCCGATTTTTCCTGTGTGTAGCTTTTGTCTCGCAGTGTGGCCTTTGGGCAGCGGACAAGGACTTACCCGATCACTTAATCCCGCGCCAATCGACCCAAGTCAAAGATGGTTTTGGTATCAATTCGGACCTTCCGCGCGATCCTTTCATTCCCTGGAATCGCTGGTGGTGGACTCGTATGTTCGATGCCGGTGTGAATTTTATTCGGATCGGCCAGTACGAAAATAGCTCGGACTACACCAGCTGGGAATGGGTTGAGCGCAAACGCGGTGAATACTCCGTCGTCCCGGAGCTGGACGATTACGTCAACTCACTTGTTGAGAACGGCCTACACATTGAAATTCAGTTGCTTTACGGTAACCCGCTCTACACCTCGCCTGCCGGACGCCTTCCGCAAACTGTTACTCCGGAACCCGGCAGCTTTCATAATCCCGATCGCAGTCTATACTCTGTGTTCTGGCCACCCAAAACAGACGAGCAGATCGCTGCCTTCACAAAATATGTCGAATGGATGGTGAATCATTTTCGAGGGCGTGTTGAATACTACGAAATCTGGAATGAGCCGAACATCGATTACTGGAATCCGGCTTCGAATCCTGAAGATTACGGAAGGCTATTCAAAGCTTCCGCCAAGGCAATCCACGATGCCGATCCAAATGCCAAAGCCGTTTTTGGGGGGCTGGCCGGAGCCAATCAAGATTTTGCGAAGAGGGCGCTCGACGCCTGCGATTGCGCGGCGGCCGTCGACATATTCGCCTATCATAATTACCCCGACTATGGTCACAATCTGAATCCCGAGGGCTTCGGCAAAGACAACGACACTAACGAGTCCTCGAAGCCGCTACGCGAGATGGTACGCAGCTATCCCGGCATCCGCAAGGAGCTCATGTTTTGGAATGACGAATTCAACGACGGCCTTGCTTCCTGGACGGATTCGGATGAATCGGTGCAGGCAAAATATATCCCGCGCGGCTTGCTGATCGATAGAGCCACCGGCGTCCGAACGTTCGTTTGGCTGATCGTGGGTGCAACCGACGGCAATGAACTAGACGATTTCGGAATGCTGCACGGGCTCAAATTTCAGCCGAATGATTTCATGCCGCGTCCCGTCTTCGCCGCCCTGCAGAATACAAATACATTGTTCTCCGATACTCAGCTCGATTCGTCGATAAAGATCGAGGCGGATTCGACCGCCAACCTCAGAACCTACGCATTCCGTAATTCCAACGGCAAGGCAATCCTCGCCTATTGGCTTCCCATTCTGAGTAAACCGGGCGATCAACTTCCAACCCAAACAACGAGCCTGAAAATAAGGAATTCGGGTATACGAAAACCTGTGTTGGTTGACATCACGTCTGGAAAGATAACGCGGCTTTCCTGGCGAAACGGCGGTGACGACACTTTGGAGCAGCTCCCTTTGCGCGACAGCGTGATGGCAATTACTGACGAGAGCTATTTCGACTGGCCTGAATTGCCGGAAACTCCGAGTGAGTTGAATGCTAGCCACAAAGGAACGGCGGTGCAGCTCACCTGGAAGGTGCACGGCGGGCATCCAGAGTTCGTAATGGTCGAGCGCCGCGCGGGCCAGCAAGGGAAATGGGAGCAGGTCTCTAAGCTTCCCGTCAACACGGCATCCTTCTCAGATAGCGAGAGCTCCAAAAGCAGCAAACCGGTATCCTACCGGGTGCGGGCCGGAAATTCTGCAGGTTCCTCGGCTTACTCAAATGTCGCCACTCTGCGCGAATAAATCACTGCTCATCTCACGTGAGAACTGATGTCAGAAGCAAAAACCACTCAACCAACGACCGCGACACTAAAGCGTGCGCTAACAGTTTGGGATCTGGTTTTTTATGGACTGATCGTCATACAGCCTACCGCGCCGATGCCGATATTTGGTGTGGTCTCTCAAGAAGCACGCGGGCACGTGGTAACCGCCATTCTCATCGCCATGGTCGCCATGCTGCTCACTGCGGTCAGCTATGGCCGGATGGCGCGTGTGTATCCGAACGCCGGCTCCGCATACGCCTACGTGCGAGGCGAATTCGGCAACCTCGCCGGTTTTCTCACCGGATGGGCTATTGTTCTTGACTATTTATTGAATCCGCTGATCTGCACCATCTGGTGCAGCAAAGCCGCAGCGAATATTCTTCCGATTCCGTATCCGGTTTGGGTGCTCTTTTTCGCGTTGCTTTTCACTCTGCTCAATTTGCGCGGAATCGAAGCATCGGCGACTACGAACCGTTGGCTCACAATCTCGATGTCCGTTGTCGTGGCATATATGCTGTTCTGGATGATCCGGTATCTCGCGGGCCTTGGACCCACCGGCCCGGAATTTTTCACGAAGCCTTTCTATGATCCGGCAAACTTCTCGCTTCCGGCCGTCTTGACCGGAACGTCTATCGCGGCCCTGACCTATATCGGCTTCGATAGCATTTCCACCCTTTCGGAGGAGGTCGTAAATCCGCAAAAAAACATTCTGCGAGCCACCGTCCTTGTTTGTCTGGCAACCGGAATATTTTCGGCCGTCGAGGTGTATGTCGGTCAACTCGTATGGCCCGATTTCCGCCACTATCCAGACGTAGATACTGCTTACAGCTTTATCGCTGGACGTGCGGGAGGCTTGACGTTGTTTCACATCGTAAACGGCGCGTTGCTGCTCGCCACCATCGGTTCCGGCGTGGGATCGCAGCTAGGTGCCGCGCGCTTGCTGTATGGAATGGGCCGTGACAATGCGCTGCCTCGCCCCTTCTTCGGCCATGTAGACAGCAAGAAGAATATTCCAAATTACAACGTGATGTTCAGCGGTGTGATTGCGCTGATTGGAGCACTCTCAATAAGCTATCAGCTTGGTGCGGAATTGCTCAACTTCGGCGCATTTCTTGCCTTCACTGGAGTCAATGCGGCGACTTTCAAGCATTACTTTCTGGGGCGGCGCAATCGCCACTGGAGTTACCTCGTGCTTCCTCTTGCCGGATGCGCTGTATGCCTTTACATTTGGTCGAACCTGCGCTGGCAAGCGCGTCTGGTGGGAATCATCTGGCTTTCTGCCGGGTTTATTTACACGATGATTCGAAGCCGGATCATTCAAAAATCTGCCGATGTCACCTAGCTCAACCGAAGGGCGCACGATCGTCATCACTGGCGGAGGCAGTGGTATTGGCAGAGCCGTGGCATTGTTGTGTGCTAAACGCGGCGACAACGTTGTTGTCCTTGACAGGGACGAAGACGCAGCAAAAAGCGCGGCGGCTGAAGCCACGCGGAATGGTGCCAAAGGCGCACTCGCGATCCGCTGCAATGTTGCGTCTGAAAAAGAGACTGAAGGCGCGTTCGATAAAACTTGCGAAAAATTTGGAGCCCCGTATGGGCTTTTCGCTAATGCAGGAATAGATGTAGGAGGCTTTCTGCATGAACTTCCACTCGAGACATGGCATCTCGTCATCGAAACTAATCTCACGGGTGTGTTCCTCTCCTCGAAACATGCGCTTCGGAAGATGTTGGAGGCAAAGGTTCCAGGGTCGATCGTCTGCACATCTTCGCCGACTGGATTCGTTGCTCTTGCGGCGGGCGGAGCGGGCGCTTACAGTGCCACAAAAGCTGGAATCTCGGCGCTGGTCCGGTGCATGGCGATTGACTATGCTCAGTACGGTATCCGGGTCAATGCAGTCGTTCCGGGAGCCACCGAAACACGTCTGATGTGGAACAACGTTCCCGCCGAAGAGATTCCGCGCATGCGGGAGCAAGTGTCGAAAGAAATCCCGTTAGGCCGTTTGGCGCAGCCCGAAGATCCGGCCCGAGCTGTTCTATGGCTGCTCTCGGAAGAGTCCTCTTATGTCACAGGGTCGCATTTGGTTTGCGATGGCGGCATTCTTGCGAAAGCTTCCATCAGCGTATGAAAATTGTAGAAATCAAAGCAGCGGGTTTGCGCGGCGCCACGCCCGAAGGCGGCTGGTCGAACGAAATCAAACCTGATGACTGCGTTCACACGCTCATTGCCATCTCGACTGATGAAGGCGTTACTGGCTGGGGCTCCGCGTTCACAAACGATGCTTTAGTAGACGCGGCTTTGGGCGTTTTGGAGCCTCTTTATCGAAATGAAAACCCGCTAGAACCCGAGCGCGTCAGCGAAAAACTTCACGCGCACACATTTTGGCTGGGCCGCGGCGGAACTCTTACGCACACCATCAGCGGAATCGATATTGCGATGTGGGACATCTTGGGCAAGACCACCGGGCAGCCGGTAGGCAGATTGCTCGGCGGCCGATACCGTGAGCGCGTGCGGCCGTATGCTTCTCTGCTGATGCAAGAACCAGGATTGTTATCCGAGCATCTGCATGCGATCCGCTCCCAAGGATTCCAGGCTTTCAAAATTGGATGGGGCCCATTCGGCCGCCGGAGCAACATGATGGACGAGCAGATCGTTCGGGCGGCTCGAGACGCCGTGGGTTCCGAGGCACTGCTCATGGTGGATGCAGGGGCTAGCGACGCTTTCTGGCATCAAGGGTATAAGTGGGCGCTACGGACTGCACATATGCTAGCGGATTACGGCGTGTACTGGTTTGAAGAGCCGCTTCTGCCCGACAACTTGACCGACTACATCCTTCTTCGAAAGAATTCGCCACTGCCAATTGCGGGCGGGGAGGTACTAACGCGCCGCCAATCGTTCGTTCCGTGGCTGCAGGGTGGCGCCTTCGACATAGTGCAGCCGGATGTCACGAAAGTGGGAGGCATTTCCGAAGAACGCAGAATTGCCTGGATGGCCGAAGAGAATGGCATTCGCTTCATCCCGCATGGATGGAACACCGCACTCGGATTGGCGGCCGATCTTCAACTCGCGTCTGCTTGCAGGAACACGGATTTGGTTGAGTATCTAACGGGTTCTCCGTTCATCGACGAAATCGTCGAGACCAAATGGCAACTGGATGCCGATGGTATGCTCTCGATTCCAGACGGATCAGGGCTCGGAATCAGTATGAATCTCGATGCAGTAGAAAAATATGCGGGTCAGCGCTTATTGCGAGAGCTGAGGGTCTAACCGGTGAGCTGTCTCAAACTGCGCTTGCGCGGCCGTGGAGTTGCCCGATTTCAGCAGGGCGAGTCCAAGGTTATAGTGCGCAGCAGCGTAGTCCGGCTTGCGGCGGATCGCTTCTTGAAAAACTTCTTCGGCTTCTGACAGTTTCCCCGCCTGGAGCCAAAGTAAACCCAAATTGTTGTAGGCTTCTGGCATCTGCGGCGCTCGCCGGATCACGTCGCGGTATACCTCGGCTGCACGATCCGGCTGATGCTGTTCCGTCAAGACATTTCCGAGCAGCATTCGCGCGTCCAGGCCGCCTGGATTCAGTAATATAGCTTGCAATAGCTCACGCGCAGCATCATCCGGCTTTGCGACGCGGATAAGCAGCAAAGCGAGGTTGTAATGGGCGTCTGCTAAATCAGGATCACTGAGCACAGCTTCCCGCAGCTGTTTGAGTGCTTCGTCGTCGTCGTTTTGCCGCGCGTAGAGCACACCCAGGCTCATGTGCGCTTCAGCGTAGTCAGGTTTTAGATCGAGCGCTTTCATGTAAGCGTCGGTCGCGCCTTTCGGATCGCCGAGCTTCTCGGCTGCGCGTCCGAGGTAGTAATAACCGGAAAACAAATTTGGACTCAGCCTGACGGATTCCTGGAATCGATCTGCAGCTTCCTTCCATTGCTGCTGTTTCAGCAATTCCAGGCCATCCTGAATCAGCTTTCTACTTTGTGCAAGCTCGACGCGTGATTGATGAGATTTGCGGACGTCGCGCATTTCGGCGGTTGCTTCCGCACTCTGACCTTGCATCTTTAGTGCGATGCTTAACGCGTATTTGGCCCTTTCGAAATCCGGCTTCAACTCGAGCGCTCGACGAAGGTTTGAGACCGCCCCTTGCATATCACCAGCCTCTTTCAACGCTAGACCGAGATCGCACAGAGCGATTGGATTTTGAGGCATGAGCCGTGCAGCCTCGCGAAATTCGCTTAGCGCGCCGTCATTGTTGCCCTGCCGGCGTAAAGCGATACCGATGCTCTCACGTGCGGGACCGAAATTCGGATTGATAGCGGCTGAGCGCCGGAACTCGGAGAGCGCCTCTTGCAAGTCACCCTCCTGTCCGAGTGCGATACCCAAATGATAGTGAGTCTCGAAATCTTTAGGACGCGCTGCAAGGGCTCTTCGGAATTCGGGAATCGCTTTTTCAGGATTTCCATTTTCAAGGTAAGCGAGTCCGAGTTGGGCGCGTGCGCCGGGATCTTGCGGCCGAAGCTTACAAACGGTTTCGAGCTGTTCGATGGCCTCGCTTGCTGCGTTCGCACTCAGAAGCGCACCCGCCAAGTAGCGCCGGGCAGCAGCGTTGTTGGGATCAAGCTGTATCGCCCGCCGCAGTTCCGACTTCGCGGCTGCCGGATTGCCCTGATCGTAATAAGCCGCACCCAGCCCGTAATGTGCAGCGGACCAGCCAGGCCTAATCTGTACGGCCTTGCTGAATGCCTCGATTGCCGCTGCCGAATTGCCCTCGTACTTCAGCGCAAGTGCCAGGTCATAGTGAGTGGCCGCATCGCGAGGCTCGAGTGCGAGAACCTTACGATACAAGACGATGGCTTGGTCCCACTGTTTCTTTTGTGAACAGGCGAAAGCCTGCTTCCGGTAGTCGGCCGCGGTCTCAGCGCGGAGGACTAAAGATGTGACAGCGATGACAAGTAGTCCGCGACGCAGACGCGATCGATGCACTCCGAAAACTATTGTCCTACCAGGCGAACTTTAGACTCAGCTGACCGATCCGGGGAGCGCGAGCGTTGGTTACGACACCGAAATTGTCGCTGCTGAAATCACCGTTTGGATTGTTGAACTGTGTGTGATTGAAGATGTTGAAGAACTCGGCGCGGAATTGGACATTCATGGTTTCGGTAATACGAGTGTCTTTCTCCAAGCCGAGATCTGTGTTCAAAATGCCAGGGCCGTGGAAGAAGCGCCGATTGGCTGTGCCGAACTGGCCGAGCTGCTCTGAGGTGAATGCGTCCGGCAAGAAATACGTATTTGGGCCGTGGGGTCCAGGATTGTGGGCGTCCTGAGTATGAACGGGTCCTACCAGATTGGGTGTATCGGTGTTGGGACTTCCGGTGAGCGAGTAATCGCCCGAGGACTGGCTGATCGCAATTGGGAAGCCAGTGGAGAAGCGGCTAATTCCATTGAGAGTCCAGCCCTGAGTCAGACGCTTGGGAAGCCCTCCGAAAGCGCGATCGAAGGGAATTGCCCAGTTGTAGCTCACGACGAAGTTGTGAGTTACGTCGTAGGAAGAAAGCGCTCTGCTGAGCCTGTAATTGCTAAAGTTGACCCAGTCGCCGAAAGCTGAAGAGTTGTCCATGGCCTTGGAAAAGGTATATGCAGCGAGGAAGGTGAGATCGGCCGCCTTTCTCTCAACCGAAACTTGCAATGAGTTGTAGTTCGAATTTGCGATGTTCGCCGTAAAGCTGTTGTTCTGGCTGAAGGCTGGTCCGAGTGCGGTTCTAGTCCCAAAGACCTGCTGACCATTCGGAAGTGTATAGGTATCCTGCTCACCATTCGGCCCGCAGGTAGGCGTCGCGCCTAATTGATTCAGTTGCAAGCATAGCGCGGGATTTCCGGGATTCGCGTCATATTGGGAAATCAGCTTATGGCCTTGGGTTCCGACATAGGCCAAAGTCAAGACGGTAGCTTTCGTAAGCTCACGCTGAATACTCAGGTTGTAGTCTTCTCCATACGGAAGGCGGTTGTAAATGGAGTATCCGGGCGAATAGGAAATTGGCAGATAAACGGAGTAATCCAGAGTCTTGTTGGCCGGGCTTCCGGGGACAGGGAACGTGAATGGGAATCGCTGTCCCTGCGAAGATCCATCTGCACGAGTCAAGAAAGGCTGATCGAACATCACGGGTTGTGGGCTAACCCAATACAGGCCGAAGGGCGCGTCACCCACTTCGTAAAACAAATTTAGATCCTCAATGGACGTGTAATAGATCCCGTAGCCAGCGCGGATACTTGTCTTGCCCGGACCTCCGGTTATTTTTGCCAAGAGCCCATCTTTGAAGCCAGGTGAATACGCTACACCAGCTCGAGGACCGAAATTGTTGTAGCGGGTTGGAGCAAGCGTGCTTGGAATACCTGGGTCGCCAGGAACTACCCAGCCGCGAGGAGCAGTAGGAAATTGTGTAGATTGCAGGCCCGGAACGATCGTCTCTATCTTCCCCTGTGTGTCGTACCAGGGCATACTGACTTCCCAACGGAGCCCTAAGTTGAAAGTCAGATTCGGTTTTGCTTTGTACGAATCCTGGATGTACAGGGCTCCGTAACGGCTGCGCGAGTCGAGGAATTGTTGGCTGCACTGGTTATAATTCTGTGGCGCACCGAGCAGGAAATCGGCGAAATCGATGCCGGTTTCGGTTCCGTCGAACGTGAAATCTCCGTTAGGCGCGCACGTGTTGCGTTCATTGATCTGAAGGTAGCGGAACTCTCCGCCGAACTTCAGCGAATGTGGGCCCATGACTTTCGAAAAACCATCTGCTACTGCGTATGTGTTATCTGGCTGGAATGTCGTGAGCGTAGGGACGCCGATAGAGAAACTGTTGAAGTAAATGGGTGGCACGGTTTGTGGAAACCCAGCCGGGCCCGAAGGATTGATACCCAAGGTGCCGAGACCGGTCACAAAACCGAGATCAGGAAGACTCGCTAAGCCCCCTGTCGGCTCGTCCTTTCTGGTCGCCGTACGGAAGAAGCTCAGCCGAAACTCATTCACCTGAGTGGGGCCGAAGGTCTTTGTATTGCTCATCACTGCCATCTGGGCGCGAGTAGGGGTGGTTGCAGAAAAACCGGGTACGCTGGCGGCGGGAAGAGCATTCTTGACCGTTGCATCGTCGAAGTGGTAATAGAACGACCAATTGCCTGTCATCTGGTTGATGAGGTCGACGCGCTCTCCAATCTTGTCATCGACAACGCTGTTCTTTTCGCTCGAGTTGGCGTAGTAGCCGTTCGCCTGATTGGGCAGCGGAATGTAGGGGAGGATTCCCACGGCCGGTTTCGCGAAAGCACTCTGCGGAATGATTCCGTTTGGAAAGACGCAGGCTGCCGAGCTGGCGCACCCAGTAAAGCTATACGGCTCTCCGTTCTGAACGGCGTAACCAAGCCGTTGCGAAAGAACCTGGGCCCAGTAGGGGCCATTGACGGACATGAGATTGCCGTTCGCATCGACGAACGCGCCAGGATCGAAGATGCCCGATCTCGCATCTGCCGAAGGCACGGACACTAACCCCGTGCTTGCACCTTCGACCTGCCGAGTTCCTTGATAATCAGTGAACCAGAACAGTTTGTTTCGGATGAACGGCCCTCCTGCCGCAAACCCAAACTGGTTACGGCGCAACTCCGCCTTAGTCGGATCGAAAAAGCCCCGGGCGTCGAATTTGTCATTGCGAAGGAACTCGAAGGCAGCACCATGAAAGCCGTTTGTGCCGGATTTGGTCACAGCGTTCATGACGCTGCCACTGTACTTGCCGTACTCGGCGTCGAAGCCGTTCGTAATCAAACGGAACTCTTCGATGGAGTCAAGGTTAGGAATGAGTCCGGCTCCCTGATTCCTGCCCTCGCTCACGTCGCCTCCATTCACCAGGAAAGCGTTCGCTGTTTCGCGCTGGCCGTTCACGGATATGTTTCCGGGCGATAAGATACCGGAAACGGGACGATCCTGTTGCATTGAGCCAGAGGTGTCCGGGGCCACGCCTGCTTGCAACCCAAGCAGGTCGATGTAGCTACGCCCGTTCAGCGGAAGCGAAAGTATTTGTTTTGTCCCGATGACTTGACCGAGTTGAGTGCTTTCCGTCTCAACCTGAACGGGGTTTGCCTCGACAGTCACGGCCTCCTTGACAGTTCCCAATCGAAAGGTCACGTCCACTCGAAGCTGATCGTTCACCTTCAGATCAATGTCGGTAGTGACGAACTGCTCAAATCCCGGAGCTGTCGCCGTAACCCTGTACTTTCCGGAAGGCAGCGCCAGCAAGCGATAATCGCCGTTCGAGTCAGACTGCCCTTGCTTGGTGAAATTCGTGTCAGTATTTCTGGCTGAGACTTGCGCGCCAACGACAATGGCATTTGAGCTATCGCGCACCGTACCGAGAATTGTGCCTGTGACATCAGCCGAAACATTAGAAACGCAGCATGCAGCTGCTAAGAATACAAAAACAAGACTCTTATGATTCACTTTCGATTCCCCTGGGAGAAGTAACGCGACTGTAATTCAACAAGGCGGTGGATGTCAAGTACGTTCTGGCCCAGTGGTCGTTAGTGCTCCATACCTTTTTGAGCCATGCCGGGGTACCACGAACGAACTGCGAGAATTCGGGACTTCACGCCGGGAGCACTATAGTAACCAACTGTGCAATTGAGGCGAAAGAAATACGCATCGCCGGCTTTAGCGGGGTGGCGTCCTTCGATTCCGTTCATACCGCCACCGGCAACCATTTCGCCGCGACCCTCTAGGACCAGGTAGATTTCCTCTTCGCGCTCGTGATGGTGAGGGAAGTTGGTGCCTCCGGGAGCTATTTCCATGACGAAAAGACTGGTAACGACTCGCCCGGCCGCAATGCGATCGCGTTTGCTGTCGATATCTCCCAGGAGCAGGCGGTAAAGCGTCGAGGAGGGATGCCCGCTCACCGGTTGCGTGCGAACGTCCTCAACGTTGGCCTTTAGTGGGTGCATTGGCAGCGAGGTTTTCTCAAATCCTCTTGTGTGGAAGCCCATCACAATTACTTTCAAGGGCGCCGGGGACCGGTTACTCAGGCTATGCGGCACGGTTGCCGGAATATAGAGATAGTCTTCCTTGTTCAGCGGCACGTTTTCATTCCCGTATTTAACGGAGCCGGAGCCTTCGAGCATGACGTACACCTGATCTTCTTCCGGATACTCGCGGGTAGCGCAGTCGCCGTTTGGATCGAGAATGAGTTCGGCAAAACGAGCTACACCGATCACAACCGTTTTATCGCGGTCTCCTTCACCGAACAACGGTTTGTAGTGACACGTGGCGGTCGTGATGCCGGCAGCGGTCTCCTTGACGGCGGAAATTTCGCGATGCAGAAATGTGGGGTCGACGCCGCGATCGACGCCGTTCGAAATGGCGGGACAAAAGAAGGCCGCAAGGAGAACGCCCCAAGTTCGGAAACGATGGGAGTTCATTAGACTGGATGAATCAAACGACGCAGCTTATCATAGTGCCGCGTCTTAACTCAATATTTCGACAAGGAAGTATGTCACGATTTTCGAATGAGCGTCGCATGTTCATGAAGTGGATAGCGGCCGCGCCTGTCTGGGGGGCGGTCGTATGGCAAGACTTCGCGCAGAAGCTGCTGGGAGCACCGTCTGGTACTCCAAGAAATGTTTATCAAAGGATCGGCGTACGTCCCTTCATCAATGCTCGGGGAACTTGGACGTATCTGAGCGGTTCGCTGATGCTGCCCGAAGTCCGTCAGGCAATGGAGGCGGCAGCACAGCAATTCGTCGATATGTTTGAGCTTCAACGAGCAGTTGGAAAACGCCTCGCGACTCTATCAGGTGCTGAATCCGCGATGATCACGTCGGGGTCCGCAGGCGCGATGGCGGCGGCGACGGCGGCTTGCATAGCTGGTTCTGATCCCGCCAAAATCTGGCAACTGCCGGACACAACCGGCTTGAAGCACGAAGTTGTGATGCTGGGTGGCCGGATCGCATTCGATAACGCGCTGCGCCTAGCGGGAGGGAAATTAGTAGTTGCGGAGACGCTTGATGAACTGCCATCCGCCATGAATGAGCAAACTGCGATGGTGTATACGACGTGGCGGGATGACCGGCTAGCCCGGGCGCTCGAGATGGCGCGTCGGGCAAGAATACCGATTCTTGTAGATGATGCGGCGGGAATTCCTCCGCTCGACAATCTTTCGCGTTACGCCAAGATGGGCGTCGACCTTTATTGTTTCAGCGGCGGAAAAGGGCTCAGAGGTCCGCAGTGTGCCGGCGTGCTCCTAGGGAGAAAAGATTTGATCGATGCCGCGCTTGCGAATTCGAATCCCTGGGAAGGTTCCGTTTGCCGGGCGATGAAGGCCGGTAAGGAAGAGATTATCGGGATGCTCACTGCACTTGAAACCTGGCAAAAGATCGATATTGATGCACTGAATCGCGAGTGGAACGCCAAAGTGCAACGGATCGCAAAAGTGGTGGACACGGTACCGGGCGCCACGACCAAGATCTATGTTCCGGAAGAAGGGAATAGCTATCCGACGTTGCGGGTGATGTGGGATGAGCAGGCCTTTGGTCTGACTGTTGCCGAGTGTGACCAACAACTACGTTCGGGTACACCACGCATTGAAGTGTTGACGAATAATAATCCGAGCATGGTGGCGGCAGTGCGCGAGGGCGACGACCCAAAGCACGAGCCACCGAAGAACCAACTCGAGATTGTGTCGATGACCTTGCAAGCCGGTGAGGATTTAATCATTGCGCGCCGGTTGCGTGAAATCCTGAACGGCGCCAGAGTCAAAGCCCGGCTTGCATGATCATGAACTGTTCCCGGTGCTGAGCTCGACCATCGAAGCGATCGGGCAAACGCCGCTGGTCGAGCTCTCGCGAATGACGAAGGGCCTAGAAGGCCGCCTGCTCGCGAAACTGGAATATTTAAATCCTGGCTCGTCGAAGAAAGATCGGATTGCCCGGCAGATCATCGAAGATGCTGAAGCGAATGGAACGCTTCGGCCCGGACAAACGGTTGTTGAACTGACTAGCGGCAACACAGGTACGGGTTTGGCGATTGTATGTGCCGTGAAGGGATACTCATTTGTCGCAGTGATGTCCAAAGGCAATTCTGAAGAACGCACACGTATGATGCGTGCGTTAGGTGCAGAGGTAATTCTCGTGGATCAGCTTCCGGATTCGCATTCCGGATATGTTTCGGGCGGGGATCTTGAATTGGTTGAACAAGAAAGTTGCCGGATCGTGGTCGAGCGTGGCGCTTTTCGCGCTGATCAGTTTCACAATCTGAGCAATTTCCGGGCGCATTATTTGCATACCGCACCGGAAATTCTCAAGCAAACCGGCGGTCACATCGATGCGTTTTGCGATTTCGTAGGATCAGGAGGCACGTTTGCGGGCTGCGCTAGGCGCTTTAAAGAACACGACCCGTCAATACAGTGTTTTGTCGTGGAACCGGCCGGATGCGCGGTGCTCGCCGGTAAGCCGGTGCACGATGCTCGTCATCGAATCCAGGGCGGGGGATACTCGGCTGCCGATTTGGAAATGATCCGGCACGACGATGTTGACGGATATCTGCAAGTGACCGACGAAGAGGCGATTGCGGCAGCCCGAAGGCTTGCACGCGAAGAAGGCATTTTTGCTGGATTCTCCTCCGGTGCGAATGTCGCGGCGGCACTCAAACTGCTGCCCGGTAGAACGGTGGTGACGCTCATCAATGACTCAGGGTTGAAATACCTGAGCACGGAACTCTGGGCATAGATAGCATGAACGGATGAGGATTCTCGCCTTTGCGTTGTTAGCTGCATGCACGGTTGTCGCGGCTGACGTTATCGACGCGTTTGGATATCACTGGACCGTTCCCACGGCTTCGGACTGGAAAATTGAGAAGCAAGGTGGTGTACCCGTGCTGCGCCTGGTTACACTCAAGGGTCCGCTTCCAGGGCCGAGGCGACCAATTCAATTTGCCTTGGCGGAAACCCCGGAGTTTCGATCGGTAACGGTTGACCTAGATGCCCGGCCGCTGGGTCGTTCACTGATTGTTGTGTTCGCGTATCGTGATTCCGCACACTTCGACTACGCGCACCTGTCAACAGATCCCGCTTCGAAGGAGCACGTTCACAACGGCGTATTCCATGTTTACGGCGGCGCACGAGTTCGGATCAGTGCCGAAGCTGGGCCAGCCGCATTTCGAGCCACAAACCGCTGGTATCACGTACGACTCACTTACGACGGCGGATCTGGCGCTGTAGAGATTACGGTGAACGGCCGAAGTATACCCGCTCTTCATGCGATTGATTTGAGTCTTCGGAGCGGAAAAGTTGGAATAGGCTCGTTCGACGAAACGGGCGATTTTAAAAATGTGAAGATCCAGGGGATTGCAGTTTCCGCTAAGGCGAGTGAGTAGAGTGCTGTGGCAGAGCCCACGCGTACAGGACACCATCCACACCTGTGATGACATACTGCCGACCATCTAACTCATACGTCATAGGTGAACTGCCGAGAGTGCCGCCTGCATTTACGTGCCACAAAGTTCGGCCGTTATCCGGATCAAGTGCCAACAAGTTGCCGGAAACATCACCCGTGAAGAGCAGGTGTCCGGCGGTCGTCAGGATACCCGGGTGGCCTTCACCTTTTCCCTCATTCCTAGTCCAGCGGATTTGGCCTGTCTTATAGTCGATCGCGACCAGATGAGCCTGGGACCACAAAGGGCTTGAAGCGCCACCCTGATGACCCTCAGGTTTATTGTTTGCGTTCAGACTAAGGTAATAGACCGTGAAACCGCGCTGGGCGTTGACGTAGAAAAGCTGCGTTTCCGGATCGAAACTCGGGGCCATCCAATTGGTTGCGCCCTCTTCGTAGGCTTGAACCAGAGTGCCATCAAGTTGTGGTTCCTTTCCCTTGCTTGAAATGGGCTGACCCTTAGGATCGAGCCCCGAAGCCCAGTCAGTCGGCACAAACGGTGCGGTAAGCAGATGTTCTCCCGAACTTCGATCGAGCAAAAAGAAATAGCCGTTCCGGCTGGCCTGTGCCAGCAGCTTGCGGGTTTTGCCGTGAAATTCGGCGTCGAACAGAACAGGCGTTTCGACTGCATCCCAATCGTGCGTATCGTGCGGTGAGGGTTGGTAATACCAGACCAGTTTTCCAGTGTCGGCGTTCAACGCCATGATGGAACACGTGTAGAGATTGCTCCCGGCGCGCACAATGCCTGCCAACACTGGATGCGGATTACCCGTGCCCCAATAGATCAGGTTGAGATCGGGATCGTAGGTGCCGGTCATCCATGCAGGACCGCCGCCATGCATCAGCGATTCAGTGTCGGGCCACGTTTCAGATCCCGGAGCGCCAGGATCTGGCAGCGTATTCGAGCGCCAGAAGACCTTACCTGTCATGGGATCGATCGCTTCTATGAAATGCGATACATCAGCCGAATCTCCAGAGGTCCCGATAATCAACCGATCTTTTACGACCAGTGGCGCGATGCTGATGTAATAGCCGAATCTCACGTCGGCGATCTCGACGTTCCAAATCTCTTCGCCATCTCGGGCATTAAGGCAAATCAGATGTGCATCCGTCGTACCGAAATAGAGGCGATCTTTATACATGGCAACGCCGCGGTGGCCGACATGGTCGCCTTGTGAAGGGCGATTGTAGTGCCAGATCATATGGCCGCTACGTGCATCAATAGCCCAGACGTTGTCCGGAGTGGTGAAGTACAGGACACCGTTGACTTCAAGAGGCGTAGATTTTAGTGCGTCCGAATGCGTTTGAAAGGCCCATGCCATGGCCAGGGAAGCGACATTGGTTTTGTCGATCTGTTTCAGAGTGCTGTACCGGCGGCCGGAATAGTCGCCGTTATACGTGGGCCAAGTCGTAGTGGGCGGTTTGAAAAGAGCGGCGGGATCGAGTCCCTGCGCTGAAAGAGAAAAGGCGCTCGCGAGAAACAGCGCAGACAACTTCACTTCAGCGTCTCCAGGTAAGCGAAAAGGTTATGCACGTCGGCGTTGCTGTATTTGTGAAGCAGTTCTAAGTGAGCGGCAATCGGATCATGGACTTCGATTTTCACTTCATCTGCAGGCCAGGAATGGTACCACCCGTCGACATCTTTGATAGCAAACGTGAATTGATCCTGATAGGCAAGAATTCCGTTGAGCTGGCGGCCTGAGCTCGTCGTCACGGTGGCCCGTTTCGGCACGTCCGGGGGATAGAGGAAGTGTGCCTGAAGATCAGCGGGCGTATATTTCTTGGCGATTCCCGCGAGATCGCGACTAGGAGAGTGACAGTGGCTGCATCGACCTTCACCGTAGAAGAACGCCTTGCCAGCCTCAGGGTTGCCCGTGAGCAGGAGCTTCAACGAATACTCGCGAGGATTGGGGGGACTTGTAAGATCGGATTCTACGAGGCGCCAATGCAGATACGCGACTACATCCGCAATCTGCGTCTCGCTGAGCTTCATTGGGGGCATGCCTTTAGTGGGACGGCCGTCTCGAATCACGGGGCCGATGAGTTTCCCGTTATCGTCGTGGCGGACTAAGCTCGACCGCATGAGATTCGGGCCTTCCGCGCCACCGGTTGCATCCAGGCCGTGACAGAAGCCACATGTTTGCTTGAACTGAGCCTGGCCGCGCTTGACGGAGTCGCTCGCCGGGTTTTGTGCGAAGAGGCATAAAGAATAGAGCAACAACAAAGAAGTGAAGAGATGTTTACAAGCGCGCATAGCTCTTCACTTGGGGAATCAGGGGCGATGCGTACTGGATAAATTCAGTGCTGACGTCATTCCCTGCTTCGTTGATCCATTCGCGGGGTACAAGACGCTCTGTGCGCGCGACAGTTTCGAGTGGAGTTAAAAACGTGCTACTGCGGTAAGGGACTTGAGAATCGCGACGGATTGCCACCATCATGCCTGATTCACCTCTCGCAGCTGCGCGCGCGGCGCTACGGCCACACTCGCCTGCCTCTTGGCGATCGAGTTCACTTGCGAGAGGGCCACAACACCTCCCAAGAAGTCCGGGCTTTTCGGCACGAGCCCGAAGGCCGAGTTTGGCCGAGATCAGGCGCGCGAGCGTGTGCCCTAAGTTGGATGCCAGGCGATGGACGCTACTTTCCGCACGGTCTACGTCCGAGCCGAAGGGCGTTCCTGTTTCGTCGAGTTGCCCTTCGCACACCGCAATCACCACGCGGCCGAGCCGACGGTAGACGCGCTCTACATCGCCTGCGATTTGATTAAGACTGACCGGTTTTTCAGGCAGGTAGATCAAGTGCGGGGCGTCGTCCTCATGCGTTCGAGCGAGTGCGGTCGCAGCGACTACCCAACCGGCGTTTCGGCCCAACACTTCTAGCACAGAGATCGGCGGCGGCAGAGAACGATTGTCTTCTCCAACCTCGCGGGCCGCAATGGCAAAGAAGTGAGCCGTTGATGCATAGCCGGGCGTGTGATCGGTGATGCACAGGTCGTTATCGATGGTCTTCGGGATGCCAATGACTTGGATATCGTACCCTGCCGCGTTTGCGTGGCGGGATAGCTGAAGCGCGGTATCCATGGATCCGTTGCCCCCCGTGTAAAAAAAGCAGCGAATATCTTTTTTTTTGAAAGCTTCGAGAATGCGACTGTAATCTTCGTCAGAAAGCTTGAAGCGGCTAGAGCCGATTGCGGAACCGGGCGATCGCGATATGGCGCGCAACAAGTCTTGGTCTTGTCCGAGCAACTCAGTAAGATCTTGTTCGAGAATGCCGCGAACGCCAAAGCGAGCGCCATACAAGTTGGTAAATGTCCCGCGGGCGCGCGATTCCTCAATCAGGCCAGCGAGGCTCGCGTTGATTACCGATGTGGGTCCGCCGCCATGCGCGATCAGAGCGTTCATTAAAAGGAGGTCTACAATGCGAGGGTAGACAAAGGAAGGTTATCGAAAGATAAGCAAAGAATCAATGCTGTTGCAAAGCCTTCGCTTCGGCGTCATTCTTGCTCTTGCATCCGGCTGCTACGGCCAGCGTCCAGGAAATTTTGCTGTGATTGGCCCTGGAGGTGGCGGCGCGATGTTTAACCCGACAGTCAGCCCACACGATGCGAATACAGTTTTGGTGTCTTGCGACATGACGGGATCGTATATCACCCATGATGGCGGCCAGTCGTGGCGGATGTTCAATCTGAGAGGCACGGTTAAGTTTTTTGCTTTCGCTCCGAAAGACTTCCAAGTTATCTATGCAGCGACGACGGTTCTATGGCGGAGCCAAGACGGAGGACGGACGTGGACGCTTTTGTACCCGAACGCTTCTTCGGTGAAAAGCATCCACATGAATTCTGATCATGCCGAAGAAACGCTAATCGCTGAGCCGAATCTTCTAGGGTCGATTAGAGCGCTGGCAATTGACCCGGATAATTCGCGCACCTTATACGCTGCGGCTTCGAAAAAATCCGCGAATGCGCTGTTTATCTCGCACGATTCGGGTCAGACGTGGAGGCGCGAGGCTGGCCTGCCGGAACCGGCTCTTCATATTTGGGTAGATCCGCGTTCAGCGCGGGAGGGAAGGACGCTGATCATTGGATGCGCGCATTCGATTCAGGTCAAGACAGCTTCGGGAATGGAAACACGTGCAGCACCGGAGTCGGCAGCGTTCATTGAGCTATCAGCTGGCTTTCAAGATTCCGCAGCCGTCATCTACGGCGTGGCGACGAACGGTGCTTTTGTGTCGGGCGACGGTGGAGAAAATTGGCGGAAGTGCGTCTTACCGGGCCGGGGGGCACAAGTACGAGCAGTCGCGACGAGCCTGCATCATGCCAGCACCGCCTATTTCTCGTACAACCAACTAGATCTCGATGGCGAAAAATGGGATGGTGTCGCCAAGACAACCGATGCGGGGCGAAGTTGGACTCTGAGCTGGAAGGATGGGCGAGAACCCGGCGCGAATGTACACGATGCCTGGGTGAGCGAACGCTTTGGCCCCGGTTGGGGTGAGAATCCGCTGATGCTGGCAGTGGCTGACGACGATCCGAATCTTTGTTATACAACCGACTTCGGGCGCACTATGAAAACTACTAATGGAGGGGCGACGTGGACGGCGGTTTACTCGCGAAGAGTGCCTGGTCGAGGATGGACGAGTACGGGATTGGACGTGACGACGAATTACGGCATTCACTTTGATCCATTCGATTTGCAACGCCAGTTCATCATGTACACAGATATCGGTCTTTTCAGAAGTGAAGATAGTGGCAAGTCCTGGGTCAGTTCGACAACGGGAGTTCCGGCTGAGTGGGTGAATACGACGTATTGGATGGTTTTTGATCCCGACGTGCGAGGCCGTGCATGGAGCGTCAACAGTGGAACGCACGATCTTCCACGTCCGAAGATGTGGCGGACTGCATCGTCGCGCAATTACAAAGGCGGAGTGTGCCGAAGCGCCGATGGTGGAAAAACGTGGGCGAAGTCGAACACCGGTATGCAGGAGACCGCCGCAACACACATTTTGTTAGACCCGAGGAGTTCACGCGAAGCTCGAACGCTGTATGTGGCAGCTTTCGGACGTGGTGTGTATAAAAGTACGGACGGTGGAACAACGTGGAGCTTAAAGAATAACGGCATTAAGCAGAAAGAGCCGTTCGCATGGCGGCTGGCGCAAGCGTCCGATGGGGTGCTGTATGTACTTGTCGCACGGCGTTCAGATGACGGCAGCATCGGGAATGACGGTGATGGGGCCATTTACCGCTCCACCGACGGTGCTGAACATTGGGTTGAAGTTGCGATGCCGAGAGGTGTGAATGCGCCAAACGGGTTAGCGATCGATCCCAAGTCGCCAGTCAGGTTGTATCTTGCGGCGTGGGCGCGCGCGAGCGGAATGCATGGCGAAGGAGGCGGAATTTATGTGTCTAGCGACGGCGGACGCACGTGGAGGCAGGTGCTTGATCGGGACCAGCACGTCTATGATGTGACGGTCGATCCGCGTGATCCGAAGATGCTGTTTGCGTCAGGTTTTGAGTCGTCTGCCTGGCGTTCGATTGATCGGGGTGAACACTGGAGGCGGATTGCAGGATTTAATTTCAAGTGGGGACATCGCGTTATTCCTGATCCGTTAGAGAACGACAGCGTGTATGTCACGACCTTTGGTGGAAGCGTCTGGCACGGGCGCGTCAACGGACAACCGAAGCCACTGGATATCGTGACGCCAATCCTTAAGCCCGGGGAGTTGCAGTGATTCATTCGATGGCAAGCGAACTCTTAAGCAGGTCCAAAGCGGAGCAAGAACGCGACGGCTATCTACATACCCTACGGGAGATTCGCCAGCAGCCTTCGACATTTCTCGATACCTGCGAACGCATGCTAAGGCGGTCGGAGGATCTGAAGCGGTGCTTGCAAAACGTACAGTCGATCGTGTTCACAGGTTCCGGCAGTTCAGAATACGTCGGGGATTGCGTCCGCCTTGCCATTCAAAGGAATTTAAAGATTAGCTGTCTAGCCATGGGCAGCGGCATGGTATTGACGCACGGCGGCATGGCACTTCCTCCTTTGCGTCCGTTGCTAATGGTGTCGCTGGCGAGGTCGGGAGATAGTCCCGAGAGCGTAGGCGCACTGCAATTGCTCATGAACAGGGAACCGGATGTCCGGCACCTGGTTGTGACCTGTAACCGGAAGGGCAAGCTGGCTACCGGGTACCACAACGACCCGCGGGTTACGGTTATCAGCTTGGAGGACCGAACCAATGATCGAAGCCTAGCAATGACAAGCAGCTTCACGAATATGGGTGTTGCTGCGTTGGCGCTTGGATTGTTAGATGCTCCGGAGGCGTACAGCTCGTTGTGCCGGCAACTGAGCTGCATCTCGGAACACGTGATCAGTGCAGGTTTCGACGCGCTGGCCTCAGTAGGACGACTAGACTTTCGACGCGCAGTTTTCCTTGCCAGCGGCTCGGGATTCGGTGCGGCACGCGAGGCGGCGTTGAAAATGTTGGAAATGACGGCGGGCCGGGTCAGCACGCTTTGCGAGACGTATCTCGGATTGCGGCATGGCCCGATGAGTTATGTCGATCGTGATTCGCTAATTGTGTGCTTCTTGTCATCGGATCCTAAAGTGCGAGTCTATGAGACCGACCTGCTGCGGGAGCTGGATCGCAAGAAACTTGGGTTGTTGAAGTTGATCGCTGGCGAGAACGTGCCCTCAGGTGTGCTGCGCGAAAACGATGTCGCAATCGAGTGTCCGGGGCTGGGAAAACTCGGGGACGACAACGCCTGTCCGGTCCATGTCGTGGTTGGACAGTTACTGGCCTTTTTCCGTTGCTTGAAAGAAGGGCTGCGTCCGGACTCTCCATCCGAAAGCGGAGTGATCAACCGTGTTGTGGAAAGCTTCCAATTGCACATCGAAGGAGAAGACGGGTCTTGAAGATCCTGATTGCCGGTGAGCTAAACGTCGATCTAGTGCTGCAGAACCCACGCTCATTTCCGGTTCTTGGGCGGGAAACGCTGGTTGAAAGCGTGTCGTTGACTGTGGGTAGTGCATCGGCAATTTGCGCGTCTGCGCTGGCGAAGTTAGGAGACCAAGTTACATTTATTGGAAAAGTTGGTTATGACGCCTGGGGCGATCTCTGCCTGACGTCGCTTCGTGAGCTAGGTATCGACTGCTCTTTGGTGAGCCGCGATGAAACGTTGACGACGGGCATTACGGTTTCAATCACGTGGGCCAAGGATCGCGCGTTGATGACGTATCTCGGCTCGATTGCAGCCTTGCAGGCCAGTGATATTTCGACGGAATATTTTCGCGGATGCCGGCATCTGCACGTATCGTCGTTCTTCCTTCAGCGGGCGTTGCGTCCTGGTTTGAAGTCGCTGCTCGCGCGAGCGCACGAAAACGGGCTCACCACATCGGTTGACCCTGGCTTTGATCCGGAGGAAGGGTGGGGAAGCGACTTGATCGACACGCTGAGCGAAGTCGACGTGTTTCTTCCCAATGAAATCGAATTGACAGCCATTTCTGGAAACGAGAATCGGATTGAGGCGTTGCAGTCACTCGAAAACGGGCGGACACTTACCGTGGCGAAGCTGGGCGGCGATGGATGCATGGCGGTCCGCGATGGGGAGGTCGTTAGCGTGCCTGCATTTCCGGTTAACCCGTTAGATACGACTGGAGCCGGGGATACGTTCAATGCTGGATTCCTGCACGCCTGGTTACGGGGAGCGGGTCTTCAAGAGGCCATGCGTTTCGGCTCTGCATGCGGGGCTTTATCAACGCTCGGATTGGGTGGCACAGCAAGTCAACCAACTGAGTCACAGGCTCGTGAATTCATGAACGAGTGCGCCGGCGCCGACGCTCGTAATCCCGGGCCAGTAAAGGTGAGGGTCTAGATGCGCGTCCACGGTCTTGCGCTGTTGCTCTTGCCAGCAGTATCTGTTTGTTTCGCAAGGGCAGAGGTGCAGGTTTGGGAAGACACACTAACTCTGCCGACGTACGAGGAGGGTTCGCCCAATCCGAATCCGCCGTTCGATTTATTCGCAACCACCCGATTCAACTATCCCTACACGTTGCGCGAGACCCTGACCAATCAGCGAGTAAATCATGCCTGGCGCGCCGTGTATCTGGAAAACGAGTATCTGAAGTGTTCCGTTTTGCCCGACATTGGTGGTCACCTCTACACATGCATTGACAAGCTGAGCGGGCAGCCGATGTTTTACGCGAACCCTTCCATCAAAAAAGCGAACATCGGTTATCGGGGCGCTTGGGCTGCATTCGGGATTGAATTCAATTTTCCTGTTTCACACAACTGGGTCTCGATGTCGCCGGTAAATTTCGCCTACAGCAAGCATGATGATGGCAGCGCGTCGGTCACCGTAGGCAATATCGATCGAGTTTACGGCATGGAGTGGGCGATCGAACTGATGCTACGCCCTGGTACGACGGTCCTTGAAGAGCGTGTCACGTTGAGTAACCGCAGCGATGTGAGGCACCGGTTTTATTGGTGGAACAATGCAGGCATCCAGGTCTGGGACGATTCGCAGGTCCAGTATCCGATGCGGTTTGCCGCAAGTCACGGCTTCAAAGAAGTGCAGCCTTGGCCAATAGATCCCGATGGCACGGATCTCAGCATCATTCGCAATCAGACGAAGGGGCCAGTGTCGCTGTTCGTGCACGGCAGTCGTGAGCCTTTCATGGGTGTGTGGAACCCACGGACAAACACAGGAACGGTGCACTTCGCGGATTACGCAGAGCTACCGGCAAAGAAGATCTGGTCGTGGGGCGCAGACGCGGATGGATTGGATTGGAGAAGGGCGCTTTCTGATAACAACAGCGCGTATGTGGAGGTGCAAGCCGGACTGTTTCGAAATCAGGAGACGTACGCTTTCCTGGAACCGCGGCAGAGGATTCATTTTTCGGAGTACTGGATGCCGGTACGCGATACGGGCGGAATGTCGCGCGCGAATTTGTCCGGCGTGCTGAATCTAAGCCGCAGCGGTAAGCTCTTGCGGGCTGCGTTTAACGCGAACCAGCAAATTCGGGGCGCCTCGATTCGCCTTACAGATGGGTCAACCGAGCTTGCACAGGAGAAAGTGGATTTGTCGCCGGCGCGGATATGGAAACGAGAGGCTGCGATTAAAAATGCAGACCGCCGATTTACCTTCGAGCTGAAGGATGAAAACGGCGCGACTTTGCTCCGGCATACGGAAGGCGAGTACGACTGGGCACCGACGGACCAGATTCGGATAGGACCACAGCCATCGCATGAGTCGCCGGGCGCCGAGCATAGAAACGAAGATGATTGGGTTCAGCTTGGAAAAAATGACGAGCTTGATGGCCGGGCACTTGCCGCGTTTGTGACGTATCAACAGGGTCTGGCAAAGTTCCCGAACTCGTTTGCACTGAACAAGGCAGCGGGGCGATTGGCAGCGTGTCTACTGCGCTACGACGAGGCTGTCCGGTATCTAGAGCCCGTGCAGCAGAGGGACACGAGCGATCCTGAGATCTCGTATTATTTGGGCATTGCGTACGACGAATTGGGAGATGAACGAAAAGCGCAAGATGCATTCGAAGCGGCTCATCGCATGCCGCAATATCGTTCGGCCGGAGCCCTGCGATTGGCAGAGTTGCTGGCTCGCCAAGACAGGATGGAAGAAGCAGCGCATTACCTGGACGAGAGCTTGCGCGTTCAGCCCGACGTTCGCACCGCTGAGGAGTTAATCGCGGTACGCCACGCGCTGGGGGACGAAGAGGCCGCTCGCACGCTAGCATCTCAATGGCTGCGCCGGTACCCGCTCAGCCACTTTCTTCGAGAAGAGCTCGAGAAACCGGACCTTGCAAGCCTGGGTGCGGATCCCTATCGAGTTCTCGATGTAGCGGCAGAATACATGCGGCTGGGCCTTTACCATCAAGCACTAGTAGTGCTTTCAAGAAACTATCCGGCATCACCGGCGGATCGCAGCGAACCTGGAACAGTCTTGCCGCAAGAGCATCCGTTGGTTGGGTACTATCGCGCTTACTGTAAAGGAAAATTGGGCGTGCCAGCAAAGGAAGACTATGCTGCTGCTTCAAGACTTTCGACGTTGTATGTCTTTCCGAACAGGGCCGAAACGGTCCACATATTGAAAGCAGCTCTGCGTGCCAGACCGTCCGACGGTACGGCGCATTATTTCCTCGGTACTTTTCTCTTTTCCCGGGAACTGATGGATGCGGCGCTTCAAGAATGGAATGAAGCTCGGAAACTTGCACCAAACATCCCAGTTCTACACGCGGACATTGGAGCCGCGCTGCTCCGCGTGCGTAAAGATGCCCAAGGAGCACTTTCCGCGTTTCAAGATGGGCTTGCCGTGGACGCAAAGAATCCGGAACTTTACGTTGGGATGGACGAGGCGCTCAGTATTCTGCGGAGGCCTGCACGTGACCGTGTTCAGGCGCTGGAGCGTTATCCCGATCTGGCCCAAATGCCCTCAAATCTCGTCTATGAGTTAGCTCTCAACCGCGCGGAAGCAGGTGATTTCGAGGGTGCCAAACGTCTATTCCACGATCGTTTTTTTCCGCGTGAGGAAGGCGGTACCAATGTCCGGCAGGTCTGGATAGAAGTGCTATTGCAGGAAGGGCTTTCACTTCAGCGGACGGGACATTGCGAAACGGCAGTACGGGAAGCTCACAATTTGGGTGCCGAAGTTCCGAATCTGCCTTTTACGCGCGACGGCTTAACACCGATCCTTGACTCCGCCCGAACACAATATCTGCTGGGATTGCTCACTTCGGCGTGTGGGCAAGCGGAAGAGGCCCGCCAACATTTTGAAAGAGCATCCAAAGCGCCCCGGGAAGATCAGATCACGTGGGCGTATAAAGCCGGCCGGAAGTCGGGAGAGAGTTCCACAGGCGAGTGGAAGCAGAAACTCGAAGCGGCTCTCGCGCGCGCAGAAGGAAATAGCAAAACGAATTCCGATGACAGCCTGTTGATGTACACCACCGGATGTCTTAAAGCAGAGCTGGGGAATCAGCAACAGGCCGATGAAGCATTTCAGCAGGCTCTGCTGCTACCCGATCGAATGATGGCGCACCATTTGAGCCGGCTGGCCCGGGCAGGCTCTACACCAGAGTGACCAATACTCGCCGGCGGCCCGTCAAGCCTGACAGCAGGAGGTCTGAGGTAAATCGCGTCGGTGTCACAAAGATTGCACTCTTTATTAAAGTAGAGACAAAGCGAGCCTGAATGCGTTGGTCATTTAAGATCGGCAGATTCGCCGGTATTGACTTATATGTTCACGCGACCTTTTTCCTCCTGATCCTGTGGATCGTGATACTGCACTGGCTGGAAGGACGAACGCTCCAGGCAGTCGTTAGTGGTCTCACTTTCATCCTTGTTCTATTCGCTTGCGTCGTACTGCATGAGTTTGGTCATGCTCTAACTGCCCGCCGTTATGGCTATCCGACCAAGGACATCATACTGCTACCGATTGGGGGCGTATCGCGTTTCGAGCGGATGCCTGATAAGCCCTGGCAAGAGTTCTGGGTCTCCGTGGCCGGCCCTGCAGTCAATCTGATCATAGCGGCGATCCTTTACGGCTATCTTTTTGTGAGTTCAGGCTGGAGGCCCGTCAGCGGTTTGAGCATGACCACCGGCCCGTTTCTCGAGCGCGCTTTGATGGCGAACGTTGCACTGGCGCTATTCAATTTGATTCCCGCGTTCCCAATGGATGGCGGACGTGTGTTGCGGGCACTGCTTGCTACCCGCATGGATCATGTGCGTGCGACGCAAGTGGCGGCGAGTGTGGGGCAAGGGCTGGCGCTCGTGTTCGGCTTAATCGGTTTGTTCTTCAACCCGTTTCTGCTCTTCATCGCATTGTTCGTGTGGATCGGAGCGGCCCAGGAATCCCACTCGCTTCAGATTAAGGACGCCTTCTCGGGTATTCCGATTCAAACCGTGATGCAGAAACACTTCAGCACTTTGTCGACGAACAATACTCTCGGCGACGCCGTGAAACTGATTCTCGACGGTTCGCAGCATGAATTTCCGGTGATGTGGGGCGATCGAGTCATGGGAGTCCTCACGAGAGCGAATCTGCTGGGCGGTCTGGCTCACCAGGGCCCGGATCAGCTCGTAACCAGCACTATGCAACGTGAGTTCGATACGGCCGAGCCTAACGAAATGCTGGAAGGCGTACTCAATCGCCTGGCGAGATCGTCCGTGCGCACGATGCCTGTATTACAAGATGGCAAGCTCATTGGCTTAGTGACGATGGAGAATCTCGGTGAATATCTAATGATTCAAAACGCCTTACGCAGACGGGCGGGACGGTCCTCGCAGTGAGCTGAGATGACCCCTTAGCTGGAATGAAATGATGGTGCGGATGAGAGGACTTGAACCTCCACGCCGTTGCCGGCACTAGGACCTGAACCTAGCGCGTCTGCCAATTCCGCCACATCCGCAGCGTGAACGCCTCACTATTTTGAAGGATCGCACGTATCGTGTCAAACCAACGCCGCGGTTTGGGGTTCCGCCTCCCTCGTGGCTTATCTCCCGGGCAGAAGTTTAAGATGATACGGTATTCTCTCTCATAGCCAAGTACATGTGTCGTTTGTTCGTATTCATTTTTATCGGATTCTCTTTCTGCTCCGTTCAGCCGGCAGTTGCGGCCGAGCCTGTACGCCTCGTCTTAGACACCGATATTGGCAACGATGTGGACGACGCTTTGGCCCTCGCCATGATTCACGCGCTCCAGAATCGTGCGGAGGTCCGTCTTCTGGCGGTCACGATCACGAAAGACAACCGCTATGCTGCGCCATTCGTTGATGTAGTCAACACGTTCTACGGGCGTCCCGACGTTCCGATCGGTGTCGTCCATAACGGAAAGACCCGCGAAAAGGCGCCGATGCTCGAAATACCAGTGCAGCGTCGCGACGCCAGCGGGCATTACGTATATCCTCGCCGCATTGAGGATGGCTCGCAAGCTCCCGACGCCGTGGAGCTTCTAAGCCGCGTTCTGCGCCAGCAGCCGGATCACTCCGTCACGATTGCTCAGATAGGGTTTAGCACAAATCTCGCGCGGCTTCTGCGGGCTCCTCATGGCCGTGAAATCGTTCAACGAAAGGTGAACGCGCTGTATCTGATGGCGGGCAACTTTGTTAAGCCGGAACCTGAATACAACGTGTATACAGATCCCGAAGGCGCGAAGATACTGTTCGAAGAATGGCCCACGCCAATGATCTTTAGTGGCTTCGAGGTGGGGCTTGCAATCACTTTCCCGTACGAAGCGATTGAGCGTGACTTTGGCTATACGGACAATCACCCGATTGCAGAAGCCTTTCGCATCTATGTCAAAAAAGGCCAAGATCGCCCAAACTGGGACTCGACCGCCGTGCTCGAAGCCATCCGTCCGGATCGCGGCTATTTCGAACTTTCTCCGCGCGGACGTGTCAGCGTAGGTCCTAAGAATACGACGCTCTTTACTCCTGATGCACAGGGAAACTGCCGGTATCTGATCATTAAGCCCGATCAGGTAGGGAGGGTGCGGGAACTGATGACAACGCTGGTCAGTGAGCCGCCGCAACACATGCCTTCTTCGGTTGCTGCACGGCGCCTAGCTTTTTAGGATGATTTTCCTGCAAGGTGCGGAACTCGCTTGGACATCCGACTGAAACCGTGGCTGTTCTTGGTGCTGCTGGCATTATGCGCGGGCACAATCGCTTTTGAAATTGATCACTACCGGCACCGCTTTGTACGATCAAACGCGGACATGGTTGCGCTACTGCCGCCTGAGGATGCGACCATCTTCTTTGCAAATGTTACGGCTCTCCGCCGGGCGGGTGTGCTGGGCTTGTTTGCAGGATCGAAAACCGTGGAGGAGCCGGAGTATCAGCAATTCGTACGCAAGACGCATTTCGATTACAGAAACGATATTCAGGTCATCACTGGTGCTGCGGACGGAAAACAAATCCTATTAATTGTTCGTGGCCGTTTCGATTGGAGTCGTTTGCGCCAGTACGCTCTAGCGCATGGCGGCACCTGCAAAAAAGAATTTTGCAATCTGCCTACGAGTAGCCCGAACCGTTGGGCTTCTTTTCTTCCGATCCAATCGGATGTCATGGGATTGGCCGTGTCCCACGACAGCAGCGCGGCTCTAACATTGTCACCGCGCCGCGATCGCGTCTCGCAACAGCTTCCCTCAGACCCGGTTTGGATGAAAGTATCGCAACGTTTGCTCGAAAACCCGGTGAACCTACCCGCGCCCTTGCGCATTTTCGCCATCTCATTGCAGTCCGCTGATCGCGTACTGTTGTCGCTCGATTCAGGCGTAAAGAATGGAGCGGCTTTCACGTTGCAATTGGACGCCCAATGCGCCACCACGGCAACTGCTGAGACGATCAAAACCCAACTGGAGCTGCAAACGCGGATGCTGCGCATGGAGTTAGCACGCGAACATCAGCAACCCAGTCTGGCCGACTTTGCAGGAATGTTAGTTGCGGGCACCTTCCACGTATCCGATAGGCACGTCATCGGAACCTGGCCGATCCACAGGGAACTTCTCAACACACTGAAGTGAGCCGGAGATGCGTATGCTGTTCAATTCTGATCGCTGTTCTAACCTAGTACTAAGACTAGATGTCCATCACTGTTTTGGACGCGCCTCAGGTCGATGAGCTTTACCGGACGCTGGAAGAGAAAGTAAGAG
The DNA here is from genome assembly GCA_051004875.1 of Bryobacteraceae bacterium. Lineage (GTDB taxonomy): Bacteria > Acidobacteriota > Terriglobia > Bryobacterales > Bryobacteraceae > Bog-105. Next base: position 56,277 of record JBPCJX010000075.1, read on the forward strand.
CGCGGCGTCCGAACGAAGATCTCAGCGGACTGGACAGCGCGTACCGTTTTGCGATAAGGGCTCACAAAGGACAGACGCGAGAGTCAGGCGAGCCTTACATCTCACATCCGCTCTCCGTCGCGCATCTGCTCGCGGACATGCAGATGGACTTAGTTTGTCTCGAGACGGGTCTGCTGCATGACGTGCTTGAAGACAGCAAGACCAAACTTGAAGAAATAAAGGAAAAGTTCGGCGAGGATGTGGCGCGCTGTGTGGACGGCGTGACCAAGTTAAGCAAGATTAGTTTGGCCAACCGTGAGGATCGGCAGGCGGAGAGTCTTCGTAAGATGCTGCTGGCGATGACGAGCGACATTCGCGTCATCATCGTTAAACTGGCGGACCGGCTGCACAATCTCCGGACTATCGCCGCGCTCCCCCGCGAAAGGCAGGAGGCGATTGCCCAGGAAACGATCGATATCTATGCCCCTATCGCACATAGGCTCGGGATGGGCAAGATCCGCGGTGCGCTGGAAGACTTATCGTTCGAGACGCTGCAGCCTGAAGCTTCGGCTGAGTTAATGCGCGAGATTGAATCGAAGCGCCAGGAGAATGAAGAATGGGTACGGCAGATCCAAACCGAGATCGAGCAGAAGCTGACGCGTGAAAACATACCCGCGCGGGTAGATGGCCGCGTAAAGCGAGCCTATTCTGTTTATTCGAAGCTAAAGCGGCAAAGGATCACTCTCGATCAGGTCTATGATCTGTTGGCCGTGCGAATCGTTACCGATTCGGTAAAGAGCTGCTATGCGGCACTGGGTGTGATTCACAATGAATGGCATCCCATCCCGGACCGCATCAAAGATTTCATCGCCATGCCGCGGCCTAATCTGTACCAGTCGCTACATACGTCAGTAATCGGGCCAGGCGGGGTTGCGTTCGAGGTGCAGATACGGACGGAAGAGATGCACCGGAACGCGGAGGAGGGAATCGCGGCGCATTGGAAATACAAGGAGGGAAGTAAAACCCCCGGGCAGGAGGATCAGCGTATCGCGTGGCTTCGCCAGCTAATGGAGTGGCAGCGGGACATGCACGATTCGGGCGACTTCCTCTCTACTCTCAAAGTGGATTTGTATCCGGAAGAGGTGTACACGTTCACGCCGCGGGGTCGTGTCATCGTTCTTCCGCGAGATGCTACTCCCATTGACTTTGCGTATGCGATTCATACCGACGTTGGGAATACTTGCATTGGAGCTCGTGTAAATGGCGCAATAAAACCCCTGAAATACGGCTTGCGGAACGGCGATGTGGTCGAGATACTAACGCAGGCGGGACATCAGCCCAGCAAAGATTGGTTGGCGCTTGTCCGCACTTCGCGCGCGCGCAACAAAATCAAGCACGTGATCAACAGCGTAGAGCGCGCCAAAGCTGTTGAGATCGGACAGAAATCGCTAGAAAAAGAAGCTCGCCGCATGGGTCTTAACCTGGGGCGATTTTCGCGCGGTGACTTTGAAACGGTCGCCTCCGAGTACGGTGTTAGCAAAACAGAAGATCTGTATGCAGCCCTGGGATTCGGAAAATTTTCAGCCAGGCAGATTTTGCAGAAGGTCGCGGCTGACGAGACCGCCCCAGAGCCCGTCACTCCCGCTCTACCGCCACGTACCCCGCAGTTTCAACCCGGGCGGCCCATTGGTGACCTGACGATTCATGTAAAGGGAATCGACGACGTTTTGGTTTATCGGGCCAAATGCTGCAACCCGATTCGGGGTGAGCAGATCGTCGGCTACATCACGAGAGGCAAAGGCATCGCGGTCCACTCGCTTCAGTGTTCCAATGTGCAGAACCTGATGTATGAGGCAGAACGCAAGATTGACGTCGAATGGGCGCGCACTGCAAGCGAGCCGCTACCGGTGAAGGTGGTAATTTACACCGATGACCGACCTGGCATTTTGAATCAGCTCACGTCTATTTTGTCCGCCGAAGCGAGTAATATACGAA
>JBPCJX010000076.1:0-29982 GCA_051004875.1 Bryobacteraceae bacterium
TTCTGCGCGTTGTACAGCGATCGCGGCAGCCATTTCTTTGTGACCCGGAGGGCAGGCGAGAAAGTCGATCCGCACCGGCTGACGCAGGTCGGCCGAGCGATGAAAGAGCTGGGGGTACAGATGATCCCGGCTTACTCGCCGCAGGCGCGCGGCCGCTGTGAACGCAGCTTCGGCACCTGGCAGAACCGCTTGCCGCAGGAGTTGCGACTGGCCGGCATCGGCACGCTGGAACAGGCCAATGCCTTTCTGCGCGAGCGCTACATCGCGGAGTTCAACGGCAGATTCGCCAAACCGGCCGCCGAGAAAGGGACTGCCTTCCGCAAATGCGGACGCAAGGACCTGGACTGGGTGTTTTCCATTCAAACGGAACGAACGGTCGCGCACGACAACACGGTCGTGCTGCAGAATCGTTTCCTGCAACTCGACAAAACGCGTTTTCGAAACACACTGGCAGGATGCACCGTTACGATCTGTGAACACCTGGATGGCAGCCTATCGGTGCGCTGGGGACCGCATCTGCTGACCACCGTCAAGGCCGAAAGAGACGGTGGAAAAGACAGCGCCTGCGGCGCCTTGGAAATCTCGCCCACATCGCGAGATTCCCACTTTGCCCACCGTCCGGCGACGACGACGCCTACACTGAAAGCCAAGGCCAAAACCAAAGCGGCCTGACCGGACACATACCGTGTCAATAAAGCCGGACAGATACAAAAGCTAACGACATGTGATTCTCATTTCGGATATTCTAGGTCTGATCAGAATGGTGCAACGACGTGATGCCTTTTCGGCTTGACAGCGGGATCAGAGACCTGTTTGCCTCAATGCACGCCCGGCATTAACACGTCCTGCGTTTGCCTCGCGAGGACCTCATCCTCCCGTAGGCTCCCCAGCTCACTGAAGCGTTTCACGGCCTCCTCGCCCTCCTTCGTACGGCCTTGGCGGCGGTAGATTTGCGCCATCTTGTACCAGGGCAGAGCGTATTTGGGATCGAGCTCGGTGGCATGCCGGAAGTCCGCGAGCGCGCTTTCCAGGCTATTTTCCTCCATTTTGATCTTGCCTCGAAGAAAATACGCCGGAGCGAAGCGGGGATTTGTCTCGAGAGCGCGGTTCACAGCCGCTTCCGCTTTCGCACAGAGCCGAGGCGATTGGCGATAGATTATCATCGCGTCGAGCTGCCAGAGATAGAACTGTGGATTGGGCTTTGTCAAGCCAGCTTCGACGATCGCACGCGCCTTGTCGAGGTCTCCCGTGACGTAATAGAGGAAGCCGAGCCCTTCACGGGCGGCATACAGGTCAGGTTCGGCAGACATAGCGCGCTCGTATGTACGGATTGCTTCCTGGTATCGACCGAGCCGGAACTGGGTGAGACCAAGCACAGTGAGCAGTGGCGCGCTGGGGTGCCCTTCTTGCGGCTTGCCTTCGAGTAACTCGCCGGCCGACTCGAATTTTTCTTCCTTGATGAGGCTCAGGGCGGCGTCCAGGCAGGACTTTAAAGCAGTGTGATGGCGGCAGGCAGCAACTAGCTCATCAGTAGCGGGCTGCCCCAGTCCTTCGTGTACCTTTGCACGCAAATAGAGGAAATCCGGAGCATCGCGTTCGCCGGCGAGCGCTGGTGAATCAAATATATGAAGCGCTCGCTCGTACTCGCCGTTCCTGTAAAGCGCAAGGGCAAGATTGTAGGCGATTGACGGTGAGCCGGGCGCGATCCGGTCCGCCTTTTCGAAAAGCCGAATCGCGCGGGCGTAGTCCTCGCACTCGGCGAGCCCGAGACCGGCGGCGGAAATGGCCTCCGAATTAGTGCTGCCTTCGCCGGCTGCGGCGAACAGGTCAGCGGCTCCCTTCTCCCGGCCACGCTGCTGATATAGCGAGGCGAGGTGCAGTTGGGCCGCAGTGAACGAGGGCAGCTCGTGAACTGCCCGTTCATAAGCGGAGATGGCCTCCTCCGGCCTTTTCTCCTTCTCATAGACGATCCCGACTGCGTTCTCGAGGATCGCCGAATGCGGGTAACGGCCCAGTCCTTGGATGAGCTGGCGCTCCGCCATTGCCAGATCGTTTCGTTCGATCAGGGGAACCACGGACAAAAGGAATTGCTGCTCCTCCTGGCTGGCGCCCTGAGCTTTTAGCGCTGGGAGAAAGATAGTCGAGACCACCAGCAGACAAGCGCCGGCGAACAGGCGGCTGCGTCTCGGAGCCGCGCGCCTAAGCAAGCTGTTTCCGGGTCCCGTTATCATCCGGCTACAATCGCTGGTAGATCGGATACGCCCCCCAAACGGCAGCAACTCCGTGACCGTGTCGCCGAGCCAGCGGGCCCGGAAGGTTCGGCCGGCAACCACATACGTCCCTTGCGATTCAGGCTGTGGAAAGCGGATCTTGATCGCAGAGCCCGGCTGGACGTTCGCGAGACGTACTGACCTATGCGTTGTTTCAACGCGCAGCCCGACCGCGCCATCGATCTCCACACTGCCAGGGGGCAACCACTCCGGTAATGCCACGCGGATGGGTTTCGCAGTCACGGGGTGCAAATTGACCTGTCCTTTATACGGCAAATGACTCACGACGGCGAGCGACGGCGATTGGGCAGTGAGCAGAAGGTTCACGCGAACAACTTCCGGCGTGTCCTGAATGGCATTCTGCCAAGCAAGATAGAGCCCGCGGACGCCGCCGTTGATACAGCAGCCCTCGATGTCCGCGTTCCGAACCGCGAGCAATGTGTTCGGATCAGCATAGCTCTCAAAACATCCGGCAATGCCGCGTGCGAGCCGGTCGTCTGTGAGCTTCAATCGATCCACTTCATGAAACTGGTTTTCGACGAGCTGGTTTCGCACGAATGGTTCGATAAGGCGTCGGTATTCAGCGTGCCCCTCCGCAATTAACTCGAGCGCCAGGCGGATGGCACTGGTGATGGTGTCGGTTTCACAGGTTTTCGAGCCCACCGAATCCGCCACCCATCCGAACGGACTTGTGTAGTTCGCCAGCACCCACTCGAAGAGCAACCGCGTGCGGTCGCGGACCTCGGCACGGTCCAGCCTCGAACCGCGCGCTCGTGAACATCGTAGGATTTCGGAGTAAGTATCCATCCACGCGTGCAGGTGGCCCTCCCAGCCGGGCTTCGTGATCACACCATCGCTGCGAACCGTGGGGTCGTGGTACAGAGCCCAGCGGCTCAGCCTCTCGGCATACCGCAACGCCGGCGTGTGGCCGGTCAGCTCATGAAAATGGACGATTGGATACACCTGATACGCTGCCATGTGGGAGCACGGCGCTACTTTCGTGGCTACCTGCGGAAACCAAAGATAATCACGTTCCTGGACGGCGACACGGTCGAGTGCGGCGATCATGTGTTCGATGCGGGCGCGGACAGCCGGGTCGTGCCGGGCCTCGAAATCGGCCACGAGAGCAAAAAGCGCACTGCCTTGCGAAAACATGTGATCCGGCCCTTTGAGCTCAGGGTTGAAGACCAGTCCCGTGCTGTCGAAGAGAGAATTGAAAAACCTGCGTGCGCGCTGCTCGGCTTCGGCGTTCGGCCGTCCCATCCTTCGCGCGAGGATTAGGGCCTCAACGAACTCGGAAGGCACAGTTACGAAACAGTTCAGAATTGTCGTCGGCGACCTCTTGGCGCTCACGCCTCCCATGGGCTGGAATGACTGGTACACGCATTACAACCGAGTGACAGACGCGCTCGTGCGCCAAGCCGCAGACGCCATGATCTCCTCAGGCATGGCGGACTTCGGTTACGAGTACGTCAACATAGACGATTGTTGGATGAGAAAGCCTGGAGCGCCCGATTCGCAGCTCGGCGGTCCACCACGGGACGATACTACCGGTGCAATTCAGCCGAATGCCCGGTTCCCCGACATGATTGCGCTTACCGAGTACATCCACTCGCGTGGACTCAAGGCTGGGATTTACACCTCACCCGGTCCCTTGACCTGTGCGCGTTTCAACGGCAGCTACAAACACGAGCAGATTGACGCTCAGCAGTTCGCAGATTGGGGTTTTGACTTCCTTAAGTACGATTGGTGTTCTTACCGGCCCGACCCTGGCGAGGGGACGATTGAAGGCTACGAACGTCCCTATGCGCTCATGGGCGGTATCCTCGAAAAACAAAACCGCGATATTGTGTTCAATCTGTGCCAGTACGGAAAGGGGGGCGTCTGGAACTGGGGAGCGGCCGTCGGTGGGAATCTGTGGCGCACTACTGGAGATCTGGGTACGGAAAAAGAAACTGGGCATCTGCCGGGATTTTATAAAATTGGCCTGGCTAATGCGGAGCACTCCGCGGCTGCTGGTCCGGGACACTGGAACGATCCGGACTACATTCTAATAGGCCATGTCGGAAATGCGATCCGCATAGATGAGCCACCCATGCCCACTGCGCTGAGTCCGGATGAACAGTACAGCTACATGTCAATGTGGTCGTTGATGGCTGCGCCGCTGTTTTTCTCCGGCGATATGCGCCATCTAGATGCTTTCACACTTAACGTGTTATGTAACTCGGAGGTGATCGACATCGATCAGGATACGCGAGGAAATCAGGCGCGCATCGTAAGGCGAGATGCCGATCAGTTTGTGTTGGCGAAACCGCTCGAAGATGGCGCGCTCGCGATAGGCCTCTTCAACCTTGCGCAGGAGCAGAGGACGTTATCCGTCAGCTGGGCCGAGTTGGGGATTGCCGGAAATCAGCGCGTGCGCGACGTTTGGCGTCAGAAAGACATCTCCGATCAAGCCCGTCAGTTCTCAGCCATAGTCAAAGCGCACGGCGTGGCTTTGGTCCGTTTATCTGCGCGTAGCTGATTGGGTTCGTCCCAAAGTGGTTTCCAAGGTTCATCCACTGACCAGCTGTTGAGCACCTCGCTAACGCGTATGAAGCCGGTTCATATACGGCAATTCAAAACTCAATGCGTAAAGCGACCTGCATCACGCGCGGGTTGGTCACCGTCTGCTGGTAGAGGCCAAACGTTGAGGGTTGATCGAGCCGATTCCCAATCGAGTTGACGTCGAAACGCACTGAGTTCGTGACGTTGAACACATCCCAGCGGAGGCGCAGCTTCACACGCTCTGTAGGATTGAACACCTTGGAAAGCCCGGCGTCCACCCCAAAATAACCGTCGCCGCGGAGGGGATTCCGCGTACCCGATTCACCTGGATACTCAATACGGAATGCGTTGTAAACCGTCTGAGGATTGACAAATGCGTTCGGTCCACTGCCGCGTTTGAGATCCGCGCTCGTTAATGGACCTTGGAACATCGCCCACCCTTGAATGTTCCAGTTAGTAGGCCAAGTCGCGCCTTGGTCGATAGTGAATGGAAAGCCGCTGGTCCAGCGGAAGAGCCCGTTCAATTGCCATCCGCCGATCACGGCATCGAGCCAGCGATTCATGTGCGCTGCCCATTGCCGCCCCTTCCCGAAAGGCAAGTCATAAATCCAATTCGCATTAATCTGATGAGTCGCGTCGAAATCGGAAACGCCACGCAGTTGATCTGGCTTCCAGGTGTTGATGATTTGCGCTCTGTTATTACCGCCAGACGTTGGGATGCGCTCGGCTTGTGATGTCCAGTCGAACGACTTCGACCAAGTATAGTTGAAATCCCCTTGAAGGCCATGGCTGAACCGCTTATGCAATGTGAGCTCGAGCGCATTGTAATCCGACATGCCGATGGTTCGCCAGGTGTAGAGCGACGAGTATTGGTTGTGATAGAAGCGATACGACGGATAGCTATGGCCGGGGACGTTTAGGTTCGCTCCTGTTTGACTATCTGGCAGATCGAGTAGGAACAGCGCGTAACTTTCATTCCCCTTGTTATTCAGGAACTGGCTATAGACGGCCTGAGTTGCTGTGAGCGGCCCGCCTCCGAGATTAGTTCCGGCCAAGGGCGCAAATAGATCTTCAAAATAAGGAATTGGTTGGACATTGTTGATCGGAACGCCACCCCGTGTCTGCTTTGCAAGCATCGTGGCCGCTGTGAAATAGTCCATGTGGCTCTTTGGATCAACTAAATCGAGAGGCATCGCCACATCCTCTTGCTCCGGCAAGCGCCGAGCAAAGTTGCCCACGTAAGCCACATCAAGAACCAAGTCGTGTTGAAATTCGCGCGAAATTGAGAAATCGACAGCGTGAGAGTAGGGCGTTTTCATGCCTCTATCGAGAGCCCAGCTAATCGCGAAGAGATCACCGGCCGGCGTAGCGGGGAATCCGCCTGCGGGGGCGGGTGGCAGCAGGCCAGGAGGAATCGTGGTAATCCCCGTAAACCTCGGAGCGCTGCTGACGGTTACGGAACCGGGGACATTCTGGACCTGGCTGGAGAGCCCAAAAGAGCCGTACTCGTCATATGTGTTTACAGTTGCTGCTCCGAAGTGGTTGTAGAACAGGGAATAGCCCGCGCGAATCGAACTCTTATCCTTAGGGCCGAAAATTTTTGCCAGCCAGCTGCTACCGAAATCCGGTGCCCAAGCAAAGGCGACACGCGGCGCAAAATCGTGATACTCGGGATTCCAGAAATCGGGTTTGCCATTGTAACGGCCGTTGGGCGCGAAAGAGATCTGCGGTGCGTTGGTAGCGGCGCCGCCCGTCTTGCCCTGTTCAGCACTGATGTTAAGCCAGTCCGTGAGATTCAGCGGCGCGCATGTATTGGCGTTCAGAACACAGGGGCCTACCTGCGTTCCATGAGTTTCGGCGGGCGCTTGTAGGAGCGTCCACCGAACACCGTAAGTCAGAGTCAGATTCCGTGTGATTTTCCAGGAGTCTTGGGCGTAGGTTTCATACTCGTTCCAACGAAAGTCGCGCAACAACGGCGAGCCGAACGCCAGCGGCTGGCCGTTTTTGTCGTAGTTATAAATAGCGTTGCCTTCCGTAACCATACCGACCAACGTCATGACGATATTGTCGTATTCGCGGCCGAAGCCATCCGATACGGGCGGGAATTGGGCCAGCGCCGGATCAAACGGAACGTTGCGGTTGGCAATCCCGGAATTCAGCAGCCATCCGAGGTTGATATTGGCCGAAGGGAAAGAAAAAATATCGTTTGAATGATAACCGTCGATCAAACGAATATTTGCGCCGAATTGCATTGTATGCGAACCCTTGGTCCAGGAGTAATCGTCAAGAAAATTGTTCACGGGAATGTGGTAGAGGTTGGACCGGGTGAAGGCGACAGGCGAATTAATACCGGCAAACGTGACTTGAGGCTGCTGCGAGATGCCGGCACTAGCTCCGCCCTGACGTGTGAACCCCCAATGAAACGTGTTCACTTGCGTAGGCGATAAGACAGCAGTGTAGCCCGTCGCGAAGCCTTTGCTGTCGTCCAAGGTTGTGGTTGCCGGCGCTTGACCGGGGAACTGTGGCGCTCCGCCTTGCCGGTCATTTTGGAGATTGCCGCGCCAGAAAAGCGTGTGCCGCCCATCGGCGGTAAGGTTGTAATCCAGCCGTCCGATATAAGTGTCGAACTTGGCCTTCTCATTCGCCGCAAAGCGGAATCCTGAGGTGTTATAGCTATCACCTACAGTGGGATCGTTCGGGAGCGGGTAACCCTGAAGAACCGAAAGGACAGCTGCATCCTCCCCAATTCCGAGAGGATCCATTTGCTTTATCTGCACTGGCGTAAGAGTAGTCGTGCTGCCGGTTGCATTTTGATATATCAAGAATCCCGCTCGCATGCTCGCGGTGGGGACGGTGCGGATGGTGCTTGCGGCTTCGCTGTCGCGCCGCCCCTCATAGTTGAAGAAAAAGAATAGACGATTTTTCAGGATGGGGCCAGCGAGCGATCCGCCAAATACGTTGCGGATTAGTGGAGAACGCTGATTTGGACTGCCGGATGCGAGCTCAGAGGCTTTCTCGAAGTATTCGTTAGCCGCGAAATCTGTGTTGCGGTTGTACTCATAGAGAGATCCATGGAACGTATTCGTGCCGGTTTTGGTGATCAGCGCAACCTGCGCGCCAGCAGAGCGCCCGGCATCGGCATTCGAATTACTCGTTGTGACGCGGAACTCTTGCACGGAGTCCTGCGTGTTCCGCAGCACGCTGTTGAAAGCGTAGCCGTGGTTCTGATCGTTTACGTCAACCCCATCCAGCGTGATGTTTGATTGGTCGCTGCGCACGCCATTGACCGCGCCGCTTCGGGTGTCACTATTCTGGTCCACACGATTGCCGAGGTAAACAACACCGGGCTGTAGACTCAGGAGCTCAACCACATTCCGTGCCTCAATCGGCAACTGCTCGACCTGCTTTGTATCGAACACGTTACCAAGCGTGGCGTCAGTTGTGTTCACCATCGGTGCGCCCGCCTCGGTAACCTCTACCTTCTGCGTTGAGCTGGCGAGCTGAAGCTGAAAGTCTGCAGTCACGGGAAGATTAACCTGCAAGCTGAGATTTCTTCGTTCAGCTTCAGCAAACCCGCTCGCCGCAACGGTCAGCGTATATGTGCCAGGAGCGAGCTGATCAACTTCATATAATCCTTCGTTGTTGGTAATCGTGTCGCGGGAGGTATTCGTGTCCGCGCGTGTCAGGTGAACCTTCACGGTGGGGATCGCTCCCCCGCTAGGGTCAGTTACACGACCGCGCAACGATGCGGCAGCTTGCGAATAGGACAGCTTGGGCAGGCAAGTCACCACAGTTATGGCTAATAATGCAACGCGCAGATGCTTGAATGTCACACGCCCTCCACATGGCAGTAATTAGACGGCCCTTTAGATTGGACGCCAGCCCCGCGGCATGCACCAAAGCTGTTCCAAAAAGGCCGTGTACGATAACGATAAGCTACAGGATAGATTAACGTACGAAACGTGTCAATTGAGCGTTGATGAGAAATGGGACTTTGGAATCGCGTCGAGTACCAGCTCATAGGACATCCCTCACGTGTACTATAAACAGGTCGGGAATCCTTGACCTGCTAGCGTCTGATCACGGTACACGCCTGGTTTATGCAATTTCGTGAATCAAAGGCGTGCGCGGATTAGGGCGAGTCCTTCTCACCTTCGTTTGGCGCCTATAACCGTTTGCCGGACCAAGTATCTACGAGTTTGCTTCCTCTTGGCTCTAAGTCGATATCGTAGTCTTCGCCTTGGTACGGGATCCGCAAAGAATCTTTTTGCCCATCAACTTTGAAGTCTTTGCTGAACATCGGAACCAAGGGCGTAGTGTACTGCCCATCCTCATAGGTAAGGTCCAAAAGAACCTCGCTGCCATCCGGTGCCACGGAAGCCATCTTCCATTTGCCGATCCATGGACTGCTTTTGCTGGGCATGGCGATAGCTGTAAAGTGGGAGACTAATAGGAGGGTATTCTCGTTGCAATGAGCTTCGATGAGCGCTTAGAGCTTCGTCGCGTTGACCCTGGATAACATGAACTATTTATCAAGGCGAGCGGTGGCCCCCGAGATGAGGCGAGCACCAGTTCAGGCTTGCTAAAGCCATAGTCTTTGGGTAACATATTGAAGCATCTTTCCATAACATGAAACCCTCTAGTATTTTTATTTGGGCGCTCGTGGGCGCGGCCGCGCCGGCAATGCGGGGCCAGTCTTACGTCAATTCGCAGCTGCCCTGGCACGATGCGGTTGTAGACGCTCAAGGAAAGCTGCTTGCTTGGTACCATCCGGACCGGAACCAGGGTTATGACAAGTTCATGAAGCTCGCCTGGGACTTCATGGAACACAAAGTGCCCAACGACACGCGTCATGGTTCGGCTCTGAAGATTTACCTGATTAACGCCGTGTATGACGCAAAGACTCTGCAAGGTGCCAATTGGCAGGGCAATCCGGCCAGCACCTTCGGGCAGTTCGTTGATTCGCTAGTCGCCTGGTATCCCTACTCAGCCGACCAAGAGGCCATCCGAGTGGTTCGCGACATGCTAGATCACCAGCTCACTCATGGAACAACGCCGGCCGACTGGAACTGGCCTAACGTCCCCTTCGCGACCAATTGTGACGATCAGCCGGATTACGGCCACTGCATTCGCGGAATGCCTCAGGAGTTCTACGGCGGGATCGAGACCGACAAACTCGGAGAGCTCGGTATAGGTTACGTGCTGTTCTATGAGATGACAGGTAATCGGAAGTATCTGGCGGCCGCTGAGAAGTGCGCCGACGCTCTTGCCAAGCACATTCGACCGGGAGATGCGACTCACACTCCATGGCCGTTCCGGCTGTATGCCAAAACGGGCGAGGTCATAAACAGCGAAGAGTTCGGTGGAATGATCGTCGCACCGGTCCGGCTGTTTTCCGAGCTGATCCGGATAAATGCGGGCAATGCCATCGAATATCAGAAGGCGCGAGAGATGGCGTGGAAATGGCTGCTTGACTATCCTCTCAACTCGGGCAGCCCAGCCTGGGACAAATGGAGCGGCTACTTCGAAGACGTCCCGAAGAACACGGATAACATGAACCAGGCCTCGCCGACGATGACTGCGTACTATATTCTGTCCTCGCCCGACCCAGCCTCGCTGGATAAGAGTTGGTCAAATCACGTCGGCCATATTATCGATTGGGTGCGGCACAGGTTCGGGCGTGGTCCGTTCTTCAGTGCCTGGGCGATTGACGAGCAGGGGACACCCCCCGATTGGCATGGCTGCTGTTCGCGTGCCGGCCTCGCAAGCGACACCTCGCGATGGGCAGCGATCAATGCAATGTACTACGAGAAGACCCGCGACGGCCAAGCGCGTGAGGATGCCTTCCGTTCGCTAAACTACGCGACATATTTTGCTGGATCGGATGGCAAGATCGCCTGTTGTGGTCTGGACTATGCCGACTCCTACTGGTTCGATGATGGCTACGGCGACACAGTCCGAAATTTCATGTGGGCAATGGGCGCAATACCGGAATTCGCACCGAAGGGGGAAAACCATCTCCTGCGATCGACTTCGGTGGTCCAAAAAGTCACTTATGGCGATCGCAGCATCCGCTACCGCACGTTTGACAATAGCGCCACGGAAGTCCTCCGTCTGGCTTACAAGCCTTCACGGATTACGGCCGGCAGATCTTCGCTCAATGAGCGCCAGGATCTGAATGGGGATGGGTATACGGTCGAGTCTCTGAAAGAAGGCGACTACATTGTACGCGTGCGGCACACCTCCGCGAACGAGCTGGAAGTTACCGGCTGAGCGTGGGAATAATCAGGTGCTTCTTGCGGTGAGATTGGAGTCCGCCCTAGCTCGTTGGCGCTCTTCATAAACTGTAACGAGCAGCGTACTCGCGAGCACGAGCACGCCACCGAGGATCATGTACTTCGTCAGGCGCTCGTTGAGCACGATCGCTGCGATAATAACCCCGAAAAACGGAATCATATAATTTGAAAGGCTCGCCTGCGTGGCGTCCAATCGCGTGAGCACGTTCAGGAAGAGCAACATCGATAAACAGTATTGAAACAGCGCCAACCCAAGTAACCCCGCCCAAACCGCTCCGCTGAAATGCGGTAGGTTCCGAAAGCCGTTGGGTTCTGAATAAACCGTGATGGGCAGCAAGAAAGCGAAAACCGCGTAATAGCTATACAGGAGCACTTGCAATGGGGTGTAACGAGTGAGCATCTTCTTGCTGTACACGTTATAAAACGCACTGCCGTTTACGCTAGCGAAGATCAGCAGATTGCCGGTCAGGAAACGTGGGCTGGTGAGGTTCAGTTGCTTCCATTCGATGCCGGAGCATTCAAGCACGCCCGCAATGGCAAGCGCGAAGCTGATCCAGCGAACGCGTGTCATGTGCTCATCCAGGAAGATATAAGCCATGATGGCGGTCGAAACCGGGAGTGCCAGCATGAGTAGCGCTGCATTCGAGGCAAGTGAATAGCGAACTCCCCAGGTGATGAAGAGCTGTGCGACCACCTGCCCGAGGACCCCGATGAGCGCAAACTGAAAGATATCGTGCCCTGGAATCCCCGTTTTACTTTCACCTAGCTTGCGGCCCTCGAGTTTTACTATCGGGATGAGCACAAGCATTGCCAGAGTCATCGGGAAGAACGTAGCGGACACTGGTCCCATCTCCCGCTGCACTATCTTCACCATTACAAACTGGCTGCCCCAAATGAAATTACAGGCCAGCAGGAGAAACCAATCACGGAGACGTTGCGAGGAGGCCACGTCTATCTCTGCAGCTTCGGAACTAGCATGGTGCGGACCAGTTCGGTATCGGGATCAACTCCTCTCGCCTTAATCGCCTCGAACTTGGCGCGGGCTCTGTTCGAATCCTGCTGTCTTCCGGCACGCTGGTACAGGGCGGCAAGCCGGTACCAAGCTTGGTCAAAATCCGGCGCGATGCGCGTGACAAGTGTTTCGAGATCGGCGATTGCCGCCGGCGCGTCGCCCGAAGCCTGGAGGACTTTACTGCGCACGAAATAGCACAGACTACAGAACGGGATTTCACGGTTGGCGGCGTCGAGTTCCTGAAGCATCCTGGTGTACTCGGTAGAATTGAGCTTCAGAAGCGTCGCGGCATGCACGTAGTATAAATACGGCGATGCCGATGGGGAGCGCAGTCCGGATGCAGCGACGCGCTCTGCTTCTTCGTATCCCCCCGACATGTAATGTGAGAACGCCAGGAGCAGCTCCGCGGGAGCGAATGCGGGCTGGTTCTTCAGAATCTGTTTGCAGCTAGCGGCCGCTTCTCCCGGCTTGCCACCGAACGCTTGGGCCATGGCAAGGCCAAGCAGAACGTAGGCCGATTGCGGATGGACCTGAGTGGCGCGCCCAAACACCTGCATGGCTCCTCGATAATCGCTCTGCCGAATCAGCAGTAGCCCGAGGTCGAGCGCATAGTTCTCTTCGCCCGGTGAGCCCTCGAAAGCGGCGGAAAGCTCGCGGCGTGCCTGCGGGAGCCTTCCAAGCGCTTCATCTATCTTGCCGAGCAGATATTGTGCGGTGAGTTGCTCCGGTTGGCGGGCGGCACGAACGTTTTCAATGGCTTCGCGGGCTTCTGGAAAACGCTCTAGCGCAAAAAGAGCTAGCGCGAGATTGTAATGAGCCTCGAAGCTCTCCGGATGCTCCCGGACACAGTTCTCGAACACCTGGATGGCTTCCGTATAGCGTTCCGCTTGCGCGAGTTTCACACCAGACTCGAGCAGCGAATCAAGATTGTTCTGTGGAATCCCGGCAGCCAGGCAGCATGTAGCGCACCATCCCGCTAGCACGATTCCCAGTGGTATGCTGAGGCGGGTCCGCATGCAAAGCGGCCTTAAGCGCAGCCTGATACGTGGGTCGCCGATTGACAGATTTCGTAAGCCAACAGGACCTGCTTTAGGCGTTCGTGTGTGCACCGGAGCAGCGGCAAGCGCATCTCATCCGAGGCAAAGATCCCGATGCTCTTGAAAAGCGCTTTAGTGACCGGTATTTCGTCGCCGGGGCCGAAAAGGTGAATAAATGGCAGCACACTTTGCGAGAACAACCGCAGTGACTCTCCGGCTTGACCGCGGGCCAAAAGACGGACGGTCTCCTGGTATGCCGAAGGGAAAACAGCGGGCGCGATGATCATACTGCCATCGACCCCTAGAAGAAGGCTACGATAGGCAGTGACGTCGTCGCCCGCGAATACCAACACATCCCCACGTTGCTTAAGCGCCGTGATCTTATCAAGAGCATGATCGGTCATCTTTACGGCCTTCATGTGTGTGCAGCCGTCAATCAGCAGCAACAACTGACCGGCGTTGAACGAGGTTTTCGTGTAGAGAGGATTATCGTAGAACACGAGAGGCAGGCTCGTTGCGCGATCGAGTTCTCGAAGAAATTCGAGTACCATTTCAAAGGAGTTCGGGAAATAGTACGGGCAAGGGACTAGTCCTGCATGGATGCCCAAATCATCGGCCGAGCGCGCAAGCGCTATCATCTCTCTCAGGTTGGTGTGCGTGAGACCCACTACTATGCGCTTTCCCCGCGGAGTATTCTTTACAGCGAACTGCATCAACTCCATACGCTCTTCCATGGAAAGGGAGACTGCTTCGCCGGTACTGCCGCAAAGCGTATATCCATCCAACTCCGGAAACAGATGCTCAAACAGCCTCGACAAGCTGTCGAAGTCGATGCGGTCCTTGAAGAAGGGAGTCGGTATAACCGGAAGTGATCCGCTCAGTTTCAAAGGCACTGTTGTTTAGCTGACGCGGCGGAATCGCGAAGGGAGCGCCCGCTGCGTCCAGTTCCGGGATTTTCCATATATTGAAAGCTACTTCCGAAATCATAGATGCGAAGCGAGGGAATGTCAACATGCTAAGCACACAAGCCCTGCTCTGGTAAGTCCACTTGTGGTGACGGGATTGTTCAAGGCATTCTAAATAAGACATGGGGAAACCATATCTCGTTCCCGCGATCAAGCGAGCCTTCCAAATTATAGATCTTCTGGCAAAGACGGATTCAGGCTTGACCATCTCGGATATCCAGCGGATGCTGCGTCTTCCGCTGAGTTCTGCGGCGACGATCCTGTATACGATGCAGGCGCTCGGCTACCTGGAGCGCGACCCGGATAGTGCGCGATACATTTTGGGCGTTAAGATGCTCAGCTTTTCGCGACGCGTTATGGATCAACTGAATCTGACGGGGCGGTGCCAAGCGCCGCTCGAGAAGCTTGTGCGGGAATCGGGCCTTACGGGACATCTAGCGGTTCACCGAGATGGAGAGTCGATGTACGTAGCGCGCCTCCCTAGCTCAGGGCTCATCCAGTTCTCTTCTTACGTGGGAATGCGTTGGCCGGTCCACGCATCGGCGGTTGGGAAAGCCCTGCTGGCCTTCCTGCCCGATGCCGAGAGACAAAAAGCAATCGAGGATGTACCGCTCCGGAAAATGACCCCACGGACCATCACCTCTGCCGGAGCGCTGGAGAGACAGTTCCAGGAGTTCCGGCGCGCTGGTTACTGCTGGGAGTTCAGTGAAGGTGAAGCTGGGGTAGCCTGCGTAGCCGCCCCAGTGTTCGGGCCGGATCACCAGGTGCTGGCGGCCGTCAGCATCACTGGCACTACGCACCAGATCACAAAAGCGAATCTCCGCACTCTAGGTACGCTGGTGAAGCGCTACGCGCAACAGATGTCTATCCGTCTGGGCGACGAATCGAAGTAGACGAACCGCTTTCTGAAGGAGACTTCAGCAAACCGAAAACCTTCCCGGCCTGATGCGATCGCGCATCAGGTAAGGCTATTGACAAATCTGGGCTCTGATGTAGAATCAGCCTAATGAAACCGCCTTCAATTCATAGAAGTATCCGTTTTTAGTTGAGGCGGTGCACCGAAAAAGCCACTCGGGGGGAACCGTATGAACCTGACTTACCCGTCACGTCGAATTTTGGCGCTCATTCTCTGTCTGGGGTATGGAGCCGTTCTTCAGGCCCAGATAAACCGTGGAACCATTGAGGGCATCGTGACAGATCCCCAAGGCGGTGTAGTGCCTAATGTTGAGGTGACCATCACCGCGACAGAAACGAACCTGACGACTGTAACGAGGACGAACGACACCGGCTACTACCGCGTCGTCGATCTGGTACCCGGGCCTTTTCAAGCCCGCTTCTCTGCGCCCGGCTTCGCCACGGTCGAAGTGCGAGCTATTGACGTTCAGGCCGGAAATATAACGCGCGTGGATGGCATATTGAAAGTGGGCGCGACGAGCCAGACGGTGGAGGTAACAGCGGAATCGCCGCTCATTGAGTCCAGCGCTTCAAACTTCAGCACGATATTAGAAACTAAGACAATTCAAGATACGCCTCTGCAGGGACGGGATTTGCAGCAACTCGTTTTTCTGATTCCGGGCATCAATAATGTCGGCGGTCCGCCCGGCAGCAACTTCGGCTTTAACAGCGCCTACGGAACCTTTCCCGATCCTACTAATGCGCTTGGCTCGAATGTAGCAGTTAACGGCGGGCAAGCGGGCGCCAACGCGTGGTATCTGGACGGAAACTTGAACCTGTCCAGTTTCGCGGAGAACGCCGTGATTAACCCCGTGCCAGATGCGGTTGAGGAGTTTCAGGCTATTACGAACGCCTTTGCGCCCGAGTACAGCCGCACGGGCGGGGGCGTCTTCAACGTGGTTCTCAAGTCGGGCACCAATTCCTTCCACGGTGACGTCTACGAGTTCCTCCGAAATGATGCGACTAACGCACGAAACCCCTTCACTTCGATCGACGCGAATGGAAACCTGATCAAAGATAGGCAACTTCGCTTCAACAACTTCGGCGGGACCTTTGGCGGCCCGGTTTGGATTCCCAAGATTTATAATGGCCGCAATAAGACTTTCTTCTTCTTCTCGTTAGATCAGACTGTTCTTCACCTCCTCGGCAACAAAGTCTTTAGCGTGCCTACGGCATTGATGCGCCAAGGGAATTTCAGCGAAGACCCAAGTGTGGTCTCAAACGGCATTTATAATCCTTATTCGACTGTGGGTCCGGATTCTAGTGGCGTATTTCACCGGCAGCCATTCCTAAATCCAAATGGGAGCCTTGCTACCGCGATTCCGAAGCGCATGCTCGATCCTACCGCCACGTACTTCCTCAATTCCTTTCCACTCCCGAACTACAATGATCCTCTTAGTAGCTGCCCAATGGGAACGAGCGGATTCCTGATTTGTGATAATTACCTGGGCGGCGTCGGAAGTAGCCAGAATCCTGCAAAACTATCACTTAAGTTCGATCATCAGGCAAGCGAAAAAAGCCACTTCTTTGCCGAATGGCTGTACAGTCCAACTCCCTACAGAAACTATCGCGTACCGTGGACGGGGCCATCGTTTCCCTACGACCAGGTTGGATGGGGCGCTGCCTATCCCTACGATATGTCGAGCAATATCATCTCTTTCGGGAACAGTTACCTCATCGCGCCGACGCTGGTAAACGAATTCCGGGCCAGTTTCACACGCCAATACATAACGACACATCCAAGCCATCCTTATCCGGACAGCATCACCGATCAGACCGGCGTGATGAAAGCGTTGCAGGCCGACCAAATCCCGTCAAATCCATATTTCCCTGTCCCTTATTGGTCAATCAGCAGCCCCGGCGGTGGCTCGATAACGTTCGGGCCGACTGCATGGGTGAACATGAACACTGGAGCCGAGGCCTACACAATCCTCGACAACGTCACCAAGACGATAGGCAAGCACACCCTCAAAACCGGATTCATTTATCGCTTAGAACACAGTTCATACGAAAGCAGTTTCCCGACTGAGTTTGACTTTCGTGGCGGACTCACGTCTGATCCAATCACGGGACTTGGCGGTAACGGATTAGCTCAATTTGAGCTTGGCGCCATATCGAGCAACGGCCGGGAGTCTTCGACCGGCGTAATGTGGCAACCTTACGAGAGCTACAAGTACTGGGGTGCGTTTGTGCAGGATGATTTCCGCATCACAAAAAATTTCACGCTGAATATCGGGCTTCGCTATGACGTAAATGGGCTATATAGCGTGCGTACACATTCCGGATCGAATTTCTGCTTAACTTGCATGGATCCTTACACTGGTTTGAAGGGGAAAGTCGTGTACGAAGGCAGCAGCCCGCAATTCCCCAAGGGGCCGATCGCTCCGGCGCATAAGAACGACCTGGGTCCGAGATTGAACTTTTCATGGTCGCCGTTTGCGGACCGCAAGACAGTGTTGCGGGGTGGCTACGATATTTTTTACAGCAACGCCTTTACATTGATCAACTCTCCTGGGCAATCAGCCTCCAATGCGCCTGGCTGGAATCAGGAGTACGACTGGCAAGGCAGCGTGGATCCTAGCCAATGCGCCCCACACACCGGCCAATGCGTAGCGTTCCGGCTCAGTGACCCGACCACGAACAAGGCCAGCCTTACCACCCCGCCTATGTCCAACGGTTTTCCGGCCGCGCGACACGCTCCGTTGTACGGTCAGCTCATCCAGTTCTTCACTCCACCCTCACACGATCCGATGGTCCAAACATGGAACTTCGAGATCGAGCGCGAACTGCCGGGCAATATGATGTTGGACGTCGGATATGTCGGCACCCACGGCACACACCTCGTCGGCGAGGCATTCCAGCAATTTAACTACGTCCACACGGCCGACTTGCTGAAGTATAAGAACGCGATCAATACAGTTGTTCCCATTAGTTCGGTGTACTCGGGACAGACAGCCCAGGCGCTGCAACAGATATGGGGCAGTTCCACTCTTCCGCTCAGTATCCTTCTCAAGCCCTATCCAGCGTATGGCACGGTCCAGAACAACGTCGGATTTGAAGGAAAGAGCACCTATAACGCCCTCAATCTCCGGTTCCAGAAGAGATATTCTCGGGGATTGACCTTCGTTGCCGCTTATACGTTCTCCAAATTGATGACCAATCCCGAAGTCGCGAACCTGGCATCGATGATGGTTGACCCAATTCATTGGACGAGAGCTGGCGGCCTCGGCGGCCGCGCGGGCGCGCTGGGACTCGTGTACGGAGGCGGTTTTCAGAACCTCGACAATAAGAATGCCGACCGGGCAGTCGGCGCCAGTGACACTCCGCAGATGTTTAACTTTGCCTCGAGCTACGAGCTTCCGTTTGGGAAGGGTAAGCCATTACTGAATCACAATGCGTTATTGGACGCGCTTATCGGGGGCTGGCACCTCAGCGGTGACTTCAATGCTCAAAGCGGTCTTCCGCTATCGATATCGTGCCCGGGAAACGAGATCACGAGCCGCTGTAACATCGTAGGAGACCCGAATTTCCATGGCAGCCGATCGAAGGCGCAGAAGATCGCGGACTGGATCAACCCCGCTGCTTTCGAGCCGCCGTTCGGAAGCGATCAAAGCTTCTGGGCGAATTACAGTCCGACGGACAATCGCGCCTGGCAGTTCGGCAATGCTGGAATCCGTTTGCCGTACCTTCGAGGACCAGGTTTCTGGAATCTCGACTCGTCCCTCTCCAAGCAGTTTCACGTTGGCGAGGCCCGCTACTTCGAATTGCGCTGGGAGGTTTTCAATACGCTCAACCACATGAATCTCGCCAGTCCGAATACGAGCTTCTGCCTGCCGCCCCCTCCCGGTGGCTCGACGGATCGCGTTCACCAGGCCGGTTGCCAGTTCGGCCGTATCACGAACGTCCAAACCGATCCACGTTCGATGCAGTTTTCGCTGAAGTTCGCTTTCTGAGAGTTCAGATGCGATGAAGTGTTCGGCAGGTCGGAAATGACTGTCACGAGCGGGAGCTTCTGTTCTCTCGTTCGCTGTTTAACGGCAACCCTTTTCATCTTGTCAACGACACCTGCGTCGGCTGAGGATTTGCGGAGTGCGCAAATTCAGGTAGATGTTTCACAACGGTTCCAGTCCATCGACGGCTTTGGGGTCAATTTCAACGGCACATATTTTCGCGACGCCCAGAAGCCGATGATCGACATGCTCATCAACGATCTCGGTGCAACTATTTTCCGCCTCGACCCTTATGGTCTGAGCAACTGGGAGGCCGCTAACGACGACAACGATGCGAAGCACATGAATTGGGAGTACTACAATGACCGCTACTCCATCCCGGAGTTTGAAGCGGCTTGGGCCGCTGCGCGCTATCTGAACTCACGCGGCATCCGGCCTTTTCTTGCTCTCAGCGGCATCGCGCCTGAATGGATGCTGGACAAGAACGCCCCGCCCGCCAAGCACAAAATTGGAGCGCACGCCCAGGATCTCAGCAAACCATACCATCTAAATCCTGCTATGTACGATGAGTTCGCAGAAGAAGTAGTCTCTTTGGCGGTTTACGCCCGCACGAAGGCGCACATTGATTTTAAATATTTCGGTCCGATTAATGAGACCGATTGCTACCCCGCCGAAGGTCCTCGAATCGATCCGGACGAAGCCCCGCGAGCGCTCAACGCGATCGTGCATCGTTTGCGCCAAGAAGGGCTCGGTGACGTACGATTAGTAGTCGCCGAACAATGTGATCTCCAGAATAACTACATCGGCCCAATCCTGGAATCAAACGATCTGATGAATCAGGTGGGAGCATTTGGGTTTCATAGCTACGGCAGTGACTCACTCACGCCGCAGGTAGGACGGCTCAACCGGACCAAGTATGCCCCATTCGTCCGTGTTTGGCTTACTGAATACGGAGATCTCAACGACCTGGACCGATCTGCCGCCAATGACTGGACTGGTTTCTCGCTAGCGGCTGCGCGCCGGGCACTGCGGGCGATCAACGAAGGCGCAAGCGCGACCTTGTTCTGGGACGCTTACGACAATTACCACGAGCACTATCCCCGATTTACTTATTACGGCCTGATGCAGAATGCCGACCATGTATATTCGCCGAAAAAGCGCTATTACGCAGCAAAACAGCTCTATCATTTCGTGCGGCCCGGCGCGCGAAGAATCGCCTCGTCCACTGATTCAAGCAATCTGCTCCTTTCGGCCTTCTATGATGGAGCGCGGGGAGAGGTGGTTCTGGTGGGCGTGAAACAGGGGGGACCGAACCGCGCCGAGATACATCTGACTGGCTTAGACCGCTTGCCTGCCCGCTGGGACCTATACCAAACAACCCAGCAGCTCAATTGCGTTAAGACCGATGAAATCGGCGTAAAGGACGGTGTGGTTCAGGTTGATCTGCCTGGCGATTCGATCTTCACTCTGGTGGGCAAACTCGAGAATGGCGGGCCGGCACAGAAGGAGTGAATGTTGGCTTCGAAAACCGCAATTGTGACGGGTGCGGAGCGCGGAATCGGTAAAGCAATTGCTGCCAGGCTTGTGCAGGATGAATTTGTTGTCGTCATCGCCGACGCCGATGAACCGGCAGCTATCGCGGCGGCAGCAGAGGTCGATCATGCAGGACGAGCACTTGCGGTTTTTGCCGATGTCGCCGATCTGTTCTCGGTACAGCTGATGGCCACCGCAGTTTTGGAGCGCTGCGGGGCAATCGATCTCTTGGTTAACAACGCAGGTATCGCCGGATTGGCCGCTCCGGTAGCTGACTACCCCGAAGCGGAATGGCGGCGCATCCTCTCCATTGATCTGGAAGGGTTTTCTACTGCTCGAAGGCGGTACTTCCATCGACGCTAGCGCGAGGCTCGGGCCGCATCGTGAATATCGCCTCTATTTCCGGCAAGGACGGTAACCCGAATATGTCAGCCTACTCGCCGGCCAAGGCAGGTGTTATCGGCTTCACCAAGGCGCTCGCTAAGGAAGTCGCTTCGAGGGGCATTTACGTGAATTGCGTCACACCGGCGGTGATCGAGACTGAAATCCTAAACCAATAACAGAGGACGCCGTGAAATACATGGTCTCGAAGATTGCGATGGGACGCGTTGGCAAGCCGGAGGAAGTCGCAGCGTTAGTTTCCTAGCTTGCCTCGGATGAGTGTAGTTTCAGTACCGGAGCCGTTTTCGATCTGAGTGGCGGTAGAGCGACGTATTGAGAACGCTAGCGGGATACCCTCTCCATCTGATCTGCTTTCCCGGTCTCCTCTCTCGCCAGATCCGCCTCCCCAAGCAGGTTGTAGATTTCCGCAAGCCTGCGATGGACCGAGGCGTCTAAAGGTTGGGCTTCAGACGCTTTCTGTAAGTACTCTGCGCTGTGCGTGTAGTCTTTGGCGCGAAACCGATCTCGCGCAAGCAGCATCGCGACCTTAAAGAGTAAACCTGCGGTATCTGCATTGCTCGGCTCCAGTTCGCTCGCGTGTACGAGCACCAGGTAGGCGAGTTCGTCCTCTTTTAAGGCGAACAACACGGCGCCTAACAGAGCATTGGAGCCGAAGAAATCCGGCCGCAGGAAAACAGCTTTCTCCAGGGCGGAACGAGCCTCGGGATAACGCCGAAGACGAAAATAACTTAAGCCGAGATTATGGAAGATCTCGAATGAGTCCGGATCAAGCTTCGCGGCTCTTTCGAGCGGAACAATGGCTTCGTTGTACGCGCCGTGCTCTCCATAAATGATCCCTAGCGAAGTCAATTTGTCTGGATCGTTCGGATCGGCCATTCGCTCACATATTGCACGGGCTTCGCCAATCGGATGACTCCTCAATGCTTGGCTGCATTCGCCCGATTCTCGCGCTGCTTCGTTGTAGCCTTCGCGCAGCGCCGACGATCGCTGAAATTCCCTTTCCGCTTCCGTTATCCGACCGGATTGCCGATAGGCGCGTGCTAGGCGGTAAGGAATTCGGAAGTCGCGTGGAGCGCTTACCTGGGCGCGCTTCAGCGCGGAAATTGCCTCACTAACGTCTCCCTCTGCTATATAAGCGCAGCCAAGATAGAAAGAGGTGTCCGCGAACGGTGGATTGCTAGCGATCTTGCGAAATATCTGAAGCGCGGCGCCGTTCTCGCCAGCCAAAAGATGCAGGCGCCCAAGATAGTAGAGAACATTCGCATCTTCGGCGGTTTCTTTCCGCAGCAATTCGAACTGTCGCTGAGATTTCTCACGCTCCCCCAGCGCGAATAGGCAAGCCGCAAGTTGATAACGCGCCCGCACCAGGTGGGGATTTATCTCAACTGCACGTTGAAACTCGATGACCGCCTCCTTGTACTGCTCTTTCTGCACAAACTCATATCCCTTGCCTACATGCGCTGTTGCTTCGTCCTCCGCGGCGTACGCAAGCAGATAGGGAGCAAGGAAGAGGACCACGGCAAGCAATCGATATGGTCGGCGTGGCATCCGCAAACCCCTAACCTGCTGCATTGAACTGCAGCACCGTAACGGAATGCGGCGGAAAACGGTAAGTCAATGGAAGGCGTTCAACTACGACGTTTTTCTCTTGGATACTGACGTTTTCAACGCTACCGTACGGATTAGCGGCATCACGATCATTCCCGTCGAGTTCAAACGCTCGAAACCTCTGGGCAAGTTTTACTCGCCAGGTCTTCAGATCGATGCCAGAACTAATTGCATCACGTTCATCGCGGTTGACCACCGCAAGAAATAGCGTTTTGCCATCATCAGAAATCGTTGCGGCGGCATCCAGGCTCGGTAGTCCCGGGTCGAACGTAACATTCGGACTGCGCGTACGGCAGCTTACGACCCGATCGCCGATGTGATTTGCGTAAAGCACGTAAGCAAAGTACGGAGGCGTCAGTTTGATGGCGACAGGATTAATCTCGATAAGCCCTTGCACGTTGAGCGTGGTTGAGGCTTCTGCCGTGAAGATCTGGTCTGCGCGGCGTAAGAGAACATTGAAGACGCCGGAAAAATAGAGCGCATTCGCCAAGCGGTAGTCGGGATCCACCCGCTCGGAGAGCCACCAGGAGTTGATCTCCGAAATGGCGAGGAATCGAGCAGAGTGCGGAAAGCGATCGCCGATTGAACGGATATTCTCCTCGATCTTACGGTTTACTTCGAGCGGCTCGGAGACCACCTTGCGATAGTAATGATCCAGATCGCAGATCCTGGTTTCGTCGGGGTGCAGGCTCCATTCGCCCGTATAGATCGAGGTCGCCAGCACGTCGACGGGCATCGCGTTTAGCAGATTGTGAATCCAATTGAGGTCGCCGACGGACGAGGCCATGAGGTGAATCGATGAATCGGCGCCCTGCATAGCAGCTTTGTATTCGCCGTATCTCTTGACGTAGACATTGAGTTCCGTATTGCCGGTGTACTCTGACGAGCAAAGGTCCGGCGCTTCGTTGCCTACGGCCCAGAATTTAAATCCGTAGGGTTGCGAGTGCCCGTTTGCCGCACGCAGGTGCCCCATGCCTCTGTCCGGGGCACTGTTAACGTACTCGACCCAACGTGCGGCCTCGGCGGGCGTTCCTGAAACATAGTTTACGGTCAGGTGCGGCTCAAAATGTAACTCGCCAGCCAGCGCTACGAACTCGTCAATGCCAAAATCATTGGGGTCCCATTCCCGCCATGCAGGGCTATAGACTTCGGGGCGCTTATCTCGATCTCCGATACCGTTTTCCCAGTGATAGTAATCCGCGAAGCAGCCGCCCGGGTAACGCATCAAGGGGATGCGCATGGGGCGCATAGCGTCTATAACGTCTCGCCGCATGCCCTGCAAGTTGTCAGCGGGCATCAACGATGCCGAGTCCATCCAGAAAGTACCTTCGCCTTCGACGGCAATGCGAAGCCGCGCTTTATCGGTGTCTTCAGGAGATGTGAACTCCGCCGTGTATTTCTGCCATTGGTCGGAGATGTCGCCGAATTGCCGATGCCCGTAGACCGGCCCGCGTAGCTTGTCCAACTCGACGAAGGCTTTGCCACTCCCGCGCCGCTTTAGGAAGACGTAAAAGACATAGCGGTGACCCTTGGCCACTTGAAGTCCGATCTGATAAACACTCGCATGACGGGGACCTGGACCGTGCAGATCTACAGCCTGGGATGCTCCCCCGCCGTAATAATTCTGGCGATCGATGAAGTACCTCACGTTGATGCCGCGCCCGTGCTGCAGTTCCCAATAGCGGTCCTGAATGCGCTCTTCCGGAGCCCAGCCGTTAGAGACTCCGTCGCCGTCATCATCACCCTGCTCAAACTTGCGGTCACGTAGAAGCTCCGCCCACAATCCACCCTGGATGGTGTTGTGTTCGTGCTCGATGAATTGCCCAAAGAAGTACGGCGAAATCCGCCCCGTCACCGTGTCAGGATCCACTTCGATACCCGCCGACGTTTCAGGGGGTTTGCCGCTCCCGCTGAGAGCTAAAAGAAGGAGAATCGAACACGCATGGATCCCCACGCTTTGTGCGCTCAGTTTCATCTCATGGAAGGACGTTTCCGTATATTACGCACAGGTTGGAGGGTTTGGCAAGTCCCCGGTTGACGCGGATTGACAAGCCGGACGAAGGATTGTCTAATGCTTAGGAAGTGGTTTCAGCAAATGGAAACCAGAAGCGATGCCTAGCCGATACGCGCGCGGAACGATCAACTCGCTTCCCTCCGTTCACCTGGAGAACGAAAATATCTCGCTAAGTATTCTTCCAGGGGTCGGAGCCAAGATTCACGATTTGATCTGGAAAGCATCAGGCTACAACATCCTTTGGCACAATCCGCGGATTAGACCCCAGCATTACCCCATTGAAGCCAATTTCGATAACTATTGGTGCGGCGGCTGGGATGAAGGGTTCCCGACTTGGGACGCCTGCGAGCATCAGGGAGAGAGCTATCCAAACCTCGGCGAATTGCGTTCGGTGTCCTGGGACATAGAGAGTCTACACGAAAACGGAAATGAGGCCGTTGCGGAGCTTTCGGCATTCGGACCAATCAGCCCAGTGCGGGCGGTCAAGACAGTTACGTTGTCCGGCCCCTCGGAATCGGCAGATGCTCGGCCAAGGAGTTCGCACGCGCAGGTGCCAAGGTGGTCATTGCCGATATTAACCGAGAGAGCGCACAGGAAACGGCCCAGCAGATCGAGGCCGATGGGGGTACGGCCTTGGTTTTAGAGACGGACGTTTCGAACGCCGAGTCCGTCATGCGGCTGGCCACGGAAACGATACGCGCCTTCGACGCCGTGCACGTTGTGATGAACAACGCCGCAATTCAGGTGAATAAGACCGTGGAAGACACCACGTTAGAAGAATGGAACCACGAAATCGCCGTGAACATCGGCGGTATCTTTCTTTGCTGCAAGTATTTTCTACCGCACTTGCGCTGCACGAAGGGCTGTATCGTGAACATGTCGTCAGTGAACGGCTTCTTCGTGGAGCCGGGCTGCGCCGGGTATTGTGCGACGAAAGCAGCCATCATCGGAATGACCAAGGCCATGGCCATCGATCACGGGAAGGAGGGAACCCGGGTGAACTGCATTTGTCCCGGCTACATTGATACCGGGCTCGCTGAAGGCTACTTTCAATCTCAGCCGGATCCCGCCGCAGCGCGCGCCGCAGCCGGAAGACTGCACGCGCTCTGGAGAATCGGGCGGCCCGTAGAAGTTGGGCGAGCCGCCGTATTTCTCGCGAGCGACGAGGCCTCATTCATTACCGGAGCGGCCTTCGTCGTCGATGGCGGTTTCAGCTCAGGACTGCCGTCGCAAACCTGAGTACCGGGTTCAACTTCTGCCCACCACCGGCGGAACGAAGCGGATCTCTTCCGGGTTTTTCGGTCGCAGGAAATCGAAATCGCAGCCTTGGTCCGCTTGAAGTACATGGTCGATATATAGCTTGGGATAACCTCGCAGGTGCTGCGATCGCGGCGCTTGCAGCCGCTGCATGCGAGCCTGGATCTCTGAATCCGGCAGAAGTACATTCAACGAACGCTGCGGGACGTCCAAGCAAATTTCATCGCCGGTTCGAACGATCGCGAGAGGGCCATGCGCAGCAGCTTCTGGGCAGGCGTGTAGGACGACCGTGCCGTAACTGGTGCCGCTCATACGCGCATCGCTGATGCGAACTATATCCTTTACCCCGGTTCTGTGCAGCTTGGCAGGAATCGGGATGGAAGCCCATTCCGGCATGCCCGGCGCACCCTTTGGCCCACTGTTCTTCAGCACCAGAATGGAATCCGCCGTCACGTCTAGGTCAGGATCTTCGATTCTCGCGAGCATATCGGCATAGTTTTCGAAGACCAGGGCCTGGCAGGTATGCCGCATGAGGTGCGGTGAAGCGGCGGAGGTCTTCAAAATCGCACCGTTCGGCACCAGGTTGCCCCATAACACCGCGACCGCTCCGCCCGGCACAACTGGATCGGCAAGTGGCCGGATCACGTCACGATCGAGGCAATGGATTCCCTCAAGATTCTCGCTGATCGTCTTCCCCGTAACAGTCAGGCACTCCCCATGCAAGCTTGGCTCAATCTCTTTCATCACGGCTGGTACGCCGCCTGCCGCATGCAGTTCCTGAATCAGGTATTTGCCGGATGGCTTCAGGTTGGCTAGGCAAGGCGTAGTCCGGCCGAGCTCATCGAAGCGCTGCAGCGGCAGATCAATCCCTAACCTACCCGCGATGGCGATGAGGTGAATGATAGCGTTGGTCGAACCGCCCAGTGCCATACAGACGCGGATGGCATTGTCGAAAGCGCCGCCCGTCATGATTTGCGAGGGCCGAATGCCGTTTTCCGCAAGCTCTACGATGCGCCGACCGCTCTCCTCCGCTGCCGCAAGGCGCCGTGCGTCTGTAGCGTTGATGGTGGAGGTGCCCGGTAGCATCATACCCAGCGCTTCCGCGATCGCCGACAGGGTCGAAGCCGTACCCATTACGTTGCAGGCACCCACGCTACAGGACATGCATCTTTCCAGTTCCCGCCAATCCTCCTCCGAGATTTTTCCCATTCGGAACTCGTCCCAGTACTTCCACATGTCGGTTCCGCTGCCGATCTCTACACCTCGCCAGGTTGTGGAACTTTTGGGCCCTCCGTTCACCTGAATAGCCGGCAAATTCGCGCTAGCGGCACCCATCAATTGGGCGGGGCCCGTCTTATCGCAGTTCGAAAGGAGGACAACCGCATCCAGCGGATTCGCGCGCAGAGTTTCTTCTACATCCATGGCCATGAGATTGCGGTAAAGCATGGCCGTGGGCTTCATGAACTCCTCTCCGAGAGAAATTGTCGGAAACTCCAGCGGAAGCCCGCCGGCCGCGATTACGCCTCGACTGACCGCCTTGGCCACATCGCGGAGATTTAAGTTGCAGTTATTGAGTTCACTCCATGAATTCGCGATGCCGATCACGGGCCGATCTTTGAACCGCTCCACTTCGATTCCCATCGATCTCAGAGCGGCACGATGTTGGAATCCGAGTTCATCGCGGCCGTAAAACCATTCCGCGCTTCTGTATTTCATCGGGGACATGTCTGGTTCAATAAGGCTTCACTTTTGCAGAGCTATCTCGACCGACCTTCGGTTGGCCTTCACGATGAGTAGCTTTTTTGCGGGGTCCCATTGCCAAGCGCCGCCGGCTACGGATTTCGGCCGGGCATCGCCCAGCTTGAACAATTCCGTGGAAGCTGTGTCGAATTTGGTGTAGGCGATCTGTTCCGGGGCGTAATTAATGGACCGCACCACGGAGGAAGTTCGCAGCAGGTGATTCTGGTTATCCGGCGCGAGCTCGGGCGCTGCGGCCATCGCGCGAAGGTAGTGTCGCACGTAGTCCCCATAGCCGTCGGTCAGCCAGATGTCGTCCCGGGGATAGCGGTTCTTGCCATCCCCGTCCACTGTGTATGTCGCCCAATTCAGGCGATGTGTGACTGTTTCCGGGCACTTTGTAGACTATTTGCTCATTAATCGCCGTGACGCCCCACCTCTCGAACTCATGATTGGCAAAAGTGCGATAGCTCCACAGAAGGATGTCGCGGGCCTGCTCTTTCCAGTGCGGGCCCCATTCGGGATGCTCGAGGATGTAGGCTGCGATGGTATCGGCGTTAATTTCCGTATCTGAGTAATCTGCCGTCGGAATGTCTTCAAAAAAGGGACCCCACTTGTTGGTTTGGAGTGGGTACTGTTTCAACTAGATTGTAACGAGCCGAGTGCAATTCTCATACTCGGCCGTTCTGCCGTGGTGCAACGCGATCAAGTCAGCGAAAAGTCTCAGAGTGGGACTCCAGTTCGACGTATACGTCGCAGCGATCGGGGTCCCGTCTTTCTTGGTAGTGGCGCGGTCAATCGCTCCCGTTACCGCGTTCACCCGGAATGGCCAGGGTGAATTATTTGCATCCCCTGGACGCGCATGTACAAGTAGGGAATCCGCTATCGACGTCGCCGCGTTTAAATACTTGTTATTACCGGTGATCTTGTAGAGAGCCACCAACTCGGCTCCAAAGCTGCCTGCTTTGTCCGGCTGAAGAAAATTCTTCCCGGCACGCATATCCCCGTCGTACTGCCCCGAGTGTATTTTCGTGTTGTATGGATAGGCAGATTGGCCCATAAACTGGCCGGCTTTGACATGCCATGGTCTAACCAGTAATCCGCGATCAGGACCATGTTGCTCTTGATCGCAGGATCGCCCAGATACTCGTAAAGCAGATTCCAGGATGACAAGAGCTGATCGCCTCCGAGACCCCGCGTGTCGTCTTCGCCCGGTTTCCAGACCTGATGTTGCAGGTAATAAGGGACATCGTTCGCGCACGTCCGCATGTTCCGCCAGAAATTCCAAACCAAACGCACGACGTGATCGTAAGCCTCGGACGGCGTATTGCCATACCACGGAACGATTCGGCCGCCGGAGTCAACCTTCACCACGTGATAGCCGATTGTGTCGGAAGCTCCACGAATGAAGCCAGAGGGCCAGGCGATTCCAAACGCAATACTGAAGAGCAGCGCAACGCCTCTTAAATTAAAGAGCACAGGTATTACCAACCATCTCCGCGCCGTCCGCGGCATTTTGGATTCGCCGATATTCATAGGCATCAGAAAGAACTTATCATGAAACTTGTTTCAGCATATTGGAACCTAATCGACAACCGTCTGCACTATACCGCAGATCTAGTAGAGATCGCGTTCCGCAGTGCTGAGCGGCAGACCGAGGAGATGGCGCAATGCAACAGCTTTTCGATGGCGTTTACCTGCTCGAAGGCGGAGTGGGGGGGAGGCCGCTTCAGTTGGTCTATCTCAACGGCGAAAGCGCGAGTGTGCTGATGGACACCGGCTGCGCCAAGGATCCGTCGAAGTTCATCGTAAAGCAAATGGAAGAAACCGGTGGCAAACCTGGAGATCTAACATGGATTCTGAACACGCACCCCGATTTAGACCACATCGGTGGCAACTATGAGATGAAGCAACTGGCGTCCGGCGCTGTTCTCGCGTGCGGGGACGCCGATCGGCATATCTGCCAGGGGTTCGATACACTGATGCTCTACCGCTATGACGTATATCGCGCGGATCACCAGATTTTCTATGAAGGCGACACGCTGGCCTGGCTCCAAGCAGAAGGAGGGCAGCAACAGCCGATTGAGGTAACCTTTCGCGGAGGCGAACACATTCGACTCGGAGCCGACTGGGAGGTGGAGATACTTCCCGTTCCCGGCCACGCGAAGGGGCATCTAGCGGTCTATGACCCGAAACATCAGGCGCTCTACGGCGCCGATGCGATCCACGGGCGCGGATACCGCGGACTCGATGGCACGATGAAGCTCTGTCCCACCTACGCAGATGTCGACGACTACCTCGGAACGATTACGCTAATCGAGAATTGTCCCAGCTCAACTTATGGCTGGTGCGACGGGCTAGTGAAAAGAGATGAGGCGATCGCGGAGTTCTGTCGCGAGT
>JBPCJX010000077.1:0-159777 GCA_051004875.1 Bryobacteraceae bacterium
ATATTGAACTGGACGCCATCGCTGCCGTGGTGGTTGGCGGTACGCTCCTAACCGGAGGCACAGCGAGTATTATCGGCACCGTCCTCGGCACGCTCATCATGCAGGTTATTACGACCAGCCTAAACATGCTTTTGATTCCCTACGCGTGGTCTCTCGTACTAAAGGCAGCCGTAATTCTCGGTGTCATTTATATCCAGACTTTGAGGCCGTCATGAGGGAAGTGCGGTTACGAAACTTCATCGTTTCGCTTCTTCGGAGAGGGGGGGCGTTAGTTGGGCTTTTGTTAATGCTTGTACTCGGCACACTCCGGTATGAAGCATTTCTAACACCCGAGAACCTGCTTAATGTCGTTCGTCAAAACAGCATGGTGGGTCTCGTAGCACTGGGTATGACGTTCGTAATCCTGACTGGTGGTATCGATCTTTCGGTCGGATCTCTTGCGGCGCTGGCCGGAGTTGCTGCTGCGAGTATGAGCACGCATGGAGTTCTGGCCGGCGTCGCCGTCGGACTACTGTGCAGCACCGTTTTGGGCTTGACCAACGGTCTGTTGATCTCGAAAGGTCGCATTCCTCCGTTTCTCACAACGCTCGCCGTGATGATGGGCGTCCGCGGCGCTGTGCTCGCCTGGACGAGTGAACAGTCTGTACGCATCAATCGCGCCTCGACCGGATTTCATTGGCTGGGCCGCGGGCACGTCGGGCCGATTCCCGTTCCAATCGTCGTGCTTGCTATCTGCTTCGCGGCAGGCTGGCTATCGCTCGCGCATACTGCATTCGGCAGGCACGTTTATTCTCTCGGGGACAACGCCCAAGCGGCACGTCTCATGGGCTTGAACACTGATCGATTGAAGGTAGCGGTGTACGCGCTGAGCGGCTTGCTGGCTGGGCTCGGCGGCATTATCCTCGCCTGTCGACTAGGGGCGGCGCAGCCTGTCGCAGGCACCGGATGGGAGTTGGATGCAATTGCAGCAGTTGTGATAGGCGGAACACGTCTGACCGGCGGGGAGGGGGGTGCTGGTTTGACGCTGGTCGGGGTTTTGCTCTTTGGAATTGTTTTTAATCTGATCAATCTGGAGGGCACGATCAGTTCGTGGTGGCAGGGCGTGCTGCGGGGTGCGTTCTTACTGGCCATAGTAGTCCTGCAAAGCAGATTCAGCAGAGGCCAACAGAGTAGCTAATCGCAGCGCTTCGACTCGCTGGTCGCGCGTGGCGTTACGCCACCCCCATAACCAGGCCTTCAATGTCGTGCTTCTGGGTGATGGGTACGAGTTGGTCAACCACGCGGCAGACGAGCCGGTCGCGCACCGATGGGGGCAGGGCGGCGTGATAGTCTTTCGTCATCATCATGTCATGCAGAGCGGCATGTCCGGCGCCGGGCACGTCGACCCCGATCACCAGCACCGGACGCGCAATGGGCGAGTCGTGCGTCGTGCCTCGATGAATAGTTAGCGCTGAGCGGCACGATACATCGCCCATTTCTGGAAACTTCCGCACCGCCAATGCCGCATAACGGGACCAGGTTGCGGGATCCGGGAACATCTCGTGCTTCCACGAACGGCCGTCATCCCATTGCGTGCCCGGAGCCACTTCGAATGGCCCCATGTCGGGCGTCACGTCCACCCCAGTCAGGTTGAAGGCGAGCGAGGTGATCCGGTGGTCTTCGTAAGTGTCCTTCGGTGATGGAAAGTCGCGGTGCCAAGGCTGGTTTTTCGCGCCCTGAAACGGCGTGTCGAAACCCACCTCGACAATCTGATACTCGGAGCCCAATACCGCTTCTGCCATCGCGGTGATCCAAGGGTGGGATACCAGATCGACGAATCCGCTTACCGCCTGTGGGTGCAACTCTACATACCACCGCCGTGGCCCTCTGCTGACTGTGCCACCAGGACGCTGTATCGCCTCCCAGAAGGCGGTCATCATATCTTCCCTGAGTTGCTCGACAAAATCCCGGGAAAATGCTCCCTTTTTTCCCACCACGCCGTCGCGCTGAAGGGTAAGTACGTCTTCGGTGACATTCTCGGTCTGGGCAACGAATCCAGCATGTATTGCCATTTGACATTCCCCTTTCTGCTTAATTGTTGCGCGTACCTCACTCGTGAGCTGGGCGCAGGTACAGCCGATGGCCTAGTGACGCATAGAGCGCTCCAAAGTGCACCGAATGCGCGGCATGCACCGAATCACTCCGATTCGGTGAAAAAGTACTCGTGCTGGGCATCGCGAACAACAAGGCTGCGTTTGCCGTTTGCGCTCGGCCGTGACAAACGCGAACCCGTAACGGGTCGGTCGGTTGTGACGAAAGAAACGGTGCCATCGTGATTTCTCCGGGAGGCGACGGTACTCTGCCACCCGTCAAAGTGAAAGGCCGTATCGGCTCGCTCATGATCAACCTTAGATGCCGGCCAGCGCCTCATTACTGTAATGAGCCGCCAGCTTTGCCGTTTTCGGTGGGGTTTGCGGGTAGCACCAGACGCGGCCACTCCTTGGACTTGAAAGATAGAAGAGCGGGAGTCGAACGCACATGGTTAAGCTTGGGAAGCTGGCATTCTACCGCTGAATTACTCCCGCTTCTTAACTTCTCTTCTTAAGTGTCTCGCAAATACTTAGCGATTTGTACCAAACTGCGACTAGCGTCCAGTCTACGATCCATCCTACAATGAGAATTCACAATAACACAGCGGGAGCTCGAAGCGGAACAGCAAGATTCAGCGTTATGATACCGAAAGGCATCCATGTCAACTAATCGCCGTGCCTTTCTCGCTCGAATAGGTAGCGGTCTCAGCGCACCATTAATCCTGGGCGCAACTAACAAATCCGGCAGCAAGAAGCCGGTCCTCGGCGAAGGCGAGCACACCTATGAAGTGACCCATAACTGGGGTGAGCTTCCGCAAGATATCCAATACGGCAACACGCATGGCGTATGTGTCGACTCGCAAGGTCACGTCTACATTCATCACACGGTATATGCAACAAGCCAAAAAGCCGACAGCATGGTGGTCTTTGATGGCAAAGGGAAGTTCGTCAAGAGCTGGGGTAAAGAGTTCAAAGGCGGCGCACATGGCCTCCACATTCGACGCGAGGGCAAAGAAGAATTCCTATATCTTTGCGATATCCAGCGCGGCCTAATGGTCAAAACCACGCGAAAAGGTGAGGAAGTCTTCACGCTCGGTTATCCCAAAGACTCTGAACCGTACGCAAAATCGCAAGTGGAAGGGAAGCCGCTCAAATACAGCCCCACAAATGTAGGGGTCGCCCAGAATGGCGATATCTATATCGGCGACGGCTACGGTTCGAGTTACCTCCTCCAATACAACAGCAAAGGCCAATACATTCGAACCTTTGGCGGACCCGGCAAAGAGCCTGGCCAACTGAGCTGTCCGCATGGTCTCATCATTGATGAGCGTAGCCCGGAGCCAATCCTCGTAGTTGCTGACCGAAGCAACAAGCGCATCCAGCGGTTCACGCTTGATGGCAGGCACACTGATTTCCTATATGGAACAAACGCGCCTTGCCATTTCAACGTTTATAAAAACGGCGACATGGTCGTGCCTGATCTATTTGCGCGCGTGACGCTGATGGATCGCGCCAACAGAATCATCACACATCTTGGTGATGATTCTCAAAGCGATTACATGCAAACCCGGAAATTATCTCGTGATCACTTCAAACCCGGCAAATTTGTGTGTCCGCATAGTGCCTGTTTTGATCACGCCGGCAACATCTACGTAGTCGAATGGGTAGAAGTCGGACGAGTAACTAGGTTGCAGAAGGTCGCGTGATCCGATTCTCAGTTGCGTTTGCTCTGGCTTTAGCCGCTCCCCGCCTTTTCGCAGTTCAGCCCGCCAGCGGCAAGCCCTTAGAGTTTCAAACTGAAATCGCGCCAATCTTTCAGCAGCTCTGCGTCAAGTGCCACGGCGGCGACATGGTAATGGGCAAGCTGCGGCTCGACTCCGAAACCGCGGTTTTGCGCGGAGGCGTTTCAGGTCCGGCAATTGTGCCCGGCAACAGCGCGCAAAGCTTGTTGATCAAGCGCATTCTTGGCGTGACGGATGCCCCGCGTATGCCGATGGGCGGCGATCCGCTTTCGCCTGAGAAAGTTCAGTTGATCCGGTCCTGGATTGACCACGGCAGTTTCACAGCTTCTGACGCAAGCGCGCCCGCGGAAAATAGTGCAAGCTCGCAATCTGCACGGGTCAATGGCCAACAATCATCGCTATTCGCGGCAACCATCCGCCCCATTCTGGCGGCTCGCTGCTATTCCTGCCATGGACCCGATGTGCAGCAAAATGGTCTACGCCTGGACTCACTCGCGGCGATCTTGAAGGGCAGCGATTTTGGAAAAGTTGTCGTGCCCGGTCAGAGTGGCAAAAGCCGCATCATGCGCCGATTGATGGCGCAGGAACGCCCTCAAATGCCGTACGGTGGGCCGCCACTTTCTGAAGATCAGATCGGCACGATTCGTCGTTGGATCGACGCCGGTGCTGCGGGTCCGGACGCCACAAGTCCCATTGCGTCCTCCCAGCCGCAAAAACATTGGGCCTACATGAAACCGGTGCCGCCGCCTATCCCTCAAGTGCAAAATGTCGCTTGGTGCCGGAACCCCATAGACAACTTTATCCTCGCCAAGCTGAAGAAAGAGGGATTGAAGCCCTCGCCAGCGGCTGGCAAAGCTACCCTGATACGTCGCGTTTATCTCGACCTTACCGGCCTGCCGCCCTCTCCTCAGGAAGTGGACGCTTTCATTTCCGACAAGAGTGCAGACGCTTACGAGAAAATTGTGGACCGCCTTTTAGCATCGCCTCACTACGGCGAGCGCTGGGCCCGGCCATGGCTCGATCTCGCTCGCTACGCCGACAGCAACGGTTATGAAAAGGACGGAAGGCGCACTGCGTGGGAGTATCGCGACTGGCTCATCCGCGCTCTGAACCAAGACATGTCCTTCCGCGACTTCACCATCAATCAGATCGCAGGAGATATGTTGCCGAATCCGACGAAAGACCAATTGATCGCCACTGGCTTTCACCGCAATTCGATGCTCAATCAGGAGGGCGGCATTGATGTCGAAGAATATTACTGGTATTCGCAGGTGGATCGCGTCAATACAACTGCTTCTGTCTGGCTCGGCTCCACTCTCGGGTGCGCGCAATGCCACAACCACAAATTCGATCCCTTCACGCAAAAGGACTACTATCGGTTCCTCGCGTTCTTCAGCAACGGTGAATACAAAATAGGTGGAAAGGACGATCACTGGGCACAGGAACCCGAGATCGAACTTCCCACGCCCGAGCAGGAAAAGCGAAGCACGGAATTAAAGGCCGAGATAGCGCGTCTGCAGAAAGTGCTCGATACGCAAACGTCCGAGCTCGACGCGGCACAGAAATCCTGGGAAGTTGAGATGCAAAATGTCGAGAAGCAGTGGCCGGCGCTCCATCCATCTCGATACGAATCCGCCGGAGGCGCAACTCTAAAGCTCCTGCCCGACAATTCGATCCTGGCGTCCGGGAAGAATCCACAAGCCGACACTTACACCATCGAAGCGAAATCAAATCTCCAATCCATTACGGGGATGCGCATCGAAGTGCTGCCCGATCCGAGTCTGCCTCGCGGAGGTCCGGGACGCGATGCGGAAGGGAACTTCTTCCTGAGCGATTTCGACCTCGAAGTCGCGGCCACCGATAATCCGCTAGCGAAGCAACACGTTGGCTGGCAAAAGGTCGTCGCCGACGAATCACAGGATGGCTACAACGTGAAAGGTGTATTGCAGAAGGAATCAGAATTGCGAGGTTGGGCGATTGAAGCGAAGGCCCAAACACCCCTTCGCCGCCAGGCGGTTTTCTTGGCGCGTGAGCCGTTCGGCTTTTCCACCGGCACTATCCTCACTCTTACGATCAAGCACCAGATGCGCCACGCTTCGCGAAATATTGGGCGCTTCCGGTTATCTGTTGCCTCAACCAAAAATCCGGAATTCGTCGCTAAGCTGCCCGCTCGCTTGCGGCCCGTTCTCGCTAAGCCCGCGGATGAGCGTACCCCAGAACAGCGGCAGCAGCTCGCAACCGCGTATCGCGACGTGTCTCCCTTGCTCGACGCGACGCGAAAGCAGATGACCGATCTTGAAAAGCAGGTGAAGAAGTTAGGCATCGTGACAGCAATGGTGATGCGGGACAAACCCCTGTATTCCCGCCCGGCCACTTATCTTCGCGAGCGCGGCAGTTTCTTGAGCAAAGGCGACCTTGTTTACGCGGATGTTCCAGCCATCTTGAATCCATTGCCGAAGAACGCCATGCCGAACCGCCTCGGGCTCGCTGAGTGGTTGGTGAGCGACGATAACCCGCTCACGGCGCGCGTGGCCGTGAACCGCTTCTGGGAAGCGCTCTTTGGCCATGGCATTGTCCAAACCAGCGAGGATTTCGGTACGCAGGGCGACTTGCCATCCCACCCGCAACTGCTCGATTGGCTTGCGAGCGAATTTATGAAAGAGAGTTGGAGCATGAAGGAGATTCAGCGGCTCATGGTGACCTCCGCTACTTACATGCAATCCTCTCGCGCAACACCCGAGTTGCTAGCACGTGATCCGTACAACCTACTCTATGCGCGAGGACCGAGGTTTCGCGTCGAAGCCGAGATGGTGCATGATATCGCGCTTTCAGCGAGTGGCTTGTTGAGCAGCAAGATGTATGGCCCAAGCGTATTTCCGTACCAGCCGCAAGGAGTGTGGGACATCCCGTATAGCGATGACAAATGGGTGCAAAGCGAAGGCGAGGACCGCTATCGGCGCGCGATTTACACGTTCATGCGCCGAAGTGCGCCCTATCCGAGCCTCGCCACGTACGATGCCCCCAGCCGTGAATTCTGCACCGTGCGCCGTGTTCGCACGAATACGCCTTTGCAGGCATTAACTAGCTTGAATGACCCGTATTTCTTCGACGCCGCCCGCGCCATGGCAAAGCGCATGATGTCGGAAGGTGGAACGACCGTGGCCGCCCGCGCTACCTACGGTTTCTACTTGATGGTTTCGCGCCCTCCGTCGCAATCCGAGATCGACGGCATTATCAACTTCTATAATCAGCAACTCAAGAAATACCGGGACAACGCCGCGGAACTTTCCGCTTGGACTATGGTGGCCAATGTTTTACTGAACATGGATGAGACCATCAGTAAAGAGTGATGTCATGAAGCAGATGCCTTACGACTCTTCCCACGAATTACTTCGCGCGGTGACGCGGCGGCATTTCTTCCGACAGTCGGGATTCGGCCTTGGGAGTGCGGCTCTAACGAGCCTGCTCAACACTTCCCTGTTCGCAAGCGATGTCAAGGTGGACGCGACCAATCCGTTAGCCCCAAAGTCACCCATGTTCCCCGCCAAAGCGAAGAGTGTAATTTTTCTCTTTATGGCGGGAGCTCCGTCGCAAGTCGATCTGCTCGATTCCAAACCCACGCTTCAAAAATATGATGGCCAAAATGTGCCGCAGGAGTTGATGAAAGGCGAGCGATTCGCATTTATTAAAGGCACACCCAAGTTGCTCGGCTCGCCGTATGAGTTCAAGCGCTGCGCGCAATCCGGCGCTGAAATTTCGGAGTTGCTGCCCCACCTGCATCGAGTGGCCGACGACATCGCGATTATCAAATCAGTCCACACGACTCAGTTCAATCATGCGCCCGCCCAAATCTTCATGAACACTGGCTTTCAGATCATCGGCCGTCCTAGCATGGGCTCGTGGATGACCTATGGGCTGGGAAGCGAGTGCAAAGATCTACCCGGGTTTGTCGTGCTCGTTTCTGGAGAGAACCAACCAGATGGCGGTAAAGCATGCTGGGGCAGCGGCTTCTTGCCCACCGTATATCAGGGAGTGGAATTTCGCTCACAAGGCGATCCCGTCCTCTTCCTCACTAATCCGGAAGGCGTTTCCGAGCAGACCCGTCGTGAATCTCTGGACTTGCTGAAGAACCTGAATGAGGCGCATCTTGCGAGCAATGGCGATCCGGAAATCCTGACACGCATCGCATCCTATGAGATGGCCTACCGCATGCAATCCAGCGTGCCCGAACTCGTCGACATTTCAAAGGAACCCGCGTCGATTCACGAGCTATACGGGACGGAGCCCGGCAAGAAATCCTTCGCCAACAATTGCCTGCTGGCCCGCCGATTGGTCGAGCGCGGCGTTCGCTTCGTTCAGCTTTATCACCGCGGATGGGATAACCACGGAACGTCCAGTCACGACGATATCGTGAATCGCCTACCGACCCTCTGCCAGGAAACTGATCGCGCCGCCGCGGCTCTCATCCAGGATCTAAAGCAGCGCGGACTGCTGGACAGCACTATTGTGGTCTGGGGCGGCGAATTCGGCCGAACGCCGATGAACGAGGCGCGGAACAACTCAAAATTTCTCGGACGGGACCACCACCCCCGCGCATTCACAATGTGGATGGCTGGCGGCGGTATCAAGCCGGGCATTACGATCGGAAAAACGGATGAGCTCGGCTACAACATTGCGGAAGATCCGGTCGATGTGCACGATCTGCAAGCGACCATTCTCAACCGAATGGGAATCGATCACACAAAGTTGACCTACCGCTTTGAAGGTCGCGACTTTCGGCTTACGGATGTAGCCGGAAATGTTGTAGAGCGCCTCCTGGTTTAAAGACTAGCCAAGCTTATACGCACGAATCGCGGTGCTGCCAAGTATCGCGTCCTGCTCAGTATCGCTCAGTAGGGCGATTCGCTCCAAAACAATATTGAACCAGCGGCTGTATGTCGTCGCAACCAGGCAAACGGGCCAATCGGAGGCGAACATGAGCCGCTCGGGTTTGAAAGCGTGGAGCACAGTATCGAAGTAAGGGGCCAGATCCTCCTTCGTCCACGTCTTGTAGTCAGCCTCAGTAACCAGTCCGGAGATCTTGCAGTATACGTTGGGCCGCTCGGCCAAAGCGCGTAAATTCTCTCGCCATGGGGATATGACGTGATCGCGAATGCGCGGCTTTGCGATGTGATCGAGCACGAAGGTCTGCTTCGGATGGCGATCGACGAATTCAATGGCTTGCGGCACGTGACGTTCGAAAATCAGAATGTCATAGACAAGTCCGAACTCCGATAATGAATCAATCCCGCGGTTGAAGTCATCGCGGAGCATATATTGATCATCGGGTTCTGCCTGCAACACATGCCGGACCGCCTTCAGTCGCCCTTGCTCGATAAGCGAGCCGAGAATGTCACTGATGTCGGGAGCAATCAATGGAACCCAGCCCACTACGCCTCGGATGAAGTCGCGTTTTGAAGCCAGCGCCAGAAGCCAGCGGGTTTCCTCGAGTGTCTGTCGAGCCTGCACCGAGACAACACCATCAATGCCGCAAGCGCGGATCTCGGGCTCCAGGTGGTCTGGAAGAAAATCTCGCCGGATAACGGTCATAGACTCGTCGATCCATCCATATTCCTCCCGGCTATAAGTCCAGAAATGGTGGTGAGCGTCGATCCGAATAGCCGGTGACCCGCTTTTAGCTGACATGCGCGAGTGTTGCCGTCACGAGGTTTTCTTCCGTTTGAATGCGATCGCCTAGTCAGATGTTTGCGGTCTGAACTGAGGATTCACGATAAGCCATAACCCTTTGCTGCGAGATACCGAGCCCTTCGATGCCGAGTTCCACTACATCTCCATCCTTCAGATATTGCGGCGGGTTCAGGCCAAGCCCCACTCCCTCAGGAGTGCCCGTCGAGATAATGTCCCCCGGCAAGAGCGTCATGAATTGGCTGAGATAAGAGACCAGCACTGGAATCTTGAATATCAGATCTGCTGTAGATGAGTTCTGCCGCATCGTGCCGTTCACCTTCAGCCAAAGCGGCAAATTGTGCGGGTCTGGGATCTCGTCTTTGGTAACGAAGATGGGACCAAGCGGAGCGAAAGTATCGCAGCTTTTGCCTTTTGTCCACTGTCCTCCGCGTTCCAACTGAAATGATCGCTCGCTGTAATCGTTGTGCAGACAATAGCCGGCGACGTAGTCCATACCATTGCTCTCGCTGACGTACGTGGCCTTCTTTCCAATGATGACCGCGAGCTCCACTTCCCAATCTGTTTTCTGGGAGCCCTTCGGCATCACGATAGGGTCGTACGGACCTGCAAGAGACGATGTCGCTTTCAGAAAAACCACTGGCTCCTTCGGCGGATCCATGTTGCTCTCCGCCGCGTGGCGGGCGTAGTTGAGACCAATGCAAATGATTTTCGAGGGTCGCGCAACACAAGGCCCAATTCGAGTGGCGGGATCTACATCCGGCCATTCAGTCTGACGTGAGTCGAGTAGCTTCGTGAGCTCTTCAATTCCGCCTGATGCGAGCCACGCCTCGTCGTAATCGCCTACAGCACTGCTTACATCAACTCGCTGACCATTCGGCCGCAGCACCGCCGGCCTCTCTTTGCCTTCAAATCCAAATCTAAAAAGCTTCATGTGGGTTAGTCAATCAATCTTATATCCTAGGACTCCGAATGCCGGATAGTCAGGAATGGGGATCTACGATGACCAGAAGCACCGAGGCTTATCGCCTGAATGGGAAATTTGCGCTGGTAACGGGCGGCGCTAGCGGTATAGGCGAAGCAACGTGCCGTGAGCTATGCGCGGCGGGTGCGCAAGTAATCGTTGCGGATATCAATATAGATTCCGCCGGGGCTCTTGCACGCACTCTGAATGGCGCGCGAGCCATGCAGATGGACGTAACAGACGGCGCATCGATAGCCGCTGGCTTTGCGCAACTGGACAGACTTGACATACTCGTCAACAATGCGGGTATTGGGCTTGTAGGAGACATCCTGCACACGGAGGAAGACGAGTTCGCCCGATTGATGCGAGTGAATGTTCACTCAGTCTTTCTCGTAACGCGCGCTGCAGTTCAGCTCTTGCTTGCCAGCCGGGGGAGCATCATAAATATAGGCTCCGTGGCAGGGCTCGTGGGCGTAAAACACCGGTTCGCGTATTGTGCGAGCAAAGGCGCTGTGATCGCGATGACCCGGCAACTCGCGGTCGATTTCCCGAAGGAGCTGCGTGTCAACTGCATCGCTCCGGGTACAGTACAAACCCCTTTTGTGGAAAGCTACCTGGACAAGTACCATGCGCACGAGAAAGAGAAAGTGCGAGCTGAGTTAATTGCGCGTCAGCCTATCGGCAGACTGGGAACCCCCGAAGACGTTGCTTACCTCGTCCGCTATCTCTGCTCTCAAGAGGCTGAATTCATTACGGGAGCTGTTCTGCCAATAGACGGCGGATGGACCGCGGCTTGAAACGTAGGCTGCGCAGGTCAAATGATTTAATCGTGAAATGCCTGTCAGCATAACTGGCCTTGAGGCGTTCGATATTCGCTTCCCCACGTCCCGGCAGCACATCGGCTCCGATGCAATGAATGTGGATCCGGATTACTCAGCCGCCTACTGCATTCTTCGCACTGGGAGCGGGATTGAAGGTCACGGGCTAACGTTCACTATCGGACGGGGCAATGAGC
The DNA here is from genome assembly GCA_051004875.1 of Bryobacteraceae bacterium. Lineage (GTDB taxonomy): Bacteria > Acidobacteriota > Terriglobia > Bryobacterales > Bryobacteraceae > Bog-105. The sequence continues at coordinate 11,476 of JBPCJX010000077.1, forward strand.
TCTGTGTCGCTGCGATCCGCGCGCTGGCACCCCTAGTTGTAGGGAAAACGCTCGAATCTTTCACGGAGAACATGGGCGCGTTCTGGCGGATGATCACAGGGGATAGCCAGCTCCGGTGGGTGGGGCCAGAGAAGGGTGTGATTCACCTCGCGACGGCTGCTATGGTCAACGCGGTCTGGGATCTCTGGGCGAAGGCGGAGAATAAGCCGCTGTGGGAGCTCGTAGCCTCCATGACGCCGGAGCAAGTCGTCTCTTGCGTCGATTTCCGTTACATCACGGACGCACTCACGCCTGGTGAGGCTTTGGAGATTCTCAGCAGGAACACATCCACTCGTGCGGCCCGCGAAGGCGAGATGCGACGCCACGGCTATCCGGCATATACGACTTCCGCGGGATGGCTTGGTTTTAGCGACGCTCAGTTGCGTAAGCTTTGCCGTGAAGCCATCGCGCAAGGGTGGACGCATTTCAAAATCAAGGTCGGCGCAGATCAACAAGATGACCTCCGCCGATGCGCCATTATCCGCGAAGAGATCGGCTCTCGGCAGTTGATGATGGATGCAAATCAGCGCTGGGACGTAGACGAGGCGATCGCAAATATGAGAGCGTTAGCACAGCTCGATCCATGGTGGATTGAAGAGCCAACGAGTCCTGACGACGTGCTCGGCCATGCGACGATACGCGAGGCGATTGCTCCCATTCGCGTTGCAACAGGCGAGCACTGTCAGAACCGGGTGATGTTCAAGCAATTTTTCCAAGCCGGGGCGATCGATGTCTGTCAAATCGATAGCTGCCGCCTAGGTGGAGTTAACGAAATTCTGGCTGTGCTCCTGATGGCGGCGAAATTCGGAATCCCAGTCTGCCCGCACGCAGGAGGCGTGGGGCTTTGCGAATATGTGCAGCACTTATCACTGCTCGACTACATTTGCATATCCGGATCACTCGAAAACCGATTAATCGAGTACGTCGATCATCTACACGAGCACTTTCTCGATCCTGTTCAAATGAAGGACGGCTGCTACATGCCGCCGTCACGGCCCGGGTACAGCATTGAAATGAAGCCGGAATCTATTGATGCGTATCAGTACCCAAACGGGAGCGCGTGGAAGTAAAATGGGCCCTCACACGAGGTCCCAACCTTTTACACCGATGCCGCCGCCCTGCCGAGCTCACTCGAAGTACGAGTGAGAACGCTCAATTTTGCGCGGGTTATGTCCAACGGCACATGGCCGAAACCACATTCACTCGTCAGCATTAGCCGCTCAGGCGGAAAGTATTCAAGCGCAGGTTGCACCCTTTCTTGAATCACTTCCGGTGTCTCGATGACATCACTGCGCTGATCGATTACACCGAGACCGAGGTCGCCTTTGAAGTCCCATAGCTTCCACAAGTCCATCAGATTGTATCCCAGCGTGCAGTGCTCGAGCAGAACTTCGTCGATGTGCGCTTTCCGGAACGCGGGAGCCAAATCTGTGTACTTCGTGAAATAGACGCGCTTTCTCCGTGGATTTCCACCACAGACGTGCAAGCCGATCCGAACACCATTAAGTGAATCGATCAACTCATTCAAAATATCGACCGCCCACTCGCTTTGCTCGGGCGATTCAGTCCACGTGGGCTCGTCAAACTGAATGTGTTCGCAACCGGCGGCTATTAATTCCTTGAGTTCCTGTCGCAACACCTCGGCGTAAGCACGACATAGCGCCTGCTCGTCAGCATACAAATCGCGCCTCTCGTTGACACTGAACCTAGTCAATATGTGCGGCCCGGTAACGGTTTGCTTTACGACAACACCGGCCGGGGCGGCTTCGCGCGCGACCTTCCAATTGTGAGCAAGATTGAAGCGAGGATTACTGAGCTTGCCCACTACGCGCGCACACTCAATACCAAAACCCGCCGGTCCGAAAGATTGCCGCACCATGTTGTCCATAGAAACGCCATCCATGCGCTTCTGGTAGAAGTAATACATGTTTTCGCGGTAGCTTTCGCCGTCAGTGACGGTCTCGAGGCCGAGCTCTACCTGCTGCCGGACCGCCCAGCGAATCAGCTCATCAATTTCCGCCTGCGTCACTGAAGGCCTTTTCATGGTGTCGGCGACAACAGTTGGTCGTGGGAAACTTCCGACGACGGTGGCACGATAGCGTTGCATGTGTTTCTCCTATGATGACGTGATCGGTGGCAGGGAAGCTGCCGTACGCGCTTCGTTGATGTGAGCTAGAACGCTCGCTTTCAAAGGCCGTGGCATAAAACCGATCTCTTGAATTAGACGGCTTCCGTCTAACTCATCAACGAGCGGAGTCGATGGCTTGCTTTCATCGAAGCTAATCTCAGCTTCCGGCAACCAATGACGAACCAGATTTGCGAATTGACGACCCGAGACTGCATGGCCGCTGGAATTATAAGCAAAATGCTCAAGTTTCGGTTTCAGAGCGAGACGCACGAGTTGTTCGGCACAATCATCGACATAGACCCAACAATCGCGGGTTGCGGCCGGAAAAGGTAGGATTACCGGTACACCAATTGCAGGCAACGAGACAAACGTTTCGGCCCAAAGAAGTGAGCCCCTCTTCCGGCCATGCCCAAATACAATCGGAGGGCGCGCACACGCAATACTGATGCCATGCTTTTGGACATACTTCTGAGCCATGAATTCATTTAAGATTTTCATCACGCCGTACGTAAACACGTGATGCGCCGGCGAACAGAAGTCGACCTCACTAACAGGGCGATCTCCGTAGGCTTTCTGGGACGCTCCGTACACCGTCTCGCTGCTCGTGAATACCAAGCGCTGGAGGCCGTGCTTCAAAGCGCTTTCGAACATGTTTGCCATGCCCAGCACGTTCACGCGGACGCCGAGCGGCGGATCTGCTTCCACTTCCGCGCTCATTAAGTAGGCAAGATGTACGGCATGCGTGATGTCGGGGTGCGCTTCAAAGATGCGTCCAATATCGCGAGACTCCGAGACATCACACTCAACGAAAGTAGTGAGCCCGCCCCGCTCCGAGTTCAGACGGAGCCGGACTGATGGATCAATACTCCAGTCTGCCACGACCAAGGGCACTCCTCGCGTGAGGAGATTTCGCGCGACACGCCAGCCAATGAAACCGGTACCACCAGTAACCAGGAATTTCATGCCAAAAAGTTTATTATCTGAAATGTGCAATTGTGAACGGACAGCTTTGAAGTCGGGTGTTCCCACTCATGCCGCCGCTTGTACGCGATATCGCTCTCCCGCGCGCGTGGCGAATTCGAATGCGTCTCCTGAATATCGGACCGCAACGGCTCTCTTGTCCCCTAAGCTCGTTACTTGAATTTTGGCCTTGCCCCAGGGATTTACGACCCGAGCGGTTGCGCCGCGCTCACTGAGAAGTTCAACGGGGGAGACAGTCTTCCCGTCCCACGCGGCACTCACGAGAAATGCGCCTGCTGCACGCAAATTGCGAAATCGGGCCGGACCGAGATTCATCGTATTCGGGAAAAGGCGGAGGGTACCCGAATAACTTTGCAGCAGGCACTCGTTCAGGACCGCGGGCAGTGAAAGATTTTCCGTCCAAACACCCATCTGCATCATAAAATCGAAATTCGTGGAATCTTTGTAACGTCCGCCGACCTGTCGAACGCGATCCTGCACGATGCCGTTCGGCATGAGGCAGTAGCGCACTTCCTGCTTGAACCACTGCAGGTCGAGCATTCCCAGCCGCGCGCGAATCAGCGGCTGATAGATGACGTCATTACCTCCTTCAAGGCGAATCGTCTGTGCTGTGCGGCGAGCAATTTTAAGTTCCTCCTCGCTCGAGCCGAGGCCCACGCGTTCTCCTGGGAACACCGGGGCGAGGGTTACGGGGATGTTGTAAACCCATCCGACCGGTGCATGGAGAACATCAATCCAGACTTCTCCGTGCGAGCCCGAAGCACGAGGGTAAGGGGGTAAGTTAGAACGAATCCGCGACCAGACATTCCTTTGCTCCTGATCTACGTTAAGGATTTCCGATCCTTTGATAACCGCTTCCAGTAAGAAATCGATGAGCGCAAGATCCATGATGCAGTCCTGGTTCAGGCGGAAATCTACAGTGCATCCCCAGTTCTCGGGCGAGACGGTTGGATTCGCGTGATATCTCCCGTCTTCACCCCGCTTCATATAAGCGGCCATGAACTCCGCTGCTGCCTTCAGCAGAGGATAAACGCGCCGGAGCACCGCATCGTCCAACGTATATAGGTAGTGCCACCACAGACTTTGCACCACCCATGGCGTCTCGCAGATCTCATAACCCCAGGGCGGTGCTGGATACGGCACCACTTGACTCGGAACAGGGTAAGCCGAATGCGGGAAGTAAGCGCCGGGAAGCCCGAACTTTTCTCGCGCGTATTTCTCAGACATCGGCAGCAGATTCTCAACAACGTCAACGTATGGCAAGTGTTGATCCACATGATTACTCGAAAACACGCCCCAGAACACCTGCTGCGTGTTGTAGTTCATGTGATAGTCGCCGTGCCACGCGGTGCCGATTTTCCCGCTGCTCCAATTGCCAAAGAGTCCGGGAGCAATTTTATCCTTTCGCAAGCAGCACGCAAGCCAGTATTGATTGTGATACCACCATCGTTCGAGTTCCTTATCTTCAAACTCCACCGCTGATCGGGACCACAAATCGCTCCAATACTGGTCCGAAGTCTCCTGTATCTTCGAGATTGGAATCTTAGAAAGTCGCCTTACTTCGCTTGCAGCATACGCAACGTTGTTGGCATGGTCGCGTGGAGTAAAGAGCGCCACATCAATTCGCAGGGCTTGTGACGTGGCGCTTCTTAGAAACACTCGGGGACGCTCTTCGTAAGAGGTATACGCATCCGTGGCGGACTGGGTCTGTCGCAACATCCGCTGAGCTTCAGCAAGGCCCTCGATCTCCCATTTCCCTCGCAGAACACCGTGCATTGCGAAATTGCTGTCCTTATCGGATGCAGCGGGATTCGGCACGAGCGCGGTCGGGGCAATTGCCGGAAAGAGTTGATACCCGGAGAACTCTGCAGCTTCGTTCGAAGCCGTGCCGTCAATCTCGGGAGCTGGAAGATGGGCATCCGGATCGAGGTTCGGGTAATAAACGACGGAAAGAAATTCAGCGGCTCTATCGCTCCACAAGCAAATGTGACCAGTGGCCGTATTAACAAATGAATGAAGGCTAACAGGCTTTCCAGCCACTTCAAGATCCAGACGGTAATGCCCGCAGGAAGGGTCAAGCACCTGACGCACGGTACGGCAGCGCGTCGCGTCCCAATGCACCCAAAGGATGCCGCACGGCCAGGGCCTCGGCCAGCTCTTACTATAAGAAGCTGTCACCTTATTCGTGTATTCACGGAAGAATGGAATCTCCTGTTCCAGATAAAGCATGTCCGGCTTCCCTTGGCGCTTTGCCTCGGCACTCGCCGATTCCCACATCTTCAAAAGATCTGAAAACGGAAGAACGTGCGAGTAGTGCTCTTCACTAACGCGAATATCCCAAGAATCCGATTTCCCGATGTGCAGGCCGAGAGCGTCCGGCCTTACTGTGATGCAAACTCCAATGTCACCGTTGCCGAGCAGCATTCCTTCGAAGAACTCGGGGGTCGGCAAATTACGCACAATCTGATGCCGGTGCGCAATTTCAGAACCACGCAATTCGGAGTTGGCCGAAGTTCGCGGCAATCCGCTGAGCGAAGCCGCCAAGGCGCTAGTTCGAAAAAAATCTCGACGGTTGAATGACATCGTTCTACACTTTGCAGGAACGATTTTATAGTAATCGTCAATTTCGTTGAATAATAGACAAGTATCGTTATGAAGGCCTTTCAGGTTCAAAATCCCGGAAAAGTTCAGCTCGTTGATGTTCCCGTGCCGCATCCTGAGCCCGACGAAATCTTGCTGCGTGTTCGAATGGTTGGGCTGTGTGGGACAGATCTCAGTACATTTAGGGGCAATAATCCGCTCGTGTCGTATCCAAGAATTCTTGGACACGAGATTGCGGCTACCGTTGAGACCCGGACTGTAGCAGGAGACAGAACCATTGAAGTGGGAACGAACGTTGCTGTATCGCCCTACAAGAGTTGCGGTTCCTGCGCTTCATGCCGTCGGAAACGGCCGAATGCCTGCCAGTTTAACGAAACTTTTGGTGTCCAGAGAGATGGGGCGATGACCGAACTTATCGTTGCTCCGCCCGAAAAGGTCTACCCAGCAGAGGGCTTACAGCTTGACGAACTGGTCCTCGTAGAGCCTCTTACGATAGGCTTCCATTCGGTCGCGCGAGGCCGCGTGTCAGCAGCAGATACAGTGGCTATTTTCGGTTGCGGCGGTGTTGGACTTGGTGCAATCGCCGGCGCTGCTCGTCGCGGCGCTACGGTCATCGGCATCGATGTCGATGATGCGAAATTATCGCTTGCGCAGGCGGCCGGTGCAACTCACGTCATCCACTCGCAACGCGAATCGCTGCATGAACGGTTACAGGAACTGACTGCGGGACATGGCCCCGACGTCGTCATTGAAGCCATCGGGCTGCCGGCCACCTTCCGCGCGGCTGTTGAAGAAGTGGCTTTCACCGGCAGAGTTGTTTACATAGGTTACACAAAGGAGCCGGTGAGCTACGAAACGCGGTTTTTTGTGCAGAAAGAGCTGGACATCATAGGCTCGCGAAATGCACTACCCGAAGACTTTCGCGGCGTTATACAGATGCTCCAACAGCACGCTTTCCCAGTCCATCAGGCGATCAGCAAAATTGTGCCGTTAGCCGAAGCTGGCGCGGCGCTTCAGGAATGGAGCGCAAACGCTACCAGCTTCCGCAAGATAGTCATCCGGATGGATTAATGATTGAGCTAGATCGAAACTGAATACTATACAGGCGTATTTACGATCGCAGAGGAGCGCACCTGCGATCCGATAAAAGCAAAATACGCGATGAATATATAACAGCCCAACGGTATCAGCATGGCCATTGCCATGCTTTTTGTCACTTCGAAAACCAGCCCCATTAAAGGTGTAAATACAGCACCTCCGATAATCGCCATCACGATAAACGAGCCGCCTAATTTTGTGTTTGGGCCGAGACCTTTCAACCCGAGCGCAAAAATCGTAGGAAACATCAGCGACATGAAAAAACTCGTCAAGAATATTGCCCATAAGCCGAGCCAGCCGGGAAAAAGTATTCCGATCGCAACAAGTATGACGTTGGCGATGCTGTACAGGCCCATAAGCAGTCCGGGCCGGACGAACTGCATGAGATAAGTCGCGGAGAAGCGTCCAACAGCAAAAGCTAGTAAGGTGCCGCTGAGAAAAAAACCCGCTGTTTTTTCCGATCCGTGAACATAGTCCTGAACGTATTGAATGAAGTAGCTCCAGGTCCCCACCTGCGCTCCCACATAAAAGAACTGTGCAATTACTGCTTGAATGAAGTGCGGGTACTTCAGCAGATCTCTGAAGCTCCCCTGATCGCCTGTATGCGCCGGCAGAGCCTCTTCAGCAATTTTTGGAAACTTGGTCTTCATTATCAAAATGGCCCATAAGAAAACCACGCAGCCGAGAACCAGGTAAGGCCTAATCACTCGCATGGTTTCTTGATGAAGATAGGCATCAAACGTTTTAGCCATCTTCATTGCCTCAGTTTGCTGTTCAGTCAGTTCAATACCCGAAAAGATAAAAGTCGTGCCGACGAGCACGCCAACGATCGATCCAATGGGATTGAATGCCTGACAGAAATTCAGCCGCCGCGCCGCACCGGCGGGATCTCCCAACTGCGCAATAAACGGGCTCGCCCCGGTTTCGAGAAAGGCCAATCCACTTGCGATCACGAATAGAGCAAACAGAAAAAAGCCATAATCGCGAACGGTTGCAGCGGGCCAAAAGAGAAGCGTTCCTGCAGCATAGAGGAAGAGACCTGTGACCAAGCCGGTTTTGTAGCCGAACTTCCGCATGATCAATGCGGCCGGGATAGAAAAACAAAAGTATCCGAGATAAAACGCTGACTGGACGAGTCCAGCCTTGAAACGGGTGATCTCGAAGGATTTCATAAACTGGCGGATAAGCACGTCATTGAGGTTATTAGGGATACCCCAAAGGAAGAACAACGCCGTGACCAGGACAAAGGGCACCAAGTGTTCACGAGAGAAGATTCTGGTGCTCGCTTGCGGAAGATGCCCGGGAACAGTTCCGGCTGCTTTATTTACGTTGGCGTCCATCATTGTATGATCACCTCCGAGGATACATTTTGCCGATTCGTACCTTTGCGCGAGACCATATGAATACACAAAACCGCGGTAAACAAATCATCCTACAAACGCTGATCTTTTCAGGTGCCTTTCTCTTATTGCCCAACGTCACGCAAGCGCAGGGCTATCAACGGGGCTACGTCGAAAAAGTGGAAAACGCAGTTCAGGCAGTGGCCATGGTGAACGCTCATGGCCGCTATCAGCCCTCATGGGAATCTCTCAAGCAGTACAAAATTCCCGACTGGTATCAGGACGCGAAGTTCGGCATTTTCATCCATTGGGGCGTTTACTCAGTTCCGGCCTTCGAGAGCGAATGGTACCCGCGCAACATGTACATGGAAGGAACAGAATCATTCAAACATCACATACAAAACTACGGTCCGCAATCCCAGTTTGGTTACAAGGATTTCATTCCACTCTTCAAAGCTGAAAGATTTGATCCCGAGGCTTGGGCGGAATTATTCCGCAAAGCCGGTGCCAAGTACGTGGTACCTGTAGCTGAGCATCACGATGGCTTCCCAATGTACGACTGCAGCTTCACCGATTGGAGCGCAGCCAAGATGGGCCCCAAGCGCGATGTCGCCGGTGAACTCGCGGCAGCCGTTCGGAAACGAGGCCTTCATTTTGGGGCATCATCACACCGCGCCGAGCATTGGTTTTTCTTCGAAGGAGGCAGAAAGTTTCATTCCGACGTTAACGACGCGCGCTATCTCGGCTTGTACGCTCCCGCAATGCCTAAGCGCATGCCGGGTGCGAATCGCGACGATCAACCCGACAAAGCATACATGGATAACTGGCTGGCTCGTTCAACTGAGATTGTGGACAAGTATCAGCCAGAAGTTGTCTGGTTCGATTGGTGGATCGAGGAACCGGCGTGGCAACCCTATCTGCAGAAGTTTGCAGCGTACTATTACAACCGTGCTGCTGAATGGAACCGTGGTGTCGCCATCAACTATAAATATGGATCATTTCCGGATGGGACCGCCGTTCTGGACATCGAACGCGGCCAGTTGGAAAACTCCAGATCGCTCTTCTGGCAGACCGATACTTCCATCAGCATTAAATCCTGGGGTTACATCAATGGCGATACATTCCGGTCGCCGGAGTCGCTGATTGATCAACTGGTGGATATTGTGAGTAAGAACGGCTGCCTACTCCTCAACGTTGGACCAAAAGCTGATGGCACGATTCCTGAGCAAGCCCAGAGAATTCTTCTTGACATGGGTCGCTGGCTTGATGTGAATGGTGAGGCGATCTATGGGACAAGGCCCTGGAAGGTCTACGGCGAAGGACCGACTCGAGTCGCCGGTGGCGCATTTAAAGATACAGCGACGAAGGGATATACGAGCCAAGACATGCGATTCACGAGCAAGGGTGACGTGTTGTATGCGATTGCACTCGGGTGGCCAGAGAACGGTAAAGTCACTATCAAAGCGCTGGCGAAGGGTTCGCAATTCGGCGATCGCAATATCCGGAATATCCAGCTCCTCGGATCAGACTCGAAGCTCAGATGGGCCCGCGATGCGAGCGGGTTAGCAATTGAGTTGCCCTCTAAGAAGGCCGGCGAGTATGCATTTGTCCTAAAGATCTCTTAGGACGTGGCCAGATCAGACGAGCAGCCTGGATACTGGGGTGTCGCATACACGCCGCCTTCGACATGCGCCGGATGCGCGAATTGTTTGCGCAAGTGGGGGATGTATTCCAGCAGCACGACAGGGTGACCGATAGCGATGTGATTGAAGAGCACCAAATGTTGATGGATCTGCCCCATATCACCGACATGCGGAACGACAGGCAACGAAAATTTCCGCGCTAGAAGGCTCACGGTAAGAAATTCACTGATCCCGGCCACCCGAGTGCAATCCACCTGTACGAAGTGCACAGCACCAGCCTCCATGAAATTCTTGAACACAACGCGGTTCGGCACATGCTCTCCCAGCGCGACGTAAAGCGGTGCAATAGCCTGGGCTATTTTCTGGTGAGCAATGATGTCGTCCGGATGAGTCGGTTCTTCAATCCAGTAAGGGGAGACATCACGAAGCGAGTTACATATCTCCAAAGTCTGCGGAAAGGTCCACTGTTGGTTGACGTCCAACATCAGCATTGATTCATCTCCAACCAGGTTGCGAAGCATGTTGGCTCTCCTAATGTCGCGATTCGGATCGTTCGAGCCAACCTTGAGCTTGAAGGCACGGAAGCCAGCATCCAATGCGCGCCGGGCATTTTCGCGGACCCGATTGTCATCGTATCCGAACCAGCCGACCGACGTGTCGTAGCCGGGGTACCCGGTCCTCAATACATCTTCCCGAGCGCTTCTGGTTGCCTGTTGCTGCTTCAGCATGGCAGAAGCTTCCTCTGCGGTTAAGACATCTTCCAGATAGCTGAGATCCAGCAACCTGATTACCTGATCTGATGAAAGGTCGAGTAGCAAGCGCCACAGCGGAAGTCCTCGCGCCTTCGCCCATAGATCGAAGCAGGCATTTGTGATTGACGCAAGTGCCAGATGCACTGCGCCTTTATGGGGTCCCAGCCAACGCAACTGAGGATGGTTCGCTAGGCGCCGGGAAAAAGCGCCAAAGTCCGCCATTAACTCTTCAATTTCTTTCCCCACAAGCTGCGGCGCCAGCAGATCAATGAGCTCACAAACGATGCGATTCCCGTCTCCGAGAGTCAGAACCAAACCGCTACCCGTCAGCGCCGGTTTACTGTTCAACAAAGTCATCGCAAGGCAATATTCAGCCTCGGAATGCACCGCGTCAGTCCCGGCTCCCACAGGTAGTGGATAACGGGCATCGAACGAATGGACGGAATCAATGATTGTGGTTCCATGCGTCATGGCAAGCTCACCTACGCTCTTGCAATCGGTGAAAGTTTACAGATAAACTAGCTCATTCGCAAATGGAATGGAGAAGTTAGCGGAATGAAAAGAGTAGGAACGGTTTTGCGATTGAAGCCAGACGCGGTCGAGACTTACAAACAATATCATGCCGCGGTGTGGCCTGAAGTCCTTCAGGCCTTGCGCGAGTGCAATGTCCGAAACTACTCCATTTACCTGAAGGACGCTCATCTGTTCGCCTATTTCGAATATCACGGCAAGGATATGAAAGCGGATTGGGCCAGGATGGCCGCGGACAAGAAGACGCAGGAATGGTGGGCCATCATGGAGCCCATGCAGGAGCCGCTCCCGACGCGCAAAGAAGGCGAGTGGTGGGCAGAGATGGAGGAAGTCTTCCATATGGACTAGCTCAGTCGCAGCACCAGTGGCTTATGCAAATGCCAGCGCTTATGTAGATAATCGAGCGGGCGAGCGATTATGTTTCATTTTCAAAACAATATCTGGCTTATTGCCGTCGCACTACTTGTGGCCGTTCAGGCTGGAACTGCGCAAACAGTACCTTTGAGCAGCGGCGAAGATCAACGGACTGCCTGGTATCGCGACGCGAAATTCGGGATGTTTATTCACTGGGGACCGTACTCTGTCGCGAGCGTCGAAGCATCGTGGCCGATCATGCGCCCGTCGAAAGAGTTTCCAATCAGCGAAATGGAGTACCGGGCGCTTCCGGCGAGATTCAATCCCGTTCGTTTCGACCCCTACGCCTGGATCGCGCTCGCGAAAGCTGCTGGACAGCGCTACATGGTCTTTACTACCAAACATCACGACGGCTTTTGCATGTTCGATTCGTCCTATACCGATTACAAGATCACCAAAAGCCCGTATGGAAAGGACATTGTGGCGCAGTTGGCAGAGGCTTGCCACCGTGAGCAAATGCCACTCGGGTTCTACTACTCGCCGCCTGACATGAATCACCTCGCATTTCGAGACACCTCTCAGCCAGCAAGCAAGAACTGGAACGGAGAGCCAACGCGCCCGCAATGGCCCCTTTATCTCGAATACATGGAATTGCAGCTCCGTGAACTGCTCACGCGCTATGGCGACGTGGCCCTAATCTGGTTTGACGGCCTCTTCAACCAGCAGAAATACGACGGAACGCGCATGCAGCGAGTCATTCATCAGCTCCAAGCAAGAACTCTCATCAATAATCGCGTCGGCATTCCGGGCGACTTCGAAACTCCCGAGCAGTTTCTGCCCGCCTCCATACCTGTGAAAGGGAGGCAACTGGATTTCAATCACAAGGAAACGGGGACCAAGCCAGGCGAAGTCCCGCCTGCGGAGGATTTCAGGCTTTGGGAGACCTGCATGACTATCAATCACACGTGGGCCTACAACAAGAACGATCGTGATTTCAAGTCAGCCAAGGACCTTGTACGGACACTGATTAAAGTGGCGAGCCGGGGAGGCAACTTCCTCCTGAATGTGGGCCCTCAACCGGATGGCACGATCCAGCCCGAATTTCAGGAGCGCCTGCTCGCAATCGGCAAATGGCTCGCCGTGAATGGAGAAGGAATATATGGGACGACTTACGGTCCACTCCAGACGCTATCGTTTGGCCGGACCACTGCGAAAGGCCGGACCGTTTATCTCCACGTTTTCGATTGGCAGAAAGAGCAGCTAACTATACCGGGGATCGCAGGCAAGGTAGACTCCGTATCGATGCTTGCCGGCAACGGTCCTGTTTCCTTTCATCAGAACGGAAATGCGTTGATTTTGAACACGAGCGGGATAGAGCCCGATGTTTACGCAACCGTATTACGAATCAAACTGCGCTAAGGAGTTATCCATGAACCGAAGAGCATTTAACTCACTGATAGCAGCAATGGTCGTTCCCGCCGGCAAACGCGGGGTTGGACAAGAATCTAAATTTCAGCCCACCTGGGATTCTCTCGAAAAGCACACCGTCCCAGAGTGGTTTCAGGACGCCAAATTCGGCATCTTCATTCATTGGGGCCTCTACTCAGTACCAGCCTGGGCTCCGACAACGGGCGAACTCGGAAAGGTCGCTTGGAATAAGTGGTTCACCGAAAATCCATATGCCGAATGGTACTTGAACTCTCTTCGAATCGTCGATTCACCGACTTATAAGCACCATGTCGCGACCTATGGGAAAAACTTCGATTACTACCAATCCGCTGATGCGCTTAACAAAGGAATCCAGGTTTGGAAGCCGGAAAAATGGGCGTCCCTATTTCAGAAAACCGGTGCCCGCTATGTTGTCTTGACCACCAAACATCACGACGGCTTCACGCTGTGGCCATCCGCGGTGAAGAATCCTCATGCCAACGGACGGGCCTTGTCGGCGAAACGCGACATCGTGGGAGACCTCACTTCCGCAGTGCGCGCCTCAGGGATGAAGATGGGTCTCTATTATTCCGGTGGCCTCGATTGGACCTTTACGACGAAGCCAATCGTGAACCGCGAGGATCTGATGGCTCGCGTTCCCCAATCGCAGGAATACGCGACCTACGCTGATGCACACTGGCGCGAGCTGACCGACAGGTATCAGCCTTCTGTTATGTGGAACGACATCAGCTATCCAAGGCTAGGTCAGGTTCAGCAGATCTTTGCTCATTACTACAACACGGTGCCTGAGGGAGTCATCAACAACCGTTTCAGCGTACCGTTTGCCGACTATACGACTCCCGAATATGAGAAGTACAACAAGATCACTCAAAAGAAGTGGGAATCGTGCCGCGGGTTGGGGTTCAGCTTCGGGTACAACCAGCAAGAAGGGCCCGAGCAGGTAATCGCCCCCGATAAGCTCGTCGCCCTCCTTGTTGATATCGTCAGCAAGAACGGCAATCTTCTGTTGAACATTGGGCCTAAAGCAGATGGAACCATTTCCGATATCCAAGTGGACCGCCTCAACAAGCTGGGTGCCTGGCTGAAAGTCAACGGAGAAGCAATCTTCGGATCACGTCCATGGGTTCGTTCATCAGGTACCGCGGCTGGCGGCACGGACGTGCGCTTTACCCGCAACGGCGACAGCCTGTACGTCCTGTTCTTAAGCCGCCCAGAGTTGAACACGCTCACCGTGCCTCAAGTTCGTGTCGGCGATGGCGCTACGGTGAAGATCCTTGGGACGACATCCAAAGCTTCCATCTCTCAGAGAGACAAGGACGCCGCAATCCAGGCACACGGGACGCTCCCCAAGAGTTATGCGTTGGTCGCTAAGATCACGCCCGCTCCCGCTTTTGTACCGTAAATTCTGCTGCGACCGTTAGATGGGCGAGCGCATCGATTCCTCAATCGCTCGCAAATTTGGGCGATTTCTCGGCCGCACCTCAAGCGAGTTGTTCCGGATGATTGATGCTCTCGAAAAGCGGTCCTATATTGTTCGCGACCCAGTTTCAGGAGGTTACCGGCTCACTGTCAAACTCTACGAACTCGCGCACACTCACTCACCTGTCGATGAACTGCTGCGAGCCGCCGAATTTGCGATCCGCAGGCGGTTCAAACGAGGGTAAGAACGGAGCGTGGTCTCGGTTTTCAAAAAGTGTCCGGATCACATCACTTTCCTTCTTGGGCTTTCTCGGCGAGAACCGATCTCCGCGTAGTTACGACAAAGGCCGATTTCCCGGCTTCTTCTCCACCAGCATGATGTGCTCGCAAACCAGCACGATCTCAGCGCTTTGGTTCAAGACCTTATAGTTTTCGACAACGATTCCATAATTAGGCCGTTTAGCATCCTCACGCTTTTCCTTTACGGAGACAATGACGTGAATCGTATCACCAATGAAGACTGGCCGTACGAACCGGAGATGATCATAGCCGTATGACATCGCATGTGGATTCACAAAACCGGCGCTCATTCCGGCCGCAACGCTGAACACTAAAGTGCCGTGGGCGACACGCTGCCCGAACGGCTGTGTCTTGCACCACTCAGCATCCATATGGTGAGGATAGAAATCGCCAGTCTGGCCAGCGTGAATGACAATATCAGTCTCCGTGATAGTGCGCCCACCGCTTTTGCGTCGAGTGCCTGTTTCGTAGTCCTCAAAATACTGTATGTTGATCATTGCGCGTTGTGTCGTGCCATGGAAGCAGTTGATTAGCCATCAAGTATATTTCTTTACTGAACGATTTGTTGCTAGTAAAATAATCCGGATGCGGAAACAGAGCGACATGACAGAAGGCCCAAAAGGACGGTTCACTCGTCGCGGCTTTGTGGGGGCGCTCGCTGCAGCCGCGGTTCTAAATCCATCCCTAACGAACGCCGATCCGGAAAAATCGAGCGAGCGAAAAGTCTACCTGGTCCCGAACTTTCATCCCGCCAGTTGCGGATGGCTGACGACGTTTTCGAAGGAACGAGTTTACTGTGCCAACAGCTATCTAAACCATCTAGACCGAGTCCGGGATGATCCCCATTACGAATTCGTGATGTCGGAAGTCAACAATATCATCGCGATTATGAACTTTCAACCTCAGCGCATTTCGGAATTGAAACAACGCGTAGGTGAAAACCGTGTGGAGTTCGTGAACGCTTTCTTTCTCGAATCGACAATCAATTTGTCTGGCGGCGAGGCGCTCGCCAGATTGGGCGTGGAAGGGTTGCGCTGGTATGAGCAGGTCTTTGGCCTGCGGCCGCGATACTCATGGAACATTGACGTTTGTGGAACGCATGATCAGATGCCTCAGATCGCGTCAGAGCTCGGACTGGATGCTTTGGTCTATACGCGAAAAAATCCCACTGGAAAGACAATTTACTGGTCGGTGTCACCTGACGGATCGCAAATTCTCACATTGTGCCCCGGACACTACAGTGAAGTCCAGCCGATATTCAATACGAAAACGCCGCTTACACCTGAACAATTAAGTGAGCTGAACAAATTTTTCGAAACCAAGGAGGCGATCACACCCGACAACGCACCCATCTTGGTTTTGGCGGGTGCGGACGATTACGCGTTGGCTCCAGTACTGAAGCAATATCCGAGCGAACTTCTACAGCAATGGACACAGGCTGAATTGGATCGCGAAATCGAGTTCTCGACCCTCAGCAAGTATGTCGACCTAATCTTGCCTCGCGTCAAGTCGGGGCGCATCCCAATTCCTACGCACTACGGTGGCACGGCTTACGATTTTGACTCGTTTTGGATCGAGAACCCGACTGTGAAGACCTGGTATCGAGGCAATGAGCACGCGCTGCAAGCCGCCGAAATTCTAGCTACAATTGCTAGTCTCCAAAGCGGGCACGAATACCCCGTCAAATCGATCTATGACTGTTGGATGCTGATGTGTTTGAATATGGACCGCAACACGCTTTGGGGTTCGGCTGGAGGCATGGTCTTCGTCGATGCTAAATCGTGGGATGCGCAGGATCGCTTCGAATGGGTCCAGAGCACAACCGATCAGACACTTGCCGCAACGGGCCAGGCACTGCTTCCGAGCGGTCAGGATGTCGGCTTATTCAATCCTCTGAATTGGAAGCGGGATGATCCGGTCGCATTGCAATTGCCGGACGGAAAGAGTCTAGAGGGAATTCCATGCGAGGCGATGCCCGACGGGTCGACGCTTTGCAGGGTGGAGATGCCGGCCATCAGCATTGGCGGTTGGAGACTCTCTCCTCAGCCGCCCGAAACGCCGCGATCGATCGATTTTCTGGAGACTATCGAAACCCAGTACTACTTCGTACGCATCGATCGTGCGAGCGGCGCTATCACAAGCCTGAAGATAAAAAACTCCGGTGACGAATTGCTTGGTAGTCCCGCCAATGTGATTGTGGCAGAGCGCCCATTGGCAATGCGGCCGCGTGATGATCTGGGCGATCACATGCCAACGCGATCCGGCAGGAAACGACTCACTACGTCAAGTGATGGACCGTCCACCATTCACATGACCAAAAGCCCTGTCGCGATCACTGTGGAAGTCAAAGGCAACTTTTACGGTGGCGGCGCAATTCGACGGGTCATGCGTTTTTATCATGATCATCCCCGAATCGATTTCGAAACCGAGTTGAACGACGTGCCGAACTTTACCGTAGTCGTCGCGGAGTTCCCACTTTCGCAAGATGTTTTAGAAATACGCCGTGGCATTCCGTTCGGCTTCTCTCATGGAAGTTGGGCGAGCCCAAATCCCGAACTTCACGGATGGACGAAAGGAATCGTACCAGCCGTCAGATGGATCGATTACACCCTGAAAGCTGGTGGCGGCTTTGCCATGTTCGATCGAGGATTAAGCGGCCGCGAGATCGATGGACGCACACCGATGATCTATCTGATGAACGCAGAGGACAAATATTGGGGCTACCCAAACGCCTGGTTGAGCGGCAAGGGCAAGCATGTGCTCTCGTATTCGATCCTAGGGCATGAAAGCGAATGGCAGCAGGCGCGGATTCCGCAAATGGCGTGGGAGTACAACCGCGCACCAGTAATCATTACTGGCAGATCTTCCATGCCGGCGAAATCATTCGTTGAGACATCCAGCAATGTAATTCTTGAATCCATGCGTCGCGAAGGCAACCATATCGAGATACGACTGCTCGAGCGTCTCGGTGTTTCCGCGACAGCAACTGTCAAACTCCACCTGCCGCACAGCACAGCGGCCATTACGGACTTTACTGGACGCAAGAAATCCGCGCTTCAAAAGTCCGATCAGTATGACTTCCCGGTTCGACCGCAGCAAATTATTACAATGCACTTCGAGACATTGGCCGCCGTCCCAACCCCAGAGCCCATCAAAGCCTGGGATGCTTTTGTGCCACAGGAAAAGCTCACCGCATTGCATGCATATGATCCAAATTTGATAGGGCATCCCCCGTTTGGCGCATAACAACATTGGCGCAAAACTTCAGCAATCCCGCCGTCGCTGTTACAGCCTGACAACCTCTCTCGTTTCGTGACTCTTTCGCATGGCTTCTATCACTCGAAGGGTTCCCAAAACCTCTTCGCCTGATGTCTCGGGCTCTGAATCGTTTTTGATTGCATCCATAAGGGAACCCATCGGGCCGATGAAGGCATCAGGGAACCAACGGCCGCTGAGTTCGAGACGCAGAGAACCCGCCGGCGTGAGTTCGCGGTGTGAAAGTGTCAGCAGGTCCGATCGGCCCGTCGGATAATTTAACAATAAGCCGATGAGCGCTTCACAGCGACCCTCCGTTCCCTCGATGGTGAATTTGGCTATTAAATCATCGTCAGGAGCAACGGTATGGTGGTTCACAAGCATACTTGCGCGCAAGTTCCCGGGGTATTCGAACAACGTGTAGTTTCGCGTCGGTCCCGCGCATTTACTTGCCGGATGTTTGGCGAGCGAGGCATATAGCGACAGAGGATCGCCCACCCAGCCGCGGAGGCTATCGACGTAATGGATGCTGTGATAGTAAATTTCAGGATACGGATGGCTCTGCAGCCAGGGCCAGGAATCCCATGCCGTCCGGATCTGGATTTGGAAATTACATTCCAGCATCTCCCCAAAAAATCCTCTGCTTAGCAGGTCCGAAGCGGCTCGAACGCTTGGTGCCCAGCGCATCTGTTGATTGACAGCTAGCTTACGACCGGCAGCGCGGGCATCTCGCACCATCGCCTCCGCTTGGTCAACCGTCTCTGCCATCGGTTTCTGCACCAAAACGTGCTTACCGGCCTGCAGGACCCGTTTGCTCAACTCAGGATTGTGGCGCGCCGGTACCGCAATGTCGACGATCTCAAGGCCGGGAACACTAAGCAATTCTTCGACTGAATCACAAACGCGAGGAATCTCGAAACGCTCTGCCGTTCCCGCAGCGGCACGGCGGTACTGATCCGTGATCGCTAACACACGAAATCCCGCTTTCCGATAAGCAGGCAAATGAGCCTGGTTCACGATTTGACCTGCCCCAACAAGACCGATCCCATAACTCGGATTTGAAGGTAATTTTGGCGTGTAGTCGAGAGGGAGAAGCGAGAAAAGATTCATGAAGCCGTAGTCCTCAATCTACTGCCCTGCCGTTTGGACGTTGCATTGACAGAAGTAATATTTATCAATAAAATCTGAATTTGTAAACCGCAAACCGGCCGCCGCCACTTGCTAATGAGACCCCTCGAAGGACTACTCGTCGTAGATTTCAGTCAGTTTCTGGCAGGCCCTTCCGCTTCCCTGCGCTTGGCAGATTTAGGCGCTCGCGTCATTAAAATAGAGCGCCCAAATTGCGGCGATCTTTGCCGCAACCTTTATATATCGAATCTGGCATTGGACGGAGACAGCACGCTGTTTCATTCCATCAATCGGCACAAGGAGAGTTTTGCAGCCGATTTGAAAAGTCCTGATGATCGCGAACGCGTTAGCACGTTGCTGCGGAATGCCGACGTGATGATTCAAAATTTTCGTCCAGGCGTCATTGAGAGACTTGGATTTGACTACGACTCGGTGAGTCAGTTCAATCCATGTATAGTCTATGGCGAACTCACCGGTTACGGAAAAACGGGTCCTTGGCGCGACAAGCCGGGCCAGGATCTTTTGCTTCAATCTCTCTCTGGCCTCGCATGGCTCAACGGAAACGCTGATCAGCCGCCCGTGCCATTTGGACTCGCAGTCGTGGACCTTTTCGCAGGCGCGCACCTGGTGCAAGGCATCCTGGCATGTCTGATTCGCAGAGGCGTTACAGGAAAGGGCGGAAAAGTCGAGGTCAGCCTTCTCGAGTCCATTCTCGATTTTCAATTTGAAGTTCTGACAACGCACTTGAACGACGGTGGGCAACTCCCCAAGCGGAGTACAATCAATAACGCACACGCCTACCTGGGAGCCCCCTACGGGATCTATCCAACTGCAGATGGATTTCTCGCGCTTGCCATGGGGTCTGTAACGCGTTTGGGCGAGTTGCTGAATTGTCCGGCGCTGCTCTCGTACTCGGATCCAAAATCACTGTTTGATCGCCGGGACGAAATCAAAAAGATACTGCTCGATCACCTCAAAACCCAAACAACAACTTCTTGGTTATCTATTCTCGAACCGGCGGATGTCTGGTGTTCGGACGTCTATACCTGGCCCAAGTTACTTCGGGACGAAGGATTCCAGGTACTCGACATGCTGCAAGAGGTAAGCGGCCGGCCAGGAGCCAGCTTGAAAACGACCCGTTGCCCGATTCGCATTGATGGCCAGATTCTGAAAAGCGCTCAGTGTGCGCCTCGCGTTGGTGAGCACACGGAACAGATCGCTCGGGAGTTTTCGCTCGCCTGAGCTGAACGCAGACTCATGAAAAACCCGGATCCCGATCCCACAAAGCACCAGGAAATTCCCATTTGGAATGCGGAAGATTGGCATTATGAGGACTTCGAGATCGGGCAGAGAGCACGTTCTATTCGCCGTACGATCTCTGAAGGAGAGAGCATGATGTTCAACGCTCTCGTGCTCGACATGCATCCTTATGTTGCTGACGATGTGTTTGCAAAGGAAGAGGGAATTTTCGGAAAACGACTCGTCGCTGGCGCCATGATCTTCAGCCTCGGACTCGGATTGATGGCGCACAACTGCGTCCACACATTCAGCTATGGCTACGACAAGCTTCGCTTTGTTAAACCCGTATTCATAGGGGACACCATCTACACGATTCGAACAAATCTAGAAAAATGGCCGAAGTATCCTGCCATGGGTATGGTCCGAGTCTCGTATGAAGTCTTTAAACATCCCGGAGAGCTTGTCCTTTACTGTGAACATCTGCAGACGGCTAAATATCGCGATGCATCGGCATTTCAAGCTCAGGTCGAAACGCGATGAAGCGCGACAAGACTTTTCGCATTGCTGTCCGGAAATTCGATCCATTCGAATCCGCAATTCGAAAGCAGTGGGACGCGTTCGAAGCGATCACGCGAACTGGCCTTACGCTCCAAGCCGAGGCATTCGACCTCCGTCCCTTAACTGAAACCCTATTCGAACGCGAAGGGCTGTTGCGCGGAGATTGGGATGTCGCGTTCATCAACACAGATTGGGTCGCGGCGATTCACGAATCACGCGCAGTCGTTGATTTAGCTGATTTTCTAAAAGAGAATCCACCCGACGACTATCCGCAAGGCTGGATGCCTTCCTTGCTGCGGCTCCAGGAAATCGAGGGCGCTGTTCTCGGACTTCCGTATCACGATGGACCCGAATGTTTGATTTATCGAAAAGATCTTTTTTCCGATCCGAACGAACAGAGTGCATATCAGGAACGCTTTGGGCACCCATTACGCGTTCCGCGGACCTGGCAAGAGTTCCACCAAATGGCGCGCTTTTTTCAGCGCCCCGAAAAGGGTGTCTACGGCACAGCATTCGCCGCATTTCCCGACGGACACAACACGGTATATGATTTTCTTCTTCAGCTTTGGACTCGAGGCGGCGAGTTAGTCGACAACTCAGGGCAAATTCATCTCGAAACCCCGGAAGCAATAGAGGCGCTTCGTTTCTATCGCTCCATACTTCAAGACAACTCGGCAGTTCACCCGCAATGCTTTGAGATGGACTCCGTAAAATCGGGTCTTGCCTTCGCCGCCGGAGAAATCGCGATGATGGTGAACTGGTTCGGATTCGCCGCTATGTCGGAAACCATTGCGGAATCTAGAGTCAAGGGCCGAGTGGATATCGCAAACGTCCCGCACGGAAAAACTGGCTCAACTACTTCGCTGAACATCTATTGGACCCTGTCTATTGCGTCCGGAAGCCCCCATCGAGAGATCGCATACGACTTCCTCCGGCACTGTTTGACTGCACGCATGGACAAGCTCCTTACTCGGGAAGGAGCGATCGGATGCCGAAAATCGACCTGGAACGACCCAGACGTGAATCGGACAGTTCCCTTCTATAGCCGTCTCGAGAGCCTCCACACCAATGCCCGCGAGATACCGCGCCTGGCTGAATGGCCCCGTATCGCATTATCGATCGACGAACTGATGTTAAAGGTCATCCAAACAGACAAGCCAATCGATCAACTCACCCGCCAGGCGCAAGTTCGCGCTTCTGCCTTGTTCGCGCCCATCAATTAATAGCAACTCCGATGGATGCTCAAATTCTTCTCGGCGCAGGTATAGTCGTTTTCGCAGGGTTTCTGCAAGGTCTTTTCGCCGTTCCCATGAAATTCGCGCGCCGGTGGAATTACGAGAACATCTGGTTGGTATTCGCGTTTACCGGACTGATCGTTTTCCCGTGGCTGCTAACCTTTCTGACAGTTCCCCGCGTGGCCGAAGTATACCGGCTGACCTCAGCCAAGACGATTATGGCGGTTGCTGGATTTGGATTATCATGGGGCGCGGGTGCGACACTCACTGGGCTCGCGCTAAACATGCTGGGAATCGGCCTGGGCTTGGCTATCGTCCTCGCCCTGAGCGCGTCCATCGGCTCTCTGATCCCGCTGCTGGTCCTCACGCCCGAGAAGTTAGCCACTTCTCAGGGCCATCTGTACCTCATCGGCACGACCGTCATGCTAGCCGGAATCGCAATTGCTTCTCGCGCCGGCTCTCTGCGGGATAAGCTCAAGAAGCCTGACGACTCTAACCAGGGGGTCACGGTTAAAGGGTCTTTCCTGACCGGTTTGATAATTGCTATTTGTGCCGGACTGCTTTCCTCAACCTTAAACTTTAGCTACGCTTTCGGAACTGAGGCACTCGCGCAAGCCCGCCGCCTCGGCGTATCTCCGGTTTGGATGTCCAATGTGATCGCGGCTCCGGCGACCACTGGCGGTTTCGTCACAAACTGCCTCTACTGCGGTTATCTGCTGCGCAAGAACTCCACTTTAGGAAGGTTCTGGATCCCCGAAGCGCGAATGAATTGGCTGTATGGAGCCCTCATGGGAGCGCTCTGGTTTGGTGGGCTTGCAGTCTACGGACTCGGTGTCTTTCGTATGGGAAACTTTGGAACAGTCGTTGGATGGCCGTTATTAATGGGAACCATCATCGTAACCAGTAACGCGGCGGGAATCGTCACTGGCGAGTGGACGGGCGCCGGAATGCGTATCCGCATGTACCTGGCCTCTGGCATGATAATTATTCTCCTAGCGCTCTGGATTCTCGCACTTGCTCAGAAGTCTTGATTTGAGGCCCTCGCCTTGAGTATTATTGCCCTAATTCTTTTCTTTGCCGTAAAGCTTCCACTCTTCGCGCAGGAAGCAAACCATCCCGATCGGCTGGAATGGTTTCGCGATCAAGGCTTCGCGCTGTTTATTCACCGGGGCGTAGACAGCCAGTTGGGCTCCGTGATCAGCCATTCGCTCGTTGGCGCATGGGAAGACTATCGCCGCCGCTTTTTCGAGGACTTGCCGAAGACATTCAATCCGCGTAAGTTCAACCCGAAGATTGGGCCGCCTTAGCGAAGCTGGCAGGAGTGCGATACCTTGTCTTTACGGCAAAACATCATTCAGGCTTTTGCATGTTTCAGACCGCAACCACGAATTTCAGCATCTCGGAAACGCCTTTCCATCGAGGCATCACGGCGGATGTTTTGAATGCCTTTCGCGCCCAGGGCATTGCACCCGGCATATACTTCTCCCCCGACGACTTTCACTGGCTGCATGAGCACGGGATCACCATTCAACGAGGTGTTCCCGAAGTCTCACCGGAAAATAATTTTACGCGATCGTGGCAAGCAAGCAACTCCTGAAGATCACCGACGTTAAACCTGCCATGAAATGAAAAAACGAACCCAATGGAGTTCGTTTCGTAAAAACGGCCTAGTTCGTTTGGCAATATTCGCGTATCTTCCTAGTTTCATTGCCCTACTCGCCGCCCCGCAGCTGCCCCAGTTTGAGGATATATCGGCCAAAGCCCGGGTAAATTTTCGAAACGAACCCAGTCATACGTCCCGGAAATACCTGCCCGAAACGATGGGCGGGGGTGTCGCGATGCTCGATTACAACAAGGACGGCTTACTCGACCTGTTTTTTGTGAACGGTGCGGCTCTCAGGGATCCTATGCCGCCCGGCAAAGCTCCCGACAAGAGAGATCCCAAATATTGGAACCGTTTATACCGCAACAACGGTGATGGGACGTTTAGCGACGTCACTGAGCAGGCTGGAGTCAAAGGGAGCGGTTACGGAATGGGCGTTGCGGCTGCCGACTATGACAATGACGGCTATCCCGACCTATACGTCACAAATGTCGGGCACAATAATTTGTATCACAACAGCGGCGACGGCACTTTCACGGACGTGACGGATAAGGCAGGAGTTAGCGCGGCCGGCTGGTCTGTTGGTGCAATCTTTATTGACTACGATCGCGACGGTCTTCTGGATCTATTTGTGTCACGATATCTCACTTGGGATTTCTCACACGACATTTTCTGCGGCCAAACAAAACCTGGCTTTCGCGCTTATTGCCATCCGGATCAATTTCAACCTATTACCCACATCTTGTTACACAACGAAGGGCGCGGCCGATTCCGTGATGTCTCTAAAGAGAGCGGCATCGCAAATTTTCCGGGTAAGGGCTTAGGCGTGACGATGAACGACTACGATCGGGACGGCTGGCCGGACATCGTGGTCGCGAACGATTCGTTTCCCGAACAACTTTTTCATAATCTTCGAAACGGCAAATTTGAAGAGGTCGGTGCTTCAGCCGGCATCGGTTACGACGAGGACGGAAACACGTTTGCTGGTATGGGGGTGGATTTCGCTGACTACGACAACGATGGTTGGCCGGACATCTTTATCAATGCCCTTGCCAAGCAGAAATATGCGTTGTTTCGCAATCGAGGAGGGAGGTTCGACTATGTATCGGGACCCGTGGGCGTGGCCGCTACAAGTATCAATCACTCGGGCTGGGGCGCCAAATTCGTCGACTACGACAACGACGGTCTGAAGGATCTGTTCATCGGCCAGGGACACGTGATGGATAATATCGAGCTCACGCAGCCGGAAACACGTTACCTGGAGGCGCCCATGCTCCTTCGAAACGAGTCTCGGAAATTTGTCGATGTTTCGTTAAAGAGCGGTCCTGCTTTTCAACGGCAACTAGCGGCTCGTGGAGTCGCCTTTGGCGACTTAAACAATGACGGATTTGTTGATATCGCCATCAATTGCAGCGGAGGGCCCGCTGTGCTTCTCAGAAACACAGGAAATGCAAACCACTGGCTGATAGTAGACACCATCGGACGAAAAAGTAACCGGGACGGAATTGGAGCAGAGTTGCAGCTAACAACCGAGGATGGGAAGCAGCAATATGCGGTTGTGAGCACGGCGTCCAGCTATCTTTCCGCGAGCGACAAAAAAGTGTACTTCGGTCTGGGCGATTCAAGAGCCATCAAAGCTCTCGACATTCGGTGGCCAAGTGGCATCGTGCAAAGATTCACTGATGTTAAACCCGATCGAATCCTTTTTGCTCGCGAGGAGATGCAGGCGCCGTGACGGGCATCGTGCGTTGGGCAGCAACGGCGCCAGGTTGGATCACTCCCATTTTGTTGATCCTCAGTGCGGGTTTGCTGGCGAATGCACAAGACAGCGACACGCTTATTCTGAAGAACACCCACCAGAATTTCACAATTCTCTCTCGAATAGAAGATCCTCAAGAACGTAAAGCGTTCATTCAGGCTTACGAAGAAAAAGACCCGGCAAAACGGCAGGGTTTCGTGGAAACTTTTATCAAAACCTATCCGCAATCCTGGCTGCTTTCGGAGGCCTACGATCTGGCCGCTAAATCTTCTATAGATCTCGGCGATTATCGATCAGCATTGCAAGAAGGACGATACTCACTCCGCCTCAGCCCAGAGAACGCCCCCCTATTGGTCCTGATGGCGAATATCCAAGCACAAAGTAAGTTATACGATGAAGCCGAGACCAGTGCTCGCGATGCACTGGAATACCTTGACGAGTTCGCCCGGCCAGGCAATCTCACGGATCGTCAATGGAGCCGTCTAAAACCTGAACTCAAGGCGTCCGCCTATTTCGCACTGGGTCGCGGTTATGCCGCAAGGGGCTTCGCCAATAGGGACTCATCGCGGACGGGTCTGCTAGCGCAGGCGAAGAGATTCCTCGATCACGCCGCCGCTTGGAACCATGATGACCCCGAGATCTTTTACTTGCGCGGCGTTGTCGAACTTGCGCTAAGCGAGTCGAGGAAGGCCGCCACTGACCTTATGTTCGTTGCGCGAAATTCCGGTCCTCTTCGTGAAAAGGCGCTTGGCAATCTGCGGCAAATTTACAAAAGTGAAGTAGTTGAGCGGCGAGTCTCAATGCCGGAAATTAACGATCACCTACGTGATGAACCGCCTGAAGCTGAACATTCAGCGGCGATTCGCGAGGGCTACGCTGGTCCCTCGGCCTGCCAAAGTTGCCATCCACGCGAATACGACACATGGCGGCAGACCGGAATGGCTAGGATGTTTCGCGCTTACAAGCCCGAGAACGTGTTAGGAGATTTTTCCCCCGGGAATGAGTTCAGGGACAAGTCGGGAAACGCGTTGATTCGCATGGGCATCGATTCGCGGCCATACTTCGAGATCCGGCAGCGCGGTGGAGGATGGCAGCGATTTCATGTGGATTACACCATCGGCTCGAAATGGCAACAAGGCTATGCAACCAAAGTGTCCGATGACAGTTTTCATGTGCTCCCTATCGAATACAACGCGCTCCGCAAAGCTTGGATCAACTACTGGGAAATGATCGATCCTCCAGGAAGCAAACGCGCCATTATCACGGATTTTCCTAACCTACGGCCTGAGACGAACTATCAGGAAAATTGTGCGATTTGCCATACTAGCCAGCTTCGCGCGGCCTCAGGCGACAAGAGTCCCATGGAACACGCCGTCTTCCTCCAACCTGGAGTAGATTGTGAAATGTGCCATGGTCCGTCTGCCTGGCACATTAGGGAAATACGTGCGGGTCATTTCGTGAAAAAGCCGCCAACTGAACCACCGGTCGACTTTCGCAGCCTGACGAATCGTGATGGTGTTCGTATCTGTGCGCAATGCCACCGCCAAGCTGCGATAAGAGAACTAGGCCGGCAGAACGAGATGAACTACGCTGCCGAGGGTGACAGCTTCGTGCCAAAAGCTTGGGTCCGCCCTTACGACGCGTTTTCGCGCCGAGCTTTCTATAAGGACGGTCGCTTTCGAGAGACGACATTCATTGTGGAAGCCTTTACCCGGTCGGCCTGCTATCGCAAGGGAACGGCGCAGTGCGCCAGCTGTCACTCGCCCCACTTAACCGACTTTTCCCACAATCTCACTTCCCTGAAATTTAAGAATAATTTGAACGAGATGTGCCTCCGTTGCCACAGTCAATATCGTGGCCACATCACGGACCATACGCATCACGCCTCCGATTCGGAAGCCAGTCAATGCGTCTCGTGCCACATGCCACGCATCGTGAATGCCCTTTTGTTTCAGGCTCGTTCGCACGAGATTCAAATCCCGCGTGCCGACCTTACAGAACGATTCGGTCAGGAGGAGAGTCCGAATGCCTGTCTGGTCTGTCACTCGGAGAAAAGCGCGGCATGGGCTGAGCAGCAGCTACAGAAATGGCAAGGCTGAGTTCGTGTATTCCTGCATTAGTCGCGCTGAACTCCATCGCATTCGGCGCAATTCAGCAGCCGCGTTACGTCGGCTCAAAGGTCTGCTTTGGTTGTCATGCGGATATTTATCGCTCCTTTCTAAAAACTGATATGGGCCACTCAATGCGTCCGGCGAGCGAATTGAATTTAGCCGGCATTCCGGACAACGCAACGATCCCCATATCCACTGACAATCGCGTTCTGCGCGTATTCCATGACGATGCTGGCTGGCATCAAAGCGAGACGGAGCCGAACGTGTTCGTCGACGAACACAAACTGGATTACGTCGTCGGCTCGGGGGCTAACGGTTTGTCGTTCATCGTTCGCCGAGGTAACAATTTATTTCAGGCGCCGCTTTCGTTCTATTCGAAAGCTGGAAAATGGGATCTCTCGCCTGGATATCAATACGCTGATTACGGATTTGGTCGACCCATTGCCGAAGCGTGCATTCTATGCCATAGTGGACGTCCTCAGCCGGTGGAAGCTCGAACGGGTGAATATCTCGATCCACCTTTTCAGGAGCTTGCCATCGGTTGCGAAAACTGTCACGGACCTGGCGAGCTTCATGTAAAACAGCAAGGGAAGGTGCTGGGTTCAATCATAAATCCCGCCAAGTTGGCGCCGCGGCTTGCTGAGAGTATTTGCATGAACTGCCATCAAGGCGGGGACG
This sequence comes from Bryobacteraceae bacterium, assembly GCA_051004875.1. Taxonomy (GTDB): domain Bacteria; phylum Acidobacteriota; class Terriglobia; order Bryobacterales; family Bryobacteraceae; genus Bog-105. Next base: position 39,677 of record JBPCJX010000077.1, read on the forward strand.
CGCGCGTGTTGCAGCCGGGCAAGAGCTATCTTGATTTTCGCCCCGGACAATGGCTTATTGAAACAGTCGCTATCTTCAAAATTCCCCCAAAACTCGGCGGACAACCGGATTCTGATCTTCTTGAACATGACTCCGCCATGAAGATTAGCCGGTGCTTTCGCGAAAGCCGTGGAAAGCTCAGTTGTCTCACGTGCCATGATCCACATGTTCAGCCAACTTCGACTCAGGTGGTGTCGTATTTCCGGGAGAAGTGTTTCACGTGCCACACGGATGAGAGCTGCCGGCTTCCTCGCAAGACCAGAATGGAGCAAAAGCCGCCAGACGACTGCATTGGTTGCCACATGCCCAAGCGAAACATTGCTGTAATCTCGCACTCAGCGCTGACGAACCACCGGATTCCAGCACGTCCGGATGAGCCTTTGCCAGAAGAGAAGTCCCGCAACCAAACAGACCTCGTGCTCGTGAATCAAGCTGCGGACAGCACAGCCTCCGTGCCGGAAATTACACGGCTTCGAGCTTATAGCGAACTGGCAAATCGCGAGCCTAAGTATCAGCAGCGCTATCTGACACTGCTTGATCGCCTGAGTCAGCGCCAACCCACAGAACCGTTTGTTGAGGCGGCACTGGGGCATAAGGCGCTCGCGGAAAGAAAAACCGAAGAAGCATTGGCGCATCTTTCGCATGGCCTTCAGTTGGGCGAGGCGACGGTTTATGAGGATATGGCCAAGGCGTTGTCGAACCTGGGCCGCGACGGAGAGGCGCTAGACTACCTGAAGCGCGGGGTCGATGCCCATCCCTTCAACGCCGTGCTTTTGAAATCCCTGACTCTGCAATACATTAACTTGAAACGCTACCCTGAGGCTCGTCAGGCCATGGAGCGATATATCGAGTTATTCCCGGAAGATTCATTCATGCGGAAACTTCTCGCTCGCGTAAGTAATTGATGCTGTATCGAACCTCTGTAGTTGTCGGAATCTTCCTCAGGCTGACTTCGCTGGCCAGCGCGCAATGTATCGGTCCTTCGGACCTTGAGCATGCGATTCAGGCCGCTCCGTCCGCCAATGCTTACAACGCGCTGGGTGCGTGGTTTGCCCAAAGGCGCGAGTTTGCCTGCGCTATCCCGGCCTTTGACAAGGCGCTCCAATTGAATGCGAATTCATGGGAAACGCATTTCAACCTGGGCTTAGCCCTGATGGACAACAACGACCAGCAACGTGCTGCCTCGGAATTTCGCTTGGCTGTGAAACTCAAACCGGATTCAGTTCGCGCCAGGAGCGCTTTGGGCGCGGCGCTGCAGGGATTGAAGCGATTCGAAGAAGCTGAAAGTGAATTCAACTCCGCCCTGAAGCTCGATCCTCAATCGGTTTATGCGCTCGATCACCTGGCGCAGGTCTATTCTGCTGAACGGAGGTATGCGCCTGCAATCGAGAAATGGAACCTAGCCATTCGGCTGGCGCCCACAGATCCGGACCTTCAAATTGAACGGGCAGTCGCGTATTCAAACAATGGGAATTCAAGCCGCGCGATCGAAATTCTCACGAATCTCACCACATCCGCGCCCAACTTGGCGCTGGCCCACTTCAATCTCGCCACGGTCTACGCAGATGCCAAGCGCTTCCGGGAAGCTGCCGACGAGTATAAGGTAGCCTTGAAGATCGAGCCCGGAAATGACACCACGCGCCTGGCACTCGTGAAGGCATACGTGAGCATCGCGAACTACGAGGATGCTCTACCGGTTATCGAAGAATACGTACGACAGAAACCTGACGACTTCGAGGGACACCACCTGCTTGGGAGCGTGTACCGCGGAATGGCGCGCAACGGCGATGCGGAAAGAGAGCTGAAGCGAGCGGTTCAGATGCAACCTTCCGAGTACGGCATCCGCTACGATCTGGGATTCGTACTGGCTCACGAGGGAAAGCCTCAAGAGGCGCTTCCACACTTGCAAAAAGCGCTTGCGTTGCGGCCCGATTCCTCCGAGGCACGTTTCCAACTCGTCAATGTGCTGAAAGCTCTGAACCGGCCGGACGAGGCCGCGAAAGAGCTTCGACAATTCCAGCAAGAGAAGCAGCACGGTGTCCAGGAGAACATTGCGGCAACCCAGGGCAATGACGCCAACATGCTTTTGGCAAAGGGTGACGCGAAGCAGGCTGCGGAAAAGTACCGCCAAGCGCTGGAGCTTGACCCGAATAACGCGAAGACCTGGTTCAATCTGTCGATTGCTCTCGATGAGATACACGCCCGATTCGAGGAACGTGAAGCTCTTGAAAAGGCCCTTGCACTCGATCCATCGCTCACCCTTGCCCAAAACCAGCTTGGATTGCTCGATGCAGGCGAAGGGAAGACTGCCGAGGCAGAGGAGCATTTCAAAAAGGCCATCTCACTCGATCCGCAGTTCGCAGACGCACAGAGCAACTTAGGTGTTCTTTATGGCCGGACAGGACGTACGCGAGAGGCGGAGATTTTGCTGCGCCAGGCAACGGAAAACAACCCACATCTGGCTCAAGCGTTCCTGAATCTCGGGCTGGTACTGGCAAGCGAAGGCCATTTGGCTGATGCGGCTGTCCAGCTTGAGAAGGCTGTTCAACTCGCACCCGGCGACCCTGCTGCTCTCACCGCTCTGGGAATGGTTCAGAAGAAGTTGGGGAAGTCGGACGAAGCCATTCAGCGGCTTCGGCGCGTGGTGGAACTTCAACCCAACTCTGCCGAGGCCCACTTAAATCTTGGCATCGCATTTGCCGATACCTACATGCTTGAACCCGCTCTCGGGGAGTTTTCCAGAGCGGAGGAGCTTGCGCCAAATGCCGCAGCGCCTCACTATAACCGAGGCCGCGTCTTGGTTGATCTTCATCGCTATCAGGAGGCCCGCCCCGAGCTGGAAAGCGCGTGTCGCCTTGCGCCAGGCTTTCCCATACCCTTTTACCTGCTCGCGCTTGCGGAGACGAAACTCGATCGGCGTCAGGATGCAATCGGAACTCTGAACAAATTGCTGGTGCTTCAGCCGCAGAACGCCGACGCGTATTTCCTTCTCGGGCAGAACTTACAAAAGCTGGGCAGGACTCAAGAAGCGATTGCGGCTTGGAAGAAGTCTGTTGAAACGGATGCCAATCAATCCGAAGCGCTCTATAATCTTTCGCGAGCCGTAAGCAAGACGAATCCCGACGAAGCCAAAGGGTATAGGGAGCGCTTCGTGGCAATGCAACAGCAAAAGCAGCTCACTACACAGGCAGAAACGCTTGCCAATTTTGCGCTCGCGTCAGCGAATAGGGGCGACTATCCGCAGGCAGTCTCGCAACTGCGAGAAGCTATCGGGCAGTGCGGCGATTGCGGCTCCAGGGCCACTCTTTACAAGAACCTAGGGCTTATCGAATGCAAGTCTGGTGATACACAGAGCGGCGAGAAAGATCTGCTGATCGCGAAATCGATCAAGTCACAGGATCCCGACGTCTTGAAGGCATTGGATATTATCGGTCGGCTTCGAGACGAGGCCAAAGCACCTCATTGAGTGGTCGCGCGTCGATAGTCTTTGCTAGAAGAGGAACTTGAGGGCGAATTGCAGGATTCGCGGTTCGTTTCGCGTTGAAGTTACGACTCCGAAGTTAGGGTTGCCTAACGTATTGTTGGGCGTGCTAAAAATCGGCGTGTTCGTCAGGTTGAACGACTCGGCTCGGAACTCAAATCCCGCAGTTTCCGTGACTGGAAATCTACGGAAGAGAGAAAAATCCAGGTTTTTTGTCGCGTCTGACCGGAGAGAATTCCTCCCGAGGGTTCCAAACGTATACTGAGGCGGAATGGCGAAGGCATCTGGATTCAACCATAAATTTGGTCCTTTATTCGCCGCATATGGATTAGGGTTAACCAAATTGGCCCGTTCCAGAACATTACCGGTATTTGCACGATCACCGTTGCTGACTGTGACATCAAACGGAACTCCCGAATAAATGCTTAGAATTCCGTTCAATTCCCAGTTCCCCAGCACATAGTTTACGAATCGATTCCCGGAGCTAAACGCCTTTCCTTTACCAAAGGGAATTTCGTAGACCCAGCTCGCCGAAAAAATGTTTGGCAAGTCGAATCCGGAAACGCTTCTGTCGCCATTTAGGTTGTAAGGATTTTGGACCTCACACCCCTCGGCCCCAAAGCTCCCGGAGCAACCGACGTCCATCGACTTCGATCGCGTGTATGAAATCAAGTACGTGAGACCCTTTGTCGCTCTTTGCTGGAGTCGGAATTGGAATGCATTGTATTTGCTCTGACCGATGCTTTGATCGTAGAAAGTCGGAGTGATGTATGGATAAGGCCGACGGCTCGCTACTGTGGCAGCATCACCAGGGCCTGGGGTTACCGCGGTGTTCCTATAACCGCCCAAGTTCAGTTGGAGGTCGTGCGCCCCGACATACGCAAGGGAAAGCACTGTATTCTGGCCCAACTGTTGTTCAACGCCAACATTCCATTGATCGGAATACGGCATCTTATAAGCGACGGGATCAATAAACCACTGAACTTGATCGAACGGAGTTGGCGCTGGATATACAACGCCGCCGGACCCCAGATTGAACGGATCGCCAATGCTCGCGGGAGCGGTTCCGGGTTGGTTCAGATTGTTCGCCAAAAGCTGTCCCACATCAGGCCAAGCCCCTTCGTAGTTTTGAGCTAACTGGATGACGGCGTTCCAGCTATCGTAAAACCGCCCGTAACCGGCGCGGATAGCAGTCTTGTCCGTGAGGCGATAAGCGAGTCCAGCACGTCCCTGCCAATCATCATGGTCGTTGTGGTAAACGGCGTGATTTTTAAGGTCAGTAACAGTGACATGAGCTGGTAGGGTGCCGCCAGGGATGCACGGGAAGCCCAGCGTCGGGCTGCACGGCGGTGGCACTGCCGCTAGAATATAGGTCCCGTTGTTCAGATTGAGATCTCCGACATACTGGTCCGGAGTTCCGGGGGTGCCGTAGATAGGCCACAGCGTCACGTCCCAGCGTATGCCGAGGTTTACAGTGAGCCGGTCCGATACTTTCCATTGATCCTGCGCATACCAACCATTTATCCAACCTCCATGCTCTGTTTCCAGAACGTTACGCTTGTTGGAGTTATCCGGCACGCCGAGGAGAAACGAGGCGAATGGATCTCCCGTATTGGTTGGATTCGCAGGGTTCTGGGTCTGCGTAGAGGCGACGGCCTCGCTCGCGCCGTAAATCGGAGACCGCGTATTGTTAGTAGCAAAATTGACCCCGAACTTGAAGGTGTGGCGATTATGAATTTTCGTGAAATCGCCCCCGAATTCCCATATGTCTGCTATCCGAGTATCTTGGACATTATTGCCACCGGTGCCAAGATAGCCAGGTATATTGATTAGCGGAATGAATGGACCCTGCCCGCCCTGGAATCCCCCGATAAAATTAGGTGAGAATCCCGCCTGTTCTAACTGCGTGGCAAAGCCGGATGGGGCATTGTTGAAAGCTTTTGCCGTTAAGTCATCACCCCAGTTTCGGCCAAAATGTATGTCGAGAACAGCAGTCGGCCCGAATGTATGTGTCTCGTGCAGAGCCCAATTCCAGCCCGTGATTGCAACCGAGTTCACAGCGCCTGGAAAGCCTGCCGTATTCGAGTCGTTTTGATCATAGTAGGAGATTCGTCCGAATAGTACGTCATGTTCGCTAAACACCTGATCGATTCGTCCGTGGTAGCTATTTTGGTGCACGATTGAGGGCGTAATATCAGCGACGTTGTTTCCGCTGGGCAAGGCGCCCTGCGGGGCCGGAAATAACGTCTTGGCGTAGAGCGCAGCAGCAGGGTTGATCAAATTGCTGGGGATAATGTTGCCTGGGAACGCATCGCGAATATAACCACCAGGATTGGCGGGGTCGGGCCTTGTCGAGAACGGGTTGTATATTTTGTTACTCAAGGCGCTGAAATCACCGCTCAGTTCGGCAGGCGTAGGCGTAAGAAGAAGACTTTGATTGGCTTGGCTCTGGCGAAAACCTTCGTAACCACCATAGAAGAAAGTCCTGTTCCTTCCGTTGTACACTTTCGGAATCCACACGGGTCCGCCGCCAGCGACGCCAAACTGATTCTGTCGCAGTGGATTCCGGTTCTCAAGGAAGAAGTTACGCGCGTCCAATTTCTCGTTCCGCAAGAACTCCCATAGGGCTCCATGGAAAGTGTTTGTTCCCGACTTCGTAACCACGTTCACGATGCCGCCTACAGCTTGGCCGAATTCTGATTCGTCATTGTGGGATTGAACCTTGAACTCCTGTACGGTGTCCACAATAGGTTCGAAATTGTAGTTCCCAATGAACGAGCCGAGGTCGTTGATGCCATCCAGCAAGAACATGTTGCTGCGGTTGCGCTGACCGTTCAATGCCGGAAATGAGAAGCTGCCAATCGCATTGCCTGCGAAGCCGCCGCCGCCCCCCGAATTCTGGGCCACGCTTACGGGGCTCGCTCCTGGCGTCAAGGTAAGTAGCTGGGTGAAGTTCCGTCCATTCAGAGGGAGATCATTTACCGCCTCTTGAGTGATCACGGTTCCCAGTTCCGAAGTTGAGGCTTGGACTGCGAGCGCGGCAGCCTCGACCGTCACAGACTGCTGCGTGGAACCTACCGTCAATGTGAAGTTGAGAGTTGCGGTTTGGTTGACTTGCAGCGTGAATTGCGGCTGCGCGACCGTGTTGAATCCTGCTTTCACAATTTTCAGCGTGTAAGGTGCCGGATTAATGTCGACAAAGACGTAGTTGCCTGAAGCATTGCTGATGGTAGTACGTGAGACACCTGTCGCGACGTCTGTGAGGGTGACCGCCGCGCCTTCGACGACGGCACCGCTGGAATCAGTAACGATTCCATTGATACTCGCAGCCGCCCGCTGAGCCGAGACCTTTGGAGAAAACGTTAAGAGGGAAATGGCTAGGACGATTGCGCAAGGTACAGAGCGGGAAAGGAACTGCAGAACAATACGGAGTCTCATGACTTTCCTCCTAGCGCCCAAGCTGACGTTCTTACTACAGATAAGCTTGATACCCTGGGCGATAGCTACTTAAGCGTAAAGTGAGCCTAAATTATCACATCGCCTAAAGCTTGTAAATAGATTTTTCGGCCTTGTCACTAGCCCAATGGCAGTACGAATGGGTGTCCGAGATGCAATCGGTTAGGCTATAGACGTCCGCATGGAATACAGAACACTTGGCGATACTGGGCTCCAGTTGTCTATTCTCGGATTCGGCGCAGCGCCGCTGGGGAATGAGTACGGTGACGTCCAGACTGCTCAGGGCGAGCGCGCAGTCCAGACTGCGATCGACAACGGCATAAACTTCTTCGATACTTCGCCCTATTATGGCCGTACGCTCTCAGAGGAACGGCTCGGAAAGGCGTTGTTGGGCAAACGTGACAAGGTGGTCCTTTGCACGAAATGCGGCCGCTACGGGAAAGAATCATTTGATTTTTCCGCATCGCGCGTGATGACCAGCATCGATGAATCCTTACGCCGGCTACGCACCGATCATGTGGATATGTTGATTGCCCACGATATCGAATTTGGCGATCCTGAGCAGGTGATCGGCGAAACCGTTCCTGCTATGCGCAAACTGCAAGCCGCAGGCAAAGCACGCTTTATTGGAATTTCAGGACTGCCCTTGAACCTGCTTGCCGAGGTAGCAGAGCGCGCAAAAGTGGACTTTATCCTCTCTTACTGCCACTACAATTTGATGATTCGCGATCTGGACCGCGTGCTCGCTCCGGTTGCGGCCGCCAATCACACTGGCCTAGTCAATGCATCTCCGCTGCACATGGGGATGCTAACGTCCGCAGGTCCGCCGAGCTGGCATCCCGCGCCCCAGGAGGTGAAGGAAGCGGCAACGAAAATCGTACAACTTTGTGCTTCCCGTGGCGTAGACGTGACTACAGTGTCGCTGCGCTTCTGCCTGGATTATCCTCACGTTTCATCTACTCTGGTTGGCATGAGCAGCCCCGCCGAGGTTGAGCAAAATCTGAAGGCCTTCGATTTCACACCAGATCGGGAGCTGTTGTCCGATATAGAGCAGATCCTTGCTCCCGTAAGAGACAAGACTTGGCATTCAGGCCGGGGTCAGGCGAACGTGCAGGGTTAGCTCACACACTCCTGCCAGCGCCCCGATTGTGCCGACCTTAGAACTGCATCGACCACATACTCAGTAGCTAGCGCGTGGCGAAACGTGGGACCTGGCTCATGATTGCTGCTCAACCCGGTAATGAAATCGGCGATTTGATGAACGAACGTGTGTTCGTATCCAATCTGCAGGCCGGGTACCCACCAATGCTTCATGTATGGATGCTCTCCTTCTGTAACGTGAATCGATCGCCAACCCCGCAGTCGTGCCTCGTCTCGATAATCGAAGTATTGCAGACGATGTAGGTCTTCCAAGTCCCAGGCCAGTGATCCATTCTCACCGTTGATCTCAAATGTGTAAAGAGCCTTGTGGCCGCGAGCGTAACGGGTAGCTTCGAACGTTGCGAGCGATCCATTCTCGAAACGACCGAGGAACGCACCGGCATCGTCGATATCAACTGGTTCTCGCTTTCCACTCTGCTGATGTTGTCGCTCTTTAATGAAGGTTTCCGTCACGGCCGATACGGTCCGAAGCGGCCCGTTAAGCCATTGTGCCGTATCGATGCAGTGGCTGAGAAGGTCGCCGGTAACTCCGCTTCCCGCAACTTTCGCCTCTAATCTCCACAACGCCTGTCCGCCCTGCGGAATATCGGCTGAGATGGTCCAGTCCTGCAGGAACTTGGAACGATAATGGAACACGCGACCCAGGCGTCCTTCGTCTATCAACTGTTTCGCGAGAGTGATTGCGGGGACGCGGCGGTAGTTGTACCAAACCATATTCGCAACGCGCCACTGTTCAACGGCTTGAACCATCTGCTCGGCTTCGGCAACGGTTCGCGCTAGTGGTTTCTCACATAAAATCATTTTGCCGGCCGCCGCCGCAGCTACTGCAATCTGCGCGTGAGTATCGTTGGGGGTAGCGATGTCGATAAGGTCGATATCCTGACGTTCGACCAGCCTCTTCCAGTCTGTTTCGATCGACTTAAATCCCCAACGCGCAGCGAACTGACTTACTTTGGCCTCGTCACGCCCGCATACGGCTTGGAGCACCGGCCGATATTCAAGGTCAAAGAAGTCGCCAACACGCTTGTATGCATTGGAATGGGCCCGGCCCATAAAGCCATACCCGACCAGACCAATGCGAAGAGGTCGTTTTGCGAATTGCATGCGGTGCGATCAATCTTACTCCGTCCAACCGTGTGCATCACGGACGGCAATCATCGTGGATAAAATCGAAGTCCACGTTGTGGGCGTTCGCATGACGCTATTCGGGAACATGCAACCGTCCCAACAGATGTGCTGAAAGTTCTTCAATAAGTCTCCTGGCTGATTCCGCATCCACAGGCCAGCGTCATGAACAATATCCAGCTTGCCGTCTGGATCGTTGGGGAGGCAGTGCCGGCCGGTTTTGTCGTGGAGTCCAGCACCCTTCACGGTCGCGTCGTTCTGCGCAATGTGCAAATCAATCGTCCATGGCCGCAAGGCCGCCGTAACTGTCTCGAGCGCGGATTCTACAGTCGGCCGATCGCTCCAATCAAAATTTTGTGGAAGGATGCGATCCTCGGGTGCGTTGTGCCCAAGCGTATACAACAAAACGTGCGCCATGTCGGCCTGGAATCCGAGCGTCTGTGGCCTGGCGGTTACCTCGAGCAACTGGACCATCCGTTTCCAGCTATGCATGGCGCCCCAACAGATCTCACCTTCTGCGGCGAGCCGCTCGCCATAATCCTCGGCCACCGTACATGCTTCCTGGAAGCTTTGCGCTATCCGCTTGGTATTCCTGACAGGATCCTTCGCCCATTCCCCGGGGCTTGTAGCTGAGTCGATCCGAATCACGCCGTATTTCCGAATTCCGATCTCCCGAAGCTTAGACGCGATCCGGCACGACTTTTGAACTTGAAGGAGAAACCGGCGCCGCTCCGCTTCATCTCCCATAGCCGACCCGCCACCGCTATTCGGCCACACGGGCGCGACAACCGAACCGACGAGCAGTCCCTTGCCGCTTATCTTTTCAGCCAGCCTCTGCAGATCGTCATCGGTCGAATCGATATCGACGTGCGGCTCATACAAGAAAAGATCAACGCCGTCGAAACGTACACCGCCGATAGCCGCCGAAGCAGTAAGGTCCAGCATCGTATCCAGATCAATGTATGGTTCTGATCCAGCACCTTTTCCGACTAAGCCGGGCCACATGGCATTGTGCAGCTTCGGCCAACGATGTTGCGCGGCCGGTGGCTGCAGACTAGTGCTCATGTACACAGTCCGGGAAATTGCTTCGTGCCATGTTGCCTTTGTAGCCTAGTTCATCGATCAGGCCAATCTTCGATGTGTAGTATCCATCCGCCGTCAAGCGCTTCACCAAGGCAAAGAACTGCACGTTGCGCGCTATGCTGCTATTCTCGTCAGCGGCTTCACAGAGCGGCTCTAAGATCGATAATTGCTGCTCTTCGCGCAGGTTGAGGAACTTCTTATCCCGGGCTAGCCGGCCAGCTTCGGAATCGAGCCAGCGCAGCCCGTCAGCAGCGAGCAATTGCTGATCGGTATCCCTCGCGATCACAATATCGATGTACTCGGGGACTCCGGCTTCAACAGCGCCAGGCGTATCACCCGCTGGGATGATCAGTTCTGAAATCCGCGAAATGGTTTGAAAGTCGTGTTCATTGAAGAACCGCGTGCCCGCCCGAGCCGGAGCGGGTGAATGCTCGTGCGGCGCCAGGATCTGCCCGAATAGTTCGTCGCCAGCAAACGGGTAGGCGCATGTTGCCCCGATTGCTCCGATAATTTTCAGCAGTGACCGGCGATCAGATGAGTATGCGGCCATCAAACGTCCCTTTTTCGAAGACGATCTGCAATGTTATCTGCGGTACGAGAGGCAAGCGCCATGATCGTCAAGGTCGGATTCTTTTCGGAAGAAGAAGGGAAAGCGCTCGCGTCCACGACGTATAGGTTCGGCACATCATGAGACTGGCAAAACTTGTTCAACACCGATACCTTCGGATCATTTCCCATCCGACAACCGCCTATCTCGTGGTTCGTTTCGGGAGCCGAACTCATTGAGTGAATCTGCGCATTGCTGGCATCCAGAATGGCTTTGCATTGCGCCTTCATATCATTGTGGAGCTTCCAGTCGGAGTCTGACAGCTTCCAATGCCGCCGCGCACGCGGTAGGCCATACCCATCCAGATGTTCGTGATCCAGGTCAATGTAGCTGTCCGGATTAGGCAGCATTTCCTGATAAGGGGTAAAGGTTAGATACGCTGGATACCGCGCTTTCACAGCTTCCTTATAGGACTTGCCCATTCCCTTCACATTGCGCGCCCAGCCGACTGCCCGGTGATTCTGGTAATTGAACTGTATTCCGAAGCTGCGCGGATAATCGCGCTTTTGGGAGTGCATGAAAGAGGGAATGTAAGCGTGGTCAAGAAAGCCCTCATCATTGATGCTTGGCTCTCCAATAAAATCTGCAAGGAAGATCTCGAACCCTGCCGTGATATGCGGGATGAAATTCTTCCCCAGCTGACCGCTTGAGTTGCCCAGGCCCGCCGGAAAGCGGCTCGATTTCGACATTAGCAGCAAGGCCACACTTTGCGCGCAGGCGCAGGCGATAACCACCGCTCGGCCGCGCGCGACGCCTTCCGCTCTGGTTTCGCGATGAAAATATCGAATTTCGCTTATCCGGGCTTCATCGGAAACAACCAGCTCATAGACGATGCTGTTGTGTTGAAGCTTAAGCTTGCCGGTCTTCAGAGCCGGATACATGTGAACATCGGCGGAATTGTATTTCGCGACTACGTCACAACCCGACATGCAATTTCCACAGAAATGGCAGGCAGGCCGCGTCTTAGTGGCTCTGCTCAAGGTAGCCTTCCGGACATGGATAACGGGAATGCCAAGTTTTTTCGCGCCATTCTGAATGGCGATATCGGTACACTTCATCGGCACTGGAGGCAGGAAAATGCCATCGGGCAAATCTTCGAGGTGATCGTAATTGCCGCAGACTCCTACTTCGCGTTCAATCCTGTCGTAATACGGCGCAAGATCGGCATAATCGATCGGCCAGTCTTCACCGGCTCCATCATGTTGCCGGCCTTTGAAGTCTCGTTGGCTCATCCGCAGGGCCACGGCATTCCACAACATCGTCTTCCCACCAAGTCCCCGGCTGCGCTCTCCATCGAAACCTGGTTTCCCTGGCTTCATCACTGGAATGTGACGAAACGGAAACTCGTAGGGAAGCGCGTGGGTGTTGAAATCTGTGCGCGTGTTGACCTGCGGACCACCCTCAATCACCAGTACATCGGCCCCAAGCTGAGCGAGCCGTGCGGAAAGCGTTCCACCGCCGGCTCCCGACCCGATCACCACCACATCGTAGATCCTTTCCACCATCGTTCACCCGCTACCTGGTTTTGTTCTCGAATAGAAAAAGTCCGCTCTTACCGGCGACAACGAAATCGAGGTCGCCATCTCGATCGATATCTACCACCGGAATTTGTATGCCGCCTCCGGTTCGACCTCCATAATCGATGACGTGCTTCACCCACTCGACCTGTTTTGTGTACGGTGGGGCTAGACGCTCGTACCAATAGACTCCGAGCGGCTCACGAGCACCCGGATCCTTGCCATTGTGAGCCATAAATCGTTTGCCTGTCAGCAGGCCGATATTTTTGGTCCCGCGAAAATCAACGAGCGTGACAGCATGCGCCTGCGACCAGCTGTCATCGATGATGTGCTTCTCCCAAGTGCCATCTGCCTTGTGTTCCAGCCAGAAGATACCGTAATTGTGGGCCATCGAGGTGATCAGATCGGGTCGTCCATCTTCGTTGACGTCTACCACGTAGATAAATCCGACATCTCCCAAGGACCAATCCGGATGCCAGTGCCAGTCTTTAAAGCGAGGATTAGCGGGAGCCTCTAACCAGCCCGCCGGCGTCAGAATGTCGTTACGTCCGTCGCCGTTGACGTCTCCAACCCCGATTCCATGCCCATAGCTGCGAGAACTGACTTCATGCTTGAGAAGGCCGCCCTGGCCGCGTTCATACCAGGCAAGAGGAGCTTTCAGGTCGCCAAATTGAGGCAAAATCTCGTTGGCCTTGCCATCATTATCCAGGTCGACTAAGAAAGTGAACTCTATGGGCCAGGATGTCTCGACCGGATGCTCGATCCACTTGCTGTGCGTGCCTCCTGGATTCTTCCACCAGGCCAGCTTTTTCGAAAACCAACCCGAGGTAACAAGATCTATATGTCCGTCCTGATCGACATCGAGAGGCAATGTGCTCAAGTCATCGATGTAGTTATTCGTGTAATCGATGCTGCGGAAGTGATGCTTGATCCAACCAGGCGCTTCGTACCAATTTTCGCCTGAAATAATATCGACCTTGCCGTCCCCGTTGATGTCTGCGATAGCGGCTGACTCGCTCGATCCGAGGTCAATCGGATGTTTTTCAAAAGGAATTTCAGGCGGACGAGTTACCTGGAAGGCGAAAACAATGGATGCAAATACTGAGACGTATCCCAGAAGAGAGATATACGCCTTACTTTGGAGTGAGCGGTGCAAGATTTCGTTCCAGGAACAAGCCAGCTTATCAGAAATAGTGGTAACGTTACGTTCTGCGGAGGCGCAATGAGATTCGGCGTGAACACGTTTCTGTGGACTGCGACTTTTACGGAACGACACTTTGACGTACTTCCCACGATTCGTGACCACGGGTTTGATGGTGTCGAGGTTTCGCTGTTCCGTCCTCAAGAATTTCAGGCAACCAAGATTCGGCATGCTCTCGCAGAACACGGACTGAGTTGTACGGTGTGTTCTGTTCTGTCGAAGGGAATGAGCTTGATCTGCGATGATTCCGATATTCGGCGCAAGACGATGTCGCACATGAGGGACTGCGTGCAGGTTACCGCGGAATCGGGAGCGAATCTGATTGCAGGTCCTCTTTATGCGCCCGTCGGATACCTTCCCGGCCGACGCCGCACGGGCGATGAGTGGAAGAGAGTGATTCATGCGTACCAGGAACTCGGGCCGGTGTTGGAAGAGAACGGCGTCCAGCTGTGCATCGAACCACTGAATCGCTTTGAGACTTACTTCTTGAACACTACCGCAGACGCCGTAACGTTATGCGAGGAGGTTGGCCATCCAAACGTGGGAATTCTCTGGGACACATTTCACGCAAATATCGAGGAGAAGGACGTTGGGCAGGCGTTACTCTCCACAGGGCGGCATCTCAAGCACGTACATACATGCGAAAACGACCGAGGTGCGCCTGGGAGCGGGCATGTTGATTGGAAGGGTGTATTCGCTGCTCTCAAACAACTTCACTACGACAGATGGCTCACTATCGAGAGTTTCGGGTTTAGTCTAGGAGAGCTGTCGTCGGCGGCCTCCATCTGGAGAGATCTTGCAGCGACTCCCGAAGATATCGCCTGGCAGGGCATCCAGTTTTTGAAATCAGCTCACAACTAAAATCACATCCAGCGTGCGCGGGCCATGTACGCCTTTGATACGAGTCATTTCGATATCGGATGTGGCGGACGGTCCGGAAAGTGTTGTTATCGGGACACGACCGAATCCGGCAGCTCTCCGAATTCCTTCGGGAACTGTCTCGACAATCTGGTCCGCCAGAACGACGCAGAGGTGGTAATCGGGAATTAGAGTTAGCGCACGACGGCCTTCTCCACTCGAATGCCGCAGCACTATGGTTCCAGTCAGCGCGACGGCAACCGCACACCCTGTCAGGACACCTTCGCTTTGATCGATTGCTTCGTAACTCAAACCGTCGTCGCGAACAAACTCAAATGTTGGCGGTAGCCATTCCTGCGGCACATTCTTAGGAATGAGTAGCTTGCGTTTAGAACGTACGGCAAGCGCGCGCGCGATCGTTTCCGGAAGATGCACATGTGAGCCTCGATATACCACGGCCCCATAATCGTGAAGTCTTTCCGCGAACAGATTCATCCGAGACCCTTGATCCAGATTTGCAGATCGCTGATACTCTCGCGCGATCGCCGCATAGTCGCTCGTGCAGCTAGTCGAAACATCGTTTATGGCTCGCCGGATTCTGTCTAAAATTTCGTCCTTAGCGCGATTCACAGCTAACTTCCCTGCCCACGTTTTGCCCACCACTCACGAAACGACTCCTTAGGAATAGCTGGTAAATCGCGAACTGCGGTCCATGCCCCTAACATTCCTGGCAGATTTCGTAACATACCGTCGCACTCAAATGGCTTTTGAACGATCCGCGCCAGTTTCTGTGCTGCCGAGAGGCGCGTTGAGTTCGAGAACGCGAATGCTGCTGTTTTCATCGCGAACCGCTCTGTAAAAGGCACACCACCGCTCTCAACCACCTTGCCTCGGAGGTGGATGAGAATCTCGGGAATATCGATTTTGACAGGACAAACTTCGTAGCAAGCGCCGCACAGGGATGAGGCGTAAGGAAGCGACTTCGAATGTGTCATTGATTGAAGCTGCGGTGTCAGGATTGCACCGATGGGACCACTGTAAACCGAGCCATACGCGTGCCCGCCCGTTTGCCTATACACGGGGCAAGCGTTCAGGCAAGCTCCGCAGCGGATACAATCCAGCGTTTCACGGGATTCTGTGTCAGCAAGCACGTTAGTTCTACCGTTGTCGACGAGAACCACGTGAAATTCTTGCGGTCCATCGCCAGCGGCAACTCCGGTCCAAATGGAGTTATACGGGTTCATCCGCTCGCCCGTCGCGGAGCGCGGCAGAAGTTGTAAAAAGACTTCCAGATCTTCGAAAGTCGGGATGAGCTTTTCGATTCCCATCAGGCTGATCAAGACCTGAGGCAAAGAGATGCACATACGCCCGTTGCCTTCTGATTCCACGACGCAAACCGATCCAGTCTCTGCAATGCCGAAATTGGCGCCGCTGATGCCCACCTTTACCCTCAAAAATTTTTCGCGCAGATAGCGTCGCGCGGCTTCTGTCAGATCTTCAGGACGGTCACCAAGTTTGTCCAGCTTCATCTTTTCGAGAAAGATTCGCCGGATCTCCATCTTATTCCGATGTAGAGCGGGAACCACGATATGAGATGGTTTGTCATCGCCAAGCTGGACGATCAAATCGGCTAAGTCCGTCTCGTAAGGGGTGATGCCCGCGGCTTCGAGTGCGCTATTCAGGGATACCTCGTCGGAGGTCATCGTCTTAACCTTGATGACCTCAGTCGCGTTGTGCGCCTGAATGATCTCCACAACAATGCGATTCGCTTCGTCCGCATCACGTGCCCAGTGAACCCTGCCGCCAGCATTGACGCACGCTTCTTCGAACTGTTGCAAATATGAATCGAGATGGCGTAGTGTGTGCTCTTTTATCTGGTGGGCAGCTTCGCGCAATTCCTGCCAGTCTGGCACCTCAGCAACGGCCTTGGCTCTCTTGCTTCGTATCACGTCCGTTGCATGGCGAACGTTATGCCGAAGCTGGGTGTCGGCCATCAATTTCTTGGCGGCCGTTGGAAATTCTGGCGCGTGAGCTGCTTCTCCAACCCGAATACTCATAGCTTCTCTCCAGATTCAGTTGCAGCCAGGATTTCCGCAATGTAGACGCACCGGACGCCGGTGCGCTGGCGGCTGAGTGCTCCTCCAATATGCATCAAGCAAGAGTTATCGCCGGCTGTGCAAATTTCCGCCTGACTATTCAGAATGCAAGAGATTTTTTCGGAAAGCATTGCTGCCGAAACCTCCGCATTCTTTACCGCAAACGTGCCCCCGAAACCGCAGCATTGCTCACTTTGCTGCAATTCTATTAGGTTGATGCCACGGACATTCTTCAGCAACTCAACGGGTTTATCTCCCACATGCAATGACCGAAGCGAATGGCAGGAGGGATGGAGAGTAACGCTATGCGGATAAAAGGAGCCGACATCTGTCACGCCCAACTTGTCGACCAGCAACTCAGAGAACTCGAAAATACGCGGAAGTAACGCTTCCACTTGATTCCGGATCGTTGAGTCATTGAGCGCAGCGGCCATTTTCGGGAAGTGATCTCGGATCATAGCCACGCAGGAGGTTGAAGGAACACAAATGACCTCAGCATCGCGAAACACGTTCAAAAAGTGGAGCATCATCGGGAGTGCTTCTCGCTGGTATCCCGTGTTGTAATGCATTTGCCCGCAGCAAGTCTGCGCTGCACGGAATTCTACCGTGTGCCCAAGCCGCTCCAGGACGGTAAGGACTGCTTTTCCTGTATCCGGGAACAGTGTGTCGTTATAGCAGGTGATGAATAGCGAGATCAACACGCTGACGATTATCCTTTAATGACGATGCGACTTGCCTCGGCGCGTGATGGATTGACGATGTAGTAGAATCCGACTCCGGAGGCTTTATGGTCCGATACAACACCGTGAGCCGCCGCAGTATCATGCGCTCTCTAGGAGCCGCAACTGCGGTGTCGTCGTTTACTGGTGTCCCGCTTGTCGCGCAACCCGAGCAGAAGGGCCCGACCACGTCCACAATCGCGGATCGAGATCGCCGCATGAAATGGTGGCACGAAGCCCGGTTCGGCATGTTCATCCATTTTGGCCTCTATAGCGTGCTGGGCCGTCACGAATGGGCAATGGAGGAGGAAGGAATTCCGGTTGCAGAATATCAGCAACTCGCAAAGTTGTTCAATCCGAAACCACACGCAGCGCGCGCCTGGGCTCAGCTCGCCAAGCAAGCTGGGATGCGATACATGGTGATGACAACCAAACATCACGAAGGATTCTGCAATTTCGATACAAAACTTACAAATTATTGTGCGCCCAAGCAGGCTGCCGGACGCGATCTTGTGGCCGAATACTACGAAGCTGCGCGAAGCGAAGGTATGCACGTGGGCTTCTACTACTCGTTAATGGACTGGCATCACCCGGATGGCGCTCGCTGTGCCAATGATGAAGCAGCTCGCCGGCGATTCGTCGATTACATCCATGGCCAGGTTCGCGAGCTCTGTTCGAATTACGGAAAGCTAGATATCCTTTGGTATGACGTTGCGTGGCCGCTTTCGGCTGAGGGTTGGGAGTCCGTCAAAATGAACAAAATGGTTCGCCAACTTCAGCCTGACATTCTCATCAACAACCGCGCTGAGATCCCTGAGGATTTCACCACTCCGGAGCAGCACATCCAGGCCTTTGCTGAACCATGGGAATCTTGTATGACCATGAATGACAGTTGGGGTTATCAGAAAGCCGACGACGATTGGAAATCACCAAAAACTGTGGTACGCAATCTCGTCACCTGCGCACGTGGTTACGGGAATTATCTACTCAATGTCGGGCCCAAAGCGGACGGCTCCATTCCGGATGCGTCCGTAGACATCCTCACAAGCGTTGGCCGTTGGATGGACCGCCATGCCGATCTTATCCACCAAGCCGAGCTGTGTAATGTGAGCCACTCCGAATTTGCGAATTTCACGCAAATCGGCAACAAGCTTTATGTACACGTGCACTTCTGGCCCGGTGAGAGCGTCTCAGTAGGCGGCCTTACGAATAAGGTACTTTCGGCGAAACTTTATCCCTCAGGGCAGACAGTTCAATTTCAGCAAGACCAATTCCGGGTTCAGTTTCTTGGTCTGCCAATCAACTCCTCTGATCCGCTCGTCACCGTTATAGAAGTAGAATGCGATACCAAGCCAAAACAGGATATGCTCCATATCCGTGAGAATCGTCCGCGCTTGAGCGTCGGAATTTAGTAACCGCACTTCCTGCTCCACTACAAAGGCATCTGATCATTCTCGACCGGCACCTTGCGAGAATGAAGTGCCAAACCTGCATGCGAAGCTCGCCCGAACTTGCATTTCGCCTCAAACAAGAAATCCGAAATCTTCAGCTTTTCGCATTTCCGCCCACCTTGCACCTGCAACTTGCTTCTCCCCTGGCGAACCTGCCTGTTCCTGAAGCGATTGCGGAGGAATTACGGTCCACCGGTTTCGCAGCAGAAGTTTTGCAGATAGCCGATCAGATTCTTGCTCATCGCTTTCCACTTCTCGGCTTAAGTGTTGAAACGGGATCAAACATCGAGTGGCGGCGCGATTACATCAACCAGATCTCGACCGGAACCAGATACTTCCGCCTTATTCCGTATCTGGATGCCTCTCGCTCGGGCGACCACAAAGTTATTTGGGAGCTCAATCGTCATCAGCATCTCGTGCTGCTAGCCCAAGCTTTCTTGTTTACACGCCGCGAGATTTACCTGCGAAACATCTTCGATCAACTTAATAGCTGGTGGCGCCACAATCCTTACCAGCGCGGCATCAACTGGACCAGCGCGCTCGAAGTCGGTTTCCGTGCATTCTCCTGGGTGTGGCTGTATCACTTTATCGGCAGTTACATGCCTGGCGATCTACGCTCTCGATTCCTCGAGAGCCTATATCAACACGGCTGCCACATCGAAAACAATCTTTCTATCTATTTCTCGCCCAACACGCATCTGCTTGGTGAAGCTGTCGTGTTATACGCGCTCGGCCGGCTTTTCCCGTCTTTTCCGCGCGCTCATCATTGGCGCGAGCGGGGCAACAACACGGTGCTTGAGCAACTGCATCGCCAGATACGTCCTGATGGCAGCCACTTCGAGCAATCGACCTACTATCACGTCTATGCGTTGGACATGTTTCTGTTTCATGCGATTGTGTCTGATCCTTCTCGCGAATACAGGGAAGCGTTAGTTCGAATGGCGGATTTCCTCCATGCGCTGATAGGTCCCGAGCGTAGTCTCCCGTTTCTCGGGGATGACGACGGCGGCCGTTGGTTCCACCCCTATGGTCGCCGCGACCAATTCTGCCGGGCCACATTAGCCACCTGCGCGACGTTTTTGGGTCGCACGGATTGGACATTTGAGACCTGCGATCTGTTTCCTCAGGCCGGGTGGTGGCTCGGCCGTACGCAAGGTTCCGGCACTGGCAAATATGCATCTTGCGTGTTTCCCGATGCTGGCATAGCCGTTCTACAGGATTCCTCGAATCGTGTCGCCTTTGATGTGGGCCCTTTCGGCCCTGGTCCGGCCGGTCACAGTCATTCCGATTCGCTCGGAGTTCTGGCGACTGCCGCTGGTACTGAGATTCTGGTCGATTCAGGAACCTACACCTACGTCGAAGATCAAGGGCGCAATGCGTTTCGCGGTTCGGCGGCGCATAACACGGTTCGCGTAGACCGGCGCGATCAAGCTATTCCTCTCGGACCCTTTCGGTGGTCCAATTCACCTGTAGTTGCACTCATCACATGCGCCTTGAACGCAGCCGACGATGTGGTCCTCGGCGAGTGCAAATATGACGCGATCATTCATCGCCGGACGGTCCATTTCATTCAGCCGGATTTCGTCTTTGTCTTAGATCGCATTGACGGACCGCCAGGTGAGCACGAAGTAGAGCAATTCTGGCATCTCGCGTCGCCTGAAGCCCGAAATCGCGTTTTCCTTGCATCTCCGGCCGAAGAGCGCGAGGCCTGGCACTCGCCTGTATTCGGGAAAAAGCAGCTTGGCCCGTCCCTTGTTGTCCGGCGCATCACCACATTACCGGCGTACTTCGCAGCAGCTCTCATCCTGAATGGCGTCGGAACATTCGCCATTAGCGAACAGCCTCACTCCGCCGTATTCGAATTATCTGACGCCCAAAATCATCGCTCCTTTGAGTTTGCGTGGCCCGAAGCAACTTAGCGTCCCGGATTTGACCTAACCCGGTTGCGCTTGGCGTGGCAATGGTGCATTCACACCCGATGTTGGGATAATTGAGGCCGATCATGCCCGTAGTTCGCAATCCAATATGTGCGGAATAGCCGGCTTCGTGCTGCGCGAAGGCCGAGCTGAGGCATCCGCCGTCAGGGCCATGTGCGATCAGATTCGCCATCGCGGGCCAGACGATGAAGGCATTCATGTCGATCTCGGTTGTGGCATCGGCATGCGCCGGCTCAGCATCATCGATTTGAGCACCGGGCATCAACCGATCTCAAACGAAGATGGCACCGCTTGGGTGGTCTTCAACGGCGAGATCTACAATTACCAGTCGCTTCGTGATTCTCTCATTTCCGACGGGCATCGGTTCACCAGCCACAGCGACACTGAAACGCTTGTGCACCTGTATGAACAGTACGGCATCGACGGCATCCCACAATTGCGCGGCATGTTCGCGTACGCGATTTGGGACGCACGCCGCAGGCAAATGCTCCTGGTTCGGGATCGATTCGGGAAGAAGCCGCTGTACTATTCGATCCTCCCCACAGGGCTTTTTTTTGGCAGCGAGCTGAAATGCCTTTACCCGGTCGGAGTACCGCTCGAAATTGATAATCAGGCTCTCCGCCTTTACTTCCAGCTCTCTTACATTCCCGATCCGCTGACCCCGTACAAGGCCATTCGGAAGCTACCGCCTGGAGGATGGCTGCTTTACGATTGTGACGGCACTGTGCACGAGGGCAGGTATTGGAATCTCCCGGAACCGGCGACCGACATTCAGCCAGGCATGACAGAGGCGATTGCAGCAACCCGTATTCGCGAAATCTTTGATGAATCTGTTCGCCTGCGCATGATCGCCGATGTACCTCTGGGCGCATTTCTCAGCGGCGGTATCGATTCGAGCTCGGTCGTTGCGTCTATGGCGATGCAAACTTCAGAGCGTGTGAAAACTTTCTCAATCGGCTTTGAAGAGAGCGGTTTCAACGAACTTCCCGCCGCGGCGCTGGTCGCCCAAAAATTCAATACGGATCACCACGAAATTGTAGTGCGGCCAGACTCGGTCAGTCTTGTTTCTAAACTCGTCAATCAATTCGATGAGCCGTTTGGCGACAGTTCAGCGATTCCAACCTTCATCGTTTCCGAGTTCGCGGCGCTGCACGTCAAGGTCGCTCTGACAGGCGATGGCGGGGACGAAATGTTCGCTGGATATCACAGCTTCTTCGCTATTGACAAGCTCCGTAGCTTCGACATTGTCCCGCCGCTTGCGCGCACTCTGCTCTCGCAAATTGCCGAAGTCTGGCCGTACTCGTTTTACGGCAAGAACTACCTGCGCATGATCAGCAGGCCCTCCGCGCTTACTCGCTACTTCGAACTGAATTACTCTCCCTACTTCCTCCGGAAAGCGCTATTGCGGCCAGAGTGGATGCTCCCCGCCGATTCCGCTTTCTTCATCCAAACCTTTCGAGACTGTCTGTTAGCAGAGCATGCCGACATTGTTCCACAAGCGATCTACTTTGAAAGCCGGGCCAACTTAACCGGAGACATGCTGGTCAAGGTGGATCGGATGTCGATGGCAAACTCGCTCGAGGTGCGCAGTCCTCTTCTCGATCATCAACTTGCTGAGTTCGCTATGTCCATTCCGCACCAATGGAAAATGCGGAATGGAAGGGGCAAACAGATTTTCTTGAAGGCGGTCGGCGATCGCCTGCCACCCGAGTTGCTGAGCCTCCCCAAGAAGGGGTTTGGCGTGCCGCTCGCATTGTGGTTCCGCAGCTCTTTACGCGCTCTACTCTGGGATCTCTTGACCAGCCGCGCTTTCCTCGATCGCAATATCGTTTCGGAGGAGTTTCTCTTAAAGCTGCTGAACGAGCACGATAGAGGACGGCGCGACAACTCTCACTGGCTCTGGAGACTGTTGATGCTCGAACTTTGGATGCGAAGGTTTGAGCAAATCGAAAGAGCAGGTTCGGACGCCCGAGCCTCTACAACTCACGAACACGCCAATCTGGCTACACCGATTTAACGTCCGCTGCCTTGGCAGTACACTTTCAAGACCTCTGCTAAATTTTCATCATCCGGTAATACAAACGCCTGTTTCGCCTTGCCTGCGTGCAGGCGCCGCTCTATTGCATTGCCTAGAGCTTCTGTGTCGCCCATCGGAACCAGTTCAACTCCTCTGGGCCGCATGCCATTGTCGGTGGCGATCACAGGGGTTCCAAGATACAGAGCTTCTCGCACCGAGATAGCGTCGCCATCGTAGAGCGTTGTCCGAAGTAAAACATCACTGTCTGCAATAGCCCGCAGCGTCACGGCGTGAGGCACGTCGCCACATAGAAGAACATGTCGGCCGTAGGGAGTCGCCTGGATCTGCTCGCGCAAACTCGTCTCCAAGCTGCCGGCGCCAATAATGGCGAGACCTGTCTTGGGAAATCTCCGCAGAACATGCGCCATGACTTTAATCTGACGCGACACATCGTATTCCGGCTCCAGTCCGCAGACCGACACCAGAATGCGCTCGTGTTCGGCGAAAAACGATGCAAGCGGTTCCTCGAGTTGCCCGGCGATTTTTGTGAGCGCCACAGAATGAGGAGGAACCAGCCGCGTTCGTGATTCTGGAATGCCAAGTTTAAGATAGAAATCGATGATCTCCTGATTCACACCAATCACGAAATCAAAACGCCGCAAAACGAATCCGCGCAAGGATCGGGGCTTTGCCGCCCTTCCCTCCGACGACGAGGGATATCCTCCGGAGTGGAAGGTCAAAATTGCCTTGGCCCAGGGCACGCTCGTACAGACGAGAGCGAGCGCGAGCACACGGAGGGGCATGATGCCTCCGATGTGTAAATGCACGATGTCATAGCGGCGCCGGAAAAGATCGCAAATCAACTCCCAAGCGCTATTGGGATAGTAAACGTCATCGGTTTCTTCGCGGCGGTAGCGCGTGATATTAATCACCGCGCAAGAAATACCTCGCGCACGCAGGTACTCCCGGATCGCGACAAGATTTGTTTGCACCCCACCATGTGGCGGCGGATACGGACCAAGTTGCACGACTCTCATCGGAGAAATGTCTGCAAGGCGTTCCTTCCATTGAAAACCTTTCCCCGCAGTATCGATAAGTTTCTGATTGACCATTGTGGATCGTGCAACACTAAAGGCTACTCGCTTGTAATGCAAATCGAGCAAGCCGTTCCCGTCTCTTCTGACGCCAAGGAGAGCGCGGGAAAAAGGCGGGTCAAAGTCATTCGACCGCCTTCGTTCTCCCCAGCCATTCTGCTCAGCGGTCTTTCGGAACTGTTTTGGTATCGCGATCTTTTCTATACCCTAACGGTTCACCGCATCAAAGTGCGCTATAAACAGTCCGCGCTCGGCCTTGCATGGGCCTTCATACAGCCTCTGTCACTAATGTTGGTTTATACCGTCGTTTTTTCTCTATTTACCCGGATTCCCAGTGAAGGCATCTCTTATCCGCTGTTTGTACTTTCAGGAATCCTTCCGTGGACCTTTTTCCAAACCGCCCTTGCATCTTCAGCGCAAGGATTAGTAAGTCATCAGCAGATGATCACCAAGGTCTACTTCCCGCGCGAAATCGTGCCGCTCACTTACGTGGTCTCAGCGCTTTTTGATTTGCTGATCGCATCCATCATTCTCAGTATTATGATGGTCTGGTATCACGTATCACTAACCCATCAGGCGCTGTACATTATCCCAATTCTGGCGATTGAATTCCTCTTTGCATCTGCACTTGCGCTGTTGTTCTCCGCATTCCAAGTGAGATTTCGTGATATCGGAATTGCTATGCCGCTGCTCTTGCAGCTGTGGATGTTCGGCAGTCCGGTCGTTTATTCATTCGCTCAAGTGCCGCACCGATTTCGAGCGCTTTACGTCCTCAATCCGATGGTCGGGATAGTCGAGAACTTCCGCCGGGTTTCAATTCAGGGTATTGGACTCGATCTTCCTACCCTCTGTATATCGGGCTTGGCCACGCTCATTATTCTGCCGGCTGCATATCTCTACTTCAAGCACCGGGAAGCGACTATCGCGGATATTATTTGATGATTGATCTCAGTTTTGAACGCGTCTCAAAGCGCTACCGGATTCAGAGTGAAGCTGAGCCCCGATATCCCGGCTTGCTGGCGCGAGTTCAGCGGCTCCGAGCTCAAAAAAAGGATTTCTGGGCAGTTAAAGACGTAAGTTTTGAAGTCCGGCGCGGAGAGTCGCTTGGCATCATTGGCCATAATGGCGCCGGCAAAAGTACGATTCTCAAGCTGCTCTCGAATATCACAACACCTACTCACGGCGAAATCACGATCGACGGCCGCTTATCCGCACTCCTCGAAGTGGGCTCGGGCTTTCACCCCGAATTAACAGGCCGCGAGAACATTTATTTAAGCGGCTCCATTCTGGGAATACGTCGTGCGGAGATCACAAGCAAGCTGGATAGCATCATCGATTTCTCCGGCGTCCGGCCCTTTATCGATGTTCCGGTAAAGAGATATTCATCCGGGATGTATGTTCGGCTCGGCTTCTCAATCACCGCACATCTCGATCCCGAGATCTTGCTACTTGATGAGGTACTAGCAGTAGGTGACATCGCGTTTCAGGAGAAATGTAAGAAACGAATTGGGGAACTGCATCGGCGTGGAACGACGTTGGTCTTTATTTCTCATGACCTCACCGCAGTGCGGAATTTATGCCAACGTGTGTTGCTGCTTCAGGAAGGACAGATTGTTGCGACAGGAAGTCCTGACGAGATTATTCGTAGGTATACAGAAACCGCGAACTTCCATCAAGCCTCCCAGATCTATGGTGAAACTCGCATTGCAGAGATCACAAACGTCAGCTTCTACGATAGCCGCGCAATCCTGAGCACGGGCTTTCTGACCGGTGACCCGGTCACTGCTCGCCTCGAGTATTTCATTCACAATCAGATCCATGACGGCGCCGTCTCGCTCTACTTCCTCTCCAGTGACGGCAATATCGCAGCCCAGTGGACAACATCCCTCAACGGAGCTGGGCTCGATATGCAGCGAGGGCTCGGCTCGATTGAGTTCAGTTGTCTCGAACTCGGTTTGCAACCCGGTGTTTACCAAATTGACGCGTGTGTTGAAGACGCTGGGACGAAAGACGTTTTCGAATGGCAGCACGGCTGCGCGTCTATACACGTTGACGCTGGCAAGAAAATCCAGGGCAACTTCTATATGCCTCACAATTGGCGACAGACGTCCCCGTCAACAAGACTTCCTAGAAGCTAGCTAGCGCAATTCGCTTCCAGCCGTTGCTAGCAGTACACAGGTAGTAGTAGTTGTCATCCCATGAGAACTGCCCGACCGAACAGGCCGCGCTCGACGTGATAGGAGGTGTGAGAACTTGCGTCGCGACCACTGACGGGTCGATTGCAATCGTAGAAGTGCCGCCATTCTCGGTGATGATGATCCCCGTCCCGCTTAAGGCATTTTTCGACGATAGGAGAGCGCGAAAATCTGTTCCTCCCGCGGCGTCGAAAGAGCCACTCGTGAGAGTCCAGGTGAAGAGTGGTATCGAGTTTGCCGGAAATGAGGTTGCGCCAGAAACATACAAACATCCTTGGCATGTCAACGCGACCGTGCTGCCTGCGGTCAGGTTCCCTGCCCCGTCGATATAAACAAGGACAAGACCGCTAGTGGGGCCGACAGGCGTAACGACCGCCGAAGTTCTGAAACTATAAACTGTATTTCCTAACCGCGCGTTGCACGGGTTGCTCGCAGAGCAACCGACATCCAACGTCAGACTTCCATTCGCAAGCACCGCCGCAAAATCGCCGAGTTGTGCTGCCATCGTTGCGCCAGAACCGGAACTGGCTCGGTTGCCAGCTTCGAGCGTCCACACATTTGGAGCCGTACAGGCATATAAGTTAGCTCCGGCCGAGGCCGCACTATTGAAGTAAAACTGGCCTAATTGACAGGATGAGGGCAGCACCGCTCCCACCGTCATGGGACGCGTGAATACGAAGTTTGAAAAATCCGGGTTCCGCCCCTGCCCTCGCAAATCTACGCTAGTTCCCGTGGAGGTCTGGCCAAGCGCTTGCCCGGCTACTAAAGCCAGTGCGGCGATGCCAAATCGATTAAACATGTCTAAGCTCATGCGATTTCAAACTAGTGAAAGGGTTTCGCCGACAAAGCGTCTCCACGTAGCCGGTTAGGGTTTCAACCGCAACAGGCACTAAGCGTTAGCAAGTGAGCCGAAATTTGAGAAGTCTTGTGACCGGCTTCTATAAGCGTGTAAGTCACACTAGAAGCTGGATCTAGTGGTACGGTCGATCCTTTCATCCGGTTCAGAGTGATACAAGACAACAATCGAGCACTCCAGGGCGCTTGGCGGGAACGTCTTCAGGCCTTGAAAAACGTCCCGCCTGTGCTGCGCATCGTTTGGGATTCGGGTCCTTTGGTTGTCAGTTTGGGCCTCGTCCTTCGAGCGCTCGTTTCGCTGGTACCAGTGAGTGTCGCGTGGGTAAGCGGTTTAATCGTCGGCGATGTCACCTACCTCGTTTATCACAAGTTATCTCTCACTCCGCGCCTCTGGTGGCTCGTCCTCCTGGAATTCGCACTTGCGGTGGTTGGCAACATACTAAGCCGGCTGATCGACTATTACGATGCCGTGCTGGCGGATCGCTACACGCGTCACGTCAGCATCCAAGTCATGGATCATGCCTCGCAGCTCGATCTTCAAGCTTATGAGGATCCTGTCTTCTACGACCGGCTAGAGCGGGCTCGTGTTCAAGCAACTGACCGCCTCGGAATGATCCAATCAATCGGCCGCTTGTTCCAGCAAGCAATCACAACGATTTCGCTGTCGGTCGGCATCCTTCTCTTTTCTCCCTGGCTCCTCCTGGTCCTGGTCGGCTGCCTTGTTCCCGCATTTCTCGGCGAAAGCCACTTCGCCTTCCTAAGCTATGCGAAAAACTTCCGCCAAACTCCGGTCAAGCGCGAACTCGACTATCTTCGTCAACTCGGCGGAAGCAAAGAAGCTGCGAAGGAGCTGAAACTCTTCGGGCTCAGCCGCTTCTTGACCGACCGGTTTACAGGGCTTTCGAATCAAATTCTCGACGAGAACTTGGCCCTTTCCCGAAGACGCGCCTTCGCCGTTTCTCTGCTCTCCATGTTGAGCACCGGCGGCTATTACGGTGCCTATGCCTGGGTTGTCTACCAAACCGTTACCGGCGCGCTCAGTATTAATAAGCTTGTCTTCCTCACGCAATCCATTCTCGCCGCTTCGAGCAACATTTCCCTGATTTTTTCAACCCTCTCAAGCATTGCAGATCAAGCGCTTTTCCTCACCGATCTGCTCGCTTTCTTTGACATGCATCCTACCGTTATGTCTAAGCCAAACGCGCTTCCCGCACCCCGTCCCATTAGAAGCGGCTTTGAGTTCCGCGACGTGTCGTTTGTCTATCCGGGAACAGAACGCCTGGTGCTGAGTGCCCTGAACTTTCGTCTTGAACCTGGCGAACGCGTGGCCCTGATTGGCCAGAACGGGCAGGGCAAGACGACAATCGTGAAACTGATGGCCCGTCTCTACGATCCTACTGGCGGCCACGTTCTGCTCGACGGCATCGACCTTCGAGAATACGAGATTGAGGATCTTTGTAAGGAGATAGGCGTCATCTTCCAGGACTTCATGCGCTACGAAATGACAGCTCGCGAAAACATTGGCGTCGGCAGAATCGAGCGCCTTCATGACGACGATCACATCCGACGCGCGGCAGAGAAAAGTCTCGCCGACGGAGTCATTAGCCGCCTTCCGCGGAAATACGAGCAGATGCTGGGCCGCAGATTCGAAGGAGGAGTCGACCTGTCCGGCGGTGAATGGCAGAAACTCGCCCTTGCCCGCGCTTATCTTCGCCAGGCGCAGGTCCTGATACTTGACGAGCCTACCGCCGCTCTCGATGCGCGTGCCGAGTATGAAGTATTCGAGCGGTTTAATGAGCTCACCGAGAGCAAAATGGCGCTTTTCATCTCTCACCGCTTTTCTACTGTTCGGATGGCGACCCGCATCATTGTCCTTGAGAACGGCACCATCATCGAAGAAGGCAGTCACGAACGGCTTATGGCACAAGAGGGGCGCTACGCTGAAATGTTCGAGCTCCAAGCATCAAGCTACCGATAGATTTCCTCAATGCCTGAACCGTCCAGTGAAATGAAAGTGGATCGCGTCCAGCCGCCGGGCTTGGATCTCAGCGAAACAGAACAGGCCGACCTACGTAAGCATGCTATGCGAGCCGTGCGCTCTTGCGCCTGGCTTCGAGGCAAACGATCCTCCGGCCTGCCTCGTGAAATCTTTTTTAGAAGTGCCAATCGTCTCTCCACGCTGGAACGCGAACTGTATAAGCTCAAAACCGCTGAGCCTTCTGACGATCTCACCTGGCTGTACGACAACCTTCGTCTGGTTCGTACTGACATTCAGGATCTTCGTGAAGCCACAAAAACGCTGGCCAGGTTGCCCCTTGTGCGAACACCAACGGACGAATGCATTCCGCGCTGCATTGTGCTCGCTCGAAGTCTGCTCGCGGCGACACGAAATCAGCTGAGCGAGCCGGCGTTCTCCTCCTTCATCGACGCTGTCCAACAGGTCGAGCCTCTGCGCCTGTTCGAACTCTCCGGAATGATTCCCGCGCTTAAGCTCGTTCTCCTCGAACTGCTCGCGGAACGTGGATGGCAAGCATTGGAAGCCTTCCGCGCTGAAGGCCTGAACGCCCGCTCCTACGAAGTTGGCCACATCATTACCAGTCTCCGATTCTTAGGTGAAATTGACTGGAAAGAAACTCTCGAGCAGCTCTCGGTTTTACATCGCATTCTGTGCCTCGATCCAGCTGGCGTGTATCCCCGCATGGAATTCGAAAGCAGAGAATCTTACCGGCGCAGGATAGCAAAGGTTGCAATCCATTCGGACGTCAGCGAATTTGAACTCGCCCGGCTCACTATCGACATGGCGCGGCGAGACAGGCCAGAGCAGGAATCAAGAATTCGCGTATCGAATCCTGAAATACTGCACGAGCGCCTTCGTCACATCGGCTACTACTTGCTCGACCCAACCGGCTTTGCCGCGTTATTCAGCCGGATCGGCTATCGACCGCCGGTCGGCGCTCGTCTTCAGCGCTTCTTCCATCAGTATCCAGATGAGGTTTACATCATCGGCATTGAGGCGTTGACGCTCATCACGGTCGTCACGTTGATCATGAGCATCGTCCGAACGCACGGCGGCGCGGGCCTGATCGTAAGCACGCTACTTCTCATCTTGCCGGCTACCCAAGCAGCCGTCGAGTTGATCAATCACCTGGTTACAGCCGTCCTGACGCCTCATGGCTTACCAAAACTTGACTTTTCAAAGGGAGTCGATCCTTCTTGCGCCACCATGGTCGCTATCCCAACGCTGCTCCTGAACGAAAAGCAGATCCGGCAGCTCGTCGATGACCTTGAAGTGCGTTATCTCGTGAACCGCGATCCCTACATTCACTACGCGCTTTTGACAGATTTGCCCGATTCTGCAGAACCCGCCGATGAGCACGATCCTCGTATCGATCTCGCCGTGCAACTGATCAACGGTCTGAATCGGAAGTATGAAAGCGAGCCCTACGGCGGCTTCTACTTATTCCACCGCCATCGGGTTTACAATCCACGCGAAGGCGCTTGGATGGGCTGGGAGCGGAAGCGCGGCAAGCTACTCGAGCTGAATCATTTTCTCCGCCAGACATACGATCCATTTCCTGTCAAAGCGGGCGACCTCTCGCGCCTGCCTCATATCCGCTACGTCCTGACGCTCGATTCCGACACTCAACTCCCACGCAGTGCGGCTCAACGCATGATCGGCACGATGGCTCATCCTTTGAATCGCCCGCTCATTGATCCCGAGCTCAATATCGTGACGGAAGGTTACGGCATTCTTCAGCCCCGTGTCGATATCAGCGTGCACTCGGCCAGCCGCTCTCGCCTCGCAAGCATATACTCGGGCCAAACCGGTTTCGATATCTACTCTCGCGCTGTTTCAGACGTCTACCAGGATCTCTATGGCGAAGGCATCTTCGCCGGAAAAGGCATTTACGATGTAGATGCGTTTAGCCAAGTCCTCGAACATCGCTTTCCGCGCAACGCGCTCCTTAGCCATGACCTTATCGAGGGCGCTTACGCACGTGCTGGCCTGGCCTCCGATATAGAGGTCATCGATGATTATCCGTCGCACTACAGCGCTTACAATCGCCGAAAGCACCGCTGGCTGCGTGGCGACTGGCAAATCCTACGCTGGATTTTCAATCACGTCCCCAACGAGTCCGGAAAGCTCGTTCCCAACCCAATTTCTCTTGTATCGCGTTGGAAGATTGTCGATAATCTGCGCCGTAGCTTGATCGAGCCGGCCACTTTCTTCCTCCTCGTCGCGGGATGGTTTTTTCTCCCCGGCGGCCCCCGCTTTTGGACGCTCGTCACCATCGCCCTGCTCTTTCTCCCTATCTATTTCCGTCTTGTTTTCGCGCTCTGCCGCGCAGTGTGGAAGCGGAGCCGTATGACCGCCCGTAATGCCGTCACAGACTTTTTCACCTCGCACGTCAGCATCCTTCTGAACATCGCGTTTCTCGCCCATCAAACCCTCGTGTCCCTCGACGCAATTGTGCGTACCATAATCCGCAGTACCATCACGCACAGCCGCCTTCTCGAATGGGAAACAGCCACCGAAGCCGAGTTAGGCATTCAAAAGCGCACACTTGTCGATGTGTACCTCGAGTGGACCCCGGTGGTCGCAATCGGCCTCGGTCTGGGCTTGTTCAAAAAGCCGGAAGCGGCCGGATACGCACTGCCGTTCATCATCGCCTGGTGCAGTTCAAAGCTCGTCTCCCTCTGGATCAATCGCTCGCCACATACCGAAGGCCAGGAGCTCTCTGACAAAGATCGCCGCTTCCTTCGTGAAGTAGCACTCACTACTTGGCGCTACTTCGCCGAATTCAGTAATGAGAAGAACAATTGGCTTATTCCTGACAATGTTCAGGAGCAGCCGTATCGAATCGCCGAACGCATCTCTCCCACGAACCTGGGCTTCTTGTTGAACGCTCGTCAGGCCGCTCTCGAATTTGGCTATCTGAACCTCACCGAGTTCGTTTCGCAAACCGAGCTAACCCTTAAGTCGGTTTTGAAACTGCCGCGCTATTTCGGCCATTTCTTGAATTGGTACGAAACCATCACGTTTGAACCGATCCCGCCTTTGTTTCTATCGAGTGTGGATAGCGGCAATTTCGCAGCCTCGCTCTGGACCTTAAAACAGGGCTGCCTTGAATTGCTCCACCGGCCTGTATTTCCCGACAACGCCCTCGAAGGACTCGCCGATCATTACCGCATCCTGGGTGGGCGAAGCAAAGGTCCTCAGAATCTTGAGAGACTATTTGCACTCAAAACGCCCGCTCAGTGGCTCCCCCAGCTCTTGCAGATGCAAATAGATCCCCCGGCATCAAAGCCGGCGCGGGCCAAGCAAAACACGTGGTGGCTGTCCGAAATCCAAGGCCGCATTGACGCAGTCCGGAAGCAAGCTCGCGACTTCATGCCCTGGTACCTTCCCGAATATGAGGCGCTTCGACGGCTCCCGCCTGCGCAATTCGATCTGCCTTCCAAGCCGCTGACTCCACAAACTGCCGACGCGTTTTATGGGGAATTGGATCGCAAGCTTCAGGCTCTTACTGCCGCAAACCTTCCTGCAGAGACCATTATTATCATTAACCGCTTGCGCGACGAAATCCCGGCGTGTCGGATGCGCTTAAATGACGTTGCGTCGCGTCTCACGTCACTCGCGGCTGAATCGGAGCGCTTAGTCCGTGAAATGGATTTCGGCATGCTCACCGATAAACGCCGTAAGTTGCTTTCAATCGGTTACGATGTCGCGCAGCAACAGTTATCGAAGTCCTGCTACGACCTTCTTGCTTCCGAATCCCGAACGGCGGCATTCATCGCGGTCGCAAAGAGTGAGGTCGTTCAAGAGACCTGGTTCAGACTGGGACGCCAGCATACGCTCTGTGAAGGAGAGAATGTTTTGATCTCCTGGACGGGCACGATGTTCGAATACCTGATGCCGGTCATTTGGATGAAGTCTCACCCGCAGACTCTGCTCGATCGCACAGTGCGCTCTGCTGTACGCGCTCAGAAATCGTACGCTACCAAGCGCCGTGTACCGTGGGGAATCTCTGAAGCGGCTTACAGCAAAACAGATCAGGACGGAAATTACCAATATGCGGCCTTCGGCGTTCCAGGTCTCGCGCTAAACGTTGCGCGCGCCGGCTCTCTCGTCGTATCTCCCTACTCCAGCTGTCTTGCTCTGATGATTGATTCCGCCAGCGCTGTCGAGAATCTTCGCGCAATGGTTCGGAAAGGTTGGCTGGGTGACTACGGGTTCTACGAATCAGCCGACTACACCTCATCCCCTCGCCGCCGCATCTTCGCTCCCAAATACGAGCTGGTGCGCTGTTGGATGGCACACCACCAAGGCATGACCATGGCCGCCCTCTGCAACATCTTTCACGGCATGGCCTTCCAGCGCTGGTTTCACGCTGAGCCCCTGGTTCAAGCCAGTGAGCTCATTCTGCAGGAGCGCCCCCTACGCGTTCGGCCTATTGCCGATTCGCAGCCACGGCGCCTTCTATCGTTCACGCGCACGACACTTAAAGGAGCCGCTGCCAAAACCAGAGCTTCTGCTTAGCTGCTACCAGCGTGTATTCCGTCGGCCTTTGCCGCCGCCCTGCGGTGCGCCGCCGCGTGGACGGTTTCCGCCTCCGAATCCACCTTCCGTCTTAGGGCGTGCTTCATTGACGTTCATCGCCCGGCCATTCAACTCCGCACCATTCAAGCTCGCAATTGCGTTCTCGGCTTCGCTTCGGTTCGTCATCTCGACGAATCCAAAACCCCGAGGTTGTCCAGTCATCCGGTCCGTGGGCAAACTGACGCGCTCCACAGCGCCGTACTGAGAAAATGCTGCAGTGAGGTCATCTTGAGTGGTCTGATGACTCAAGTTCCCCACGAAAATATTTGTCATGAGATGGCTCCTGATGGGTGCGCCGGCCGGGCGCGTTCTAAGTCGGATTGATAAATTCGACCTGCTCAGCATATCACGCGCTAGCGCCTAAAAAGCGCCGGATCGAAGCGCACATGAGCCATTATTGCCCCTTGTGCGCCTTCGATTAGACCCGGCGCGCCCCTGCGTTTCCCCAAGCTAAAACGTGATCTTACCCGAGACCTGAAGTACCCGCGGCGATGAGTCGAAACCAAGGAAGTTGCCGTATGGACTTGTCGGAGTACCCGCCATTGTCAAGATCTGACCGAATGTCGAGTCGCCGAGTGTACTATCCGGAAGCGCAAAGTTCGGATGATTGACGACATTGAACGCCTGTGCACCTAAACCGAAGTTAAATCTTTCAGTAATCTTGAAGTTCTTAAATAGAGCCATGTCGGTGTTGAAGTAATGCGGACCGCGGAATGCGTTGCGTCCCTGACCCGACCATTGGGTGTACCCGGGGAAGCTGGAAGGGGCGGCGTTGACGAAGGCATTGGCGTTCAGGCAAGGAGTGGCCCCATTGGTGCTAGAGGAGTTGCAAGTCGTCTGTGCAGGCCCAGCACCCGCCAGCGGAGTGGCCAGAATGTTTCCATTGTAGTTACCCACCGCCGTATTGCCGTCGACAACCGAGAACGGCAGCCCTGTGCGCCAGAACACCTTCCACGACCATTGCCATCCACCCAGCGCAGCATTCAGGAATCGGTTGCCGAAGCGGAATCCCGGGCTGTAGATGAAGTCTGCGCTGATGTTGTGCCGAATGTCATAATCCGAATTGCCGTAGTTGTTGGCACGAAGGCTTACCGGATTAATCTGTCCGAGCAGTGAGTCGCCATAGGTAAATACTCCACCGTTTGAAGCCTCGTCCAAATTATGCGACCAGGTGTAGTTGAAGTGGCCCGCAAACCCATGCGAAAACTGTTTCGCGAGCGTGACCGTCAAGCCGTTATAATTCGAAATCGCGCCGTTCTGCACACTTGTTACCACTCCATAGTTCGGAACTGCCGAAGCACCAGGTACGCCGGGCACTCCGGGGTACAGCCCATATTGGTCGAAAGCGTTCGGCCAGGCGTTGTCATACGGAATGCGTACACCATGGTTGCCTGCGTAGTTCAGCGATAGCACGTAGGAATTTGACAGCTGCTGCTGAATCTGGAAATTCCACTCCTGCCATTCCGGAGCATGCATGATGCCGTTGACAGCCGTGAATGCAGGCGGCGGGAAACTTACCCCGAGCGCCGCCAGCGACGTCGCGATCTGGTTATAGCTTTTCTGGATGTTAAACGTGTTCGCAGCGGCCTGCCAAATCGCAGGTGCGCCGGCAGGGTCGAATGGAGCCACACCCTCGGTTGGCCGGACACGGAAGGTAACCGATACTGGCGGGTTCGCCAGAAGATCATCCACCAGACCCGCGGGCGGTGAATCATAGAAGATCCCGAAGCCTCCGCTAATTACGGTCTTATTGTGACCCCCCGGAGACCAGGAGAAGCCGAAGCGTGGGGACCAGTCGAGGAAGTCCACTCCTGGGTACGCCTGATGTTGATTCGCAGCAATGTCGGCGCTATACGGGACACTGCCGGGGTCCGCATTTGTCACGCTAGCCAGACCGTTGAAACCAGTTTTGAAGTTCGCGAAACAGTTCGTCTGGCACACCGGGTTCGAGTTACGCTCTGCCCGCAGTGCCAAGGTAAGCTTTAAGTTAGGAGTTACGTTCCATTCGTCCTGCGCATAAAGCCCCAAGCCCCACATTGCGACGGGAACATCGCTTGAAAGGTTCAAGGCCTGACGGTATTGATATGCCAGGCCATCCACGAAATTCTGCAGGCCGCCAGGCACGTAGCCGAAGTAAACCGCCGGGCTGTTGTAGAAGAAATTGTGGTCGCTGACGTCGTAACGGCGGAAATTAACGCCAAACTTCAGGTTGTGTTTTCCACGATTCAGCGTGAAATCATCAATGAACTGGTACTGAGTAATGTTTCGCCCTTGCGGGTAACTACGCAGCGGGTTGGTTTCGTATACCCCAGAACCTAGCGCTCCAAAATTCACCTCGCCAGTGGTGATGATGTCATAGGGGAACGTCCCGGCCGCGAGCGTATGATTCTGCGCAAACTGTGCCACGTAGTGGCTGAGTGTTGCCATAAATGAGTTCGTTGATCTCGGGCCGAAAATGTGCGTCTCATTGAACTGGGCATCCCATGACGGCTGCTTCGAGAGCGCGTCGAAGTTGGGGCTGATCGCATCCAGATGTGTCGGCTGTGTGCCGTGGTCCAGCTTGTACCGGAAAAACGCGTCGTCATTATCACTGATCTTTTGGTCAACTCTGAAGCCCAGAACGTATTCTGACGCTAGCGCGGTTGGGGTCGCCTGAAACGTCGCGGCGCAAGGCGTTCCGGGGGTGAAGCCTGGCAGCACCAGAGACCTGCATGGGTCGTCTGCGGCAGGTATGATCGGCTGTGCACTCGCCGCGCCGGGGGCTCCCTGCCACAGACCAAAGAGCTTCTGATACGTCGGATATTCGGCTGGCTGCGTCGCCTGAATGTTCGTCAGCACCGCCGTAGCGAAAGCAGGAGTTGGGATATTCGTGGGGATCACATTGGGCAGAACGAAACGGAGTCCTTCGTTATCGACAAAAAAGAACGTCTTGTTCTTGATGATCGGGCCTCCGATTGAAGCCGCCCACTGGTTCGCGTTCGCGAAGGGTCTCGGAGTCCCGGTAGAGTTATTGATCCAGTTATTCGCGTTCAACGCCCGCCCGTTCCATAGATATTGGGCGTTCCCGTGAAAATCGTTGGTTCCGGATTTCGTGATATACGTCACCTGCGCGCCCGCAAGCTGGCCGTACTGGCCGGCGTACGGATTGCTGATCACCGTGGCTTCCTGAATCTCGTTTTGGCCGATGCTGAGGTTCGTGGCGCCCGTATTGTTGATGTTGAAGTACGGGTCCATATAGTTCTCGCCATTAATCGTAAACAGATTCGACGTAGCGGGCAGGCCGTTGACCGTGAAATTACCGTAGCCTGCCGTTACATTCACCACCGTGCCCGGCGCGGTGAAGGCGATGTTCGTGATGTCACCGCCCGCAGTCGGCAAGAGCTCCATTTGGGCCTGAGTAAAACTCGTGATCGACGCCGGTTCTGTGTTGATCAGCGTTCCGCCCGCAGTAACCTCGACGGTTGTCGTGGACGTACCCACTTCGAGATTCAGATCGGCCCGGGCGGCTTGACCAACGGCAACACTAAGCGAAACTTCCCTCGTCTGAAAGCCGGTCTCGCTCGCCGCAACCGTGTATCGGCCCGGCTTCAACAACGTGAAACGATATTCGCCAGACTGGTTGGTCCTGGTGTTCTGACTGGTGCCCGTATCTACACCCTTCAGCGTGACGCCTGCGTTCGGTATGGCCGCACCGCTTGGGTCCGTAACCGTCCCCAAAATGTCGCCGGTCGTCAGAGACTGCGCGAACACCGAAGTAGAAAATATGGCCAAGGCCGCCAAAATGGTTCCGAGGCGCACTCGTAAAAGTCGCATGAATTTATCTTTCCTCGTTGATTTCGCCCGACAAGAACGGGCAGGCTCACCTTCCGCTGTGCAGTTGCGTTACCAATTCGTTAGACCAGGAAAATCCTAGTCATATCAGACGACTATGTCGTGAGCTTACCGGATTGCATAGAATTCGCGGGATCAGAATTCTATTTGTGAAATCGAACGCGCGCCTTTCGCTTTGTATACGCCGGCGTCTCACGCGCGCTCTGGGGGATCTAACGTGGGGCTTACTTGAGGATGCCGGCGGACTCGTCGATCGTCATGAACTTATTCAGGGCGAGATCTTTAAACTGCTGGCGGGTTCCGCTCGGCCATTCAACTGAAAGGGCCATCACCTTTTGGTCGGTCCCCAGCCCGAAGGTGAGGGCGAGCGCACTTTGGGAACAGTAGCTCGATCCACTATGCACCGTATTCCACTGTTTTCCCGATGCGCTTTCTACCCGCACCACCGTGCCCAACCCGCTTCGATTCGACCGCGTCCCGTTCAGGCGAACGGTGAGCCAGTGATTCCGATTTCCGCCCTCGTTTGTATAAAGCACTGCCGGTCCATCATTCGTATTAATCAGGAGATCGAGGTCGCCATCCCGGTCGTAATCCGCGTATGCCGCGCCCCGCCCGACGATAGGACGGCGAAAATCAGGGCCCACGTTATCGCTGACGTTATCAAAACGTCCCTTCCCCGTGTTCCGAAATAGTAAAGGGGGTTCGCGATACGCAACTTTGGGCTGGATGCGATTAATGTCCGGCTCAATATGCCCATTGGCTGCGAAGATGTCCGGCCACCCGTCCAAATCGTAATCAAAGAAAAATGCAGCGAAAGTCAGGCTAAGCAGACTCGCCCGGCCCACTGTCGAAGAAGGAGCCTCGTCTACGAAGAACCCGTGGCCCTCGTTGTGATACAGCCCGAGCATCTGATTCGCGAAATTGCCGACCAGCAGATGAGGTCTTCCGGAGCGATCGTAATCGGCAGCATCGACGCCCATCGCCCCGCGCGCCACCCCATCCTCTCCGTACGCCACGCCCGCCTGCATGCCTTCTTCAGTAAACGTCCCATTTCCGTTGTTCTTGTACAACTTGCTCGGCTGCGTATCGTTAGAAACGAAGAGATCCGGCCATCCATCACTGTTGTAGTCGAACACCACGACGCCTAAAGCCTTACCGGTGTTGTCCCCGAAACCGGCTTTCTGAGTAACGTCTTCGAATTTCCCGCCACCGAGGTTCCGATACAGCTTCGAAGACGTTCCCTTATACGATTCCGGCGTGCAATACGACTTTGTCGCGCCATCGAGCGAGCACCACAGATCTTTTTGCGGAGACCAGTTCACATAATTCGCAACAAACAGGTCCACCTTCCCGTCGCGATCATAGTCGAGCCACGCGGCACTGGTACCAAAACTTGCGTTGCGGATGCCGGTCTGCGCTGTTACGTCGCGAAAATGCCCGTGCCCTTCATTGTGGAAGAGCCGATCGCCTTCGAGCGCGGTGATGTAGATGTCAGGCAGCCCGTCATTGTCGTAGTCCGCAGCCGCAACTCCCATGCCATACATCTCGACATCCAGCCCGCTACCACGAGTGATATCCGTAAAGGTGCCATTGTGGTTATTACGATAGAATCCGGGCATCGATTTCTGCGCATGCGGCCCAAAGTCTTTGCCGTTGATTAAAAGGATGTCTGGCCATCCATCTCCGTCCAGATCGACGAAAGCGCATCCGGCCCCAAGAGTCTCGGGCAGGTACTTCTTTCCCGTCGCGCCCGTGTGATGAACGAAATGAATCCCGGCTTTCTTGGTTGAATCGACGAATCGAATTCCCTGATCGGGAGTGTTCATCCCGAATCCCAACAGGCAGAAAACGATGGCGAGGATACAAAGGAATAATTTCATCGCTACGGAAGTGGAACCGATTCGTGGTCGTGAATCAGTTGCCGCTCGTTGTTATCCTCGGGACTCGCCAGGCGCGGTATTGCCGTGATTGTCTGTGCCGATTCCTCAGCCTTAAATCGGCGGAACAGGGCCTGCTCACGATTCGCTTTCGTGGCATCCCCCAGACCGCGATAGCACAACATTGCCGTGTAATGCATCTGCACATCTTCAGGATCGATATCGCAGACCCGCTCCAGATAGCCGATCGCCTTTGCATATTCGCGTTTCAGAAACAGAATGCGCGCAATTTGATTCAGCGTCACACGGTCCCGAGGATATTGAGCCTCAACGCGCTCTAAAGATTTCAAGGCGGCATCATAATTACCATCGGACTTCTCGATCATCGCCCGGAAGAAGTACGTCCGTCCCAGTGATGGATCTATCTTCAGAGCTCGGTCGATAAACGGCTTTGCGGCCTCCGTCTCCCCTTCCTGAATCAGCGCTCGCGCGACATTCAGCCATCCGTCAGCATATCCTGGCTCGGCCACAGTGGCCTTCCGAAACGCATATTCGGCGCCTTTCAGATCGCCCTGCAGAAGCAAGCCGATACCCCAGTCATTCCAGCGCTCTCGAGTACCCGCCGTAGCCACCGGCTGCCACTGAGACGCTTGCGCCGCCACCGGAACGGAGATCTCTTGCTGCGCGAGCGTTAGTATCGGCAAATCCGGGATCTGTCCTTTGATCGCGCCTGACACATTGCCCGGGATATTACTCGGATCGAAATTGTATTTCAGGCTGTTATGATCGCTCGCGAGAAGAAACGGGCTCTGGCCCGGTTTGGGTTCGCCCGCATACGAAAAGTGCGTGTAGTACCACGAAAACTTTCGATAATTCAGCTTGGCCGTGAAGTGAATGTGTCCCTTCGCGTCGGGAGGAACGTTGACAAGGTAATGCGCCACGTCGGCAGCGCCGGGCGGAATCAGATGGACATAAAGA
The DNA here is from genome assembly GCA_051004875.1 of Bryobacteraceae bacterium. Classification (GTDB taxonomy): domain Bacteria; phylum Acidobacteriota; class Terriglobia; order Bryobacterales; family Bryobacteraceae; genus Bog-105. The sequence goes on from JBPCJX010000077.1 coordinate 79,856, forward strand.
ACACTGCGCGATTGCCACGCATTCCGCTTATTGATCGGATTTCCAGCCCCATCGAGCTGGTACGAGCGATAGAAATGCGCACCTGGCTCAACGGGACCTTTGCCGTCACCCTCTACCTTGCCGCTCCAGAAAATCGTCCGGCCAGTATCGTCTTCGCCCTTCAACTCGAGCCAGACATCGAAAGCGTCCACTGTCCCGCCAGGAAAAAAGTGTCCTATGGTGCGAGTTCGAACGACAACGTCGACGCGCGCTGTTGCCCCAGGCTGAAGGCTAACGTGTGAGAGATCGATGGGAGCCGCAACAGTGCCGACGTCCCGGATCACTGCGGGTCCGGTCTGCTCCGCTTCTTCGCCCACGGCGAAGGACGTCATCGCTTGCGGTGTGCTGCTCGCGCGCCGAATCATCTCCGTGTCAGATTTCTGCCGTGTCACTGGACTGATTGAAAAAATATCTACTGTGATGAATCCCGACTTCAGAAACTTCTCAGTTGCCGCCATCTGCTCCTGATCGGCGTTTACGAACGGAAGTGCCGTATTCGCGCCCGGAAAGCGATGCGAATGAATTTTCCCCTGGATATTGCCGGGATCATGAGAAGACACCAGCGGCATATGGCAGTCAGCGCAATTGCTGGACTTCTTTGGATAGTAGAATGACCGCGCCCCTTGACCGGACACGCCGCTGGCCTGCCAGTTGTCGTATTCGTTGAATCCACGGAACCAGCGATACTGGTTAACCGGTACGTCCAAATGAACTTTGTGGCATGATGCACAAAATTCAGCGGAGCTATCCCGCATAAAGGGCTTCATGAACGTGCGGCGATGCGCTTCAGGAGCAGCGTAGGTCACGAAATCTGAGATCTTGCGAAGGGCTGGATTTGAGCTGCTCGCAACTTCATGAAGCGGCGGATAAGACATCGTAAATTCGCCATTGCCGACACTGCCGCCGACGTGAACGATGGAATGGCACGACATGCAACTCAGGCCCGCCTGCGCTTCAGGAGTGTCGATCTGTTCCTTGATCGGCCGATCGAAGCGCCCATTGAAGAAAACGGCATGATCGTGACACCCCGCGCACCATTTGCTTGGTTTAGTTCCGACCACAGACTGCATGTACTCAATCGATTTCCGGTAGAACTGATTGTTGAAAGAAGCGAAATGATGAGCGGAGCTCTTCCACTGCTCGTAGATGTCGCGGTGACATTCGCCGCACTTCTTCGATTCCATAAAGAACGCAGACGGCACAAGGCGTCCGTCCGAAGTGTTAGCGCCTGACGGAAAAAATGGACTGTTCGGGCCAGCACCCTCCTGATACATAGAGAGCGGTACGGTTCGCGAATTGACGATGTGTTCTCCCGGATGCGGGACAAATAAGCGGTAGCAAATCCCCGCCACTAAGACCAGCGCCGCAGCTGCGCCGGACACCTTTGCGATCAGAAAGCTTTCTTTGCGCGCAAAAAGTATCGCAATCGCTGTGAGCGAAATGACAACGTGAATCAAAAAGATGGCCTTGTGATCGCGCGTATTTCCCACTAAGGCGAGCACGACACCTGAACCCACGGCGATTACGATTGAGATCAGCCGTCTCTCTCTGCGTAAGAGCATCAGCGCGAGAACGCCAATCACTGCTCCAAGCACGATGTGCAGCAGCACGTTGCCAATCCCAAAAATCGTCGCGGTAGTCGGGAATGCCGCCAATACAGCACTGTTGATCAGCAGGATCGCTCCGCAAATGGCGCAAATGACTGTGAGACGGCGGGTCATTGTACTGGCGCTAGGGGCCGGATCAGCCGCAAAGCCGGTCGCGTCAGGGTCTCGTGCACGTATTGCCGATGCTCAATGTCGGCCGGGAACTGCTCATCCGGCTTATAAGGATAGGCGCTCATGGCGTGAAACGGCAGAGGATTGACGCTTTGACTGAATGCCGTGTTCGGATCGGCATCTTTCGCCCATCCATCAACCATCAACAGAAAATCTCGCGACCATCCTTCAGGTAATCGGGGCAGTTGTCCTGACGGATACCGCAGCTTGAGTTCATCGCCCGAGCCCATAATCACCATCCGGTCATCAACCCTATTTACGAGCGCCCGCGCTTCTCCATACCGGGTATAAAAGCCCGGTGTCGGATTCCAGCTTGAGACGGGCAGGACTTCATCGTAGAGAAACTGTTCCGGTTGCTGGCGCTGTGGATCGATAACAGCTCGGGAAAAACCGCGAAAATGCAAGTCTGCCGTCTCCGCGTCGATTGGCGTGAGACGTACCTGCGGCGGGCGCGAATTCTCTATCAGAAAAATTTCGTCCCAGTAAACACAAAGATTCGTCACAATTCGAACCTCGCGCGAACGCGACAGAAACTTGCCGGCCAGATCGACAACGATGGTCTTGGGCTTGCCCGACGGGATGCCCATATCCTTAATCACAGTTTGCCAATTACCAGACGCATCCTTCACTTGTATGTAGGGAAAGATCAGGCCCGTGCCGTCCTGTGACGCGCCCAAGAATGTGCTGCCATCTGCCCAATCCACCCAGCCGTTCAGCGCGATTGCAGCCCGATTGTCACGCGCCACATTGCCGAAATCCAGATCCAAGGTGTGAAGCTGGGCGACTCCGGCGTTGTCATGAACGAAACTGTCCGGATATGCTCGATCCTGCTGCTCAACACGAGACGCCACATCGTTGCCGTGATCGTCGATCGCACGTACCGGATGAATTTTCGACCGCGCACCGAACAATCGAAACTCGGGATATGGCGGCGACTTGAACTTATCATCTGTATAGATCTCAACATTTGACGGATGATCTACCGCGATCAGCCGTACTTGGTCAAGATAAGAAACTTCGTGAAGCTCTTCAGTAATGTGGATCTGATATTCGCCCGCTTCAGCGCGCAGTGCAGAACCAGAAATCTGAATGTATTCCCGATGATTGACCGGAAAGTAATTTCCATCCCCGGAGCTTGCTCCTAAGGGCGCTACGCCCAGCACATCAGTAATAAATTTGAAGGCCTGTCCATTCCAGGTAAAGATCATCGGGCAAGATCCAGAAAGACGCTGTGCCTCCGCAATCGTCAGCGATTCACCGCTTTTCTTGTGCGTTTCGTTCTGAATCAGTCCGTTGGGCCACGTAATACGGATCGTGTCGGCGTCTGCATGCCCATCAGTAGCAAAAGCAAGCGGAACGCCCTCAAAAATGCGCTTGTCATAGAATGCCCCGGATTTCATCTCGACCGTCGCCCCGACCGCCTCTTTAATATTTTTTATGCCCTGAATTCGAACTGTCACCCAGCGTTGCGCGGGTGATGCATTCACATATAGATGAAGAGCGCCGTCCTCCAGAATTCGCGCATAATCTTCCCGGTTGTCACCGTTGAAATCCGCCCGGATCGATGAGCGCGCGCTGTGTGCGTTCTCAACACCAACCAGGTTGCCGGAATCATTTTTCAGAGCGCGAATCGTAGGGCGGTAACTTACCAAATCAAGCAAGCCGTCGTGATTGAAATCTTGAACATCTAATGCAGATGTGCCGGCCGCAAGCCCCGGTACATCAACCGCTTCGAATACGCCGTTCAGCTTGTCCCGATACAGGATGCCGGCGCGATCCGCATACGATGCGACAACGTCCCGTGCAGCCGTATCCCCGCGAACCGCAAACGCCACCGCATCGAGAGCCTGGCCTTTCGCGAAAGGAAAAGATGCCGTGTGGTCCTCAAATTTTCCTCTCCCGTTGTTCCGCATCAGCACCGGGTTCGCCCCGAAGAGCAGCAAATCCAAATCGTAGTCGTGATCGTAATCCAGCCAGAGAGCCTTCTGAACGCCAGCCGTGTTGGGCAGGTCGACAAACCTTGAAAACGTCCCGTGATCGTTGTGAAACAACGTTGCACCGCTACCCGTTATTACGCAGAGATCTGCCAAACCGTCGTTGTCGAAATCGCCACTCGAAACGCTCCGAACGTCCCGCAGGCCTTCCAAACCAGAATTTTTAGCCGGCTCGATGCCGTGCTTCAACAAGGAAACACGATCGCGCGACCAGACGAGAAGATCAGCATGCCCGTTTCCTTCCGAATCAATTACCGTCATTCCGGAGTTCGCCCGATCCCATCCTTTGCTGACCACGCGATCTTCATATCGTGTCGCCTCATCTTGTGCGGACGGCCTTGGCTCGGGAGGATCGTACAGCTCCGCATAGAAACACCACTCCATGTCCTCTGGAACTGCCGCGCCCTCGTTCCGCTTTTTCGCTTCTTCGAAGGCCTGCCTTTCCCGGGCAGCAGTCTCTCGATCGCCCGCCCGCTGATAAAGCGTGAACAACTGAAAATGCGGACCAGCCAGATTCGGGTTCAGCTTCTCAGCCGCAACGAACTCCTCACGCGCTGCGTCCGTCTGTCCTTTGGATCGCAACACCGCCGCCAGATTGTAATGTGCAATCGGCTCGTTCGGGGCCAGGCGGATCATGCCTCGCAATTGCTCTATCGCTCGATCCCAATCTCCATTGTGTTTGTAAGCAATCCCTAAGTTGAACCACGTATGCGGAATCGTTGCATCCTGCTTTTGTGCGCGATTCAGCTCCGTCATTCCTGCTTGCGTCTGACCCGCGTGCAGAAGCGCCAGCCCGTAATTAATGCGCTCTCTGACGGAATCAGGCGCAAGCTGAAGCGCGGCACGCAATTGCTCGACAGCTTGAAGATGGGTATCCGGATTCTCGTAGAACGCTTTGCCCAGATTGCGGCATTCCCACAAACGATTCTCCGCCGGCGGTGCAATCTCTGCGGCAAGCAACAGGGCGCAAAGCCCCGCTACAAGAGCGATAACCCTGAAGCTTCTCATTACGGCTTAGTTATTCATTTTATTAAACGAGCATTGAAGACGCCGCTGGCTGCTAGATTGTGATCGTGCTGAATCAAAGTGCGATCGCCATGGCAAACATGATCCGCCGGCGCGAGATCTCTTCGCTTGAATTGATCACGGCACATCTAGAGCGAATCCAGCAAGTCAATCCCGCCATAAACGCTATCACCGATCTACTCGCTGATTCAGCTCTCCTGCAAGCCGAAGCTGCCGATCGCATGTTGGCCGCTGGCGATGCCTGTGGCCCTCTGCACGGTGTTCCGTTCTCTATCAAAGACTCGATCGATCTCGAAGGAAGAACCACGACGGCAGGCACAATCGGCAGGGAACACGCGCCCCCTGCCCTTCAAGATGCGACTCTCGTCCAGCGCCTGCGTTCCGCCGGCGGCATCCCGATTGCGAAAACAAATCTTCCAGACCTGCTCTTCGCCTTCGAAACTGACAACTTCATCTTTGGTCGAAGCAATAATCCCTACGACGTCACGCGCACTCCCGGCGGCAGCAGCGGCGGGGAGTCAGCGCTGATCGCGGCATGCGGCTCGCCCTTAGGCTTAGGAAGTGATGCCGCTGGTAGCGTCAGAGTCCCAGCTGCCTTTTGTGGCATCGCAAGTATCAAGCCGACGCAAGGACGCCTGCCGCGCACCGGCCATGTTCCGCCCGCAGGCGGCTGGATTGCGGACCTGTGGCAGATCGGACCCATGGCTCGCCACACCGAAGACCTTTTGCTTGCGATGCATCTGCTTTCCGGTGAGGATGGGCTCGACATTTCCTCACCCCCAGTCCCGTTGCTCAAAGCGAAAAATCTGCAAGAGACTCGCGTTGCATTCTTTACCTACAACGGAACTGCGCATTGCACCCCTCAGGTTGAGAATGCGATTCCCCGCTGTGCCGATTTCCTGTCTCAAACCGGAATGATTGTCGAAGAACGAACTCCGCCCTCAGTTGAGCAAGCCTTCGAACTTGAGCTGTCTCTCTTGGGCGCTGACGGAGTGGACGGCATCGACGCCTATCTCAACACTCATGGCACCACGCGAATACACCCGCTCCTCACCGGTTTTCTCGATCATTTGCGGCCCTTTCGCGCAACAGCGTCACAGCTCGCGGCGCGCTGGGCGCGGTGGGATGAATACCGTTCCGCAATCGCCCGTTTTTTCCAGCAGTTCGATGCGATGCTTTGTCCCGTTTATACGCAGCCAGCCTTCGCGCACGGAGACTCGCTTAAAGGCATCAATTTTGAAGGCTTCAGTTACACCATGGCCTGGAATGTTGCCGGAGCTCCCGCCGCGACTGTGCGCTGCGCTGAATCTGAAGGGCTCCCCATAAACGTCCAGATCGTGACAAAACCGTGGCACGATTTATTGGCTCTGGATATCTGTCAATTGATCGAACGGCAATTCGGCGGTTGGAAGCCGCCTGTCATTCCACTTCGAAAATCGCTTCAATCTCAACCGTAATGTTTCCAGGCAGACTGCCCGCGCCGATTGCAGAGCGCGCATGTCGGCCGAGATCGCCGAACACCTCCACAAAAAGATCCGAACATCCATTGATCACTTGAGGCTGCTTTTTAAAATCCGGAGTACCGTTCACCAAACCCAGCAGCTTCACCACCCTGCGTACCCGTCCAAGATCCCCCAATGCGTGTCGCGCCACCGCCAGCAACTGAATGCCGGCAAGCCGCGCGTGGCCGTATGCCTCTTCGGCCGTCACACCTGACCCAACCTTCCCGGTTTTAAATTCCTTGAGCCCCACCCGCGGACCCTGACCCGAGAGGAACAGCAGATTACCAGTCCTGGTATACGGGACATAATTCGCCATCGGAATGGGAGCGTCTGGAAGCGTGATGCCCAGTTCCTTCAGCCGTTCATCGATTGAGTTCGTTTGCGCCATGTGATCACGCAACAGAATGACATACTAAAAAGTTACGTCAGCGGTCAAATGCGACCATTCTCCTTGAAACTCGCCGTCTATCTAGCAGGATTATCCATCATCATGTGCGCTATTGAAAACTTCGGAGCCTCACCCAATTCAGGGCAGACAAAGTATTTCGTCTATGTCGGCACCTACAGCACTTCCATCTACGCCTACCAGTTCGATGCCAAAACGGAGAAGCTTGATTCGATGGGAACGGTCGGTGAAGTAGTCAATCCATCGTTTCTCGCCACAGATCGAGATTATCGATTTCTATACGCTGTTAGCGAGGTGGAGGGCGACGCCAATGGAGGCGTCGCTGCATTCGCAATGGATCGCAAGACAGGTTCGTTGAAGTTCTTGAACAGCGCCTCATCCGCGGGCGTCGCTCCCTGCCACTTAGTCGTGGATAAAACGGCAAAAATGTTGCTCGTCGCAAACTACGGCACCGGTGGTGTATCGGCGTTTCCTCTGGAGCACGATGGCCGCCTGGGCGCAATGTCCTCATTGATAGAAGCCCATGGCTCAAGCGTCAACCGCGAGCGTCAGGCGGGCCCGCATGCGCACGAAGTCGTAATATCCGCTGACAATCGATTCGTGTATGTGCCCGATCTTGGACTAGATCAGATCCGAATCTATCCTATCGATCCCTCTCAGGCCAAACTCGCCGCGAGCGGCCATCAATTCGCGAAGATCGATCCTGGCTCAGGTCCTCGGCACATGGCCTTCAGTCCATCCGGCAAATTCGCTTACGTAGTCAGCGAACTGAAATCCGTCATAACAGTTTTTTCGCACGATCCGTCGACTGGTAATCTCAAATCGATTCAAACTGTCTCGACACTTCCGGCTGGCTATTCAGGCGAAAACGCGCCTGCCGAGATCGAAGTAGATCAAGCCGGCAAATTTGTTTACGCATCGAATCGCGGACATGACAGCATCGCTGTCTTTGCCATCGATGAGGCCACGGGCACTCTGAGGCAAATCCAAATCATTTCGTCGCAGGGAAAGGAACCGCGCGGCATGCAAATCGACCCGACTGACAATTGGCTATTCGTCGGCAATCACAAATCCAACCGGGTCGTCATTTTTCGGGTTGACTCGAAAACCGGCCGGCTCACCTCGACCGGCAAACTCATTGACGTGCCGACGCCCGTCGCTTTCCAATTCGTACCAGAGTCTTAGCTCGATTCACTGACAGCGGAATGTTACGACGCCACCAGCACCTTGCGTCCTTCCTTCTCCGTCGTTAGCTCAAACTCAGCGCTCGCATTCTGCCGGCCGGACCCATTCAGCCCCAGCGCTTGTCGCAGCTCGGCTTCAATACCGCGACAGAGCTCCGGCCGATCAATCAGCGTTTGCCGTGCATTATCGCGCCCTTGCCCGATGCGCTCACCTTTATAGCTGTACCACGATCCACTCTTCTCGAAGAACCCCTGCTGCACGCCCAAATCCAAAACATCGCCCTCGCGCGAAATCCCTTTGCCGTAGAGAATGTCGACTTCCACTTCCCGGAACGGTGCGGCCACCTTATTCTTGACGATCTTGACTTTGGTTCGATTCCCAATCACTGCCTCGCCATCCTTGATGGCTGTCGAGCGGCGCACCTCGACTCGGATGGAGGCGTAAAACTTCAACGCTCTGCCTCCGGTGGTCGTCTCAGGATTACCGAACACGACCCCGATCTTTTCCCGAAGCTGATTGATAAAGACCAGACACGTATTCGCCCGCGAAACGCACGCCGTCAGTTTGCGCAGGGCTTGGACATCATTCGGGCTTGCAACCCCATGTGGCTGTCGCCCATCTCGCCCTCGATTTCCGCCTTGGGCGTTAGCGCCGCCACCGAATCGATCACGATCACGTCGACGGCCTGCGAAGTCACGAGCGCCTGCGCGATTTCGAGCGCTTGCTCGCCGTAATCCGGTTGCGAAACGATCAGGTTCTCCGTGTCCACCCCAAGCCGGGTCGCGTACGTAGGGTCTAAGGCGTGCTCGGCGTCAATGAAGGCCGCAACTCCGCCCGCCCGCTGCGCCTCCGCAATCACGTGCAGCGCGAGTGTCGTTTTGCCCGACGATTCTGGACCAAAAATTTCCACCACCCGCCCACGTGGAAACCCGCCTACACCCAGCGCATTGTCGACAGCAATCGATCCGGTCGGAATAATTTCTACCGGCAGCGCGGCACGTGAGCCTAGCATTAGCACTGAGCCCTTGCCAAACTGCTTGTCCATCTGCGCCAGCGCTGCCAAAATCTGTTTACGGCGATCGTCCATTCGAGTGGTTCCCTCCGGTTCGCAAAAGGAAGTCGGCACCATCCTGGGGGGTTCTCGACCCACGGGTTACAGAAAATCCCGATGCCAAGCGGCGCTGAACCCAAATGCCAAGGTCGTTCCGGGACGACTTTTCCTAAATTTCCGGCTCGACCTCTAGAAAATTTACGCGGAATGTGCGAGGCTGTCCCATTGATGTGCATCGGGAAATGGCCGTGCATCGGGAAATGGCCGTGTATCGGAAAATGGCCGCGAATCGGGGGGTGGATCATTCTCTTCAGTTTCCTGCCGCTTGCGACGCCGGCCGCCGCCCCCGCGACCCCTGGGGCATTCAAGCCGGAGACTTCGTGGAAGCTCTACCGCAACAAGCAATGGGGATACTGCGTCAGCTATCCGTCGCGCTGGTCAAAAGGCGAAGCTTTCGAAGGATCCGGAATGTTCGTCAAAACTGGTCTGAAAAAGCGGTCCCGACCCGTAGCCGCAATCGCCATCGGCGCGTTCCCCAATCCACCCGAAGATCACACCCAACCGACTCCCATTAGGCTGATCGAGAATTTTCAGCTGCATGTAGAAGGCGTCAAGAAATTTCAACGTGCCCAGCGCCTTGAAATCCTGGAGAAACGGGCCATGGATCTCTCCGGCAACTCTGCACTATTCACCAAAGACCGCTATTTCGATCCGCTCGATGGCGCCACGTGGGTCGACGAAATCGTTCTTGTGGACCGGAACGAAACACTCTATACGCTAGAGCTCGAATGCCGCTCCGATCAGCTTGCCAGATTCGAGACAGTCTTCCGCCGCTTCGTGAGCACGTTTGACTTCGACTGCAGCAGGCGCTAAGAGCTCGCTCCGATTCCCCCCCACGCACAGGACGCGAAACTCACCCGTTGGTACTAGTAGAGCTATTATTCCGAACTGAAAAAAAAGGTTATAGTTCCGTGGGGTTGTAAAAGCGCGCTATCAGCATTGGAGGATGAATGTTGCTTAGAAATGTTGTCGTTGCGGCCTTACTCACAGGTGGACTTGGAGCCGTAGCGAGTGCGCAAAGTTCAGCTCAACAACCAGTCAAGCTGACCGGAATCGAAGGAAAAATCGAGTTGGTAGGCACCGGGAAACTCCCGCCGGCAAACCCCCTTGCGTTTGGCATCGCATATTTCGTCGTGGACCCGGGTGTTAACGGTGGCGTCCTGACCCTACCATCACAAATCAGGGCTACGCTGCCGCTCCCGGATTAGACAGCGTAATCTATCCGGCCATCGGGGCCACACCTAATGGAAGAGCTGCCATGGTCTTCACGCTAGTGGGCCCCACCCGCACACCTGCATTCCTCTTCAGCGATGTGTTCTATCCCAGCATGGCATTCACAACGCTGAGCGCTACATCCGGCACAGGTGATATCCAGCTCGGGGGTGCCGGCTCCGCACCCGAAGATGGATTTTCCGGATATCCACCCTACAGCGACGGTGTCGCGCGATGGGGTGACTATTCCGCCGCGCTTGCCGACACGGACGGGTCAATCTGGATGGCTACGGAATGGATTCCCAATACTCCGCGCACTGATCGTACGAATTGGGGCACTTTCATTGGGCAACTGCGTTAAGCCAAACTAACCAGCACATAGCGCAAGGAGCTATCATCTCCTATTCACTAAAGATCGCTATTTCGATCCGCTGATGGCGCCGCGTGGGTTGACGAAATCGTCCTTGTGGACCGGAACGAAACACTGCATACGCTAGAACTCGAGTGTCGCTCCGATCAGCCTGCCAGATTCGAGCCAGTCTTCCCTCCGTTCGTGAGCACGTTTGATTTTTCGACTGCCGCAGGCGCTAAGAGCGGCTCCGATTCCCAGGGTACAGCGAATTCCTTCCGCTGGTACTAGTAGATCTATTATTCTCAATCCAAAAGGGTTATAGTTTGTGGGGCTATGGGAAAACCTGGCTTTCCACGTTGGAGGATGAATGTTATTTAGACAGATTATCAGTGCATCTCTACTTACAACTGCATTTGGAGCAGTGGCGAATGCGCAAAGTTCAGCTCAACAACCAGTCAAGCTGACTGGTATAGAAACCAAAATCGAGCTCATACGAACTGGGAAGCTCCCTTCTCCGGCCAATGCCTTTTCAAGTTTGGCTAAACCGAAAAAATTCAAAATACGCGAAGGCATCGAGCGAGACCTCGTGGCTGCGCGAAAAAGTACTATCAGCAGCGGGTTCGCGTCGACCTTTTCGGCGCTGCAGAATCCCAATCCGAGCCCCAGTACCGTCGTAGGTCCCGAGCCTACTTTTTTCGGCTTTCCCGGTCTGACATCCTTTGATTTGGGCATCACCACAGGATTCGTGCTCGAGCCTCCAGATCAGGGCCTTGCAGTGGCAAACGGGTTTGTCTTTGAAGCGATTAACGATATTCTGGGCCTTTACGACACCTCCGGGGTTCTGGTCGCAGGTCCGGCCTACATAAACGATTTCTTTGGACTGCCTTTCGAAGCATTTGGGTCTGATCCGAAGGTTTACTTCGATCACGAATTACAGCGCTGGTTCATCTCTATTGTCGAACTGGACGTTGATCCTAACACTGGTGATCTTACCGGCCGCAGCCACGTCTATTTCGCAGTGAGCACCAGCCAGGATCCCCTTGCCCTGTTCAACATCTACGCCATCGATACCACCAATGACGCCTCGCTTGGCACACCTGCCCACCCCGGCTGTCCTTGTTTTGGTGACCAACCGCTCATCGGTGCCGACAAATACGGCTTCTATATCAGCACAAACGAGTACTCCATTTTCGGGCCCAGTTTCAACGGTGCCAATATCTATGCCCTTTCCAAAGAAAGTCTCGCACTCGGTACCCTCCCGACGCCAATCCTTTTCAGCGGATTGCCGCTGGCCGAAGCGGTCGGGTACAGTGTGAAACCAGCGATCTCGCTAGGTTTCCAAAATGAGCACCCTTCCGGACTTGAATACTTCGTCAGCGCGCTCGATTTCTTTGGAACACTTGATAATCGCATCGCGGTCTGGGCAATGCTGAACACCAGTTCACTGTCTAGTGTCCATCCTCACCCGATACTGACGAACCAGATCATCACCAGCCAGGTATATGGGCAGCCCCCACCGGCTCGCCAAAAGCCCGGCCCCTTTCCGCTCGGCATGTCGCTTTGCGAAAAACTCGAGTACCTCAATTCGAACGACGACCGTATGAACCAGGTTGTCTACGAAAATGGCAAGCTGTGGTCAGGCTTGAATACGATCGTTGGAGGCTACGATGGCAAAGCGGTTCGCGCGGGCATCGCCTACTTCGTCGTGGACCCGGGCGTTAACGGCGGCGTCCTGACCGCTACCATCACCAAGCAGGGCTACGTAGCCGCTCCCGGAAAAGACAGCGTCATCTTTCCCGCCATTGGTGCCACACCCGACGGAAGAGCTGCCATGGTGTTTACGCTCGTCGGCCCAACCCCGACACCCGCGTTCCTTTTCAGTGATGTGTTCTATCCCAGCATGGCGTTCACTACGCTCAGCGCTACATCCGGCACAGGTGATATCCAGCTCGGGGGAGCCGGCTACGCACCCGAAGATGGATTTTCTGGATATCCAGAGTTCGGCGGAGACGGTGTCGCTCGATGGGGTGATTACTCTGCCGCAGTCGCCGACACGGACGGCTCAATCTGGATGGCTACCGAATGGATTCCCAATACCCCGCGCACTGAGTATACGAATTGGGGCACTTTCATCGGGCAGCTGCGTTAAGCCAAACTGACCAACACTAATGCAAAAGGGGGCGTATCATCCCCCCTTTTGCATTCAGATCGCGAGCGTGATCAAGTTCTCGATGCTAAACTCATCTTTCCGGATGAAATGGCTGTTTGCTTTTGCGTTTCTGGGAACTTCTGTGCTGCCGTCCTGGGCAGGGACGCATGCTCCTGATCCGCCAATCTCTGAGCCACCGTCCGCTCAATCTTCGGCCAGTTCTTTAAAAAAGCAGAGCCCGCGCAAGCGCGGCCGTTACCTGAAAGGCAGGCGTTCAGCCCGGAAACGCGGCCCCAGCTATCAACTGCATCCCGATCCCGAGCGTTATCAGGAGATCCAAAGAGCCCTCGCCGATAGAGGCTATTTCAAAGGCGAAGTGAATGGGAAGTGGGGCGACGATTCTACTGACGCCTTGAAACGTTTCCAGGCTGACCAAAAACTTCCTGATGATGGCAAGATCAATTCACTGTCACTCATCGGTTTAGGGCTGGGCCCAAAACACAACGGCAGCTCCGTAACTCCTGCCAATGGCGCGGCAACTCCGGCTGTTCAGCCACCGCCGGTTCCTGACTCTCTTCCACCTGCCACTTCTGAGAACTCTCCAAACTAGTACGCCACAATAAAGGGAGGGGAGATCGCTTCGGTGGTCATTGGCGTACCTAAGGAGATAAAAGATCACGAGACTCGAGTCGGCTGTGTGCCCAGTATGGTCACGGCTTTGCGCGAGCATGGCCACGAGGTATTAGTTGAGACGGGAGCCGGCGTAGGCAGCTCGATTCCCGATGAAGAGTATGAGGAGGCCGGCGCAATCATCCTCGATGAAGCAGCCGACGTCTGGAGCAAGTCCGATCTCATCGTTAAAGTCAAGGAGCCGCAGCGCATCGAGTTTTCATGCTTTCGTCCGGGATTGATCCTGTTTACCTATTTCCACCTAGCGCCGCTGCCGGAGCTCACTGAGGCGCTTCTAAAATCGCGGGTCAATTCCGTTGCCTACGAAACTATCCGCGAACCCGATAATTCACTACCACTTCTCACTCCGATGAGTGAGGTGGCAGGCCGCATGGCCGTGCAAGTCGGCGCTCAATATTTGGAGCGGCCAAACGGTGGGCGTGGAATTCTGCTCGGCGGTATCCCTGGTGTTGCGCCCGCCAACGTCGTCGTGATTGGCGGCGGCATCGTGGGACACAATTCGGCAAAGATTGCGTGCGGCCTCGGGGCAAACGTAACCATCATCGATCGCAATCTCAATCGTCTTCGCGAGCTTGATGATATCTATTCGAACTCAATTCGGACGCTGGCATCGAACTTGTACACCATTCGCGAGGCCGTTCATCAAGCAGATCTCGTAATCGGCGCCGTTCTCATCCCTGGTGCATCCGCGCCAAAACTAGTGCGGCGCGAGATGATCTCACGCATGAAAAAGGGCTCGGTTATCGTTGATGTTGCGATCGACCAAGGCGGCTGTGTCGAAACCGCACATGCGACCACGCATACCGATCCTGTTTACTACATCGACGACGTTTTGCATTACTGTGTCTCCAACATGCCCGCGGCCGTGCCGCACACGTCCACTTTCGGCCTCACCAACGCTACTGTTCCTTATCTGCTCACGCTCGCTGACAAAGGCCTAGAGCAGGCATGTGAAGAGAGCAACGCGATTAAAGAAGGCGTAAATACATATCAGGGTGAAATTACCTACGCCGCGGTGGCGGAATCGCAAGGCAAGCCGTGGCGCGAGCTTATGGCGGTGATGTAGTACTCGGTTTGACACTTGAAGGCCCGAAGCGGCCGCTATGTTTGAGCAATTCACCGAACGAGCCCGGAAGGTTATCTTTTTCGCGCGTTACGAAGCTAGCCAATTAGTTTCGGGCTCAATCGAGCCTGAGCACATCCTGCTCGGTCTTTTGCGGGAGGATACGCCGCTCAGGCTTAAGCTGCCGAGTGGAGCAGGAGAGGCAATTCGCCGCGAGATCGAAACGCGTCTTCCGAAACCGCCTCAGCCGATTTCAACCTCTGTCGACCTGCCAATTAGTCACGAAGCGAAAGCGGTCCTCATTTACGCGGGTGAGAAGCAAAAGGCTTTACAGGATGAGCACATCGATTCCAGTCATCTGGTACTTGGCTTGCTGCGGCTTGAGAATAATATATTCCGGCAGTGTTGCTTCGGCAGCACGGCATCGACCTCTTGACGTGGCGGGATCAGGTTAAGAGATCATCGACCAAATAACTGCACGAGGAAAAGCGATTTGGATCCGGGCGCCTCCGGGCCATTCATCGTTTGGATGCCTCAGATTTCTTGGAACCGGAGAAGGCAGTTCCACTCGGAAGCGCAATAGGCCAGTTGACGGAAGTCACGCGCACAGTGTTTCAGCATATAGAAGCAGACTCCGACGAGTACGCGAACGCACGTCTGAAGCGCAAGCCGTTGGTCGCGTAAAGAAGCACTGGGTCATCTGATCGACTGGGGCGTCTCTTATCAACACTGGCTTGCACGCGCATTGACGGAACCTAAACTGATCGTTGCACATTGCGACGATATTGCCGGGCAGATTTTGGCTCGCCTTTAAGAACCGAGGCAGCTACTGGCTGACCTAGACGTTGTAACGCCTGGCGAAAGCTTGTTTGAATTTCGCCATCTCGTCCTTCGTTCCAACCGTGACACGAACCCAATTCGGCCACGCCGGCCAGGTTCGGCCAACATACACTTTCTGCTGCGCCATGTCTCTAAAAAAATCTTTTCCAGATCGCTTCACGTTAACCATGAAACAGTTCGTTTCCGAAGGAATAAACTCGACACTTTTAGCGCTCAACCAGCTAAACGTATCCTCACGAATGTCAGTATTGATCTTGCGGCGTTCTGTCACCAGATTCTTCACCTTCAAGCTGGCGGTCGCACCGATCGTGCCGTTATCGGCATGGGAGTCCAGCTCCACTGCATGATTTTTGCGAGCAGATCAGGCCGCGCAATCGCCGCCCCGGCGCGCAACCCAGCCATTCCGTACAGCTTTGAGAAAGTCCGCAACACAAGCACGTCCTTCCCAGCCGCTGCCAGATCCGTGCATGAAACCGCATTCTTTGAGAAGTGAATGTATGCTTCGTCGATCATGACGACTGAACCTTGCGGCTTATTCGCTACCAGGTATTCGATATCCGAGCGGCTTGTGACGGTACCCGTCGGGTTATTGGGATTACAAACATAGAACAGACCAGCATTGGGCGCGGCGGCTAACATCGCTTTGACATCGTGATCGTAGGCGCCCTTCTTAAGCGGAACGGAAACTACTTTTACGCCAACATACGCAGCTGCTCTTGCACCAGCTTCATAACCGGGATCTGCGTTTACGAATGACCGGTCCTTGGAGCAGAACGCAATTACGGCTTGGTGCAGCGGCGCGCTGGAACCGGGAAAAATCTGAACGAAGCTTTCATCCTGGTTGCTGCTGAACTTCACGTCCAGAACACCGGCCAAGGTCTCCGCCAGCATGTCAGTTTGCTCGTACATGTAGCGGCCACCTTGTTTTACTGCGTTGTAAATCGCATCCGCAGCTTCCGGACAGGGGCCTAATGGATTCTCGTTGGCGTTAATCTTGACTGCGTCGGACGGCAAGTTGTGTAGCTTCGATAGCTGCGCCAAGGCGTGCTCGTTATAGAACGGCAGGGCTGCGCCAGCCGTGAGGACACTCGCAATTCGCCCGAAACTACGGCGAGAAAAACCGCGCCTGAGCAATTCCGGCTCTCGTTCGGCACTCACAATTGGTGGCATCCTGCCTCCTGTACTGAGAATTGTACCGAGAACTTAGAAACGAAAGATGGCCGATAAAGGCGCGCCGTTTGGCATTTTGCTATTCGGGACGACAAGGACTTGACCGGCGTGCAGAATGGTTTGCACGACCGCATCATTGACCAGGTCTTCATCTTCGGAGGAGCCAGTTTCGCGCCCTTTCACTGTATGGGTCGCTTCGTCAAATGATCCAGTCGTCTCCAAGGAATCTGAGACAAGCAGAGTCAACACGCGGCCGTCATGCGCAGCCGGAATAATGTCCTTGAGCCGGTTCGAGGCGCCTCCGCCGACTTTGTGGTTATATTCAGCTAGTGCATCGTCGACCTTCTTGCCGTATTGCCTCGACATGGCATCCAGCGCGCGGGCGTGCATCTCGCCGGCTTTGAGGCTGTTCGGCGCTCCCTGCACTCCTTCTTCGGCAAGATGCGGATATGTGCTCAGCGACCGATACAGCGCCAGCTCATATTCAACCCCGACGGGTACGACCGGTTCTGTCTTCCCGCGCAGCATCTCGTTTAACCCGCGGTCGATTTGCTTATAGAAGTGCGCCAGATACTCGTCTTTATCTTCCTTATCCGTCGATGTGCTGAACATGACTCCCTTTGATGAACCGGCGCCGGGGCCCGGACTGGCGCGGTTGTCAAGCACATGATCCGGCTTCACATTGTTCATAAAAGCATCAAAGTTCCTAGGTACCGAGGCGGGCAGCGGAGCTTCTTCGGAACTGCTCGAAGTACAACGGAGCACTCGGACATCTTTTTGACTAAGCGCGAGGATGTAAAAGGTGCCGTCTCTGGTCAGTTCCGGTAGTAACGGACGGACACAAAAGTGCGGCCCTAGAACGGCTTTGCCTTTCACCGGCTCTTCCAGCGACGTGACGTAAAAAACGTCCGGCGATCTAAAAACAGCAAGCGATTTTCCCGATTGCTTTTCCTCGCCCCATATCGCGTCCCAATCGGAAATTGATTTCAAGAGTTCGCGAGCCTCTGAGCCGTTTTGTTCAATTTTTGGTTCGAGGCTGCGAAGACACTCTCTCCATCGCAAAGCATTCGCCTTAGCGCTTTGATTCGCGGGTGCGGCGTCAAGTGGCATATAAACGCTTAAACAGGGAGGACGCGACGAGAGTATCGGCTTCAAATCCTTCAGCGATTTGAAATCGGCCAATTCAGCCTTCATAGTGTTCATACGCTTAGGAGACAAGCCGCGCCCAGTCGCCGTTACTCGTATCTTTTTGGGATGAAACTGTAAATGCGGCGAGCGGGTCTTCACATTGAGGAGCCGACATGGATAGGAAAACGAATTATCCCGACTCGGATCAGTCTGCCCGAAAGAGTCATCCTGCCGAAGGAGACGAGGAAGTCGCGGAATCGACAGATGAGACCGTAAACGTCCAGACATCTCACAAATCCGGAAAGCATTCTTCTGCCGAGAAGCTATCAGCGTCGCGTCCTGAGTTCGGTGAGGGTCGCGGAGCTCAGCCAACGGACGGCACGTTCGGGCACGATGAAGAGGGCGAACACAAGGTAACGGGACGGCTCGCCGGACCGGGTACGAACCAGTTTCGCTGCGAGTCGTGCGGCCGGTATTTCAACACCAGCGCGGAACTCTCGGAGCATGAAATCGAGTGCCGGACCGCGAAGGCTGCAACTGCCGCAGGGCGAGCTAGCTGCTGAGACCGTGAATCGTTATCAGGCGGCTTTCTTCTCCTTTGTGACTGAGCCGGATCTCGATTCGCTGATCGGGCAGCAACTCAGGAAAGCGCTCTCCCCATTCGAGTAAGACAAGCGCCGGTTGCTCGAATAGGTCTTCTAGCCCCAGGCGGCGCGCTTCGTCTAGCCTGTTCAAGCGATACAGGTCGACGTGGTAGGCGCCGACGGGCTGGCCATATTCGTGGATCAGGGTGAATGTAGGACTCGAAACATCCTGTGCGCTTGCGATGCCGCGCCCTTCGACAATGCCCTTGGCTAGTGTCGTTTTACCCGCCCCGAGTTCCCCTATTAAAAGGATGATCCCGCGGTCCGGAAGCATTTTGGCGAGGTGCCGACCGAGCGCTTGCGTTTCTTCGTCTGAGTGCGTCTCAAACTCGAGGCCGGAGTTCATTCATGGCCTCAGGCAGAAAATCCAACATGTCGGTGGCCAGCATGGCTTGCTCGCCCCAGCAATCCCCGGCCAGCTCGCCGCACCGGCCGTGCAACCAAACCGCCGCAACAACAGCCCGCTTCCAGTCGTGGGGATTTTGGGCAATCATTCCGGCAACCATGCCGGTCAGGATGTCGCCCGTGCCGCCGGTTGCCATCGAAGGCGAGCCGGTGGGGTTCACCCAAGTTTCGCCATCCGGGAACGCGATGATGGTCCGGTCGCCCTTGAGGACGACCGTTACCCCACTTTGTTGAGCCAGATCCTGAGAGACCTTCAGGCGCTCGGCTTGGACTTCCTTGGCCGACTTCCCGATCAAGCGGCCCATCTCGCCGGGATGCGGGGTTAGGATTCTGGTTTTGGTGGTTGGGGTGAGCGCCCCGGCCAGCGCGTTCAGGGCATCGGCGTCAACGACGGCGGGGAGATCAACTTCTTCGTAGACCTGTTTTACGAAACGAACTGTCTCGTCGGCGGTGCCCAGACCCGGGCCGATGGCGAGAACTGTCATGCCTTTTAGCAGTTCTGGAAGGGGGCCGTCCAGCGGCTCAGTCATGAGTTCTGGCCGAAATCCGGCGACCGTCGGCAACGCGCCTTTCGGTACCGCGAGCGTCACGAGACCGGCCCCGCTGCGATACGAACCCAATCCAGCCATGGCTGGGGCACCGCTTTTACCAAACGAACCCCCGATCACTAGGACGTGACCGTACATTCCTTTGTTGGAGTTACAAGGCCTTGAGGCGAACAACTGGCGAATAGCGGCGGGTGTGGTTAGGTTGAGCTTAAGATTTGGGTTCGTTTCGCAAAACTTAGCGGGGCTTCCAATAGGCACCACTTTCAACTTGCCCATTAGTTCGTAGGTTGGGGATAGGCATTGAATGCGCTTCGGGGCGGTGAAGGTGACCGTGTAGTCTGCCCGCACAAACTCGCCAGTTGGGTTCGTTTCGTCAGAGGGCAGGCCGGAGGGAATGTCGATTGCCACTTTCTTTGCTAGGGGAAATCGGTCATTAATCATTCGGATTCCATCGAGAGATGGGCCGTGCGCCGGGCCAGCCAAGCCCGTCCCGAGAACCGCATCGATAAGGATAGTTGCCAGGTTGGCTTCGTTTTTGAATTCGCGGAGAACGGGGCAGCCACAAGCGTCGAGCATGCGCCGATTCGCAAGCGCATCCCCAGTCAGGCTCTCGGGCTCGAAGAGTTCGATGACAGTCAGCTCGCGGCACAGTTTTCGCGTGAACAGTTGCCGGGCGACCACGAATCCGTCGCCACCGTTATTGCCTTTACCGCAAACTACGGCGACACGGTGTTCGCTGAGCGGGGCGACGGTTTCACAAAGGAAGTCGATTACGCGGCTTCCGGCATTTTCCATCAAGATCAGCCCAGGAATGCCGCGCTCGATGGTGAGACGGTCGACCTCGCGCATCTCGGCAGCGGTCAGGATCTTCACGAGGCAGACACCTGTCGAGCCAGAAGTAAGGTCATGTCGTCGTGTAGCTCAGGAGTTCCAGTCCAGCTCCGAACGGCTTCTAGGACGTTCTGAACAATTTCTTCGTCGTCGCGGTGCGCGTGTTTCTTCACGAGATCGATCAGCCGCTCTTCTCCGAACATCTCGCCGTACGCATTCTCGGGCTCAGTGATTCCGTCTGTATAGCAGACCAGGAGATCGCCCTGATCGATGTTGAGACAGCTCTCGTCGTACTTTGCGAAGGGGAACGCCCCGACAACAGTGCCATTTGAGTCGAGCGAGACCACGTCGCCATTCCGAAATAACAACGGAGACAAATGACCTGCGTTTGTGTAGGTCAAGCTGCGCGATTTCTCGTCGAACAGGGCGAAAAAGAAGGTTGCGTATTTCTCAGGCGAGGTGTGCGCGTATAACTGCTGGTTGAGCTGCGAAACAAGGGTTGCAGTATCAAGTTCGGGAAATCGAGCACACTCACTTTCGCTCGTTGGCTGATATTGGGTGAGCTGAGCTCGAAGAGCGGCCTGCAGCGTAGCCATGAGGAGTGCAGCCGAAATTCCCTTCCCCGCTACGTCGCCGATGGCGAATGCCAGCTTACCGTTTCCGACCTCCTCGTAATCGTAATAATCCCCGGAGACCATGCGGGCCGGATCGCAGCGCACAGTCAGCTTCAATCCGGAACTTGGCGGCGCTTCCCTGGGATAGAGCTGCGTTTGCACTTCGCGAGCAATTTCAATTTCTGTTTGCAGGCGTTCTTTTTCTTTCTCTACTGAGAGCAGGCGTTCGAGATTCCCAGTCATCTGGTTGAAGGATTCCGCAAGCTCGCCCAATTGATCGGTAGTGCGAACGGAGATGCGGTGACGAAAGTCGCCGTGAATGACGCGGCGCGTGCCTTCATACAACTGGTTCACTGCACGGGTGATACGGCGGGAAAACGATACACCAATGACGAGGGCAACCAACTCGACAATCAGAAAAAGAATGGCGATGGCAACGAACGCATCGAATAGAACGCCGCGAAAAAACTCAGAACCAGAGAAGAAACCGCTCAACACAGCAGAAGGCCGGGACTGTACCCACAAGGCTCCGGGATGCGTTTGTCCTGGCCTATTCAAGTGGAAATGTGGCCGTGTTGTAAGCGATGCGACCTGAATATCAAAAGCATTGACCCGAGAAGGGATTCGACTTTGACGGTTGCGACTCGCAGAATCGGAAGACTTAGTGAAGGTGAAGTTGGGATTTTTTGAATTCCCATCGGTCTGAATGTGAAATGCACCCGCTGTAACGGGCGGCCCGCGTTGTTTACCCTTCTCTGGCGTTTCAATGAGAGCTATCACGCCAAGATGGGGGACGAGGTCGGCAATCATCTCGTCCGACAACGGCGCGAGGGCAGTGATCTCTCCTGTGTCATCGATGTAGTGAGCCCAGGCGTAGAAATGGGCGTCCAAAAACAAGAGACCGTTGACGTTCTTCCATCCCGGAGGAATTTGACGTGGCGGGCTGGCGGGAGGATAGCGATGCTCCCCAGTCGCATCTTTGACGTAGAACACGATACCGGGAAAAATCGGGTTGAACGCTTGCACAATGTGGGGTGAAGCGGCCTGACGATCGGCCAGCGGTACTCTCTGTACGGTTTCGAGAGCGGTATGGACAGATTCGATGCGGCGATCGAGAGCCGAGCTTGCGAGATAGATAGCGAGTTCACTCAGAAGCGCCCACGTGCCGAGACCGACGAGCACAAACAGAAGCAGAACCGGTAGAACGCCGAACAGGCCATAGACAAAGAGGAGCCGGTTGCGAAGGCTCCACAGCATATTTCGCTGAGCGAACCGGAAGGCGCGAAAGGCCATGATCGCGCCGAGCGGGATGAGAGCGAGGATGTCAAGAGCGAGGAGCCCGTTATGTCCAGTGAAATAGAAGAGAAGAAAGAGGGCGAGAGCGATGAGGAAGGCGATGCCGACGATGCCGAGGGTTTGCGTGATTTGACGAAGGCGCTGAGGAACTTGCGGCATCACCTGTGATTATCGCGTGGAGGGGAAACGTGAGTATGGCGGCGCGTTGTGAGATTGGCGCGCCGGCTGGACTCGACCAGCGGCTTTGGCTCCGGAGGCAAATGGTTAGAAGAAGGCGTAAGAGCTCTGCGTCCAGCGCTGAAATTCAAAATGTCTGGCTCTGGAGCCGACCTTTGGCCAACTCGATTTTGAAGGTCTCGCCTGTGATCAGCATCTCGAACGCAATCTATCTACCCGGCTCCACTGATTGGATTGTCGCTTACATTGCCCCCGACTTCCGGGTTGAGAGCTGCCTGTTGCACTACCCTTTTCATCTCTTATCCAACGCGCCGAGCGGCAAGGATGACATCGCAAGTCTGTGGATTCTGCTATGGCCGCGATACTCAAAAATAAGAGAAGACATGCCTGGTTCCGGTTCACGATGTCGGCCCTTGTGACCGTACAGTGTAATGTATGGGCACCTTCCCGACAACCCCCAGAACCACTGTTCGACGACTGCCGAAGCGCGGCGTCTACGACAAAGAAACTATCTACTCGATCCTGGATGAAGGATTCATCTGCCATGTCGGATTCGTAGTAAATGGGCAGCCGTTCGTGATTCCGACCGGTTACGCGCGCGTGGGCGACACGCTCTATATCCACGGCTCTGCCGCGAATCGAATGATCAAGACCGCCGCGAGCGACGGCGTCGACGTTTGTGTGACGGTGACCTTACTCGATGGAATCGTGCTGGCGCGTTCGGCGTTCCATCATTCGATGAACTATCGCTCAGTGGTTGTGCTGGGCAAAGGCCGGTTGGTTACTGATGAGCAAGAGAAGTGGACCGCTCTGCATGCGTTCACGAACCACATCGTGCCCCAGCGCTGGGAAGAGACGCGTCAACCGACACTGCAGGAGTTGAAGGCTACGAGCGTGCTCGTGCTGCCGATCGAAGAAGCCTCGGCAAAGGTACGGACCGGAGCGCCGATCGATGACGAAGAAGATTACGCTCTGCACGTCTGGGCAGGCGTCGTGCCGATCGAGACCAAAATAGGCACGCCGATACGTGACCCGCTCATGCTGCCTGACGTGCCCGAAATCGACCTGAATCGGTTTACGCGATTTCAGTAAATGCCAGAGCTGCCGGACATCCTGGCGTATATCGAGGCGCTCGAGCCGCGCGTAATCGGCAAGCCGCTGGAACGGGTTCGTGTGGCGACACCATTTCTGCTTCGCACGGCCGATCCGCCCCTCGCGAGCGTCGAAGGGAGAGTAATGCGCGAGTTGCGGCATGTCGGTAAACGCATTGCATTCGGAGTGGATGGCGATCTCTGGCTTGTTTTGCACCTGATGATTGCGGGACGGGTGCATTGGCGGCCGGCGAATGCGAAGCTCTCGGGACGTCAGAACCTGGCCGCCTTCGATTTTCCTGAGGGCTCGCTTGTGTTGACTGAAGCCGGGACAAAGCGTCGAGCGGCATTGCACCTCTTCCAAGGCGAAGAGGCGCTGCGAAGCATCGATCCGGGCGGCATTGACGTCTTAGCGGCTGATCTTGCAAGCTTTCGGGCTGCTCTGACGGCGACGAATCATACTCTGAAGCGAGTGCTGACGGATCCGCGCATTGTCAGCGGGATCGGCAACGCGTATTCGGATGAAATCTTGCATGCTGCGCAGCTTTCTCCCGTTGCTCAAACGCAGAAGCTCAAGCCCGAAGAGTGGGAGCGTCTCCTCAGCGCAACAAGAGCAACGCTCGAGCTCTGGATCGAGCGCTTTCGTGCAGAAGCTCGCGAGCGTTTCCCTGAGAAGGTCACTGCCTTTCGCGAAGGCATGGCTGTGCATGGACGGTATGGTAATCCGTGTCCGGTCTGCGGCGAGAAGATCCTGCGCATCCGCTACGCCGATAACGAGACCAACTACTGCGCACGCTGCCAGACGGGCGGCAAGGTGCTCGCCGATCGTGGATTGTCGCGGCTGCTGGGGTCAGATTGGCCACGCAGCTTGGAAGAGTTTGAGACCTTGCAGAAGCGCTAGATCCGGTGCATGCCGGCGCAACAGAGGCCGAACACAATCAGGGAATATTCGTGCTTGCTTGCAACCCATCGAGATTCATGCCTAACAGATCTGCTCGTCGCTGAGGTGAAAGACGCGGCTCAGGCACACCAAATCGCAGCGGAAGCCGTGCCTAAGATTACCGATTATACGTGTGACGTTGCCACCTTCCGCCATCTGCAGCAGGAACTGCGCGCCGCGGCCGAGTAGGCGTCCAGTTGTCGCCGAGATGCCGCATCTGGGAGATTGAGAACATGAAGACTTCCCGTCGTTCCTTTCTGGGTCAGGCTGTTGCCGGAGCAACAGCAGAAGCCGCAAGGGTGCCAGACTCGGCCGGTGATCAGCTCTCGCATAAAGGCGTTTCTGAACCCCCGGCACAAGCCGTCGATAGTAGCGGTAAGCTCGATTACCCCAGAGTCTTCGAAGGCAGACATCTCACGATGATCGCTTTCCCTCTCGGCGGCGTCGGCGCGGGCAGCATCAGTCTTGGAGGGCGCGGACAACTTCGTGACTGGGAGATCTTCAACCGCGCGGACAAGGGAAACAACCTTCCGTACGCGTTCCCATCAATTTGGGTGCAAGCAGAAGATCACAAGCCTATCGCCCGCGTTCTTGAGGCACGCTATCAGCCACCGTACGAAGGTCAGGATGGGCTCGGATCGCAGAATGCGCCTGGGCTGCCGCGGCTTGCCTCAACGCGGTTTACGGGCGAGTACCCGTTCGCGCGAATCGACTTTGAAGACGAAGAGTTGCCCGTTCGAGTCTCACTCGAAGCCTTTTCGCCGTTCATACCGCATGAACCCGACGACTCGGGCTTGCCTGTAGCGCTTCTGCGGTATCGGGTAACGAATCCCGGCGTGCACTCAACGCAAGTCGCGATTGCGTGGTCGATTGAGAATCCAGTGATACCGACCGACACCGGAGCGCAGCCCGAAGAAGAGCTCGATAAGCGGAGAAACGATTTTCGGCATGGCAACGGTTTGTCAGGCCTCTTCATGACAAATCCCGGGCTTGCAGCGAGTGACTCGTATTTCGGCAGCTTTGGACTCGCACTTTTGCACCAGACGGACGGAAAGCTCACGTACCAGCGCGGCTGGCCAAGAGGCAGGTGGTGGAATTCGCCGCTGCTGTTCTGGGATGACTTTTCCGCTGATGGAGAGCTCGGCCCGGAAGCCGAACGGTTCAATTCAGTGGGAGCTCTTTGTTTAAGCCGCATGATCCCGGGCGGCGGGTCAGCGATTTACGAATTTCTTCTCGCGTGGCATTTTCCTAATCGAACCCCGGCGCGGTGCGGCTGGAAAGCGCCAAAGGGCGAAGAAAACAGTGTTATTGGTAACTGGTACGCGGTGCGTTTTCGTGACGCGTGGGATGCGGCCGAGTATGCTGCTGCTCACTTAGAAAGATTGGAACGCAAGACACGTTTGTTCGCAACTTCGCTGCGCGCAAGCACTCTTCCTGCGGCTGTCAAGGAGGCAGCATCGGCAAATCTTTCTACGCTCGCGACGACTACCTGCTTCCGCACGGCAGACGGCGAGTTCCACGGCTTTGAAGGTGTTGACGACAAGCTTGGTTGCTGCTTTGGGAACTGCACGCATGTTTGGAACTACGAGACCGCAACCGCTCATCTGTTTCCGAGTTTCGCGCGCTCGCTTCGCAAGGCTGCATTCGGCTTCTGCTTGGACGAAGCGGGTGCCATGCACTTCCGTCAACTTCTGCCCGACGGCAAAGAACGAAGCGGCTTCGCAGCAGCAGACGGGCAAATGGGCCAGATTGTACATGCCTATCTGGATTGGAAGCTGTCGGGCGATCGAGTTTGGCTAGAAAATCTCTGGCCTCGCATCAAGAAGGCTATTGAGTTTGCATGGGTTCCCGGAGGATGGGATGCCAACCGCGATGGCGTTATGGAAGGCGTTCAACATAACACCTATGATGTCGAATTCTACGGTCCCAACCCGCAGTGTGGCATCTACTATCTGGCTGCGTTGCGCGCGGGCGAAGAGATGGCGCGCACCTTAGGTGAAACTGATTTCGCGAATGAGTGTAGGCGCTTGTTTGAGAACGGCAGTCGCTGGATTGATTCGAATTTATTCAACGGCGAGTTCTACGTTCAGCAGGTCAGGCCGTACCGTAAAGAGCAGATCGCTGCATCGCTCCGCAGCTCCATGGGTGCGGATGATCCGGAACATCCCGAATATCAGGTCGGGAAGGGATGCCTCGTTGATCAGCTAGTCGGGCAGTACCTGGCTGACGTGTGCGGACTGGGTTCGCTCCTCGATGAAGCGCATGTCCGGAAGGCGCTTGAATCAATCCACAAATATAACTACAAGCCAACGCTATACCGGCATGACTCCGTTCAGCGAACCTTCGCGCTGAACGATGAGCCGGCGCTGGTGATCTGTGATTATGCAGCCGCGCCTCGGCCCCGGATTCCGTTTCCCTACTTTGCCGAGGTGATGACCGGATTTGAGTACTCGGCGGCGACGCACATGTTGTACTCAGGAATGACGAAGCCAGGCATTGAGTGCATAGCCAATGTACGAAAGAGGTATGACGGCGAAAAGCGAAATCCATGGGACGAAGCCGAATGCGGACATCATTATGCGCGGGCCATGGCTGCATGGTCCGGTGTGCTCGCGCTGAGTGGGTTTCGATATGACGGAGGAGAGAGTCGGGTCGCGATTCTTCCGAAAAGCTCGTTGGCCACGTTCAAGTGCTTCTGGTCAACCGCAACGGCATGGGGCGCCTTCACTCGACAACGAAGCAAAACGCAGCACCAAGTTCGGCTTCAGGTCTACTCCGGCGATCTGGCCCTTCAAAGTTGCGAATTGGCCGTTGCGCCAGGAGCAAGCCGCGTTTTTCACCATGACTCGGTGCTGACGCATAGACTCGAACAAAGCCCGAGAGGGGCCATATTCCATCTTCGCGATCGTCTCAGAGTGAAAGAAGGAGAGGACGTGTTGCTTGAGGTGAATGCATCATGAGTGGGGGTTCACGTGTTACTCAGCCGCCGCGCTCTTCTGCTTGGCTTCGATGAATGCGGTGATTTGATTCACCGTCTCAAAGTTGCTGGGATGCACTTCCCCATCCTTTACCTTCAGGTTAAACCGCTCTTCAATAAATAAGAGCAACTTCAGGAGACCTAACGAGTCGAGGATACCGGTGCTGATGAGAGACGCATTCGGCTCAGGCGGGATTTCCCCGTCTCCACGCAACAATTCTTCACTGATGAATTTTGTGATTATCGTCTCAGTTTCCATCTTTAATTCCTTCTCTCGCTAGAGCGTGAGACAACAGAAGCCGGTTAATTTTACCCGTCGAAGTTTTGGGCAACTCGTCACGAAATTCAAAGGTTTCCGGTAACATATAGCGCGGCAGAATTCGACTGCAGTGGGCCTCGAGATCCTGGCGGCTCAGGTTATCTCCTGGAAGGGGGACCACAAAGGCCTTAATCCGGTTGCCGATCAGATCGTCAGGAATAGTGACTACAGCCGCTTCCTTAACCTGCTGATGCGCATGAAGCGCGGCCTCAATCTCGCCCAACTCGATGCGATAGCCACGGCTCTTCACCATATAGTCACGGCGGCCGACGTAGATCCAGTTCGATCCGTCCTCAGCAAGGGTCACAATATCGCCGGTACGATAGGCGGCTTCGCGAAAATGAGGCTGAAAAGCATTGCTAACGAAGTTTGTGGCGGTTTTATCCGCGTCGCCCCAATACCCTTGCGCGACGCATGAACCGCGTACCCACAGCTCGCCCTCTCGGCCCGGCTCAGTCACAAGCTGCTGTCGATCATCGACGGCAAAAACCTCACTGTTCTCACAAGCAATCCCAATAGGCACGGGCTTGGTCCGATCGGGAGTGAGGTCGGTCGGCTGCACTTTGTAATATGTGCAGACATTCGTTTCTGTGGGTCCGTAAAGGTTGTAGAAATCGGCATGCGGAATAGCGGTCGCGAGTTGACGAAGAGACTTAATCGGAAATACCTCGCCGGCAAAGAGAACCGTGCGTAAGGCCGTAAGATCGTGCGCATCCAGCTTTCCGTATGTGATCATCAGCGACAGGATCGAAGGCACTAGATAAGTAATCGTGATTCGCTCATTTTGCAATAGGTCGGCCAACTGGACCGGAAAGACCGACAATCTTTCCGGAACCAGCACCACGGTACCACCTGCTTTCAGTGTGACGTAAATATCAAAGGTTGAGAGATCAAAATGCAGCGGGGCGTGACTGGTCACCCGCTCAGCCGGCGTCATATGAAACGTCTCGCAGGACCAATTGACGAACGTCAGTATGGTCCGATGCGAAATCATCACACCTTTGGGCTCCCCGGTAGATCCTGACGTGTAGAGAATGTAAGCCAAGTCGGTCTCAATCGCGCCGGAGGGGTGGACACGCTCGTCGGGTTGCTGTCTTACCTCGGCCCAGCTGATAGTCCGCTGCTGATTCGGCAAATCGGCGGTCCGCTGGTCGTCGGTCAGGATCACCGCTTGTACGGGCGTCTGTTCGGACAGAAGTTCGACCAAGCCGCTCACCTGCCTGGATGTCACCAGCACCTTGATATCGCAGTTACGCGTGATGTACGCCAACCTTTTGGCTGGAGCATTTGCATCGAGAGGGACGTAAATGGCCCCGGCTCTCATCGCGCCAAACACACCGATGACTGCCGCCAGAGATTTATGGACATAGATGCCAACTCGATCACCCCGGCGCACTCCCGCGTCTCGCAGCATGCGGGCGAGTTGATTTGTGAGCGCTTCCAACTGTGCGTAAGTGAGGCCCACACCTTCGAAACGTACGGCTTCTTTATCGGGCAAGCGAGCCGCACTTTCGCTCAGAAGGTGGTGCAGAAGATACGTCATGCCTGGCGTTTTTACAAGCCTAACCACCGCGCAATAATCATCCGCTGAATGTCTGAAGTACCGGAATACAGCGTGCCTCCAACGGCGTCGCGCAGGTCGCGCTCCACCTCAAACTCGGTTGTGTAGCCATATCCGCCGTGAATGCGAATGGCATCCATGCTGGACTTTACAAACGACTCGCTCAGGTACAGTTTGGCGATTGCCGCTTCCATTACGGCCGGTTTACCCATCTTTTTCAACCAGGCCACCTTACCCAGGATCAGCCGGGCGGTTTCAAGCCGAACCTGCATATTCGCAATGCGATTCGATACCGACTGAAATTTGCCAATAGGCTGGCCGAATTGCCGGCGCTCGCGGGCGTACTTAATACAGGTTTCAAGCTGGCGTTGCATCGCTCCCACGTGACTGGCGAGGATACAACTTCGTTCCCACTCCATAGAGCTGTTGAAGATGCTGGCCCCGACTCCTTCCGGCCCCAGACGGTTTTCTTCTGGCACACGACAATCTTGGAGGATGAGTTCGGCCATTGGCGCGGTCCGCAAGCCCATCTTATTTATATCCCGGCCCACGCTAAAGCCCGCCGTGCCGTTCTCGACCAAGAAGGCTGTAATTCCGCCCAGACCCTGGCTGGGGTCTACAGTCGCAAACACCACGGCCAAATCGGCTACCGGTGCGTTCGTGACAAACGTCTTGGTGCCGTTGAGCACGTAACCACCGCCATTGTCGCGTTTGGCCAGCGTCCGCAGCTTATAAGCATCTGACCCGGAGTCTGGCTCCGTCATTCCGTGCGCGCCGATAAGCTCGCCGCTGCACAGGCGGGGCAGATAGGCTTGCTTCTGCGCCTCCGTGCCAAAGGTCACGATGGGCAACTGCACGCTCCATAACTGAGCATTTAGCGCAAATACCAAGCCATTGTCGTGGCAGCCATAACCCAGTCCTTCCATCGCCAACATGGTGCTTAGGATGTCGGCGCCCGTGCCACCATACTCCTCCGCTATGGGCAGCCCTTGAATGCCGAAGCGGGCGCACTTTTCCCATTTCTGCCGCGAAAACTCGCCCCGCCCCTCGCTCGCGATCAGATCCTCGTTCAATTCACGCTTGGCAAATTCGATGACAGCGTTTTTGAGCGCTAGCTGTTCTTCCGTCCACGAAAAATCCATATTCACCTCGCCCAGGTTAACCACTGGCGCAGTTCATCGCTCCGTTTCTTCAACGGTTCGGTCGGACTGCCGATATAGACCTGTTTTTCTTCCGTATTGCGTGTTATATAAACCCCCGCGCCGATCACACATTCGCTCGCAATGGTAATCCCATCCCTGATTGTCGAATTAGCTCCCAGAAAACAGTACGGCCCTACTCGCACAAAACCTAATGTGAGGGCCCCGGGCGCTAAAAAACAATGATCACCGATAACACAGTTGTGCCCCACCAGGCTGCTGCAACCCATGAAGACGTTACTCCCAATCTCAGCAAACGGTTGAACGATACAGCCTTCGAGAATGAAACAGTTATCGCCGATCACCAGTCCAGGCCAGATCGTGGCCTTTGAACTGATGTAATTTATCAGCCGATAGCCCTTGGCCTTGGCTTGTTGGTACTTTTCCGCCCTGAGTTGGTTCGCCCCCCTATAGCTAATTGGGATGGACATCTCGAACTCATCCGGGGGGTAGTCGCGCTCGATGTCCTCGAAAGGAATCACTGGTAATCCCAGCAGCGTCTCTTCGTTTCTATGCTGCCCATCCACGGTAAATGCCGCGACCTCAAAAGGAGAGTCATGAGTCAGATAGAAACAGATCATGCTCGCCATTTGACCGCTGCCGAATAAGACCAGCTTCTGCATAAAACCTCCATTATCGGCCGCTCTTATGCGAGGCGGCCTTTCGAGCTGAAATCGCAAAGTGCCACGTCTTTTCTCACCTGCCCCTCTCTGGGCGCGACTTCTAGGAGAAACAAACGCTCGGATGAGTACTACTGGTAACGGCAGGACTGGCGTCACGTAGCCAAGATATAGGTATCATGTAGTGTCCGGCTTCGTATTCGCCGTCGCGAAAGCGGCCTTCCAGGGAGCAATAGCACAAATTTCCGGGTTTCACGAGTGTCATTGTCTGGAATTTTGAAACAGGTTGGGAAAGCTCCGCTAGGCCGGTGCGTCGTTTGGCGCTGGATGCAGTGCATTGATCTCCAGGCTAACCTTTAATATCGAGCGGGTCATCTTTGCAGCAGGACACAATCGATGATCGTTGATTGTCTATCGACCACTGATCCGCGATGGGAAGCGCTTCTCGATGAAGTCCCGCACGACGTGTATCATCTACCGCAATACCTCGAAGTAAGCGCGAGGTATGAAGATGCCGCGCCGGCGGCGTTTCTCGCACGCGAAGGAAGCTGCTTTTGCCTGATTCCTCTCTTGGTACGAGGACTGCCGGACGCCCTTACCGCACCACCCGATTGGCGTGATGTGAAATCTCCTTACGGATATGCTGCACCCTTATTCCGCGGAGATGCCTCGTGGATCGACAAAGCGCTAGACACCTTTATCGAAGAGTGCCAAACTCGCAACATTGTTTCGGCATTTCTGTCTATGCACCCGTTATTAACGGTTCCTCCTAATCTTGGGGGTCACGGTCAGGTAGTGAAGCATGGTGAGACCGTCTATGTAGATCTAAGCCTTACCGAAGAAGCGCTGTGGTCTCAGACAAGAGAGCGCTTTCGGTCTTACATCGGCAAGCTGCAGCGTTCTGGGTTTCAGGCACGCTTTGACGACTGGTCCGGTTACAATGATTTTGTTTCCATCTATGGACAAACCATGGCGCGGCTACATGCAAGCCGATTTTACTGTCTTCCCGCGCAGTATTTCCATGATCTGCGCTTCGCTCTAGGTCCGCGACTCCATTTGTGTTCAGTGGTCGACTCGCGCGGAGAGCTCGCAAGCGGCGCGCTTCTGACTGAAACTCAGGGTATCGTTCAATATCACTTATCAGGCACCGCCGATCGGTTTTTTACGAATTCTCCCTCCAAAATGATGCTGCACGAGATCAGGTTATGGGCAAAAAGACAAGGCCATAAAGTTCTCCATTTGGGCGGAGGTCTTGGTAGCCGCGCAGACTCTTTGTTCCATTTCAAGACTGGTTTCTCGCCTTTGCGCTCTGATTTCCTGACCTATCATCTGGTTTGCGATGAGGGCAAATACGGTTCTTTGTGCCGGCAGAATGCGGCTGAGGTTATGGATGAAGAATACTTTCCGCGATACCGTCGCTCACTGACCCATGCATCCCAGCCAAATGAGCCCGCATTCTCTGTCGAGACGTAGAGCTTCAGCCCAACACCGAAAGCATTTCTAGATCCTGGGTTGAACGACAAAGCTTCTTAAGAATGGCAGATTTCACAGTTATTCCCCGCAAGCCGCAACTCTATCTCGTCACAGGCCTAGCATTCGCAAGTTTCTGCCGAGATGCAGGAAACACTCAGGAAAGTGCGGCTCTCAAAGCTCTACTGCCAACCGGAAAGCGCATTACGCCAACCGCTGCACCCGGATCGCACTTTCAGATGCTGAATCCCGGCCTGAAGGCGTTTCCGAACTTCGTAGCCGGACAAGCGATTAGCACGGCTGTAAGTCCGGATCAGAAAACGCTTCTTATCCTGACGAGCGGCTTCAATCGAATCAACGGGGCGGATGGAAATCCGATTCCAGATGCGTCGGAGGAATACGTGTTTGTTTACGATATCAGCCACGTTGAACCCCAGCAAATCCAAGTGGTGAAAGTGCCGGATACGTTTGCCGGACTCGCTTTTTCGCCAGATAGCAAAGAATTCTACGTCTCTGGCGGCAAAGACGATGACGTTCATATTTTCGCGTCCGATTCGAAACGCCACTGGTCTGAAAACGGGGAGCCCATAAAACTCGGCCATCCTTCGGGACTGGGGTTGCAAATCGGAAAGGAGCCGCTCGCCGCCGGAGGTCTTGCCGTCACTCAGAATGGTGAAATTCTTGTTGTCGCGAATGTGTATAACGACTCCATTTCGGTCGTTGACTTGCACACCCGCCGCGTATCAGCTGAACTCGATCTGAGACCTGGGAAAATCGACGCAGCTCAGGCAGGCGTTCCCGGAGGTGAATATCCTTTTTGGGTCAGCATCAAAGGCAATACGATCGCGTATGTCTCGAGCTTACGTGACCGTGAAATCGTTGTCGTGAGCCTGGGGCCGCCGCCGACCGTTCTTCAGCGCATGAAAATTGCCGGTAGTCCAAACAAGATGCTGCTCAATCGTGATCAATCGCGGCTCTTTGTCACTGCTGATAACAGCGATACCGTCGTCGTTGTCAATACAAAGACGAACCGGATTCTTGAATCTCTAAGCACCGTGGCTCCGGCGAGCGTAATGGTACGGCTAAAACGCTATACAGGAAGTGCGCCAAATAGCATTGCACTTTCTCCCGATGAACATACTCTTTACGTCACAAACGGGGCTTCAAATTCAGTCGCTGTCATCCGCCTCGGGCGAGATGGTACTCAGTCGAGGGTTACAGGTCTTTTGCCAACCGGCTGGTATCCGAATTCCGTCAGCGTTAGCGGTGATGGTCGGATGCTGTACATCGTAAATGGAAAGAGTGTTCCCGGTCCCAATCGTGACCTGCATTTGAAGGTGAAAACGGTAGAGAGTCATCCGGGTCCGGCAGTCACTGTGAATTCACGAAACCAATACATCTTGCAAATGGAGAAAGCCGGATTTCTAAGCGTGCCGGTGCCGGCACAGGACGCGCTCGATCGCCTGACGCGTATCGTCGCAGAGAATAACTCATTCGAGATGAAGAGCGCGCCTCGAGATGCAATGGTGATGAGCGAACTACACAAGCACATCAAGCACGTCATCTACATCATTAAAGAGAACCGCACTTACGACCAGATCCTTGGCGATCTGGACCGCGGGAACGGCGACCCTTCGCTCACGGAATTCGGCGACCACATCACACCGAATTTTCATAACATCGCTCGCCAGTTTGTGGATCTCGATAACTTCTACGATTCAGGTGAAGTCAGCGGTGATGGTTGGCCCTGGAGCACCTCCGCGCGTGAATCCGATTTCGGCGAGAAAGCTGTCGTCCTGCAATATGCAAATCGCGGCACGAATTATGAGTACGAAGGACTGAACCGCGACATCAACGTGGGGTTAAAGACCCTAGGCGAGCGCAAGGCTGCAAATCCTAAGACACCACCCGATCCCGATCTTCTGCCCGGCGCTATTAATGTTGCGGAGCCCGATGGCCCTGACGGTTCTTCCCAAGGTAAAGGCTATATCTGGGACGCCGTTCTACGGGCGGGTCTGAAATTCCGGGAGTATGGCTGCATGAGCGATACAACCATCGATGCGCCGCGCGAGCCATATCCGTTTAAAGCGCGCGTCATCGTCTCTCGACCGGCGAATCCGGAGCTCTACAAATACGGTGATCCTTATTTCCGAGGCTTCGACCCCGGTTATCCGGACTTCTATCGAGAGGCTGAGTGGGAGCGTGAGTTCAATCAGTACGTCGCTAACAATAATCTTCCGGCATTCGAGATTGTTCAGCTACCTGTAGATCACATGGGAGAGTTCGAGACTGCCATTTCGGGTGTGAACACGCCGGAGTTACAGCAGGCCGACAACGACTATGCAACTGCTCGCTTGATTGAACGCGTCGCGCACAGTCCGTACAAAGACAGCACGCTTATCTTCAGTATTGAGGACGATGCGCAGGATGGACCGGATCACCTTGACGCGCACCGTACAACGGCTTACGTAGTTGGTCCCTACGTAAAGCACGGCGCAGTCGTTTCTTCCTACTACACCACTGTAAACATGATCCGGACGATTGAGGATGTGCTTGGACTTGAACATCTGAACCTGAATACGGCAACCGAGAGACCGATGACTGACGTCTTCGATTTGAAGCAGAAAGACTGGACGTTCGATGCAGTTCCTTCGGCGGTACTTGGCAACACCAAGCTCCCGATTGCTGATTCCGCGCGAAAGACAGCACAGTCAGGTGCTCACATGAGGCTCGCGCACGACGCCGCATACTGGGCCGCGAAGACGAATCAATTTGATTTCCGAGGCGAAGATCGGGTTGATGCTCAGGAGTTCAATCGGATTATCTGGCAGGGCTTGATGAGCAGGCCGTATCCAACCGAGCGCTCACAATTTGACTTGCGCTTGCACCGGGAAAAACTCTTACAGTGATTCTGTGGGTTTTGCGCCCTGATCGGTTACTTCGGAGCTGCCCACGCAAGGCCATCAGCTCCTTTGCCTGCGTCGATCAGTTTCTGAACCTTCCAGTCGGACAGATCAATGGCAGCGACCTTGTGACTTGCATTACAGGAGACATACGCCACCTGGTTATCCGGACGAATTAGAACTTCCTGCGGAGCACTTGGGACATCAATGGTGCGAACGACTTTAAGCGTTCCGAGGTCAACGACCGCCACTTTGTTCGCGCCCGGAACCGCCACGAGCAGCGAACGGCCATCTCGCGTGGAAGCGGTTCCGTAACCTTCAGATGGCAAAGATACCCAGGCCTTGACCTTATTCGTCGATGCGTCGATTACGGCAAGCCGGGGTTTGGTCTGGTCGGCGGTAAAGACCATGCTGTCATCTGGCGAGATCGAGATACGCTGCGTCATGCGCGAGATCGGAATGACGGCGATCGTTTTTCGAGCTTCGAGATCAACAACGGACACCGTTCCTGGACCGACATTCGCCGTGTAGCCGCGCCGCCCGTCAGAAGAGATCGCAAGCATGTGCGACTCTGCCTGACCGGTCGGGACAGAGCCGATAACCTTTAACGTATGCGGATCGATGATCGTCACTGAATTGTCCAACTCCGTCGTGACATAGAGCAGGCCATCTTTTGGACCGAAGACCGCCGCGTGCGGCCGAACGCCATGGCCAAAATCCACATCGCCCGTCACCTTACGCGCCGCGATATCGATCACGACCATGTTGTGGCCATCCGTTCCAGGTTTACCGACGCCTGAATTTCCATATATCGGAACATAGGCAGTTCGGCCGTCGCGAGAGGCCGCGGCCTCATGCCCGGTGATGCCGCCTTCCGGTACGGTAGCTATTTGGTGGCCGACGGCGGGATCGATGATGCTAAGATCACGATCCCCCTGATTGGCGACGAGCAGTGTCGCTTGACCAGCGCTGCTAGCAGCGGATTGAGCATCTGCGGGAGATAACATGGACGCCAAAAACAGTATCAACGAGAGAATCAACTGTAAACGTAGCACCTGGACCTCCAGTGTGTGCGAGGATTTCCTTAGGCGATTACATTACCACACCTATGTTGCGATTTCTTGCTCTCCTACTCATCTCGGCCGCAGCATTCGGCGACGAGCCTTACTCTACGCTCGCTCTTGGTTCACATGCTCCCGACTTTTCTCTTCCCGGCGTGGACGGCAAAATACATAAGCTGAACGATTACTCGGCGAGCAAAGTGCTCGTCATCGTATTTACATGCAATCACTGCCCGACTGCTCAGCTGTACGAAAGTCGCATTAAGAAGCTGGCCGACGATTACCGGAATAAAGACGTTTCTCTCGTAGCCATTGAGCCCAACAATCCTAACGCCATTCGTCTGGACGAGCTTGGATACACCGATGTAAGCGACAGCCTGGATGAGATGAAAATACGCGGCGCGTACCGCCACTTTAACTTTCCTTATCTCTACGACGGCGAGACGCAATCTGTGGCGCGAGCGTACGGGCCGAAAGCCACGCCACACGTTTTTATCTTCGACCAGGAACGCAAACTTCGCTATGAAGGCCGAGTTGATAACAGCCAGCGCGAGTCTCTCGTAAAAACGCAAGACGCCCGCAACGCCATTGAGGCTCTGCTCGCAGGAACCACAGTTCGCGTGCAGCACACCGGCGTGTTCGGCTGTTCGACAAAATGGATGTCAAAACAAGCCGAGCGTTTGGAAGAGCTCAAGAAGATTGAAGCCGAACCTGTTAGCCTGAACCTGGCTGCGGCCGACGAGCTGAAGAAGCTTCGCTCCAACTCGACCGGCAAAGTATTGCTTGTTGATTTCTGGGCCACCTGGTGCGGCCCGTGCGTGCACGAGTTTCCCGACCTCGAGACCACGTATCGCATGTACCGCTTGCGCGATTTCGATTTTGTCACGGTCGCAACTAATATGCCGGATGAAAAAGCGGGCGTGTTGAAGATGCTTAACAAGCAGCATGCGTCCAGCCGCAACCTGATGTTCGCCTCCGACGATACCTATGCCATGCAAGCGGCGTTTGACCCTAAGTGGGAATCAGGCGTGCCATTTACAGTCCTGATCTCACCGGACGGCAAGGTGCTTTACCAGGAGCAGGGTGAGGTTGATGTGCTGAAACTCCGCCGAATTATCCTGGCCAATCTGCCCGATCCCGACTACATCGGTCATCGCGCTTATTGGGCAACGAAGTGACTCCGCGGCGCGGGCGCTGATGACTGTTCTTAGCGTCGCCTATCCACTCCTGCCGGTTGGGCCAGATTCGGGGGGCGGCGCCGAGCAAATTGTATCGCTCGTCGAGCAGGGACTCGTAGATGCCGGTCACCGCTCCGTAGTCATCGCTGCAAAAGGATCGACGACGGCTGGAGAGCTCGTCGAGGGTTCTGTAGTTGCAGCCGATATTACGGACGATGTTCGTCAAGACGCGCAACGCATGCACCTGGTCTGCATCGAGAAAGCACTTGGGCGATACGCAATCGACCTGATCCATTTTCACGGTTTGGATTTCTATGGTTATTTGCCGAAGCAGACCGTGCCGATGCTGGCCACGCTTCATCTCCCGGTTTCGTTCTATCCAGCGTGGATCTTTGATGATGCGAGGGTGAAGCTAAGTTGCGTTTCGTACGCCCAAGCAAACTCGGTACCCGGCGCAAGAAAACCACCTGTCGTCTCCAACGGTGTTGATACGGGGCGCTATCGAGGCAACTCCGGTAAAAAAGAATTTCTCCTCGTCTTAACGCGCATATGCCCTGAAAAAGGCGTCCATATCGCACTTGAAGTTGCGCATCGGCTTGACCTTCGTCTGATCATTGCCGGCCCCGTTCATCCATTCCGAGATCACCAGATCTATTTTTCCGAACGCGTGCAACCACTGCTTGATGAAAAGCGGCAGTACGTCGGTCCCGTAGGCATTGACACCAAGGTTGCGCTTCTGGCGGCAGCGCGTTGCGTCTTGATCCCCAGTCTTGTGGCTGAAACAAGTTCGCTGGTCGCCATGGAGGCTATAAGTTCAGGAACGCCAGTCATTGCTTTTCGTTCAGGTGCTTTACCCGAGGTGGTTGAACATGGTGAGACCGGGTTCATCGTCGATTGCCAGGACCAAATGATGGACGCGGTGCAGCACACAGGCCAAATCTCACCCGAAACCTGCCGGTCCGCCGCTGAGCTTCGCTTTGACGCCCGCCGCATGGTGAACAATTATCTGGAACTGTACAATCGGTTTCTCAGCGTCAATTCCGCTTCAGCACGCGGCCGATGTCGAGTCTAAAGGATGGATCGCCACGCGTCCCGCTGATGTTGATCGGGAGAACTGTCCCAGCACCATCCCGCGCGAAAAGAGGATCTATGGGCTTCAGCAACCAGTGTTTGATGCCAGTGGTCATATCCGAGATATTGGCTTGCATTTTCGCTGTTCCCCGCAAGTCAATTCGGCCACTTCGCAGAGCATAGTTGCCGGCCAGAGTGATGTTTGCGCCTGGAACCTTGAAGGTCAAATTGGGT
Organism: Bryobacteraceae bacterium; assembly: GCA_051004875.1. Lineage (GTDB taxonomy): Bacteria > Acidobacteriota > Terriglobia > Bryobacterales > Bryobacteraceae > Bog-105. The sequence goes on from JBPCJX010000077.1 coordinate 118,640, forward strand.
AAGCGCATGACGCCGTTCTGCAACCGGAATTTCCCTTGAAATTGCGCGACGACATCACCGGTTTTCTTATCCTCCGGGTCACCTTGAGCGTGATGACTTAGGCTCGCAATCTTCTGCTGAACATCCGGGCTCGTAAACCTCACATCGCGAACCCCGAATGTGCCATAGAGTTGCAGCCGATCGACAACCTCCTCTTCGCCTGGGGGTATTTTCACTGTTGATAGAAAACTGATCAGGCCGGTCATGGGAGGCTTGGCGCTCTTTATTGAAAGCCGCAAGAAATTTTCCAACGCCGCATCTTTGGCACGCGCCTCGAGCAAAATCGTTTTATGTTTCTCCAGCGCGCCGCGCGCGATGGCTCCGCTTACCTCAAATGCAGAATCGCCGAGGATTGCGCGAACAGGATGGAGGATTGTGTTCCCGTTCGTTCCGTCCACTGTCGCCTGAAACTCCGTCCGGAGATGTATCGGGTGTTCCGCAATTCGCAGTGAGAAATTGGGCATCTCCGTCCAACCTCGAACCTCGAGCGTGTCTAGCGTGCCGGTATATGTACCGTCTGATGCTAAGGTCCCAGCGATTCCTTTAAACACCGAAAGATCGGCATCACGGAAGGTGTATTTCCCGGAAACGGGTGTGTCCCCGGGTTCGTCACCGTGCCACGGCCCGAATTGGCCGTCGGTATGAATGAGACCTGGAGGTTTCGCATTGTTCAACATAGAGCGAAAGATCATGGGACGCCCCACCCCGACCGAGTGCAATGTGAGCTGGCGAATGTCGAATATCAGGGGTTCCTTCTCAGGACTATTTGGCAGAACTTTTAGCGTTGTGCCATCAGCAATAACTTCTTCCAGAATAAATGGCGCTTTCGAAAGATCGGTGTCCCCATCACTGGAATTCTTTTTTCGTTCGACACGAGGTGGGATCTGAATTTGCAGACCTTCAAGACGAAGATGGCGAATGCGGCGAGGATAGCGGAAAAAGCCGATGAAACGAGCCTCAACGGTGAAGCGCTTGATTGTAATCATTGGCGGTGCCCCCGCACGCTCCCCAAAACGAAGCACCAGATTTTCTCCGGTTGCGCGCACCGTTGGGAAGAGCGAAATCTGCAAATTTCCAAGTTCTACTTTGCTTCTGTAACGATTGCGGAGGACCGTAAGAACATAATCCCGGGCGACTGGCTGGAAACGGAGTGCGACAATTGCGGCTAGCGCTGCTAACACAACCACAGCCACAATTGCGATTAGGATAAAAATTCGGAAACGCCGCGAAACTGTCACCGTTCTCATCGTAATATGTGGATGCCCAACGGCGATTCTCCGCGCCGCTTGGAATCGTATCCACTATCGCAGCAGACAGCAAGGGCTAGAGTGCAAAAACCGGAATTCCGATCGTGATCCGCGCCGAAAGAATCTTGTTCTTGGGCTTTGCGACCTCGCTCTTGCTCTGCGTGGCTTATCTGGCGCGGCAGGCCCTTCTGGTGATCTACGTAAGCACAGTATTCGCGGTAGTTTTGAGCCCGGCGGTAAATCGAGTCCACAGACTCGGCATCTGGCGCTGGCACCCCAGCCGCGGAGCAGCGATCTTGCTCTTTTGCTTCGGAATCGCAGTGATCGTGGCGCTGCTTTGCGTATTCGCACTTCCTCCCGTTATTTCAGAAGTGCAGCAACTCGCCACACAGCTTCCCGAGCTCCTCGGCAAGCTTCGCACAAGGTTCAGATCTACCCCGGTTCTCGGCAGCCTTGATATTGACACAATCAGTTCCTATGTGGGTTCACACGTCGGCAAAATTGCGCGCCTCTTTGCTGGATTCGCCGATGCGATTGTTTCTCTCATAACGGCCTCAATTCTCACCGCGTACTTGATCCTTGACGGCAAAAGGGTTCTGAGTTGGTTTATGTCACTATTCCCGGTCGAGTCTAGGAATCGACTGGAGACGGTTCTGCATCGCGCCGGTGAGCGAATGAGGAAGTGGCTTTGGGGCCAAGCCATTCTGATGTTAATCCTCGGCTCGGCTAGTTTCATCACGTTCGGAAGTATGAGCCTTAGGTTCTTTTACCTGCTGGCCCTGTTTGCCGGTCTTGCAAACATCATTCCGTTGCTTGGGCCGATTGCCACCGTGATTGTGGCAGCTCTAATCGCGGCCATCGACTCTCCTTGGAAAGTGCTTGGCGTACTAATCTTCTATTTGGTTTATCAGCAAATAGAGAATGCGTTTCTAACACCTCGGATCATGCAGTCACAGGTGCAGCTCCCGCCCTCAGCCGTTGTCGTTGCGCTGTTAATCGGAGGAGAACTTGCGGGCGCGGTCGGCGCTTTAGTGGCGGTTCCAACTGCCGTTCTCTGCTCGGTGCTGATCGATGAATACTTCGTGCACGATAGCAAATAGCGGGTGTTTTATCCGCTCCATCATTTGGATAGGCGCGCTAGTAGAGGACCGAGAATTGCCATGATGAGGACGTAGGCGGCTGAGAGCGCACCGAGTTGTGGCTCGATGCCAGCTCCCAAGCCTGCAATGACAATCGAAAACTCGCCACGCGCGACTAACGCAGTTCCAGCCCGTACGCGCTGCCGGCGGTTTGCGCCCAGCTTCCGGGCTGCCCAGTAGCCTGTCAGTATTTTTGTCAAGCTGGTCAGGAATGCTAAGGCCAGCCCGAATGGAAGCGCTTGAGGTAAAGTCGCTGGATCAATTTGTAGCCCAAAGAAAAAGAAGAAGGTCGCAGCAAAAAGATCACGCAGCGGGGCAAACAAGCGATGGGATTGCTCCGCGATTGGTCCAGAAACAGCGATGCCGACAAGAAATGCTCCAATAGCGGCGGACACCTGTAGGCGTTGTGCGATTCCGGCTACCAGCAGCACCGTCCCAAGAATCGTTAGCAGGATGATTTCGTCTGATTCGTGTGCCGCAAAACGGCTGATATTTTGTCCGTACCGCACCGCGACGAAGAGCACGACAAAGGCGACGGAGATCGCAACGGAGACTGAAAGCACCACGTGTGCTGCTCCTCCTCCTGCAAGAAGAGCTCCTACAAGCGGTAGGTATACGGCCATGGCGAGATCTTCCAGCACTAACACGGTGAGCACTGAGGAGGTTTCGGGACTGGACAATCGCCCCAGCTCGGACAACACCTTCGCAACGATTCCGGAAGATGAAATGTAAGTGACACCGCCGAGCAGCACCGCTGGTAATGCCTTCCACCCGAGCAGCAGTCCAGCGATAAGGCCGGGCGGAAAATTGAGTGCGAAATCAACTAAGCCTGCCGGGAACCCTATGCGAAGATTCCTGGCCAGCTCTTCGCCGGTATACTCCAGCCCCAGCATGAACAGGAGCAAAAGTACGCCGATCTCGGCACCCGTATGAATAAAGTTCTCGCTCAGGTGAAGAGGCGCCAGACCACCATTGCCGAATGCGAGACCGGCCACCAGATACAAAGGTATGGCAGAGAACCCGAATCGGTTTGCAAGCCGTGCAAGGAACGCAAGACCGAGAATTGCGCAGCCTAGCTCGATGAATAAACGGGAAGGATCCCCAGACGCTTGCCCCATAACCTACGGCGACAATAGCAAGTCGTGAGAGGACGTGAAGGAAGCATGTAAGAACGTTGGATACGCGCCGCCTTCAGCTAAATGCTCTCTTCAGCCGTTCGTGCGAATCAATCTAATGCGGCATTTCGGTATGATTTGTGCGCCCCACCAGAACTTGTAAGGCTCGTCTCCACGAAGAAAATTCCAGGCCCGGTAACCGTTTTGATAGCAGTAACGAATGGCTTCAAGAAGTAGTGTTCTGCCCAAGCCCAAGGCTTCGTGTTCCGGATCAAAGGCGCTCAAATATCCGAACATCGTGCTTCCATATGGAAAGGCAAGGATAATTGCGGCTATTTGGTCTCGAAAACGAAGGCTGAAGAATCGAAGCATATCCCCGTGCGCAAATTTACGAGCAACGTCGCAAAGGAATTCCGCCGATCCGTTCGCTTGAATCATGCCGGGCTCGCCGCGTCTTTGCCACTTGGCGTCGTGCAGGTCGATCAAGGCTTTGATCAATTCGGGCTGGCCCTCTTTCACCACTTCAAATTGCGCGCTGCCCATTGCCTCCGCTTTTTTTCTATATCGGCGCAGGTTCCGCTTTAGATCTTTCGGCCGGGCATTTTGAAACTCGTCAAAAGTTCCCGCAAGCCGTATCTCGCTGCATGGAACATCTGAGGTCGACGCTAGTTCGAACTTCCCCTGGGGCGCGAGGCCCCTTAGCGGCGTGTCCACGGAAAGATCCTGCCAGTCGCAAATATCCCAATCCATCTCGGCTTTTAAATGGCCGCGCAAGTGTTGAAGAATCGCGGGACGGTGTTGCGGGTCGATTGCCGGTTCAAGATAATCGGAAATCCCGGAGCCGATCAGGGTCATCTGACGCAAGCCATTCCATTGATGCCGGAAACAGGGAACAAGCCCGACGATCGCATCATTTTCCCGGAAGACCAGCACGTGCAGTTGCCCATTTCCAAAATGCATCCACCAACTTAAGAGCCATTGAGGAAGCTGGAACGGCGTAATGCCGGCAATCGTTCGAGCAAAGGAAGACCACTCTGGTTCAATCTCAATCAGACGCGGAAAATTGTCGATGAGCTCCAGCGTCACACGCGATACCTGGCGCTGAGCGTGCTGCACAGCTCAGCGCACTTCAGCGGCACAATTGGCATCGAGAAGGCGTAGCGCTTCGCGATAGCCGTTCAGGGTGCCAACGTCGACGTAAGAAGCGCCCGCTTTGAACCCGTATGCGCGGCCTCCCTGGGCCAGATATTCGTTGATCAATGTTCCCAGATACTCATCCCCGCGCTGGATCCAGAGATCGTGGAGATCATTGAAGATAGTTCCTGGCATTTTTAGCGCACCCCAAATCCATTTGGTAGATATCTCTACGCTCTTAACTCGCACTTCCAAAACCTCGTTTTGCTCATTCGTGACTACCGCGTCAAATCGTTCTGGATGTTCAACGGGAAACAACAATAGAGAAAGAACTGCATTGGGAAGATCGGCAAGTGCAGTCTCGGGAAACCAGATTGTGTCCGGTAGCCCAATACAGACGTGCTCATCAGGTGGGATCAAAGTAAGTGCACGAAACAGCGCATCGCACAAGCCGGCTGGCTGCTGCTGAACCGCGTAGAAGATTGTGGCCGAGAGTGCGTGTCCTCCGAAATAATCCATAATGTCGGATTTGCCCGGTGAGATGACGAAGCAGATCTTGTCCACACCGGCATTTACCATCCGCTCAATCAGGTATTCGCTCACGGCCCGAGGGCGTTCGCTCAACCCGGATACGTAGCTGCCGACGGGCAATAGCTCTTTCGAAAATGCAAGCGGCTGAATACGGCTTCCCGTTCCCGCCGCTGGAATAATGCCCCACACACCTAAGCTCCTCTCGAGGCATGAGACTCGGCTTCAATCTCATTACGTTCATCGTGCGGTGTTTCAAGTAAGCTGATAAGCCGCCGGGCCCGGATCTCAGCAGTGTGGCAGTCGAAAGCGCGTTCTCTCGCGCGCGAGCCAATCCCCTGCAACAACGCACGCTCCTTCGCTATGACGGAAACTGCCTCTCGAGAATCGGTTGAAATAAGGATCTCCTCGCCGGGTTGGAAAAACAGGTCTAGCCCAGCCCACCAATCGCTCAGTACGGCCGTTCCGCAAGCAGCAGCCTCAAACAAACGTCCCGAAGGACAGTAACCCATCGATGCCATTAGGGCTCGTGTGACATTGAGTGTCAGTGGCGAGGATGAATAAAACGAAGAATGCTCGGGCGGAGACACGTGCCCGAAATGCCGGATATTGCGCGGCCAAGCTTCGGGAGACGGGTACATCGCCCCCGCAATCAGGAACTGGCGATTGCTCAGCTGCCGGGCAGGTTCAATGAGCAGTTCTTCTAACGCGGCTTGCCGGTCGGCCGAATAGGTTCCAAGATACGAAAGATCTGCTTCGAACCGGCTGCACGGATCGACGCGATAGTGCAGCTGTGGATCTACCCAGCCGTATAAAGTAGATGCGCATCGTGCGCCGAGTTGATCGCGAAGACGATCGAGAGCCTGGCCGCCTGTATAGCTCAGCACGAGATCGAAACCAGCCAAACCTTGCGTCGGGATGTAATCGACCCGCTCGCCACGTTCCAACCGGCTCAGTGTGACCGGCGTGTCCATGTCATAGAATGCCGTTCTCGGGAGATTGGAATTGAGAACGAGATCACAAGCAGCTGCTCCATCGGGACAATAGGACGTCACCATACCCACATCCGCGGTCGAGAGCTCCTGTTTTGCTCGACTCAAATTCTCATCCCAATCAGAGTAGTAGTGAAGATCTGCAAACGGCAGAGACTCGGCATCTCGATGTGCCGCATAGTAGGGTGTATCGCGCTCAAAAAAGTGGATCTGATGGCCGTCGTTGTTCAGGGCTCGAAAAAGTCCCCGCAAGAGTGTGGCGTGGCCGTTTCCCCATGCCGAACTAACCGAAAGACCAAAGATGACAATCTTCACCTACATGTAGTCTAAGAGATGCATTATCCAAAACCGGCAACAATCAACCGCGTTTGGTGAGGAGGAATCGACCTGGGCGCTCACTCCATAGTTGCCTTATTGTTTGACGCTACTGCTGATGTGGCACATCTCCCACTCGCTCTCCTGCTTGTATTCGGCGCTGCAAAGATCCTCGCTGAGATATGCGAGCGCTTGGGACAACCCGGCATTGTGGGTGAAATTCTTGCGGGTGTGCTGATTGGGCCGAGTTTGCTCAATTGGGTACAGCCGGACCAAATACTATTAGCACTCGCGGAACTAGGCGTGATGTTTCTGCTCTTTCGCGTTGGTTTAGAGGTTAAGGCTTCGGAGCTGATGCGGGTGGGGCCGACAGCCCTGCTCGTGGCAATCCTCGGAGTTGCAATTCCTTTTGCCGTAGGTTGCATGATCATGACAACCGTCCGTGCTTCCTGGATCGAAGCCTTCTTTGTCGGGGCATCTCTGGTGGCAACAAGCGTCGGAGTGACAGCTCAGGTGCTCGCCTCGCGAGGTCTGCTGCAGGAGCGTGCGAGCCAGGTAATTCTCGCCGCGGCAGTAATAGACGATGTGCTCGGGTTACTGGTGCTCGCGTTTGTAAGCAGCCTTGCCGAAGGGCGCGTACACGTTGCGGCACTGATCACCACTTCGGTGCTGGCAGCCGGCTTTACGCTGCTGATTGCGAAATACGGCACGCGTATGTTTCAGCGCGTAATTCCGAAACTGGAACAGAGACTTAGAGCCGGAGAAACGCAATTCAATCTGGCGCTGATCGTGTTGTTCGGTCTTTCCTTCCTGGCGGTTTGGCTCGGAGTTGCCACCATAGTCGGGGCGTTTCTCGCGGGAATGGCGCTTTCAGAATCGGTTGACCGCAGGGTGCACGATCTCGCGCAAGGCGTTACAGAGTTGCTGGTTCCATTTTTCCTGGCCGGCATTGGACTGCACCTTGATGTTTCAGTGTTTCGAAACCGGAGTACGATCTTGCTGTCGGTTGTGGTCGTCGTCGCAGCAGTTCTCACCAAATTGATTGGTTGTGGTATAGGCGCGTGGCATTTAGGGCGTATGGATATGCTGCGCGTCGGCGTCGGAATGGTGCCGCGCGGCGAAGTCGGCATGGTGGTCGCGCAAATTGGCCTAAGCCTCGGTGTGATTAACAAGCCTGTTTATGCGGTGGTGGTTTTGATGGCGGTAGTGACTACTCTAGTCGCCCCGCCTATGTTGAAGTATGCTTATCGCGATTGCAAGCCGCGTTTGCCCGAAGAGAAGTTCAGCTTGTCATAAGCCTCGTCGAAAGCTTCCGAAACGTGACTTGGGCGGCTCCCCGTTACGCCTGCTTCAAAGTTAACAGCCGATGCGGCCAGATATAGCAGCCATGTTCGGTAAGTCGCCGCGCCAACCAGCTAAGGCTCAGCGCGGTGAGTAGGCGCCCGGCTTCAGAAATCGGTCAATTCCCTGCGGGATCGGTGTAAACATTGTTTGTCACATGTGATCGAACTGCTGTCGAGCTCATGGCCGCCCACCGCGTAGATTATTATGCGACGTTACCTAACCTTGAACTTATAGAAAAATTGCACGTTCACATTACCGTTGTAGTCGTGTAAGGCCACCGCGGAAAACTTTGGCGTGAAAGCCCATTCCACCCGTATAATCTCCGAGTTCGTCTGCGTGACGTCCGTAATATAGGTGAATGTGATGTTGTTAGTGATCTGCTGCTGCAGCGTGACTCGGGCACTCGGCTGCCCATTGCTCCCCTGAAATGATGGATCGATTTTGAACTGACTTATGCCGAACACTCGTTGGATGCGGCTGGCAAGCGGATTTGCTACAGCTTGACCGAGAACAGCAGACTCTCCCATCTGGCTAAACGATTGCTGCGGAGGAGCAGGCTGATTGGCGGCAATCGTCGGGTCGGTACTTGGAGTTTTATTGACTGCCAAAAGTTCTACGATCTGTTCGAAAGTTAAAGGCGGATCAGAACGGTAACTCAATTTAAGGTTGTTCATAGGGCCGGAGACGCCGATCGTCACATTAACGCCTTGCGCGTTTGTCTCGAGGGAGACGTTCATGACGGGCTGAATGGCGGTGGGATTGTAGAAATCGACGGTTCCAGTATTGACCGTGTATTCGTTTCCGAAGAACACGAGTTGGCCGTTTGTCACAGCCACATGCCCGATCATCCCCGGAGTAACCGCTGTGCCTCTCACTCGTAGATCTGCCTCCACTTGGAGGCGCCGGGCGTACGTGGTTATGACCCGCAGATCTGGAGCTGTCAATATGTGGATATCTAACCTAAGTCCCGCGATGATGCCGGACGGGGCTTCAGGAGTGGCCGGGGGCGTAGATGCGTTGGCGAGCATGGATCCGATATCGCCTGTCGACTGGTACGCGATCCGTTGAACAGTCACACCACCCGAAAGCAAAGAGCGTTCTGAGCTACCGGTAAGCCTCAGCGACGCGTTCGAAACGATACTAACGCCGGAGTAGCGCGTGCGCACTCGGTTTGCGGTCGCTTGCAGGTTGTAGTTCAAAGCTGAACCGGTGAACCCTACGAAACCGGCAAGAGCGATCTTTCCGCCACCACTTTCGCCGGTTAGACTTTCGATGCTCGCACTGGTTCCGTTCAGCAGAATCACACCATTTCCGTTCGATAGACCGTTGGGAGCGTTAGCGTAGTTCACATTAGCGTTCTTCAGCTCGACACGACCATTCACGACCGGTTGTGAGAAATTACCGCGTAGGTCGGTTTGAAGGGTAATGCTGCCGTTCGAGTAAAAATCGCGATCGATGTCCTGCAGCATGGCGAGGTCGACATTCGCATCGAGATTTAGATCGATTGGCGAGTTCGTGTCTTTGAAATTGACCGCCCCGGACGCATTCAAAGCGGTTGAAGGCCCCTGCATATGGAACTGCTGCACCTTGACAACCGAATGATTCAGCGCGATAAGAATTGGACCCTGGTTGTGAAACGAAACAGTTTTCGTGGGCGGCGCCCCGGTGGGAGACTCATGAGGGATGCTTGTCACTTCCAATCGGTTCAGTTGAAGGCGCCCACTCAGATCATCGGTCTTTAGAACTGGACCGTTTATAGACGCTTCGCCGTCCAGTAAGGCATCGAAGCCGGGCTTCACGTTGGACTCGCTCGACACAAACGGAGCGATATTCGAATATTTGATGCTCGAAAACGAAAGGCTCGCCCGGAGTGGATAGTCGCCTGAAAGTTGTCCCCTGCCCTCGCCATGAATTCGACTCTGGGCTATATCAGAGTCAAGCGTAAAATTCAGATTCGCGCCTATAGTGTGAGCTTTAAAATTTGCTTCACCCAGATTTCTGTCATTTAAGCGTAATGCGTTGGCTGAAGCGTCCGCGTTTAGGTTTGTAAACAGCACAGCGGGTTTGCCATTCTGTTCGCGCAGATCGGCGGAAACGTCAGCAGCCAGCCGGAGTACGCCGGTGAAGCCGGGCTTCTGTTGTTGAACATGCTGAATTCTGGCAACTTGAATGTCACTGCTGTTCACACGCAGTTTTAACGCGCCATGATTGAAATCCTTGGCCCGGTGCGCGAACGAGCCAGCCAGAGTTATGCGGCCCGCTGGAGCATCGAGTTCAATCGAGGGAATGTCTACGAGTGTATTCGAATAGTGCAACGTGGCCTGAAAGCGATCAATCGGCTCTGCGTAGACATTCGCTCTGGCAAGTGTCAGATTCAGATCCGCATTAGGCACCTGCAACGTGCCCGCCACATGAGCATTCGCTGACAAGTTGCCTCGAGCTGGCACTGCAGCTTGGCCTACAATGCTGAGAGTCTTTTCTATCGATAGATTTTGAATCGAGGCATCCGCCGTTGTCGGATAGTCCTTCGCCAAACCCGTGCGGCCTTTAATGCTGATACTCGAGCCCGCGAAATCGGAGCTCACGCTATAGTCAACGTTGCCGTTCATCGTTCGCGCGGTCGCTGTAAGATCACCAGCGTTCTGATTCTGCACCCGCAGCCCGCGCCCGGTTAAATCGGCGCTGACGTTCGCGATATTTACTTGCGACTGATCATTCACCTCGCGCAGGTCAACTCCTGCATCGGCAGTTAATTGTATGAGGCCCGCGACACCCGCATGCTCTCGCTGCAACGTTTTAAGGTTCGCGAGCTGAACGTTCGAACTCGCGACATGCAGCTGCGCATGTCCCACTGTGAAGCTGTCGCGCGGATGCTGAAACGTGCCGTTCGCATCGATGCGCGCCGAACCGGCAGCTAACTCAAGAGTGGAGAGTGTGATGAGTTGGTCGGAAAGATCAATTTTCGTGTACAGGCGATCGAACGGCTCCTGGTATGCGCTGCCATTAAGGACTTGGAGACTAGCGCCTCCGAGCGGATTCCCATATCTGCCGCTGACGTGAACGTCGGCGCTGACATTCCCGCTTACCGGCACCGATGCTTTCCCAGCGAGACTCAGCAGATCAGCTAAATCACCGTTACGCATGGAAAGATTTGCGCTGAGTGGCGATCGGGGAATGGGACTCCACTTGCGAAGTCCTATGGAGGCATCAAAATTGGTCTGGAGTGTCTTGCGGGCTAGCACGCCGTTTTGGACAGCGGCTCCCGACGGGGAAGCAGCCAGATCCAGAGCCAAGCGGTCAAATAAGCGTGCGCCGGCAGGAGTGCCCGGCTGGGGGACGACGGCAAATCTGTTGATTGCCAGATGACTTGTGATATGCGGTGCTGAAGCGTTGCCTGTGATCTGCGCCTGAAGCGTTGCAGTGCCGCCTTGTAGGACGATGGGCAGCGCGGTTTGCGGCTTGCCGGAAGCTCCGAGATTCTCCGCCGGTAGGAAGTCGTTAAGATTGCGCGATGTTAGATTTACATCAATGCGCCGGTTCAACGCGCCCGCCAAATCAACCCTGGAGTTTGGCATCGCGATGTAGGATTTGTTGAATATTACCGTGTCGCTTGCGCCGAAGTAGTCCGCATCCAAGCGCCCGCTTACCGGCACGCCGCTATGCCCCGGAACAATATTTAAGCGGACCGCGGCCGTGTACCCGGTCGTGCCCTTTGCCTTTAAATTTCCCTGTGCTTTGAGAGATCCACCGAGCGTCCCGGCATAGCCTAACCGCTTTCCCGTGAACGCTTGCGCAAGCGTAGCCAGCGCAAAGCCCTGTAACTTGCCCTCGACGCTCAGGCGCTGCATGTTTTGGACGAAGATCTTCGCGGTCAAACTGCCCCCAAACGCGTTCAGTTTTACACCGTCAAGGCTGACCAGATAAGGATCTGCATGAAAGGGCGAGTAGAGACTGACGTTTGACACGCGCGTTTTCCCGCTCTGAATCGAGAGATCGCGTGTATTAAAGGCACCGTCGACAAGGTAATTGTTCTGAGCGTCAAGCCTCGCGCTACCGTGCGCCTGCAATTCACCACTTGCTTGCGGCGAAGACACCTTCAGAAGACGCCCTAGTTCGGCCAGCGCTAGATTCGCGTTGAACTGGACGGAGGAACTGCTAGAACCTGGGCTCATGCTGCCTGAACCTTCAAAGGTGGTTTGCCCGAGACCGACCCGCGCGGTTTGAATCTGGACATTTTTGTTTTGGTCCATACCAACGGCAAAATCGGCGCTCAGTATCTTGGGCGCTCCTTTGGCGTTGGCATCGATCGGCAAGTCAAGGCTGGCCTGCAATTCCGGTAAAGAAACGTTCGCATTCAGACGCGCCGAAACGTTTGGCGCATTCATGTGCTCGATTGAACCGGTCAAGCCGATTTGCGATTGATTGGTCGTGAGCTTGGCCCCTGCCAATCGGATGGCATCCTTTTCCATAGTTACGGGCAGATTGACGAGGACGTGAAGCGGCGGCTTGTTCCCTGAGCTCAACAAAAGCGGATCGATCCGCAGGTTGCCTTGGTAACCCGGCGTCGCGAAGTTGTAGTTCAAGAGTGCGCGAAGATTCTCGCCACGAGCGCTGAACGCAGTTTTCTGCTGAGAGAATTCGAGCGATCCGTTCTGGATCTGAAATTGGCCCACCGCTAGGTCAACAACCGTTTCGAGTCCCGATGTCTGACTCAGCTGCTTCTTCACTTTGGGTTCTGGAACATTCGTCTTCCCGTCCGGGAAAACGATCAAATTTACTTGCGGCTGCTGTATTCCGAGATATTGAAGGTCAACTGCCTTCTTGAGCCCGGCAAAAAGTTTCAGCTGCAATTCTAAAAGCTGAATCCGCACCAGCGGATCACTGCCGGCCGGTTCGGTTCCGTGCAGGACAAAGTTCCGGATTCGAGCAGTTAACTGAGTCCAGTCAAATTGAAACGACCCGATCTGCACCTTGCCGCCAGTTGATTCCTCAGTTACGGCAATAATTTTCTCGCGGACAAAGTTAGCGAACCAGGCGCTGCGCAGCACCAAGATGGAGGCGACGATGAGCACCAGGATTAGGCCGGCCAATGACGCCGCGATTGTCAGAATGACTCGTTTTCGTTTCGTCACTTCAGGCTCGCTTCGAGGAACTGAACTTTCGTACCTTTGCGCTGGTCATCTAGCCACGCAAAGAATTGTTGGTCCACTTTTTCATTCGTGAGTGTTTCCCGGATCTCGGCGCGTAGGTCATCTAAACTGGATTTCGAAGGATGCTCGCGCCGAAGAGCGGCGGCATAATCGCGATAATACTTTTCTATTTCATCATCGGTAATGAGCACCGCTGGCTTGAAGCGAACGTCGATAAAGCGCAGGACGGTCAACTGCCATTGAAACTGCATTCGTAGATCGAGTGGCGTTAAGTCATATCTGCGCAGAGCCTGCTCGAACGCAGCTTCTGTTCTGAACCTTTCCTTCTTGAGTTTTTCAAGTTGCTGGTCAGCCTGCTGAAGGGTCGCCGCCGGGTAATCGCCTACCTCGATCTCGCGACGGATGAACACCTGGTCGACCAACCGGTTCGCAGCCTTCTTTTCGGAAGGAGGGCTTAGGTCCGGGGTCTCGTTATTCAAAAAGCTGGTCACCCGGATCTCGCGCTTGATGTCGCTGTCTTTCACAATGCGGTTCTCGATAACAATGGCGATTTGATCGATGATCACGGGCCATGCGACAAAGCTGAGCAGCATGAAACAGGTGAGCACGCGAACTCCCATCAGAACGCCTGGCCTATTGAGAAGAAGAATTGGAAATGTTTTAATTGCTGGGGTCCTGTCGGACACGCCAGTTGTGGAGCGCAGTGGTCTACCAGGTCCTGTATCGTCAGACTCGTGCTGAACCCGCTGTAGCGCGGCGGATTGAGCGAGTATGCCAGATCGACGCGAACGGGTCCCAAAGGCGTTTTGTAACGAATCCCAAACCCCGCAGCCTGAACAGCATAGTTAAACTCCTCGAGACTCTTCTGGTGATATGCGAGCGAGAAATCGCCAAAACTGGTGTAGATATTGCCCATATCGTGGAATAGCACGCCGCTGATGTTGGGCCATAACAGTGGAAAGCGCAGCTCAAGAGTGTTGAAGAAGAGCGCGTTCCCGCCGATCGGGAATCCGGTAGCGCATTTCTGACTTGGGGTGCAAGCGGGAGTAGTTGGACCGCCTGGTAGTTCCGTGATTGTCCCGATGTCACGCGGACCCGCCTGATTGTCGCCGAATCCACGCATTGAGACGCTGCCACCACCGAAGAAACGCTCCGGCAGAGGGATTGCCTCAAAAATCCCGGTTCCTGCCGCGATGTTAAAAGGCTTGATGACACCCAGCTGTGTTTGCCGCGCAAACACGAGATTTCTTCCGATTGAGGTGTACGTCGCATTGCGCGCGAGCACTCGTACGAAATTGCGTTGAGAGCCGAAGAAGTTTCCCGCAATTCCGGCGTCTACTGTGTTCCAGAAGCCACGATGCGCGTCGGCGGGGTTATCACGATGATCTTGTATATAACTTGCTGACAAGATCCCAATTCGCACGGGTTGTAGGAACTGCGGGATTATCAGCGCCGGAATGGCTATATTGCCCGTTGTCACGCGCCTATAGGCAAATCGCATCAGAAGTGTCGAAGCCCTGTTGAACCGCTGCGATGTTTGTAGCGACGCTTCTTGGCGGCGAGAAGAGAATGTCTGCACATCTTGAGTTGTGTCGTAAAGAATTGAAAACGTGGCGGTGCGTTTCAGTGAACCGAGGAAGCGTGGCACGATATAGTTGAGCGACTCACGCTGTTCAAGTCTGGAGTACCGGATCTGCAAAGATGCCGTTTCTCCTCTGCCCAGGAAATTTATGCGGTTCACATCGAACGCGACAATCGGAGAAATCCCGTTTGAGCCTCCGGCTTGCGATAAGTTATTGGTCGTCCCTCCGAATTGCCCGAGTTCCAAACCGAATCCGAAGCGCATCGAATAACGCGCGGCCTCATCGAAATCGTAAAGAACATCTTTATAGCTACTTGAACCTTCGGGATTCTGAATGGCGCTATCCACGCTCGCGAAAATCCCGAGATCAGTCAGGCGGCGGGAGATATCGTTGACCTTGACCAGCGAAATGGGATCGCCTGCGTGGATGTTTATCCTCTGTTGAACCAAAGAAGGGTTCGTACGATCCAGACCGGAGAGAATGACCTGCCGCACAAATTCGCGCCTCCCTTCCGTGATGTTGTAGGTCAGATTAACCGTCGCGGGATCCGGTCCCGGTGCTACTGTCACGCTGAAAGCGGCGGCCGGAAATCCATTCGAGTAGTAACGTTCTAGAATGCGATTTCGATCCGAAGCCACGTTGAGGTCCGCGAAGGGCTGCCCTTGAGCCGACGCTAATTGATTCCGGATCGGCGTGATATCAAGGCGAACAGCGCCTTCAATGCTTAGCTTGGATACCAGCCACTGCCTGCCGTGGTCGATATGAAATACGACCGCTATGTCATTGGGCTTTCCTTTGTAGTTTGTCTCAACCGAAGATGTCACTTTCGCATCGCGAAAGCCATTAGTCAGATATAGATTGGCAATTGCCTCTTCGTCTTTTCTGCGGAACACTTCACTGTAACGCCCATATCTCATAACGAACGTATTGGTGTGTAGGAACATGCGTTCCTGGAGCGTGTCCTGGGTGAAATAGTCGTTGCCAATAAAATCGATATGCACAAGCCTGCGGCGAGGACCGCGAGCGATGTAATAGTTGATGACCTCCTCATCGCTTTCCAGCGGCTCTTGCCTGAACGTGACATCAACATCGGGATAGCCTTTGGATTGAAAATAGTCGCGGAGGTTGCGCGCGCCTTCGGTCAGCAGATCTCTGTCCACCGATCCTTCTTCGTAGACCGGTACAAGCTGTCGCAATTTGCTCTTTTTGACCTTTGCTTCGACAGCTTTTATCGTGATCTTCGGCCCAGCGTTGATGTCGAGTGTCGGCTTCAAACGCCGCGTGTCCGGATTGTAATCCTGGGAAGTTAGGTCAACCGAAGCGGTCAATCGGCCTTGCTTTGCGTACTTGTCTTGAACTCCGTCTATACCCTTGTCCGTTAATGCCTGGGTCACTTGACGCCACCGGTGAATAAATCGAATACGCCAGCCGGTAGCGCGGATAATCGCCGCGTTTGAAAGTTTCGTATCGCCCTTGATGACGGGCATTTCATACTTGGCGCGTTTGCCTGCTTGCACGTCCAATCGAATCGTGACCTGGTGAGTCTCGGGATCTTCAATCGTTGCCGTGCCAACTTGGGCTTCATAGAGGCCGTTGTCGTGTAAAAGCTGTTCAATGTTCTTCCTGGCAGTGTTCAAAGCATCTGCATCGAACGGAGCCCCTAAGCTTAGTTCCGCCTCGCTGAGAATCACGCTTCGACTCGGTGGATCCGAGATGTTACCTTCCGCATCCACGTGTCCGATAAACAGCCTGCTGCGTGTAATGAACCGGAGCGAGACGCCGTTGCCACTCGGTTCGGCATCCACTTGAATGTCCTCGTAAAGTCCGGTTGCGAACAGCCGGTCGATGGTTCCCGCTACCTGTTTGAGATCCAGCGCTTCACCGGCTCGCACAAGCTGCGCATTCTGAAGATCCCGTGGGTCGATCGGTTGCTTTTCAGGATCATATTGAATGGCGGTGACCCTTCGGCCGCTGAAGTCCTGCGTGCGTGCCATCGTGCAAACAGAGAGTATGAATAGGAGACAATAAGAACAACGACGGCCAGCGATTGCAACTGTCTTCATCTCGGCCGGTAACTAGATTCGGAATTCAAGAAAACTCCTCTGCGATACACGAGTGTAATACGTGGACGCGCGGTCGCAGTTGCCTGTTACATTTCGGGCTACCTGGCATCAAGAGACAGTTAGCAACTAGGCAACAGTCGAGATGACATTAGTGCACTTGGGGGATTGGCTAAAATCCGCGGCTTCGAACTGGAGTGATTAGAATGCTTCGAGACTGGGCGCCGCGCTCGCATACTACATGCTGTTGTCGCTCGCTCCCCTGGCCGTTGTTGTTGTCCCGGTTTGTGGAATGTATTTAATGGGCTCCGGGCTTATCGCCACAGTAGTGGCCGTTGGACGCTATTCTTCGGCACTTCGCGAGTATTCGTAGAAGTACGAGCTTCCGAACGCAATCTGGAATGCGCCGCCTCGGCGATTATGAGTCTGGCGCAATCTCATTGGGCAGAGATTTGTGTGCTTCGCTATGGTCTTGGCCCAGCTGGCGCTTCTCCTTCTGACGTCGCTCCTCGTCAGTGCGGCATTTACGATTGCCGGGAAATCCTTCCACCAATTGATTCCGCTTCCCACCGTAATCATGGGCCAGGCGCTGGAATCTACCATCTCATTCGGGGCTATTGGCCCTCTTCGCGCTGATTTTCAAGTTCATTCCGGAAGTTCCCATTGCCTAGCTAGATGAGTGTTACACTGCTCGCCATGCGTCGGTTCGGGTCTGTCCTTTTTCTCTGCACATCTTTTTCCCTTTTTGCAGAGACTCCGGCCAAAAGGCCGCTCCAGTTGGACGACCTCTACCGCCTGCAGGAAGTCAGCGATCCTCGCTGTTCGCCCGATGGTAAGTGGATCGCATACTCCGTTGCGGCCATTGACCGCGAAGCCGACAAGCGGCATACCAACATCTGGATGGTCAGCTGGGACGGTTCGCAAGATCTCCGTCTTACATACGATCCGGAGTCCGATAGTTCGCCGCGCTGGAGTCCGGACGGCAAATACATATCTTTCGTATCCTCCCGCGCTGGCAAAGCAAAAGGCTCACAAGTATGGGTGCTCGATCGCCGCGGCGGTGAGGCCCGTCAGATGACTCATGTAAAGGACTACAGCATCTCCCAATACGAATGGTCGCCCGACTCGAAGAAGCTGCTTCTCGTCATGAAAGAAAAGGAGCAACCCGATCCTGATGAGAAGACCGCGGCTGGCGCGCCACCCAAACCTCCGAAGCCCATCGTTATCGACCGCTATCACTTCAAACAGGACAAGGAGGGCTATCTCAGCGGAGCGAAACATAATCACATTTACATCTTCGACATCGAGAGTGAAAAGTTGGACCAGCTCACGACCGACAAGATGTACGACGAAACAGATGCACTCTGGTCGCCCGATGGAACTAAAATCGCGTTCGTTAGTAATCATGATAAAGATCCGGATCGCACGGAAAACACCGATATCTTCGTCGCGGATGCCCGCCCTGGGACAGCACCTCGCCGGCTCACCAATTATCCCGGTCCGGATAGCGGCCCCCTATCTTGGAGCGCTGATAGCAAGCTGATCGCCTACTTGCAAGGCAGCGAAAGCAAATTCACAGCCTACAGCATGAATCGTCTCGCGGTGGTGCCCGCGGATGACGGCGCCCCACGGGTTTTGACACAAAAGCTGGATCGCGGTATTTCGTTCCCCGTATTTACACAGGATGGAGCGTCCGTTATGTTTCTGGTCGCCGACGATCGTTCCGAATATCCCGCACAAGTAGCTGGCACGGGAGGAACAATCGAACGCCTCACGGGTGGTCCCGTTGTCGTGTCCGCTTTGTCTTCTGCCAGCGGCCATACGGCAGCCTTGGCGGCCACCGACAATGCCCCGCCTGAAGTCTTTGCGCTCGATGGTGGAAGCCTTCGCAAGCTGACCCGTCATAACGATGACCTTGTTTCACAGTTGCAGCTAGGCGCGGTTGAAGACATCAGTTTCAAAAGTCGCGATGGCGCAGAGGTGCATGGCCTCCTTACCAAGCCGCCTTCATATGAAAGTGGAAAAAAGGCGGCGGCATTGCTTCGCATTCACGGAGGCCCGAACGGACAAGACGCGCACGCCTTTAGCTTCGAGCGTCAATTCTTCGCGGCGCATGGCTACGTGGTCATTGCAGTGAATTATCGCGGCAGCGCTGGCCGCGGAGAAAAATACGGTCAAAGCATTTTCGCCGACTGGGGCGACAAAGAAGTCGCCGACCTGCTCGCGGGCGTGGATCACGCGGTCAACATCGGTGTGGCGGATCCCAATCAACTCGGAATCGGCGGTTGGAGCTACGGCGGCATTCTTACGGATTACACAATTGCTTCCGATCAGCGCTTTAAGGCAGCCATCAGCGGCGCTGGCAGCGCCCTCCAACTCTCGATGTACGGTGTCGACCAATACACGTTTCAATATGACAAGGAGCTGGGTCCTCCCTGGCGCAATCCCGAGGCTTGGATGAAAATCTCTTACCCTTTTTTCAAGGCGGACCGCATTCACACGCCAACATTATTTATGGGCGGCGACAAAGATTTCAACGTACCTCTTGTCGGCGGTGAACAGATGTACCAAGCTCTTCGAAGTCTCGGTATTCCGACAGAGCTTATCATTTATCCTGGCGAATTCCACGGCTTCACCAGGCCCAGCTTTATTCGCGATCGCTATGAGCGCTATCTCGCCTGGTATGACAAGTACCTCAAAGGCTCGAACTTGGCCGCCGCTCAAGCGGGAAGTACGCCTTAGCTACTTTCGGTCGCAAAATTCCGGAAACCGCTTCCTTCGGGCACCGGGAGGCTTCCTATCACTCTTCACGAACTGCCGTCATCGGATCGATCCGAGGGGCCCGGCTGGCCGGCAACCATGTCGCGATTGCCGCGACCGTCCCGATAGCGCGGCGGCTAACGGCGCATAGAGATCCACCCATTCCCCAATTTGCAGGCCGAAAAACCCGGGCGGAGCGACCCCGATCACCTGCACCGGAACATTATTGATGCGCAGAGTTTGACCTAATACGTCTTCTCGGCCACCAAAGCGGCTCCTCCAAAACCGGGCGCTGATGACGACCAAAGGTGCCTGGCCTACTCGATCATCTGCAACCGAGAATTCGCGCCCTAATCGAGTGGGAACACCCAGTCCTCGGAAGAAGTTCGCACTGACATACTGAAGTTCGAACTGCTGTGCTGGCCTGCCACTCGCCGCGACCGCAACATACCTGCGTCAGAGAAACCGATCAGCGAAGCGAATCCGTTCTGCTTCCGCGCCAGCTCACGATATACCCTCGTCGCGATTGATGATCCATGCATAACCCCAATAGGATTTCCATCCGAGTCTCCGGTAAGCATGTTACACAAAACATCCGGCCAGCCTTGATTCATCCATGAAACTAATCTCAGCGAGTGCGGGTCTTTCACGGGCAACGCCTTAAGCAACGCCGCGTCCACCAAGCTGAAGATCGCCGAATTTGCGCCAATTCCCAACGACAGCGAAACGATCACCACTATCGTGAGCGCTGGGCTTCTCCGGAATTGACGGAGACCGTACCGAATGTCCCGGAACAGCGATTCGAGCCAGATCAGAATGCCTTGTGCCCGTGTCTCCTCTTTAAGCCTGGACGGACTTCTAAACTTTACTCTTGCCTCGCGCGGATCGAACCCGTCGCGTTGCTTCATCGCCAGATGAAACTGAAGCTCTTCTTCGATCTCCTCGTCGTGATCTCGGGGGTGAAATGTCCGGGAAAGTCTCGACCACAGGCCCATCGCGTGCCTCCTGTCAAACCGTTCTAAGAACTTTGGCGACCGCGGCACTTACTGAATGCCAGCGCTTTTCTTCTTGCTCCAGCCGTTTTCTGCCGTTGGCGGTCAGCTCATAAAACCTTGCTCTGCGGCCCGCGTCCGATGTGCGCCAGGCAGCTTTCAGCAGGCCGCCCTCGGTCATTCGGTGAAGCGCCGGATAGAGCGAACCCTCCTCTACACGGAGGACGGCATCCGATACCTGTTCAATGTAAGTCGCGATCGCGTAACCGTTCATCGGGCCGCGCCGCAGAACTTTCAAAACTAGAATTTCGAGAGATCCCTGCAGGCAATCGGTTTTGGCATGGCTCATAAAGTTATCTATGTATAGATATCTATACCAAATTTTGAAGCGTTAGCCAAGAAGCAGTTGAGGGAAGAGCATGCCTCACGAGAACGGCGCAAGCCGATGGAATCGCATCGACCACACCCCGCCGGACAACCTCCGCTCACCAGTGACAGCTAAGCCTGCACAGCGGTCGAATGCGTCCGTCCATTCCGGATCGCAGGCTTCAGTCCTAGAACCCATAGTACGCGCGATTGAATCACAAACCTGAATTCGTTCATTGACCCTTGAGTGTTCTTACTATAGGCTCCGAGGGGAGCATATATGCACTCTTTCGGCGGTACAGCTACGGCAGAATATGGTTCCCTTCTCGACCTGAGTTATCCTTTGCCTGGCGGATCGATCACTGAATTCTCAGATTATCGCCGTGTACTCAGCCATAATTCTTGGCCGTTCCAGCCACATCGCTAGACCGCACCCCGCCATCAAAAATCACATCGTTCGGGAGTGAGTGAGGATCGGCAATCATGAATCTTCACTCTCCTTGCCCCGAATCTCTCTCGCTTCGCGTTCCCTCACGTTACGATGCAGGAGGATGACAACAACACCCGAAAAACGGGGTAACCGTTGAAGGCCCTCGTAAAGAGCCGGGCTGAGCCAGGCCTCTGGCTGGAAAAAATACCCGAACCGGCTATAGGCATCAATGACGTTCTAATCCGCGTCACCCATACGGGAATCTGCGGCACCGACGTGCACATTTACAAGTGGGACGATTGGGCGCGCGCCACTATTCCGGTCCCGATGGCGATTGGACACGAGTTTGTCGGGGAAATCGTCGCGGTCGGTTCCAATGTGAATGATTTTCATCCAGGCGAGATCGTCAGCGGCGAAGGACACGTGGTGTGTGGCCGTTGCCGAAACTGTCTGGCCGGGCGCCGCCATCTCTGTGCCCATTCCCGAGGCGTGGGTGTCAATCGTTCCGGGGCTTTCGCCGAATACATTGCTCTTCCGATGAGCAATATTTGGCGCCACGATCCGGACATTAACCGGGACGTTGCCGCCATATTCGATCCTTTCGGCAATGCGGTCCATACAGCGCTTTCGTTTCCCGTATTGGGAGAAGACATTCTGATCACGGGAGCGGGCCCTATCGGCGTCATGGCCGCTGCCGTGGTGCGGCATGCTGGAGCGAGGTATGTCGTTGTTACTGACGTGAACCCTTACAGGCTGGAGCTGGCGCGAAAAATGGGCGCCACGCTCGCGGTCAACCCTTCCGAAAGCTCCCTCAGGAATGTTCAGAAGCAGCTCGGAATGCAAGAAGGTTTCGACGTGGGTCTCGAAATGTCGGGCAATCCCTCCGCCTTTGACGACATGATCGCCAATATGAGCCACGGTGCAAAAATCGCCATGCTCGGCATCCCTTCCGAAGAGATGCCGATCGATTGGAAGCAAGTCATCTTTAGTATGCTCACCATCAAAGGCGTCTACGGCCGTGAGATGTATGAGACGTGGTACAAGATGACCGTCATGCTCGAGTCCGGACTCGACATCACGCCCGTGATCACCCACCGTTTTTGTTTCCGCGATTTCCAACAGGGATTTGAAGTGATGATGTCGGGCAAATCGGGCAAGGTAATCCTCGATTGGACCTGCCGGGCATAAAGAGAAATCATGTACGGTAACGTTCAATCCTACTTGACCGAAAAAATCGGCGATATCCAGAAAGCGGGACTTTTTAAACAGGAACGTCTGATTGAAAGCCCTCAAAAGGCAGAAGTGCAAGTCGGTACCGCCGCGTCGGTCCTAAATTTTTGCGCTAACAATTATCTCGGACTGGCGAATGATCCCGCCGTCCTCGAAGCCGCCCACGAGGCGCTAAGGCGTTGGGGATATGGGCTGGCGAGTGTGCGATTCATTTGCGGTACGCAATCCATCCACAAGCAATTGGAGGCTCGCCTTACCGAGTTCCTCGGTACTGAAGACACGATTCTCTACAGCTCATGTTTCGATGCCAATGGCGGTCTTTTTGAAACGCTACTTGATCAGGAAGACGCAGTCATCTCGGACGAGCTGAATCACGCTAGCATCATCGACGGTGTCCGGCTGTGTAAAGCCGCACGGTTCCGCTATAAAAACGGGGATATGGCGGATCTCGAGGCGAAGCTCAAGGAGGCCAGTGGAGCGCGGCACCGCCTCATCGCAACCGACGGCGTGTTTTCAATGGACGGCCATATCGCCAAGCTCCGCGACATCTGCGATCTCGCGGACAAGTACAACGCCATGGTGATGGTGGACGATTCTCATGCGGTCGGGTTCATGGGCAAGCACGGAAGAGGAACTCACGAACACAACGATGTGATGGGCCGGATCGATATTCTGACCGGCACGTTAGGGAAGGCTCTGGGAGGCGCCAGCGGCGGCTACACGAGTGGACGGAAAGAAATTGTCGACCTGCTGCGGCAGCGCTCGCGTCCCTATCTGTTTTCCAATTCCGTAGCTCCGCCGATTGTGGCCGCTTCCATCAAGGTGCTCGATCTTTTAGGTGAAAGCTCGCAGTTGCGTGACCGTTTGTTTTCGAACACTCGCATGTTTCGGGAACGTATGACGTCTCACGGCTTCAATATTGTTCCTGGTGAGCACCCCATCGTGCCCGTAATGCTCGGTGACGCGGCGCTCGGTGCACTGATGGCTGACATGCTCCTCAAACGCGGAGTCTATGTAGTTGGCTTTTCGTATCCGGTTGTTCCCCAGGGCAAAGCTCGCATCCGTGTACAAGTGTCCGCGGCACACACGCCCGAAGAACTCGAATTTGCGGTAGAACAATTCGCGGCTACCAAATCGGAACTCGGGATTTGATAGAACGGTGAACACATGGAAATAGAAGACTGGCGAAAGAAGATCGACGCCATTGACTTGGAGCTTGTCAGGCTCCTCAATGAAAGAGGCATCGCCGCACACGCCATCGGCCGCCTGAAGCAGCAGACTAACTTACCGATCTACGAGCCGCAACGGGAGGAAATCATCCTGCAAAATGTTTCAAAAGCCAATGCCGGACCACTGCCGACACCAGATCTTCACTTTATCTTTCAAAACATAATCGCCGTCATGCGATCCTTTCAGCGTTCGGATACTGAATCTGGCGACACAGATCCTAGCGAGAAGTCAGTTCGATCCTTGTGACGCTTTCATGCCGGAACGTGTAGTGCAATTCCGAATTCACGACGCGGACAGTCGATTCGACTGGGCTGATTGAATCTGGCCGCACCTCATCATTACCTTCATAGATGCTGCTCGCATTCAGTAATTGAACCGTGCCAGTTGGCCTAGTATCGAACCCGTGCAGTGATATCGCCGCAGGAATATCTTGATTCAAGTGCCGATTGACACAAAAAATTGTCAACCGGTCCTTATTTTCGTTGATTGTGGCTATTACATCGAGATACGGAACGTCAGCAATTTCAGGTAAGCGGCTGATACCGTGGTGCACATCGTAGTGCTTCGAATTACTCTCGACAGCAACGGGAGCATAAGTATCGGCGGTCGAGTATAAACGAAACGTGTAATAGGCGGGCGTACCGTATACCCGCCCACGTTTCTTCCAGATGCCCGCGAATTCGATAATACCGGTCATATCGGATATCGGCGCAATGTCGGCATTCTGAATCAGCATGTTGAAAAAACCGGCCACTGTAATGGCACCCCCCATGTTGTCGTAGCGCGGAGCATCGACAGTTCCGTGGTCGCAGCAAACTAGCAGCCATTCGGTAAACGCGATGTGGGTTTTATTGCGAAACTCCGTTTCATCGATCTGAGCCTGCATGGCTCGCAATCGCCGCCCTAATTCCACCGGCATCGCAAAACTATCTTCGGCGACGGAGTCTGGACTCTTATCTTTACTCTCGGTATGATCGGTCGTCACAACAAAGTGTGTGGATAGGAAGTCAAACGTATCTGGTGGATTTTTTAGTTGTGCAGCATTCCACTCTTGATAATGATCGGGATCTTGCCCCGTTGCAATGAGGCGTGCCCTAGGGTCAACAGCACGAATAGCTTTACTAAACTCAAGTGTTCGCTCAGCTACCTGTTTTAACGTTGGATACCCTAAATTCCAGCTCCCCCACAACTCATTCCCAAGTTCCCAGAGCAGGCCGCTGTGTTTGTTCCAATGCTGGTCCACATAGCGAACCCAGTCGGCTGCTTCCTGTGGCGTGCCGCTTCCCAGATTCAAGGCGATCTGTGGCTGCGCTCCGATCAGCTCGCAAAAGTGCAGGAACTCGTCCGTTCCAAACTGGTTGTATTCAGGTATGCCCCAAGCGATATTCAACATGCTGATCCGTTTGTCACGCCGGCCTATGCCATCCCGCCAATGGTAAGCAGACGTGAAATTCCCACCGAACCTCACAAGCGGCGTTTTCATCGCCTTCGCCATCTCGATCATTTCAGGATCCAGACCGTCAATTGCATCCGCAGGCATAAGCCCCACCTGATCGATAAGAGCTCTTTCCTCCCCTTCCACCTCAATCACGAAATCGGCCGGTTCGAGAGATTTGAGTCGTCCTGGTGGAAGATCGAGCGTGAAACTATATTTCCGCCAATTAAGATAGGGCGCGTTCAGTTTTGTATGACTCAATACCTCTTGCGCGTGATTTCGCAGGCGAATTGAAATGTCGACCCCATCAGGCCCGCTCACATGCTTGACATAAATGCTCCCGGTGTAATGCAGTTGACGGTGAATGGGCAGAAAGACTTCTTGCTTGATTCCCGTTTCTGCGCCCGGCACTCCAAAGATCGCCAGAGATCGCCACGAATTGGCGGCATCTCCCCAGCGAGGTTCATACCGGTTGCCCAGGTTCGGATTGAGCGGCTCCCAGGGCAGTGGCAACCCCAACGCCGAAGCACGCGCTAGCGACGGTTCATCTTGGATCATTCGCGCGACAGCCGGCGCGCTCCACAAATTCTCTTCGAAGCTAGGATTTTGAAGAATCTCCGCCCACAGCCCGTTGTATGTCGAGTTCCCAATCGGTTCGAGAAAACTGCCGAAAATCGTCCTCGGTATCTTGAAATTCGCGCGCTTGCCTGCATTCACCTGAATCTGGACTCGCTCAGACTCCGACGTGGCGGATCTTCCATTCTGCGCTGCAGGACAAAGCGCCGCCATGGACCCGAGAGCGGTTACTGAAAGGAAAAATCCAAGTTGCATTTGTCTTAGATTACTGCCCCGAGTCTGTGTAATCACTTCTTCGAGAAAGAAGTGCGTGGATGATTTATTGAGAGGGGGTGAGTTTGTAGAGTCCCGACGCGTGTGGAGAAAGATGGAAGGTGTGGCCGCGGCTTGCTTTCCCTAGCGTTGTCTTTTGCCAAAGGTCGCGTATCTCATAAGTGGAAGGGAGTCGAAGGCGGGCGAAATCTACACGAATGTCTTGGGGCGAGTTATCACCGATGTTGAATACGGCTAGATACTTCGAATTGGACTGCGGAACATCGGACGCCCATGCGATCTGGTCGCCTACGCGACGCAGTTGATGGCTATTGGCTCCGTTCTGATTAACCTCCAACACTTCTTCGTTTGTCAGCAGAGAAAGTGAAAATGCGTCGTTGCTCGGGAGATCACCGCCATACATCAGCGGCGATCGTGCAATAGCCCACAGGCTCATAAGCGTATGCTGCTCGTCGTGTGTAAAGCGGGTCATCCTATCGTCGCCACGCTCACCACGCATCGCAATTCGTCCCAAAGGAAGCATGTCGGCGTCCGGCCATGATCCGGGCGTTGTATACGGCTCCCAAGTTTCCAAAAGCTGAAACTGATGTTTAAGGTCCTGCCAACGGTCCCAAAAGTCATTGGAGATGCGCCACATCTCGCCATTTCGCCCCAGGAAACTGGCGTCCCGGATGTAGGTAGGTCCCGGCGACAGGCTCAGCACAATGGGCCGTTTGGTTTTGTCAATCGCGCGAGATAGCGCTTCAATTTCGTCGGCATGCAGCGGGTCGAGCATATTGTCGGCCTTGATGAAATCGACCCCCCAGGAAGCATAGAGTTCGGCGATGGAGTCGTAGTAAGCTTGGCCGCCAGGTTTGGTCATGTCGACCCCGTACATGTCTGTGTTCCAGCTGCACACGGAAGCTCTGTTTGCAACATCAGCAGCACGCAAGCTGCTGCCCTGAATCGGCGAATTTGTACGCACTGCCTGTCGCGGGATGCCTCGCATGATGTGAATACCAAATTTGAGACCCTGGCTATGGACGTAGTCGGCCAAGGGCTTGAATCCGCGATCGCCTGCTGCGGACGGAAAGCGATTTGCGGCCGGGATCAGACGGCCGTAGCCGTCCATCGCGAGATCTGCATTCGGACGATAACCATGAGCTTTGGCCTTGGGATCAGACCATTGAATGTCGACGACGATGTATTGCCATCCGTACCGGCGAAGGCGCGAAGCCATGTAATCGGCATTCGCCTTCACCTCCGATTCCTTCACCGTGGTTCCGAAGCAATCCCAACTATTCCAGCCCATGGGCGGCTTCGAAGCCACCGCTTTCCTTTCCGATCGAATATCTTGAGCGGAACCCAAGCACAAGAGAGTGGAAAAAAGTGCAATCGCGAAACACCGCAGCGAACCGTTCATGAAATTGATTCCTCCTGGATATTGATTCTTCAATCTTGATCCATGCGATTCTGGAGAGCATTAGCATATGTATCGCGCGCTAAGCTATTTGTTCGCTTTAGGGCTGGTGTCGCTTAGCGTTGTGCGGTGGACGTCAGCTCCGGTAAGCATTCAAGCTGGCGCGTCAGAGAAAATCCAAGCTTCAGGGCGCCAGCAGGAGGATACACATGCGCAAGGAGGGATGTCGACAGCGGGCGCGCATGCGGCTGTTTTAGATTTTGAAAAGCGTCCAATTACCGCGGGCGGATTTGTGGACAGCGGCCCCATCGTGTTTCAGAATGTCGCTGAAAAAAGCGGACTTACACCGTGGCGGCACGTCATGGGCACGCCAGAAAAGACCTACATTCTCGAGACAGTAGGGTCGGGTGTCGCGCTTCTTGATTTCGATAATGATGGTTGGCTCGATATCTATTTAGTAAATGGCTCAACGTATGACGCGCTTAACGGGAAGGCAAAAGCACCGCCCGCAGCATTATTTCGTAACAACCATGACGGTACGTTTACGAACGTTGCGGAGCAGGCGGGCGTAACTAATGATCGCTGGGGTTTTGCCGCTGCCGTTGGTGACTACGACAACGATGGCTGGCCGGACCTTTACGTAACGAACTTTGGCAAAAACCGGCTGTATCACAACAATTGTGACGGCACATTTACGGATGTGGCTGCAAAGGCCGAAGTAACTCTAGGCAACTGGTCGACCGGCGCGACGTTCGGAGACTACGACGGCGATGGCAAATTGGATATTTTTGTGCCGGGGTACGTGCATTACGACATCGAACATCCTCCGATTGCGGGATCCGCGACAGTTCGCTTCAATTATTGCCAGTTCCGCGGCGTGGATGTGATGTGCGGCCCCCGCGGGCTAAAAGGCGAGCCCGATCATCTGTTTCATAACAATGGAAATGGCACATTTACCGATGTCAGTGAGAAGGCTGGTGTAAGTGACGCTCAAGGTTACTATGGCCTGACCTCAGTATTTGTTGACGTTAATAACGATGGCAAACTAGATTTGCTAGTAGCCAATGACTCGAAGCCAAATTACCTGTATCTAAATAAAGGGAACGGCAGATTTGAGGACGCGAGTTACACTTCCGGCTATGCGTTTAACGAAAATGGCCGCGAGACTGCATCTATGGGTATTGCTCTGGGCGATTATCGTAACAATGGGCTGATTGACGTTTACAACACGGTTTTCTCGGACGATTACAATCCGTTCTACCGCAATGATGGAGAGGGTAACTTCACAGACGTGAGTTACCAGCTTGGGATTGCTGAAGTAACCATTCCATTTCTCGGCTGGGGGACGGGTTTCTTGGATTATGACAACGATGGGTGGAAAGATCTTTTTGTAGTAAATGGCCATGTTTACCCCGGAGTAGATAACAGCGACTGGGGAAGCACATTTGCGGAGCGGCCGTTGCTGTTTCATAATTTCGGGGGCAAGAGGTTCGAGGTGATTCCACCGGTGAAGAGTACGGGTTTGGCAGCGTTGCTGACTGGTCGTGGTGCGGCGTTCGGCGATCTATTCAATAACGGCAGTATTGATGTTTTGATCAATCAGCTCGACGGGGTTCCGGCCCTATTGCGAAATGTAACTCAGGGCAAAGATCATCATTGGGTGGGTCTAACGCTGATCGGCGGAGCTAAAAGCCCGCGAGATGCGGTGGGAAGTACTGTCTATCTTAAGACGGGGAATATGCGGCAGCGGGGAGATGTGATCAGTGGAGGCAGCTATGCTTCTTCCAACGATCAACGTGTTCATTTTGGTTTAGGGGAAAGCCTGAGTGTGGACAGTATTGAAATTCATTGGCCCAGCGGTAAAGTCGAGAAGCTAACTTTACCCGGGATAGATCATTTCTACACTATTGAGGAAGGGAAGGGGGTTGTCCCGAGTCGAATTAAGCCAGGTCGAACTCCAAGCGCGTGACGGAAGCGGGGGCGAAGCGATAGGTGAGGGGCGTACCTGTGGCGACATTCTTGTCTTCAACCGGCATCACCGCGTCAGGCCGCTCGAAGGTATTGTGTCCGTGAATGTCGCTCGATGTAAGCACAGTGGCGCGCAATCCGGAGATTTTAGATCCGCGAACGTTGATCGCCGTCTCTTGTGGGTTCCGAATGTCTGGATTGACTACTGTTAGAACAACATGTTTGCCGTGGAGTGAACACGATCCGGCTAAGCCCGCCAGGCCTCGGGCGGCGGGTTGACTTAAGGGGGGCGCAGAAATCATCGTGCGTACCGAGGTGCCACCTTGGTGTGCGGAATACATCTCGAACACGTGAAAAACAGGCGTCACTGTAAAGCGATTGCCGACTGCCAAGAATGACGTGTGAATATTATTTATCAGCTGCGCGGCATTCGCCATTGCCACTTTGTCAGCGTGGCGGTTGAAAATGTCGAGCGTAATGCCTGAAACGAGCGCATCGCGCAACGTCGGGAAGTATGCAAAGAGATAGCTGGGGTCGATGCTGGGATCAGTTTTGTGCCAGGCGCCCCACTCGTCGACTATGAGTTTCACACGGTGCTGGGTATCGAATTGCCCGATGATCTGCCAGTGATTGCGGATCAGTTCGTCCATCTGGTTCGCATCGGCCAGCAGGCCGTACCAGCCGTCTGGTGAGAAATCAATCGAGTC
The DNA here is from genome assembly GCA_051004875.1 of Bryobacteraceae bacterium. Lineage (GTDB taxonomy): Bacteria > Acidobacteriota > Terriglobia > Bryobacterales > Bryobacteraceae > Bog-105. The sequence goes on from JBPCJX010000077.1 coordinate 148,652, forward strand.
GTCGTGGTCGGCGCCTCCGCAGTAGTAGTGCAGCGCACAACCGTAGATATGCCGCAGCGATTCAGTATTTTTTTCGACTATCCTTTGGAAAAAGCTGCGGGTCCAGGCGTAATCCGCCACGTTCGGACCTGACGCTATCAGCGCCAGATTGACGCCGAAGCGAGGAATCCATTCAATGAAACGACGAAATTCTACAGCGTACTCGTCACCGGTGAAATTTCCGCCACAGCCCCAACTTTCATTGCCGACTCCCCAGAAACGGACTGAGAACGGATTCTGGTCGCCTCCCTGGGCGCGCAATTCAGCTAGAGAGGTGCTGCCTGCCGGAGAGTTGCAGTATTCGACCCATTCGAAGAAATCATGTGCGTTTAGGCTGCGGAGGTTTGCCGCGAAGTACGGCTGGGCACCGACCAGCTTGCAGAAATGAGCGAACTCGTTTGTACCAAAGTGATTCGGCTCGTACTTCTGCGGCCCGTCCGGAGCCTTTGAAAGGTACGGCGTATTCGCCCAAAAATTCGTGTGCCGGGGCCTTCGATTGCGTGGGCCTACACCATCGCGCCAATTGTAGCTATCCGCGAAGCATCCGCCCGGCCAGCGAATTACCGGAGGGCGCAGACGCCTCAGATTGTCAACGAGTGCTCTCCGAATGCCGCCAATGTTTGGGATTTTCGAATTTTCTCCTACCCAGATCCCATCGTAGATACAGCCCCCGAGGTGCTCGGTGAAGTGGCCGTATATATCGGGAGAAATTGTCCCAATGGGTTCATCAGGGAGGATGTCGATGGTTGCGCCGGCGGCGAAGGAAGTACGGGGTGCGAGAAGAGCTAGTCCGGATATAAGGAACTGTCGGCGATCCATTCCGAATATCGTAGCGCTTACACTCGCGGCCCCGTCAACCGCCGTGAGATTCGATATGCTGCGTTTTTGCTTTTTCTGCTAACGACACTCGTAGAACCAAGAGTTGACGCATCTAGTGATTTGTAGGATACTGCAAACGCTTCCTCCTCGCGGAAGCATGTGGGGGCTGGGGAACAATGGCATCGCGCGGTTCCGTCGCGCAAATCAGCGTCGCAACGATAGCTCTTGGCGTACTGTGTCCGGCTTTAGTACAAGCGCGATCTGGAATTCAAGAAGGGTTCGAGGCCCAATTTCAGGAGGGGACCGAGGCGTTGCGCAACGGTCAGCTGGATGAGGCGGCGGCTGATTTCTCAAAGTGTATAGCAGCGGCCCCCAATTTAGCGGAGTCGTATTTCGATTTGGGTCTTGTCCGGCTGCAGCAGGACAGGTGGGATGAAGCGGCTGGGCTTTTCAATAACAGTTTGAAACTGAAGCCGGAACTTCGAGGTGCCAACCTTTTCCTGGGCATCGCAAGATACCGGCTGGACCAATATCCCGATGCGGTTCTGGCGCTGAAGCGCGAGGCGGAACGGGAGCCCATCTAATCCTGATGGGTTGATGTGGCTGGGGCTGGCGGAGCTGGCTTCTGGGGACGCGCGTTCGGCCGTTGCGAATCTGGAAAAGGCTTCAAGGCTCAAGCCGGATAACGTCGACATTCTGTATCACCTAGGCAAGGCTTACATGCAAATGTCGAAGGAGACCTATGAGCACATGTATCAGACCGACCCTAAGTCCTGGCGTGTGCATCAGGTTTTGTCGCAATCCTTCGAACAGGCGGATCGGCTGGAAGATGCAGCCAAAGAGTGCCAGCGAGCAATCGACTTGAAGCCCCATGAGCCTGGTCTGCACCAGCAGCTCGGTGACATTCACTGGAAGCAAAACCAGCTGGAAAAGGCCGAAACGGAGTTTCAGAACGAGCTGAAGCTCAATCCGGAAAACTTCACCACGATGTACAAGCTCGCCACCGTGAGTATCGAGCGGTCGAAGCCGGAAGTAGCAGTGGAACTACTTTCCAAGGTATTGAAGGAGCATCCGGAATCGCGCGATGCGCATTATCAACTGGGGCGCGCCCAAGCACAGTTGGGCAACAACCAGGCCGCCATACGGGACTTTGCAGCGGTGGTGAACGGCACAGGAGAAGCGGATCCTGACACCGTGCGCCAATCGTATTATCAATTATCGCAGTTGTACCGGCGAGTGCGGCGGCCCGACGAATCTCGTGTAGCTCTAAATTCATTTCTGCGCCTGAAGCAAGAGGCGGATGCGCAGCAAGATCAAAAACTGCAAGACAAATTGAAGCGATCAACGGAGCCTCAAGCGCAATGAAACGAGTAGAAAAGCAGCATATCAGAAAGGAAGCCTTGACCATGAAAGAAGTCTGGGGACGGATGTGCAGGCTATCCGCGAGGAAACTCTACGTGACGCTAGTTCTTTCTTTACTCTGTGCGAGTGTATCTGCACAGACGAATCAGGGGGCGATTTCCGGAAACGTGCAGGATCCCAGCGGCGCGCTAGTTCCGGGCGCGAAGGTTACGGCCAAGGGCGTAGGAACGGGAACAACCTACGAGACAACATCGAGCAGTGCCGGTTCCTATGTTTTCTCCAACGTTAAAATCGGGAGCTATGACGTCACGGCAACGGCACCTGGCTTTAAGGCTGCCCAAGTCACAGGCGTGATAGTGCAAGTTGGGACAACGGCGTCCCTCAACATCACGCTGGAAACCGGTGAAGTGAGTCAGACCGTAACGGTCACGGGCGACGCGCCCACCATTGAAACCGAGACGTCCGACATCGGAACCGTTGTCACGACGAAACAGGTACTGGATTTGCCTTTGGCACTGGGCAGCACCACGCAGCCAATGCGCTCGCCTGAGTCGTTTGTGTTCTTGACGCCCGGCACTGTCGGACCAGGAACCAATGGAGGCGGAGATAACGGATCTTCGGTAGGTGGCCCGTTCCAATCCAAAATCTCGGGGGGCCAGAATTACGGTACGGAAATTCTATTGGATGGGGCTAGCGTGTACCGTTCCGAGAACGGTTCTTCCTTTGACGAGACTGCGCCGTCCGTTGAAGCTCTGGGCGAGTTCAGAGTAGAAACCTCCACGATGCCCGCTGAGCTAGGCCGGACAACAGGTGGAATCGAAATCTTCAATACCAAGTCTGGAGGAAACAGTTTCCACGGGAATGCGTACGATATTTTCCGCAACGAAGATCTGGATGCGAACGGCTGGTTCAATAACTACCAAGGTTTGCCGCGCGCTTTAGATAGGCAGAACGATTACGGTGGCACGCTGGGAGGGCCAGTCTGGATTCCGAAGCTGTATAACGGCAAGGACAAGACATTCTTCTTCTTCTCCTGGGAGCAGTACCGTCAGAACCAAGGGGGCGTCAACACAAATACCGTCCCCACTGCTGCTGAGAAGACTGGTGACTTTTCGGACGTTTTGGATAGAACGCAGCTCCTGGGCACGAATCCGTGCGATGGCACGCCCATTTACTTTGGCGAGATCTTCGACCCCGCAACGACCAGAACAGTGAATGGGGTGCAGTGCCGAACGTCCTTTCTTTCCGAGACAGGCAGGAACGCGATTCCCGCGAGCCGATTTTCGCCCATTGGCGCCAAACTTTTGAGCTTTTACCCTGACCCGCAGAACGCAAATCTAGCTAACAACTTTTCGTTCCCCTTCAGTTTTCCGATCTTGGATACGACCATGACATTTCGCATCGATCAGAATGTCGGGCAAAGGGATAAGGTGTACTTCACGTACAGCTCTCGCGATAATACGCGGCTTGCTAATACGCCGTTCCTTCCGGGCCCCGCGGGTGCTGGTCAGGCTCAGGATTTCTTTACGCACTACGTTCGATTGGGAAATGATTTCACTATTGGCCCCACGCTCCTTGATCACTTGAATATCGGGTTTAATCGCACCAACAGCTACAATGCCAGCACCCTTGCGACATCCGGCACGAATTGGGACCAGACGCTTGGTATCGGCGGAGTCAGTGGTCCGACGTTTCCAGCAATCAACCCGAATGAGGGTCAGATTACCGGTATTGGTCGCACGACAAATAATGACACCATCGATTATGGGTACCGGTTGAACGATACGCTGGACTGGGTGAAAGGTAAGCATAAAAGGTAAGCATAATATGAAGTTCGGCGCCGATTTCCGCTATCAAATATTTGAACCAGGATCGCTAAACAATGTCACTGGGACTTTTAATTTCGCGCGCGCCGAAACTGCTGGCACAATCGCGACCAACGGCCTCAGCGGTAACGGCGTCGCGAGCTTACTGTTGGGGCAAGTAGACAACGCAAACGTGAACGTATACGCAAGTCAGCCAAAGTGGCTCTCTCACTATTACGCCTTCTTCGCCCAGGACAGTTACAAGGTGGCACCAACTCTCACGTTGAATTATGGCGTGCGCTGGGATGTCGACGTGCCTCGTTATGAAGCTCATGGCAACACCTCAAACATTAGTTTGACCGCGCCGAATCCGGGAGCGGGCGGCCTTCCCGGTGCCCTAGTCTTTGCAGGGAGAGGGCCCGGGAGGAGCGGAGTGGTCGACGAGCGATGGGCCAATACCTGGTACAAGGACGTAGCGCCGCGAATCGGATTTGCTTGGGCGCCAGCTATGTTTAGCGGAAAAACCGTTATCCGGGGTGGCTACGGCATCCTGTACGGAGCGCTTACGTACGCGGATTTCGGAAATAACCTGCAGACCGGTTTCCAGGCGAATCCCAGTTTCACCAGCCCGAACGGATTTACGCCCGCTTTCAACATTGCGTCGGGACTGCCGGCCTATCCGCTCCCCCCCAATCTTGACCCATCACAGGTGAATTTTCAGGGAAACCCCGCAAACTCCTACATCGATCCTTCGTACGGCCGTCCTGCCATGATTCAGAACTGGAGCTTTGAAATTCAGCAGCAGCTCGCGACGGATCTGATACTCGACGTGGCGTACGTGGGTCAGCACTCGACACATCTTCGCTCGGCTATCGATCCAATTAACAACCTGAACCCATCCTTCTTCGGGCTGGGATCTCTGCTCAACGCTAATATAAGTTCCCCGGAAGCCGCGGCGGCGGGGATCAACACGCCATATGCCGGGTTTCCTGGAGATCGCAACGTCGCGCACGCCCTACTTCCATTCCCTCAGTTGTCAGACTCAGGCGGTGGCTTGAATACTGATTGCTGCCTCGAGAATTTGGGCCAGTCCACGTATCATGCTTTAGAGGCCTCATTACATCGCCGGTTTCATAACGGGCTCAACTTAATGGCCGCTTACACATGGTCGAAGAGCATAACCGATGCTGATAGCACACTTCCATTCTTCGCATCTCTATCCGGCCTGGGCAGCGTGCAAAATCCGTTCAACCTGAGGGGAGAAAGGGCCGAAAGCCAGCAGGATATTCCGCAGAATTTTGTCCTCAGCTATATTTACGAGTTGCCCGTCGGGAAGGGCAAGAAGTTCTTAGATCACGGAGGAGTTCTAAACGCCGTTCTGGGAGGCTGGTCTTTCAGCGGTGTTCAGACGTACCACAGCGGCCAGCCGTTCAGCTTTTGCTGTGCCACTGGCATTCCGGGATTTCCTCACGGCATTCGTTACAACTATGTCCCCGGCCAATCCTTGTTTAGCGAAGCATACCTGAGCGGGCACTACAATCCTGTTACGGACAGCATCTTCAATAAGGCAGCTTTCAGCGATCCCAATGCGCCGGCTCGCATTGATGCCGGGGGCGCGTTCGAGCTCGGCAACATGGCGCGTGAGATCGGCTCAATACGAAGCTTCTTCTATTACAGCGAAGATTTCAACCTGCTAAAACGAACTCAGATCACTGAGCGAACCGACATCCTTTTCCAGGTTAGTTTCTTAAATGCGTTGAACCGGCATATTTTCGACGCACACAGTTCCGTCGACCGGAACCCTAACGATGCGACTTTCGGCATCTTAAATCCTGGCAACACAATCATTGCTCCCAGACGGATTCAGCTGCAGCTTAAGTTAGAGTTCTGAAGAAATCGAGCAGTGGCCGCGCTACCTAATGTGCTGGGCCTGCCGCTGATTCTTTAACAATAATTATCTGATCGGCCGTTACGTTCGCGAGGTGCTGGACGATGCTGCTCGGCCAGCGAATTTCGATGTCTTTCGCATGAGTTTCCGTACCGAGGCCAAAATGCGGACGAACATCACTCGATGAGCAGTAACTGCCGCCCGTCGTCACGGTCTGATATTGAATACCCTGGCGAGTGGTCAGCTTGATCGCTGCGCCGATTCCATCCCGATTGCTTTTTGATCCCACGAGTTTCAGAGTGAGCCAATGGTTTGTGGTCTGAGTCTCATTACGGAGAATGTAAGCGGGACCGTTGGTAGTCGTGACCACGACATCTTGCTTTCCGTCATTATCGATGTCGCCGAGAGCCAAGCCACGAGCTGCCCATTTCTGCGAAAAGATTTCACCCGAAGCCTTTGAGACGTCCGCAAACCCATGGCCCGTGTTGCGTATGAGCGCCGGCGGTTCCTTGTAGTGAAGGCCGGGGGTGCTGATATTGACGGTATCTAGCACGTGGCCCTGTGCGATGAAAAGATCCTTCCAGCCATCGTTGTCGTAGTCTAAGAAACGAACTCCCCAGCCGGCGTGTAACAAAGTTATCCCTGCCATTCCGTTCGTGTAAGTCGAGTAAGTGAAACTTCCATCGTGTGAATTCGTGTAAGTCGCATATTTTTCGTTCGCTAGGTTCGTGACGATCAGGTCTGGCCATCCGTCGTTGTTGTAGTCGGTAAAATCGACTCCCATGCCGGCATAAGTCCGACCGTCTGCGTCGACGGCAACTTCGCTTTGAAGTCCGACCTCCTCAAAGGTTCCATTCCGCTTGTTGTGAAATAAGAATTCCGGCATGGAATCGTTAGCGACGAAGATGTCTGGATAACCGTCGTGGTTGTAATCGGCTATCGCTACTCCGAGCCCCTTGCCCGGCGTGGTTAGACCAGCCTGCCGCGAAACTTCACGAAAGTGTTTCCCATCTTCGTTGTGGTATAGCAGCAGGGTTATTGGTTTGAAAAGGTCGGGGTGGCAGTACGCGCGATAGCCTTGCTGACGCTCGCCGCACCACACATCCGAGAAATCCCATGTCAGGTATCGCGCGACTATGAGATCTAGCTTTCCGTCGTTGTCATAGTCGACCCAGGCCGCGCTAGTCGACCAGCCGCTACCGCCTACTCCAGCTTGTGCCGTGACGTCAATGAATGTGCCGTTACCGTTGTTGTGATAGAGAGTGTTGTGCCCGTAGGCGGTGACGTATAGGTCCTCGAAACCATCATTGTCATAGTCCCCGGCAGCAACTCCCATTCCATATTCGGCGCCGGCAACTCCGGCATGTTCAGTTACGTCTTCAAACGTGCCGTCTTTTTTTTGGTGATACAGGCGATTCCAGTATTGCGGGCCGTCTTTCTTGGGTATTGTTCCCGGCGGCGTAGGATCATCGATGCGCGCGCCATTCACAAAATACAGATCAAGCAAGCCGTCGTTGTCATAATCAAACAGCGCAACGCCTGATCCCATGGTTTCGGGCAGATATTTTCGCGTTGTGGGCGAAGCTTTATGGACGAAGTGAACGCCACAACGCTGGGTGATATCGGTGAATTTGCCCGGGGTTACATTTGCCGGCTCGCTCGCGACAGACAGAATATGGAAGGTTAGCATCGTTGCTGTGAGGGCGGCAACGGCAAGAATGCACCGTCTCAGCATCACGGTTGCGTTAATGCCAAATGGGGATTTGTAATGTGGCTCTTTTGGAGCGATTTCGAAATTTCGAATTCATGGTCAGCGTTGGTCTTGTCCCCTAATTTAGTAAGTGTCAAGGCGTAGTAATAATGAGCTTTCTGATAGGAAGGGGCGCTCGCAACTGCCCGTCCCAGGGTAGTCTTCGCTTCGCTATAGTGTGAAGCTCGATAGGCAAGAATGCCAAGTTCTGTCAAGGCACCCGCATGGTGCGGATCGCGCGACAAAACCTTTACAAAACTTTCCCGCGCCGCATTGTTATTTGCTTGTTTGATCGCGATCTCGCCAAGCTGGAATAGTGATTCAGTCTGATTCGGCTGTAGAGCGAGCGACTTTTCGAAGGCTGCCTGAGCCTCTCCCAATTTCTGCTCTGCCATCAAAATGTATCCCAAACCGTACTGAGCGCTTGCATCGTCAGTCTTTGCGGCAAGATATTTACGCATCTGCTCCTCGGCCTGCTTCGCCATGTTCTGACCAAGATAAGCTCGCGCCAATGCATAGATCGCGTCGTGATACTCAGGGCGCGCAAGCAACGCCTGCTCCAGTAACTTTTGAGCATCCTGGTATAAGTTTGATTCCAGAGCGACTAAGCCCAGCTCATAAAGCAGCTCGGGATCCTGCGGCAGAACCTCGCGCGCCCGCAGCAAAATCGCGAGAGCTTTTTCCTTATCTCCGGAACGCGCCGCATTTAAAGCGCATTGTTTTGCGATGGTGTGCAGCAGCGATTCAGCCTGTGGGTTATCGGACTTGAGTTTTAGTGCCTCCTTCAGTTCGGGAATGGCATCGAACGGCCGCTCGGCAGCGTACAAGCGTGCAAGGTTCAGGTGTGGACCAACTATGCGGGTATCGCTTTCGATCGCTTGGTGAAACAGTTGTTCTGCCTGATCGGGTTTCTGTTGCTGTACCCTTATCAATCCGAGGAGATTCAGCGCTAACGCATCGTCAGCCCGTTGATGGAGCAGCGGTTGCAGCGCGGCCTCGGCAGCTGTAAGGTCATGGTGTTCGATGAGCATAGCGGCGCGCTGTAGTGCCTGAACGCGGGCTTGGTCAAAAGCGCACAGCGGCAAGGCAATGACAACCAAACCGATTGGGCATAGAGTCAGGCGCAAATTACGATTCAGCAGCATGCTTCAAACCAGAACTAATCCGGAAGCGAAGAGTGCGTGCCGAGAAGAGTCTTGGTTTGTGCGAATTCCTTTTCAGCGTCGTCCGATTTACCCTCGCGCTTCAAGACACGTCCTAATAGATAATGTAAAGCGCCGTTGCTGGGCCGGCGTGCGATCGCGTTGCGAAATGCTGTTTCGGCCTCTCCCAATCGGTTTTGGGCTAGCAGAATGCGGCCACGCACTTCTTCGGATCGATCGGATTTGCCCGCTATCTGTTCCGCGGTTTCAAGCAAGCGAAGAGCTTCGCTCTCGTGATTGCTGTGGCTGAGCAGTTCGGCGAGATTAATGTATGGCTGCTCGCTCGGCTTTCCTCTTTCGTGTCCTATTTGAATGGCTTTGCGGTAGGCCGCCTCCGCCGCATCGGGCTGATTCCTTCCGGCGAGTGCAAGCCCGAGATTGTTTTGCGCCTTAGCGTGTTGCGGATCGAGGCGCAAAGCTTGCTCGAACGCCGCTATCGCTTTATCGAAGAAGTTCTGCACGTAATAAGCTCGTCCCAAATAGTAAAATGCTTCCGCGTCGTTTGGCCCTTCAGCGACAGACCTCTCAAGCCATCGAACTGCGTCTGGATAGTCGCTCAATAGAACGTAATCGAGTCCAACAATCTTGAAATCTTCCGCGGCTGGTCTCTGAAGTGCCGCCGCCCCCGTATACACAGCTAACGACTCGCGCGGCTGATTCCTGCGGAACAAGACATAGCCGAGCAGGAATATCGCATCCGGAGAGCGTGGATGAAGTTTGAGATAGTCTCTGAGGCAGTGCTCAGCTTCCTCATATTGATCGAGGTGAATGAGCGCTTTCGCCCGGAGTGCCAGGGCGTTAGTAGTACCGGGTGCCTGAGCTTCCGCCTGCAAGAGCGCCTTGGCGGCTTCAGTATAACTTTTTCTGTCCAGCGCAGTCTTGCCCCGGGTATACGCATCTTTCGAGGGTTGGATCTGAGTTGCGGAAAGACCACAATATACAAGACTCAACAGCAGGCATCCGAGAACCGCAATCATGGATGCACGGCATCTCACAGCTGACTCGTAGAAAACCGAATTCTTCCACACTATAGCGCGGCTCCGGCAGACACCCGGCTTCGATACATATGGCATCTACCAGCGCGCAGCACGAAAACAAAAACGCAAAGCCGCGAATGGCTTCGTTTTTTCACCGGAAGATGCTGCCTCCTCGCAGGTCCCGAACCACCCATCCAGAACTCGGACCATCGCGACGCGTCAGAGCCTGCAACACCCATCTCCGCCCCGCAGCTCGCCGCCAGCCGCGCCAACTCCCAGCTCTCCACCGGCCCCAAGACCCCCGCAGGCAAAGCCAAATCATCGCTCAACGCAGTGAAAACCGCACTCACCGGCCGCACCGTCCTGCTTCCCACCGACGATGCCGCAGCCTACGAAGAGCACGTATCCGACTTCTTCAAAGAACTCGATCCGCTCGGGCGCTCGCGAATGCGCCCTCGTGCAATTGCTCGCCGACAACGCCTGGCGTCTCGATCGCGTGTTCGCACTCGAAATGGGCATCTACGCCCTCGGCCGCACCCAGTTTGCCGACCACTTCAGCGCCGAAGATCCCGCTCTGCAACCGAACCTTATCGAAGTCCACACCTTCCTCACCTACGAAAAACAACTGCGGAATCTGCAACTTCGGTTCGCACGTCTCTCCCGCCAACGCGAAAAAGACACCGCCGAGCTGAATCAACTCCAGCAGGAGCGCATCAAGCATGAAAAGCAGGAGCTTGAGACCGCGGCCAAGCTCTACACAGCTGCAAAACATGATCGCAAGCCGTTCGATCCGGCCGAATTTGGGCTCGATTGTTCACTTGAGGATGTCGAGTGCTATCTGAAGGGCTTGCGTGCCGCCAATCTCCTCAATGCCACCCTCAAACAGGAGCACGAGCAAGTCTCATCACGCGTCGCCGCCTAGTACTTCAAACACAATCGCCAACTCAGAGCCCTGAGCGCAGCGACGCGTCAATTGTCGGATCCCATCCGCTGAAGCGGTATACTGCCACTTGCAAAAGTGTTAGTCATAATTGCTTTCGCAGCCACGTCTGAGCGCCTCCTTTCGTTAAGCACGATCGACCTCGTCGTCATCTGTTTGTATTTCGCGATGGTGCTGGGAATCGGCTTTTACCTGAAGCGCTTCACGAAAACCGGCCAGGATTTCTTTCTGGCGGGCCGCGATATGACGGCCTGGGTGGCCGGCCTCAGCTTCGTTGCCGCGAACCTCGGCGCTCTCGAGCTAATGGGCTGGTCCGCATCGGCTTACCAGTACGGCATCTTAGC
>JBPCJX010000078.1:0-10208 GCA_051004875.1 Bryobacteraceae bacterium
TCCTTGGGCGATGCGGCGGAAACATTTGAATCAGAGCCGAATTTTGATACCAACGCTGGCACTGCTCTTGGGAACTGGCAATATTCGCTCGCTGGCATTGGCATTCCCTCAAGCGCAGCCATCGGCGTCATCCCATCAAGACGTTTACACCATCTCGGACAAAATCAATCTGGTTCTTCTCGACGTCAGCGTAAGAGAACCGCGGGGCGGATATGTAAGAAACCTGACCAAAGAAGATTTTCAGGTCTTTGAAGACGGCCGCCCTCAAAGAATTACCCAGTTTGGAAGCGTCGACACTCCTGTCACGGTCGGGTTGGTAGTCGACGATAGCGGAAGCATGCGCCTTAAGCGACCTCAGGTGGTTCTCGCAGGCCTAGCGTTCGCAAAGGAAAGCAATCCACAAGACGAATTCTTCGTCGTCAATTTCAACGAACGCGTCGTTCGCGGTCTGCCCGACAGAATTGCCTTCACGGACAATCTTCAAGGGTTGCGAGCAGCGCTGTATTACGGCGAACCTAACGGACAAACCGCGCTCTACGACGCAATCGCATACTCGTTAAAGCACCTCGAGCTCAGCCGCCAAGACAAAAGAACGCTCATCGTCGTCAGTGACGGGGCCGATAATGTAAGTCGAATCTCCTTATCCGACCTCATGACATTCGTACAGGCCTCTCGGGCGACGATATATACAGTCGGTTTATTCGACGCGGGAAATACGGACCGCAACCCGAATGTTCTTCGCAAACTTGCAAAGGTAAGCGGGGGCGAATACTTTGAGCCCACCCTGCCGGAAGATGTTGTACCTGTTTTTCACAAAATATCCGCTGACATCCGAAACCGATACTCGATAGGATATGTCCCGGCAGATACTGAGGCAAAGGGTGTTCTTCGATCTGTTCGCGTTACCGCCGCTGGGAAAGATCATCGGAAGCTCATTGCACGAACTCGAACGGCTTACACTGTTATTCCATTTTCAGAATTGATTGCTCAGCAAAGATCGACCGAAGACCGGCGCAAGAAAAAGTAGGCTGCCAGGATATGAAACCTTCGCTGACGATCAGACCCCATCAACAGGGTTACTTCATCAAGCCTGGCCTTCATAGTCACAACTCAACGCGGCGCATTGATCGGCATCCGTCTCGACATCGGGTTGTGCGGTTCGTGCGTGCTGCACTGTTTCTCATCGGGCTGTGGGGAATCGCCTATTACGGATACACCCTTTCAGACGAATATATTTATCAAGCCTATGAAAATTGGGCGTTTGATCAGAAGATAACGGGCCGTCAAGTTACATTTACCGACTATGTCAGAGAAAGAACTCCATTCGGATTTCTTACTCTAGGACTTACATCTACGCCCAAGTTGGTGACCACGGGATCCACACAGTCCGATAATGTTCAGCCATCCAAAATTTTACGACCCGTCACCGGGTCCGTTCTGGGCCGGGTTCAGATTGCTCGATTAAACCTCTCGGCTATCGTTCGCGAAGGCGTTGACGAGAAGACATTGAGTCGCGCCGTCGGGCATCTGCCTTATACCGCCTTGTTCGGACAAATCGGCAACTTTGCAATCGCCGCGCACCGAGACACCCTATTCAGAGCCCTAAAGGACATTCAGAAAGATGACCGAATAACCTTTCAATCGCCAGTCGGAACTTACACCTATGAAGTAACTTCGACTAAAATCGTGAAGCCATCGGACCTAAGTGTTGTTCAGCCTCAAGGAACCGATAAGCTTCTCACGATGATCACGTGTTATCCCTTCTATTACATAGGTTCCGCACCGAAGCGGTTTATTGTGCAATCGAGGTTAGTCGAAAGTAACCAGAACTTTGCGGGTGAATCCAGGGCTCTCGGCTCTGTTCATTCGACTAACTCTCGCTCGAGCCATCCTTCAACTCCATCCCAAACGCCTCGCATACGCTCTAAAAAGCTGGGTTTCCGGCGCAAGTTATTGCATCGGAAGCAGAGCTAAGTACTGCCGCGTTTGCCGCGCGCACCATTGTTATACTGCCGGATGGGCCCCTTGGGAGGTCGTCTAATGGTAAGACTGCAGACTCTGGATCTGCGTATCGGGGTTCGAGTCCCTGCCTCCCAGCCATTCATTCCAAAGACCTTCTGCCAAATCCTCTGAATGGTTTTGGGCGCTTTCTTGCGGCGGTCTTGCGGATTCTTGCGGCCAGGGAGAACGATCGAGACGATCTACGAATGACACATTAGCGCCTGGAATCAAGTGCCCGTAGATATCCACCGTGACCTGAATCGAGCTGTGTCCCATTTGATCCCGCACATAAGCAAGTGATGCGCCCGCTTGGATAAGCGAGCTTCCGAACGTGTGCCGAAGATCGTGGAAACGAATTTTTCGTAATCCCGCCTGTGTGATGAGTGGCTGGAAAATACGCTGACAGAAATTATTCATCTCGATCGGCGTTCCGGCCTCAGACGGAAAGACGAGCTCTTCGGAAATGTCAGACTTCCCCTGAGCGAAAGCTGCGACGAGTCGCTGATCTCGAAGCACGAGCAGGGTGCGCCTGAGTTCACGGCTCATGTCTACCCGCCGGGACTTCCGGTTTTTTGGGTGTCAGCATCGTACGGGACCAGCGCCGATCATAGTTTCGTTGAACCAGAATATAGCGATCCGGATCGTCAGCACTCCGGCTAAATTGAAGATCCCCCCATTGGAGACCTGCAAGCTCACCTGCACGAAGACCAGCCCGGAGTGCGGTTAAGAGAAGCGCATGGCAATCAAGAGAAAAGCTCTGCTTGGCAGTTCCCAATAGCCGTTCGATCTCACCGGGTTTCAGAGAGGTGGCCTCGCGTTCCGGCTTTTCAGATTTGACAAATCGCCCGAGGCCTTGCGCGGGGTTATGTTCAACCAATTTGTCTTCTATCGCGGCATTTAGCACAGCTCGAAGAGTCGTGATCGCGAGCCGGATGGTGTTTTTGGCAAAGTTTCGGGCGCGAAGTTCCGACAAGAAGCGCTTTACTTCCTGACGCGTGATGTCGCTAATTCTGGACGAGCCAAACCGCGGCAGCACATATAGACGAAGATACTGGCCATAAAACCCCGCTGTGCTGGGTTTTTGTGCGTGACCGATGTTCTCTAACCATTCGCGAGCATAGTCCGCCAGAGTTGGTGAGTGCTTTTCAGCCTCCATCGTAGAGGTGCCGCCAAGCGCCAAGCGTGCTTCGATTTCACGCCGGACTCGCTCGGCTGCCTCACGGGTTCCGACAGCAACATTTCTTCGCTGTCCCCCGTGGTCGATCACCACACACCAGGAGCGATAACCCTTCGGCTTTCGAACCTTAACTCCCATGTCGGTTTCCTTTGACTGTAGCTTGACCTTGAGCGTCAGGCACTGAGCTTCATATACAGCAGCATCAGCAATGTTATGAGCGAGGACAAAAGGATGAGGAATACGGTCCGACGCGGGAGCCTTACCTTACCTGACAACTCGTTCCGGCAGCGAGAGTCGCCACTCCACCGCTGGCCCGTACGCCAGAAGTAGCGGTCCATATCATTTTGATTCATCTTGGCTCCGGCCTTGGAATTAATTTTACGCACAAAATTCGGCTGGTGGCTACATTCGATGAGAGTCGATGCTAAAGCCCATTTCGCGCTCCTAAGACCGTTTTCACAATGCCGTCCACATCGACTGCCGTGAACGGCTTTATTCGATGGCGCTCAAGCCAAGCTTCCAACTCAGTCCTTTTGATCAAAATCTTTCCTCCTACCCGCACGGCAGGGAGCGGGTCGGTTGGCGAATGAAGCCAGCTTCTGAGCGTGCGCCCACACACGCTTGCATAATGCGTCGCCTGCCTTAGGCCAAACCACTCTATCGAGGTCTGATCAGTGCGATTCGCTTGGCGTTCGTAATTCATTCACAACGGCCCGTTAACTCTTCATGCGAGATTTCATCAAGAAACCGCTAAGTCGAAAACAGACAATAACAAGCAATAAATCCCGTTTCTGTTTCGGCCGGATTTTAAGATTATCGGTGAATACCACGCAGCGTAAAGTCATATCCCGCAACCCGGCCGAACGCTTTCAAGTTGAGATGATCAGCGGTCCAACGTCGGTTCGTGACGGACAGCGTCGGTTGTTGCGGGCAAGGGATTTCCAGAAAGCGCCGCGCGTTCGGAAGTCGATGCAACGCGTTCTGAATTTGCCCTTGGCTGTTCAAGAAAGGGCGTTCTCTTCTCGGGAAGCAGTTCGTCAAGAATCTGTGCCGAGGTCTCCTGAATCACTGCAAGTGAATCAGCGAGTGTCTTCTTGTCGCCGTTGTAGAGGGTAATGTAGTCAGCAGCGGCGTTATTGGTCTCAAGACCGACTGCGCGGGACACTACGAACGCGACCGCCTCGGCTTGCGTTTCTCGCACCACCTTCGTTTGTGATCTGGTCTCTTCGCGATGGTGCAGCATCTCGTGCGCCAGCTCGTGAGCCAGCACCGAGAATTCTTCAGCGGGTTTGAGACCTGGTATCAACCGAATCCGGCCGCCGCTGGAGACCCCGAGAGCGGGCGCGATCGTGCGGTCATACTCGACCGAGATGCCGCGTTTTGACGCGAAACCCTTGAGCTTCTCGCCATGGTCTTTCGGATCGCCGGTTGTTTGAGCGAATTCCGGTAGCGGCCGGCCTTGCGTCTGCGAAATATCGTAGACATAGGCCGTTCGAAAGCCGGAGAGACGGGCCGGCGCAACCTCGTTCGGAGTTTGCTGGCCATCCGACGGCTGCTCCCTGGGCTGCTGCTCATGTCGTTTCACCAACACGGGGGCGAAGATCATGATGCCCTTCTCATTTTTCTGAACCCAGCGACCGACTTCATGCCAAGCGTGGAATCCGGCAACACGTGTCGCGTTTGGCCGCTGAGAATGGATCAGGAGGACGTTGCCCCAGCTATAACGATGAAAGCGGCCCATTGTCGCCAGGTAGTTCTTCAGCGCTTCGCTTTTGCCGGCTTCGATCTCACTCGCCAGACGCGTGAGCGCCTCCTCGGCCATGTTTCGGATCTTTTCGTCGGACATGAGTGTCCCCCGTCCTTACATGCGCAAAGTTGAAGGATTTCCGCTACGAGGTAGAAATCTCCGCTCACGTCACCTCCGTCCACGCGCGCCGGAGAAGCCGTTTGCCCGTGATTATGCGGCTTAGGACCGTCCCGCAGGGGATTCCGTACCGCGCCGCGATTTGCTTTACGGAGTTGCCGTAAACGAAATGCTGTAGGAGCACGCGGCGGAACTTGGACGGGATCCGCCCGAGCGCTTTCCTGAGGTGTTCAAGGCGCTCCTGTTGCTCGAGAGCGTCGGTGACGAGACCCGCGCCGGCCAAGTCCGGGCCATCAGGCTCATGGTTGGAATCCCAAACCGGTTGCCGGCGCCAGAGCCAGGATTTGCGAGCCTCGTTAACAGCGATGGCATGCACCCACGTGTAGAGCG
This sequence comes from Bryobacteraceae bacterium, assembly GCA_051004875.1. GTDB lineage: Bacteria > Acidobacteriota > Terriglobia > Bryobacterales > Bryobacteraceae > Bog-105. The sequence goes on from JBPCJX010000078.1 coordinate 5,433, forward strand.
ATGACTCGCCGCGAAACTTTTCGCGATTCGTCCAAGCTTTCGTGAACGCCGCCGCCGTAATCTCTTCCGCTGTACTGCTGTCTTGCACGAGGCCGGTAATCGTGGACAGGATGCGGTCCCGATAAGTGATGTGGAGATCGCGGAAACACTCCGCATCCGGTTTTGATGTGTGTTGCTTGAGTGACATGATGATTTCTTCCGTCGTTTGCAGTCTCGCCGTGCATCCGGCGAGCGACGGAGGGAGAAAGGGTTAGGTATCGGCGGTGGACTTGGAGACAAGATGGGCAACGTTGTCAGGCGAACACCGCCGAAAGCCGGGCCTGATGAAGGTAGGAACCGGCGACCCGAGGCCCAGGCCCTCGCCGCGGGCGAGCTGGCCTGCTGGCACTCTGGAAGCGCCGGCGACATCCGAAGGTAGACTGCAGTACGGAGGATAGAGAGTAGCGGGCGAGCTGCTGAAGGATAAATGCCACATGCTGGCGATAACATCCTGCCCACGTGGCCGTTTATGTTCGGGTGCCCGCTATGCCTGCGTCAGGCAACCCTTACGATGGAGAGCGCCCGCCGAAGCGCGATAACGAAAGAAGTGGTCTGCTTCGCCGACGGCGGGTTGTGAAAAAAGGTAAAAGCTGACCTGATGGGGCAAGCCTTTCGAGAGCGCGACGTCAGCCGCGTTCGGGTTCGCTGCACACAGTGCGCGACTGTTGCTCGGCCTTCAGTTCGGCCTGCGCTTTGGCGACGGTGCGCGCGGCGTAGTCTTGCGGGCTGTACTTGTCGAAGCGGCGATAGCTGGCAATTGCGGTTGTAACAAGGTAGGCAGGCTCTCCGCGGGCCAACGCACGCTTCGCATAGGCCCAGTCTCGTTCGGATTGTGTGATAGAGCGATTCAGCCCTGAGCGGCGCTGAAATGAGGGCAACCCCATCATCTTTTCGGAATCCATTTGCTGCTCGACGGTGATCCGTGGGAATCGGTCGGGTCCGCAAATTTCCGTGGAGACGGCCTGAGCTCGAACGAGAAATGGATCTCCATATTTGTGGTTGTAAAACCCTGGAAATCGGAGCACGCGTGCGCAGTCCGTAGCCGCACGGTCGGCTCCGGTTTGTCGGGCGAGCCCTCTTTGCAGCTGCTCCGCCTGATGTTTATCAAAATCCCTCACGCGCCAAATCACCTGCCATTTACTCGCAGAGGTATGGAGCGTGTAACTGGGCGCTGGCAAATCTTTGCGCTGAAAGAGCGCCTTGACAGATGCGTCGGCATCATCGTCGAAATCGAGATAAATGTGACTAATCCCAACGACATCCTCTTTGTGCCGGCCAGTTGCGGTCCTATTGAGCGCGTTCATTGAGAGATAGACGTCATAATGCAGGGTGTTTTGTTGTTGCAGCCAACGCTGGAAAGATGGTTCAGCGATTTCCTCAGCCGTCCTGAGTCGCTGGATCACAGACCCCGCTCTTCTGTTGATCAAAACGACCGCAAGCCGATCGTGCGCCTCGAAACTGTTTCGCAGGTAGGCTGCGACGTCATCGGAGACCATGGTCTTGCCTGGTAGACAGGTTCTAGCTCGTAGCGATCAAGCTCTGGGTCATAGCTTTTGACCGCAAGCATCTCCGAGACAAGGCGTTTCCCGCGGCGGCGCTCAATATGCACGAGCAAGTGAACGGCCTCAGCGATGTTGCTGCGTACCGCTTTGTACGGCAGCTCAACACCGGCCTGAAGCACGCACGTCGTAAAGCGTGTCAGTACTTTGGCTGCGGTGTTGGCGTGCAGTGTCGAAAGGGATCCCTCATGTCCTGTGTTGAGGGCGACGAGCAAATCGTAGGCTTCGCCGCTGCGGATCTCACCCAGCAAAATGCGATCGGGCCGCAACCTCAGCGTCGCTTTAACCAAATCGCGGATCGTAACCGCGGGCACACCGGGCTGCTCACGCCGTGCTTCCAAGCGGACCAAATTCGCGCTTTTAAGTTCGAGTTCGGAGGTGTCTTCGATTACGACCACGCGCTCGTTTGCGGCGATGAAAGATGCTAGAGCATTTAGAAGCGTTGTCTTCCCGGTTCCAGCTCCGCCGGAAATGAGGATGTTCTGCCGTGCTTCCACCGCCCTTTGCAAAACGCTTAAACCGTCTTCACTGAGGGTTCCAAGCCGCACAAGATCTTGAGGCGTATAGCGCCGACCATCAAACTTTCGGATGGCCAACGCGGTTCCATTGACGGCGCAAGGCGGAAGAACGGCCGCGACACGCGAGCCATCCGGCAGCCGTGCATCAAGCAAGGGCCGTTCGGGGTTCACATCATCGCCTAGAACGCGGGCGATGTTCCGCACGGCAATTTGAAGGCATTTTTCGGTCACGCTGAGACCTGGCATCTCGCGCAGCTCGCCGTCACTCTCGACAAAGACTCGTGACGGGCCATTCACCAAGATTTCCGAAATCTCTGGATTTCGGATGAGCTCCTCGAGAGGCTGCAGAAAAGGAGTGATGACTTCCCAGCTCATAACTGGCCCTTTGCCAAGTATTCGAAATACGACCGTTGCGGATCGAGATAGCGAGGTTTTAGGTAGCAGTAGGTTGGCGGATGCGGGTTGAACCCGTCGTAGGCCAAGACAATCGACTGCGCATTTTTGAGTTCTGAAAAGATCTTCGGCTCAAACACGAAATCGCGCTGGACGTTATAAGACTTGCTGGTAGTCAAACTCGTTTTATGCGCGGCGGCACGGCCCGTGAGCATACTCACGCCGGCATCTTGCCCGTTTTCTGAGAAGCTGTACTGGAGTTTCAACTGCTCTTCCTTTCCGCAAAGCTCGCTTGCTGTACGTGCGCTGAAATCATCCGAAAGCGCTAAGAAGATTTTGGTTCGGAAAGTCTGCAACAGCGTCCGCCAGGACTCCCCGGGAAGAGTCGAGCGCAGCGAGCTGATACTTTGCGTGGCCACGACGGCAATGCACTGGGCTTGCCGGGAGAGAGCGAAGAACTTTTCATCCCCGCTGGGATCACTTTCACCGGCCGTCGCAAAGGAGTGGTATTCGTCACAAAGAAAGAGGACTTGCCGCCAGTGGCGGCACGGCTCTTTGCCCATGCGGGGAATCCGATTGATCAGGGCGCGCTGGAAATCCTGTTTCATGAGCGTGCCAATCACCCGTGCGAGACCAGGATTTGCGGAGACAGGAAAGTTCAGTGCGCACAACGCACCCGTTTCGATCAATTCACTAAAGGTGGGCAGTGGTTTTCCGTAACGCCCATCGTGATTGGCAACCGAGTCATAGGTCTCTTTCGGTGGACAGAAAATGCGCTTGATGGCCGGATTGTCATCAAAGAGCGATAAGAAAACGGAAATTCCTTCGACGATTGAGGTCCTCAAGCGAGCTTCGATACAGCGCCAGTCATGATGAAACCAACGCTTGATGGCTTCAAATTGTTGCCGTTTTTCATCGGGTGCGACGCCTTCGTCCGTCGTCCTGGATTCGATCTCGTATTTAACGTGTTGCCCGTCCAGCAATTCGCGCAAATCTTCCGTCAGAGGTGCACGCATGCGCTCGGTTTCGCCGTCACACTCGAAGGGATACGTCTCAAGTTCCCGGTGGGCGAGGAAGGCATCCATTTCAATGAGAGCCGATCGGGCGGCAAAGCGGTCCTCGCCTTCTTCGATGAGCCTCGCTAAGTAAGCGGGGTTGATCGCACCCTGATAGACATCGAAGAGCGTGACGTAATCAAACAGGGCTCTTTGCCGTTACCGTAGAGGTTGTTCAGGAGCGAGGCGATACCGTACGCTAGCGCATACGCATCCAGGTCGTTGTGCAGCGGGTTGTATCGATAATCGGACTCGAGGCTGATCTCAACGTAATCGCCGGCACGCCCGTGCGTCTCGAGAATCGAGTGTACCTGGTGACAGAAGTCGCCTTTTACCTCCAGAACCAGTCCGCCGATTCGGCGCACGGGATCGTGTGCTTGGTACGCCAGAAGCTGCTCGGCAAACGGGTACATGCAGCCGCTCGTTTTACCGGTTCCAATGGCGCCAAAAATTGCGATTCCAGTGTAGAGGCCGCGCTCAGGGATAGCGAGCCAGGTCGGGTGCGCACATGGGTGAGGCCGTTTGGTGTGATGGACTTCGCCGAGAATCAGAAAGAGCCGATCGCGCGTCGCAGGTTCTGGATAAGGGGGCAAGGTCGGCACCGTACCCGCGGGTTCCAAGCGCTCCAAGAAGATGTAGACCGAGGAGGCCAGAACTGAAAAAGCGATGTACGGCGTCGTAAAGCACATCACGATGTAAGCGTCTTTGATCGCCTGCCAAAGAAGAGGCTCGTGCCAAAGCACAAGGTCGAGGAGGGGATTTCCGTCCGGAAAGGGCCAATGTGAAAGAACCGCCAGCCCGGTTGCAAATGCAAGGCTGGCAATTACCCATTGGCGCTGCAGTCTCTGGGTCATGTCTTCTCCAGGTCACTTACATCGCGGGTGCGTGCGTCGTTTGAGGCGAGCCACGCCGCAAAGCCTTTGTCCTTGCGAAAGGCAATCTCCAGGAGCTGGCTCAACACATAGTCGCGATCGCTGTCGAGGTACTGACAGTAGCGCTCAAATTTGCGGATCAGCTGGGCCTCGAGCTTTGCTTCCATGCGCTCGCGGGTCTGCTTGGGTTGTCTAGGGATGTAGGGTTTCATGAAGTGCTCCTTGCGTCAATGAAGTTGGAGATGTGTGGGCGGGAGGGGCCCCCCAAGCCCAGGGGAAGGGTTTTGGCGGGCTTTGTCCCCCCAACACCGGGTTCCCTCCTCCCACCCAATCCCCCCCC
>JBPCJX010000079.1:0-11647 GCA_051004875.1 Bryobacteraceae bacterium
TTACTGTTGTCAGTTCACCCACATTCGCCGGTACCAGCATCCAAGCTGCTCCTCAAAAGGATTCGGGAGAAAACGAGTTTGGCGTCAGTATCAGCCTCTTCTCCACCCTGGCAGCCATCAACGCAGCTGGTTACGATGTCGGCATAGACTCTTCGCTCAACGAGCGTTTTCAGCTTCGGACCCAAGTTCGCGAAGAGCTTGCGACACGTAACATCCCCTGCCTTCCGGAATTGAAGGCGTTTTATAAGGCGCACAAACCAGCTTCCGATACCGCCGACCTCAGCCAGTACATCTCGTTTTCGCTGATTGCCGCCGGCCCACCGAACTTCGCCTTGCCCGCTACCGTGCCGCCGGACGTGGAGCCTCTGAAAGAATTGAGTCCGTTGTTGGCCCGGTTCTACAAGGAAGCCGACCTGGAAAGTCTTTGGAATCGCTCACAGAAGGCCTATGTTGCGGGTATTTCGCAGTACCAAGATGCGGTGATCGCCGCGCTGTTTGAAGCCAACGGCTATGTGCGCAATCCCTCCGGCTATTTGGGAAGGCGCTTTCAGATCTATCTCGATTTGCTCGCCGAGCCCGATCAGGTTCAAGTCCGTAGTTATCGAGACGACTACTACGTCGTCATCACACCCAGCAGCACGCCTGCGGTGGACCAGATTCGAGACGCCTATCTCGGCTACTTGCTCGATCCGCTCACCTTTAAATACAGCGCAATCATCACGGAGAAGAAGCCGCTCGAAAAATTCGCTCAGGATGCCCCGGCTCTGGACCTCGCGTACAAGGATGATTTTTCGTTACTGGTGATGAAATGCCTCATCAAAGCCATTGACAGTCGTCTCATTCACGGAAGTCCGGAGAAGCGGCAGGCATTTGTCAATGAGGCCATGCGCCAGGGATTTATTCTCACGGCCGCCTTTGCCGACCTGCTACCGGCTTACGAAAAGCAGGAAGAGGCTCTCCGTCTCTACTATCCGGACCTGCTCTCGGCCATTGATGTGGGTAAAGAGCAAAAACGCCTCAAACGTGTACAGTTCGTCGAAAGCGTGCCTCCTCGCGTGATCGCGCCGCCCACCCGCATGCAATTGGATCCCGCCGAGAAATCACTCCAGGCAGCTGAAGGCCTCTACGAGCAACGCGACTTCGAGAATGCTCGCAAAGTCTTCAAAAAGGTCTTCGAGCAAACTACCGACAACGCCAGACAAGTCCGTGCTTACTATGGTTTAGCGTTAATCGATCTTCAAGAGAAACGTTGGGACGAGGCACTCGATCTCTTTCAACGTACGGTCGACACTAACCCTAATTCCGCAACTGCCGCATGGTCGCATTACTATCTCGGCCAGCTCGCGCTTAAATCTGGAGACTCGGACAAGGCTACGGCCCAGTTCAAACTCGCCCTCGCAACCGAAGGCGTCTCCCCCAAAGCGCGCGAAGCTGCGGAAAAAGCGTTGCAGACCAATTCAGGAGAACAAAAGCAATGACACTTCGACGCATCGCCTACACCACAGCCGTTTTCGCACTGGCCATTCCACTTCTCGCTCAACAACCGGCCCAACAGCCAGCGCAGCAGCAGGCCGGGCCGAAGCCCAAATCGCAGAAAGAATCGGACGCATTGAAAAAGGTCCTGACCGCCCAACAAGCAAAGGATTGGGACGGTGAGATCCAGGCCATCAACTATGTATTGGAGAACTTCGCCGATACCGAATACAAGCCTCTACTGCTCAACATGGCTATGACTGCGGCCCAGCAGAAGAACGATTATCCGCAAACCGTCATCTACGGTGAGCGGGCGGTGCAAGCCGATCCCAACAACATTCTCAGCACGGTTATGCTTGCCGAGGTGATCGCCGCGCATACGCGCGAAAACGACCTGGATAAGGAACAGAGCGTCAAGAAAGCCGAGGACTACGGGAACAAAGGTTTAGATCTAATCAAGAATTCGACGGCCCCTCCGCCCGGAGTCGCTGTTCCTCCCGATCAATGGCCACAGTATAAGAAAGACTTGTCAGCACAAGCGCACGACGCCCTAGGTCAAGCCGCGGTGCTGCGCAAAAACTATCCGCAGGGCATCGAGCATTTCAAGACTGCAATTTCTGAAGCTGCTCATCCCGATCCTGCCACCATGGACCGCCTCGCGAAGGCATACCTCGACAGCAAGCAATATGACGATGCCATTGCCACGGCCGACAAGGTACTGGCAATGGGCGACGCTCAGCCGGTGGTGAAGCAATTCGCTCAGCAAACCAAAGACCAGGCCACAAAGCTGAAATCGGCAACCAAGTAGTTCGCGGGGTGGGCCAATGAAGCCTCCTCTCCAAGCGCTGGAAGAGAAGCTTCGATATAAGTTTCGTAGTCAGGAGTTGCTGGTGCGGGCTCTCACCCACCGTTCCTGGTTATCGGAGCGTGCCTCTCCCTTGCCTGAAAACAGCGACAACGAACAGCTGGAATTTCTTGGTGATTCCATTCTGGGTTTTGTGGTAAGTGAGTCGCTCGTCATACGGCATCCGTCGCTTCGGGAGGGCCAACTCTCGCAGTGGAAGGCCGATCTGGTGAGCGCAACCCACTTACATCGCTGCGCCGCGGACCTGCGACTAGGTGATCACCTGCTGCTTGGCAAAGGCGAAGAGCTTAACGGGGGACGTCAGCGGAGAACTCTCCTGGCGAATGCGCTGGAGGCGGTAATCGCCGCGGTGCACATGGACGGCGGAATCGACGCAGCAAGCCGCCTCATCCAGCAGCACGTGCTTGGTGCGGTGGAGAATCCGGACGACGTAAAATCCATCGGCCTCCTCAATCACAAAAGTGTGCTCCATGAAAAGGCGCAAGCACTCGGGTTGCCCGCGCCCCGCTACGAGATCGTCGAAGCAAGCGGGCCCGAGCACGCCAAAGTGTTCATCGTGGAAGTGACCATCGGGGAAAAGCTCAGTAGCCGGGGGAGCGGATCGTCCAAGAAGGGCGCGGGCCAGCACGCTGCTCAGCTGCTTCTCGAACAGATGAAGTTCGAGGAGAAACAGGACTCCGTTACTTCGACCGGCTGCCGCGCGGCTGATTGAGGATCTGCAAAATTTCCTTCAGTTCGCGCTTTAATTCCTGATACAGTGCCGATGTGCCGGAGAACAGTTCGGCTTGCCCTCTTGCGGCAACAGCTTTGGCGCTCTCTCGCTTCGGCTTGGTCTCGAGAATTTTCCGCGCACCCTCGATCGTGAAGCGCTTCTCGTACAGCAATCGCTTGATCTCGAGGACCAGTTCGACATCTTTGCGCCGGTACAGCCGATGCCCGGTGCCAGATTTTTTGGGCCCCAACGTGCCGAACTCAGATTCCCAGAAGCGCAACACGTACGGCTTTATGCCCGCCAGCTTGGCGACTTCGCCGATCCGAAAATACAACTTGTTTGGAATTTCCGGATTCGCACTGCGCTTTGCAGCCAGATCTTCCATCAATAACCGATCTTAATTGTAGCGGAGTAAACCCCTCCCGTAGTAATTTTCGTACTGTTCGACCCACATGCGCTTGACTGTCGGCATCCACCCTGTTACAGAGGCGCTCCGCGCCCGGCGTCCTCTCGACCGGGTACTGATCGCCAAAGGAGCAGCGAGTCCACGCATCCAGGAGATCATTGAGCTTTGCCGCACAAACTCCGTGCCAGTGCGTTTCGAGACTCGCGAGTTGCTCGATCGCGCCAGCAAAGGCGTCTCGCACCAGGGCGTGATCGCCTTTGGTGCTGCTCATAGCTATATCGAGTTGAAGGATGCTATCGAGGGAGCAAGGCTGATCGTAGTTCTGGATGGCGTAGAGGACCCCCACAATTTGGGCGCGATTATTCGGACCGCGCACGCGGCCGGCGCCACCGCCGTTGTTGTGCCCGAGCGCCGTGCTGCTCCTCTCACCGAGACCGTCTCTCGAGCCGCCGCCGGTGCGCTTGAATATCTGCCTGTCGTGCGCATCACAAACGTCAGCCAAACGCTCGAGCAACTCAAAAAAACCGGCTTCTGGATCTACGGCGTCGACGAGCGTGGCGCCGAGATGTACGATCAAGTCGAGTACGCCTCTCCCACCGCAATCGTCCTCGGCGGGGAAGGGAAAGGCTTGCATCAGGGGGTCCAAAAGCACTGCGACGTCCTGATACGCATACCCATGGCAGGCGCTGTCTCTTCGCTCAACGTATCCGTCGCAGCAGGCGTCGTTCTGTTCGAGTGGCGGCGCAGGCAAAGAAGTTAGAGCTGTCTAAGTTTCCGATGGGAAGTTTTCGCCAATCAATCTCTTGTTAATGGCGACGAGCGCTCTTGGACAGACCACGGTCACGCGGAATTTCGAGCCATCCGTAAGTGTCCTAACGCTTCACTCTCAGCAGCTTGGGCCGTGATAGAAACTTTAGAAATTTTTTTGAAAACCAGCGTACGAAAAATGCGTAGTACATGCCATGCATTGGGTTCTTCAAGATACGCGTTTTGGCCTGCGCACGCTCATCAAAGATCGAGGCTTCCTGATCACTGCCGTTCTCGCCCTAGCGTTGGGCATCGGATCGACAAGCGCTATCTTCAGCGTCATCGACAACGTGTTGCTCGAGCCGTTTCCCTATACGGACGGCCAGCGGCTCATGGCGATCGAAATACACGATTCAGCCAGCAAGGACCCGTTCGGCCGCCAATTTTTCTCACCCCCCGAATTTCTTGACTACCAGGAGCAGAACCATGTCTTCGATCGCTCCATCGGGGTTCGCCGCGACCGCGTCCTTATGACCAGGAACGGAACCACTCCGGAATCATTCGACGGCGCTACCGTGACGGGCAACACTTTCCAATTCCTGGGGGTTTCTCCCTTGCTCGGGCGTGTCGGAACGCCGTCTGACGCCAAACCAGGTGCACCGCCTGTGTTCGTTTTGAGTTATAAGGCCTGGCAGCGAGCCTTCAATGGCGATCCGAGCATCGTCGGGAAAACATTTACGCTGAACGACAAGCCGACGACGCTCATCAGTGTCATGCCGCGGCGTTTTGCTTTTTGGGGCGCGGACTTATGGATTCCTGCCACTGTCGACCGCGGCGATACCGATCCGAATGCCTCCTTTTTTTTTCTGCTAGGGCATTTGAAACCGGGGCTGACCCAGAAAACCGCGCAGCCTGACGTCGCGATTCTGGCACAACGGCTTTCGAAGGTGTATCCAAAGTTGTATCCGAAGAAGTTCGACGTTCGCCTTCCCTTGCTTATCGATAACGTCGTCGGCAAATTCCGGGACACCTTATACACTCTGCTGGCTGCCGTGGGCCTCCTGCTGCTAATCGCCTGCGCTAACGTGGCAAATCTCCTGCTTGCCAAGGCAACCGCGCGTGAGAAGGAATTTGCGATTCGAACCTCGCTCGGTGCTGGCCGCGTGCAGATCATCCGCCAGCTGATGACGGAGAGTGTCTTACTCGCGCTGATCGGCGCGGCGACGGGCTGCCTGTTTGCCTGGGGCGGCCTGAAAATCCTGATCGCTGCGCTACCCAAGTTCACATTCCCCGACGAAGCCGACATCCATCTCAACTTGCGTGTTCTCGCTGCCACCGTGATTGTTGCAATCGCGACCGCTCTAATCTTTGGCCTGGCGCCTGCCCTCGGCTCCTTCACCCGCAATTTGAGCGAGCCTTTGAAAGCCGGTGGACGCGGAAACAGCGGATTCCGCCGAGGCCGCATGCGGAACGTTTTGATCGTCTCTGAAGTGGCGCTTTCGCTGGTTTTATTAACCGGTGCAGGCCTCATGATGCGCAGCTTCTTCCTAGAGCGGCAGACCGACTTAGGACTTAGGACTGAAAGACTGTTGACCACCCAAGTCTTCCTAGGCAAAAAGTACAAAACCGCGGACCAGCAATCGCGCTTTTTGCGGGAGCTGATTGCTCGCGTCCAAGCACTCCCCGGCGTCCTGAGCGCATCCGGAGCACTCGACTTCCCGCCCTTCGGCGGCTTCAACACCGACTTTGAGGCTGCCGGTACGACGCACTCCGAGAAGTGGACCGGTCAAATGGCCTTTTGCGATTCGCCGTTTTTCGCAACAGTTGGTGCTCGATTGATGAAGGGCAGATTTTTGACTGAGGCCGACATTGCCGGCAAACGCAAGGTGGCGATCGTTAACCAAACCTTGGCAACGAAGTTCTTCCCTGGGCAGGATCCGATCGGGAGACGAATCAAGTTATCTGGACTTGAGCAGGCTCCTGAACCAGTATCAAATCCGTGGTTCGAAATCGTCGGCGTGTCATCCGACATCAAGAACCATGGAGTGCGCGAAGACGTCGTGCCCGAAGCTTACGCACCCTACACGCTGTCCAGCTACGGCGGTTTTATTGCGTATCTTCGTACAGCCGGAAATCCCAAAGCTCTGACAAAAGCTCTGGAGGGCGAGGTGCTCGCTATGGACAAAAGTGTTTTGCCGCAACAGACGAGTACGATGGATGAGGCGCTCGACACCTTCGAGTACGCACAGCCGCGCTTCGGTCTGCAGCTCTTTTCGGTGTTCGCGAGCGTTGGTTTGATTCTCGTAACGGTAGGCGTCTATAGCGTTGTTTCCTACACCGTGTCGCAACAACACCGCGAGATTGGCATTCGCATGGCGCTCGGTGCCTCAGCCGCAAGCGTGCGAGGTCTGGTCATGATGAGCGGCATGCGCTTCATCGTGATCGGTGTCGGCATCGGATTAGTGGCTGCATTCGCTCTGACCCGTCTCCTCAAAAGTCAGATCTACGGCGTAACGGCGCACGATCCTCTTACGCTGCTAGCCGTCGTCGTGATTCTCGGGCTCGTCGGCCTGTCAGCCTGCTATCTGCCCTCACGCCGCGCCACACGCGTGGACCCACTCGTTTCCTTGCGCTACGAATAGATCGTGGCGCTTTTGAAGCACCACAACCATGCGTTGAAAATCGTCTCCTTGCTCCGCGACCGCGCATGAAAATCGTAGGGGCGAGGCATGCCTCGCCCGCGCTCTCCCATAGAATCAAGGACGAAGAAGGCAGAGTTGGAGGTTCGATTCTACGTCGATCCCGCGGCCGGGTCGCCTCATATCCATCATCACGAAATCGATGAGGACGAACTCATCGAGATTCTGGAGAAGCCCGGAGAAGATCGTCCGGGACGGGAAGGTTCGAGGATAGCGTTGGGCCAAATTAGGGTAACTATATAGTTGACAAAATGGCTCGTTGAGAGCATACTTGAAGCATGGAACAAGAGCCGACCACGCTTCAGGAAGCCATCGTATACTTCTCGAATCCTGACAACTGCCGTGAGTATCTGGTAGCGCGTCGTTGGCCTAATGGCGTCACCTGCCCACGCTGCGGTAGCGAAAACGTCCTGTTTCTGGAGAAGTACAACCGCTGGCATTGTCGGGAAAAACATGATGCTCCGCAATTCACGCTGAAGACCGGAACGGTCATGGAAGACTCCCCGATTGGTTTGGACAAGTGGCTTGCCGCCATGTGGCAGATCGTGAACTGCAAAAACGGAATCAGCTCCTGCGAAGTTCACCGCGCTATCGGCGTGACACAGAAGACGGCATGGTTCATGGATCACCGGATTCGATTCGCGCTAGGTATGGATTCGGGCGATAAGCTCTCGGGCGAATGTGAAGCGGACGAAACTTTCATCGGCGGCAAGGCGCGGAACATGCACGTCGGCGCTCGTAAACGTCGCATTACCGGAACCGGAACCAAAGATAAAACTGCTGTCATGGGAATTATGGAACGAGGCGGAAAAGTTCGCACTGCTGTTGTTCCAAATCGGAAGAAACACGCGCTTCAGGAAGAAGTAAAGAAGCATGTGGAAGCAGGTTCCGCGCTGTACACCGATGCTCTGCTTTCATACGATGGACTCGCCAGCGATTACGCTCATCAGGTTATCGATCATGCAGTAGCGTACGTGGATGGGCAAGTGCATACGAACAGCTTGGAGAACTTCTGGGCGCTTCTGAAGCGCGGTATCAGCGGCACGTATATCAGTGTTGAACCCTTTCATTTGTTCCGTTACTTGGACGAACAGGCGTATCGCTTCAACAATCGGAATATGACAGACGCAGAGCGGTTCGACGTTGCCGTAAGGGGCATTGTAGGCAAACGCCTAACGTTCGATCAACTCACAGGAAAAACAGAAGCAGCCAGTCCTGAAATCTAAACGACAGGGACGCGGGAAGCGCAAAATTCAGAAAGTGGACTAAAGAACCGATTCTGGAATGGCGCTGAGTTCTTGCCTAAGTCTATCGACCATATTCGGGTCAAGATCGAACGGGCCAAAGAGCACATCGGTGATCTGAATGCCCGGATCGGAATCTTTAACGAAGCTGGCCCCTATTCCGTTATCCGAGAGGAAGACGCGCAAACCGGAGACATCGTATTTTACGTTCGGATCAAGAGCGACATTCCGCTCAGTTTTGCAGCCATTATCGGGGATGCCGTTCAGAACTTGCGAAGTTCTCTGGATCACTTGGCCTACCAACTCGTCCTGGCAAACAGCGGTACCCCCACTAAACGAACCGCGTTTCCCATTGCTGAGAGCCCCGAGAAATACGAAGCCCTTGATCCGAGAAAAGTAGAGGGAATGAGCGAGACGGCCGTGAAGAAAATCCACGCTCTGCACCCGTATCGTGGTGGGAACGATGCGATCTGGATGCTCGACGAACTTAACAACATCGACAAACATCGACTGCTGCTTGCGGTCGGTAGCGCTCACACTGACGTCGTGCTCGACTACAGAGACATGTTCCCCAACGTCAGGGAGCCAATGCTCTACTCTGTTCAACCGTCCGGCGCCTCGTTTCTCATGCGTTCCTTTCCACTGAAGGACGGCGCAGAGATCTACCGCGTGCTTGCTGCCCATCGGGAGGCGTATATAAATCAGAAGCCGGAGTTCACCTTTCGAATAACGCTCGGTGAGCCGGAGATTGTTAAGGGTGAGCCGATCATTCCAACTCTTAATCAGTTGGCCAGCATCGTCGGAAAAGTCGTTTCCATGTTCGAGCCCTTGCTCTGATGCGTCCACATTGCCTCTTCCCGCTCAGCCCGTGTATTGGGTACACTAAGGGCTGAGCATAGAAGTAAAGGCTTTTGCGGTGCTTCACCACCACGAAGCTGACCTATGCGCGATATCGAAGTTCTACACGCAATTCAAGCTTACAGGAGAATCAGAACGGTAGCGCATCCTGCTCCGTATCCTTCTCTTCTTTCGGAGCAGTCTTGAACCCTGATGCTGTTCGATCAATGAGCGGGATAGCGGGTCTTTTGCCGTTGAGCAACTCTTCAACGGTCACAATCTGAAGGCGTGGAAACTTGCCGTAGACCGTCTCGTGAAAGCCTTCCTTTACGGCTTCAGTGAGCATGGGCTTCGTCGGTTCGGCTAGGGTGATAAAGACTCCCATTTGGGCGTTCTCGCGGTGTACTACGTGGGCTAGATCGCGCACCATTGCCACGCTCACGTTATCGCCGCCCTTGACGGACACGATTGCCTTCTCAGTCGTTCTGGCATCCGGCTTGAAATAGATAAATCCGTCAATGCCCGTATCCGCGCCTTTCTTCTTACCGCCGTATGGAACTGCTTTCACGAGCGAGACGGCCCACCACTGGAATTGATACTTGTCTTTGGCTGCCAGTGCGCGCGCTCCCTCCAAGTCTTTCGGCGTTCCATGTACCTCGAACTGGATACCTGGAAAGGCGTCGGCTAGGCGTTTCTCAATGAGAGAGATTGCGAGGTTTGTGATATCTATGCCGATCCACTGGCGATTGAGTTTTTGCGCGGCGTGAATTGTGGTTCCGCATCCACAAAAGGGGTCGAGAACCACATCGCCTTCGTTGCTGGATGCTTGGATGATTCGTTCTAGTAGATGTAGCGGCTTTTGTGTGGGATATCCGAGACGCTCCTGAGCTTGCGAGTTGATTGGAGGGATGTCATCCCAAAGGCTATCGACGGTTTCACCCGCGAGTTCGTCAAGGTACCGCTTGCGCCTGATCCGTTTGGTCTTGTCTGCTGGGAAATAAAGCCGTTCTTGGGCATCCATCTCTTTCATGCGATCTAGTGAGACGGCCCAACCCTTTTCAGGCGGCTTGTAGCCCTTGTATTCGTAAATCAGATTGGGGCGGTATGAGGGGCTAGTGAGATTGTCCAGATGATATCGGCGTCCGTGCTCATCAACCTCAGTGAACTTGCTTTCGATGTATGACGCTTTGTTAACACGGTATCGCCGATTGAATGCCGTTGCACGAGACTTTGCATAGAACAGTAGCGAGTCCGTGCTAACTCCGAAGCGAATGGCTGCATTATTAGTTTCACCACGTCCGGCCTTTCGCTTCCAAACGATATCGTTTCTGAAATTCTCAATGCCGAATACAGAGTCTAGGAGCAATTTCAAATAGTGACTAGCTGTCTGATCGCAATGTAGATATAGACTTCCCGTTGCTTTCAAAACGCGATGAAGCTCTAAAAGCCTAGTGCCCATCATTGTGAGATAGGCCATCAGATCATTTTCTTTAAGAAGCGCTCGCATGGCGCGTAGCAGTTCAGCGGCGCTCGCATGGCGCGTAGCAGTTCAGCGGCATCCGCATTGCCGCTGTGCATCACCTCATCGAAGGCTTGCTCCGCTTCATCCGTCCAGTGCCACGTATCCTCGAACGCTTCAATCTGAGCGTGTGACTGCTCACCGCTGGGGCTACGAAGCAGAACATTGTAATTCGCGTTTGAGTTAAACGGTGGATCGAGGTAAATCAGGTCTACGCTTTCGTTCGGAAAATTATCCCGGTCCCTAAGGATCTGAAGATTGTCGCCGTAGTAAAGCTGATTCAAAGCGCTAGCTTATCGTGGCGGGGCAATGGTCTGCCAGCAGTTCTGCTGCAAGCGGCCAGATGTGATCCGCTTTAGAACTCCACCCTTCATTCAGCGCTAGGATGGTGGGTGATGAAACCAGCGCCCGCGCCCCACGTACCCGGCAATACCGAAGCTGAAAGATTCGACAACGCCGTCCGCAAGGTGTTCAGCGTTTCCAAGGAAGCCTACCTGAAGGAAGAGGCTAGGCGCACACGGGCGAGAGCAAGGAAGAAACGGGCGAAGAAGGATGACCGTCTTTAGGGTGCCTGATCGTAATAGGAATTGATCGGACCGTATAGCCGCCGTTTGACGGGCTTGCGGATAGGTTTGGCGTCTTTGAAATAGATCACCCGTTGTTCCGGTGATCGATCTAGTTTCTCTACTCTGTCAATGCTCACCGAACAAGCTATTATGGGGCGCTCCCGCGTCCGCTGATGCCCACATCGGTGAACGTAGATGATGGACTCCTTTATGCACTGATTCGCACCGTTGGAGTCGTCCTTATGCTTGCGAGAAGGTATCCACCGTCGAGCCATTTGTTGGGCCAATTAGGATGGGGATCGCTAGGATGGTGAACCACGATATACAAAGCCGGAAATTCATCCTCGCCGATAGGTCGTACCAGCATGCCCCAAGGTTACCCACTTTGCTGTATTTTGTCAACTATATAGTTACCCAAATTAGCACAGGAAGATATTTTACGTGTCATTTACCTTGTAGAGCCAGAGAGTTTATTCGGTAGAGCCAGAGAGTTTATTCGGTAGAGCCAGAGAGTTTATTCGGTAGAGCCAGAGAGTTTATTCGGTAGAGCCAGAGAGTTTATTCGGTAGAGCCAGAGAG
>JBPCJX010000080.1:0-65186 GCA_051004875.1 Bryobacteraceae bacterium
GTGATCGGGGTCTTGCCTGCCGGTTTTCACTTCCTCTCCTCTGATTCCGGAGTGTATCTTCCGCTTGCATCGCGTCCTGAAGATCGAGCGCCTGCGCAGCGGCATTCGGGCGGAAATGTGAAGCAAATGATTGCCCGGCTCAAACCGGGTGCCACGCTCGTCCAGGCACAGTCGCAAATAGATGCGCAGAATGCCAGATTGGAGGCGGACGACCCGGAAGGTAAAGCCATGGCTGATGCTGGTTTCCGATCGCTGGTCGTGCCGCTTCATGCCGATCACGTCGCGGCGATTCGGCCTACCCTGCTGCTGCTACAAGCTGCCGTGCTGGCGCTTCTGCTGATTGGAACCGTGAATCTCGCGAATCTGCTTCTGATCCGCGCGAATGGCCGAGCCAAGGAAGTTGCTGTCCGGCAGGCGCTCGGCGCAAGCTCGGCGTACGTGGTCAGCGAAGTGATGGTGGAGACCACGTTACTCACAGTGTTCGGCGGGTTGCTCGGCCTTGTTGCGGGCGCTGGTGGAATTCGCGTTCTGGCTGCGTTGGGTATCAGCCGCTTGCAACTGGGAGCTCATATTGCTTTCAATGCTCGCTTGGCACTCATCGCCGTGGTCGCAGCGTTCCTCATCGGCATTGTGCTCGCAATTCCAATCGCCTGGTTGCATCTTAGGCGGTCGGGTAACGCGCTCGGATCTGAGAGTCGCAGCGTGACGTCCGGCCGTGCTGCCCAAGCCGTAAGACAGAGCTTTGTTGTCACACAGGTTGCCCTGGCGTTCGTGCTTCTGGTGGGAGCGGGATTGCTCGGCATCAGTTTAAAACGTGTGATGGCCGTTTCTCCGGGATTCCAGTCTGATCACGTTCTCACTGCGGAAATCTCGTTGATCGGAGCAAAATATCCCGCGCCTCCGGCCGGCCTTAGGTTTGCCGAAAGGTTGATGGACGAACTCAGCCATCAACCGGGAGTGCTGTTCGCTGGCGTAGTCAACAACGTGCCTTTCAGTGGTAACAGCGGAAAGAGCGCTGCGACTGTGAAAGGTCATGTTCTCCGGCCAGGCGAATCGCCGCGCGGACATTATTCCTATGGCGTGGGCGGTGATTACTTCCGCGCGATGGGATTTTCTTTGCGGGCTGGACGATTCCTCACCGGCGAGGATTCGCGCCGCAACCGGCGAGTCTGTGTGGTCGACGAGGACTTCGCGCGCTACTACTGGCCCAACATCAGCCCTCTGGGACACTTGCTTTTTCAGGGGTCCAGTGCTGGTGCTGATAGCGAGGCATTTACGGTTGTGGGCGTGGTCGGCAGTACCAAGCAGGCTGGCCTTGCGGACGAAAGTGCGCAAGGCGCGGTTTACTATCCATACATTTACCGGCCGGACAGCAATATCTATGTGGCCGTTCGCGCCAGCCTCCCACCGGAATCCATACGGCTGAAGCTTCAAACCGTAGTTCGACAAATCGACCCCGAGTTGGCGGTCGATGACATTCGCTCGATGGATGATCGGATTGCCGACAGCCTTGTCGCCCGCCGCTCACCGGCACTGCTTGCCGGGCTATTCTCAGCAGTCGCACTGTTACTCACGGGAATTGGTACTTATGGCGTATTGAGCTACGCCGTGGCGCAAAGGAAGCGCGAGATCGGCGTACGCATGGCTCTAGGGGCGAGGCCAGTCCAAATTCGCAGCGAATTTCTCGCGCTCACGCTGCGTCTGTTCGCCGACGGCACAGTAGTTGGCAGCTTAGGAGCATGGCTGACCGGGAAAGCGATGCAGGCGGTTCTCTTTCACGTGCCCGGTATCAGCATGGCGCTGTTTGGGAGCGCGCTGGCAATCATGGCGCTGGTATCTCTCTTTGCTTGTTTACTGCCTGCGGACCGTGCTGCCCGGATCTCCCCAATGCAGGCTCTTGCGGACCAGTAGAAAATCGATCTGAGTTTGCGGATCCGCCGATGAAGACCCGCGAGAGCGGGGACTGTAGACGATAAATCCGCGGTTGTCGGCAATGGTTTAGGAAGCGCGGCATGCAACTCTCATGTCGAGACTGCCGGAGACTGTTACCGGGGACTCGCTTCCCGTGAATTATCGATGGCACTGCTGGGAACCGGCGCGAGCGGGACGTGGACATTATCGCGGTTGTGAACTGACCCAATGACAGTCCGTTGAGTGAACGTGTTCTTTTTCCCTGCATGGGATTTGATACGGATGTCAAACACCATCTTTTAAACAATGCAGCGACTAATCCTGTTAACGCACCGCCAAAGTTCCGGGGACCCGGAACGGTACTTCATATCTCGTTTAGTGATGCAATCAATTGAACAGAGCAGCGGACAAATCACGAGGCCCGCGCGGAAGTACAACGAGGGGAGAGCCGCAGGACCGATCCGCCATTTGCGCCATGCCGAATCGCCGTAGCGCTGAGACAATCGCAAGTGGTTTCCAGATCCATCCAGATCCGACACAAGCAATCGCCTCGGTGCGCCTGACATTCCAAAATGAACGTCGGCAAGATCGTAGGCGGAACAGTGGCCGCGCGGATTTTAGATGCACCTGTCGCAACTATAGACCCCCTCGCGGTCCCTCAGACGTGTAGGCTTAGGGCCTTCGGGTGAGCTCGGGGTCTGCCAAGGCGTATAGCTGCGGCTTGTGTAGGACCAACTCGTCCGATAGGGCCGACATGGACTGAGCATGTTGCGCCACATCCAGCCGCGTTCGAGGCGTTTGTGGTTTGTGGAGGACATCAATCACGCATTGGTAGAGGCGGTTTCGCAGGTCGAAGCGATCTGATGCGCGCGTGATATAGCGCACAATAATGTCGATTCCGGAGTTCCCTGGGCGCATGTCCACTGCCGTGCCTGCGGCGAACTGGCTCAACCCGTTCTGCCGGGTCACGCGTTTCCATTCCTCCTCAGCGAGCCGGGCATCCTTTTCGGTTTCCTTGAGCACCGCTTTGTGAATGAGCTCGATGATGGCGTATGTATCGTGGGCTGCGGGGATGCTGACCCTGATTTCATCCCACATCCACTGGCCAGTGGTAGAGAAGTTGAAGTACTGACCCTTAATCGCGAAAGTGTTGATAAAGGTTACGCGGCGGCCAGTAGGATGGCCTTTATCGGTCCAGTTGCCGGTTTCGAGCATGACGGTGCGGAAGAGGCCAATTTCGACGACCTCGCCGCCGACGCTGTTGATCTCGACCCAATCGCCGACACGGATGCCATTCTTACCCATTAGGACGAACCAGCCGAAGAAGGCGATGATGAAGTCCTGCAAGACAAGTGTTAGTCCGGCAGTGCTAAGCCCGAGGATGGTGGGCATCTGGTTGGGGGAACCAAACGTGACAAGCAGGATGAGCACCACGCCGAACAGCTGTATGCCGAGCTTGAAGATTATGCGAAGCGTTTGCATGCGGCGTCGGTCGAGCGTGGGGCGGTCGACGAGATTGCGCACGAGTGCGTCGAAGATGATCACGCAAATGAGGATGAAGGCAATCAGCGCAAAAGATTGCAGCAGGAGGTGCAGCACGATGCGGTGCTGTAGGAGCAGCTGATCAGACCACCTAGCGTAAACCGCGGCGAGTTGCTGCTCGGTCTGAATGCGATCGTCGTAGATGTTAAGAAGCTGGCGCTCTGCAGTTCTGTCTCTGAGGGCGATGAGTTTGGCGGTTTTGTCGGGCGTAGGATCGGAGACGGGATCTGCAACCGGTTGAAACGGGATCTGCATATTTTCAGATGAGGCGGTGTTGGTGGAGCCCGGGAGTTTGTCGTGCTGGGCGGTGAGCGCGATTGTGTCCGCGCGTGCCCGTTGCGTAGCCTGCTGAATCAGTTGGCAGCGGGTCCGTTGATCAATCCATGCCTTGAGGCGTTCGACGAGCGTGCCGTATCGCTGGGCGGGAACTGCAGCAATGTGGGTTTCATTAGCTGACTGAGCATCGTATTCGCGCATAGCGGATTCATGCGCGGCGAGTTCCTGCTGAATTCTGCTGCGCTGATCGCCCACTGCGCGGGCAAGCTCCTGCTGTGCGTCGGCTAGTTCATCGGAATCGAGGCCAAGTTGCGCCTTGGCGATGTCGAGATCGTCAGCAACGGTGACGGGTGTCGAGTGGTTGGGTGCGGAAGAGGAGGAGCGATCAGCAGCCTGGGTGAGGCTCTGCACACGCGACTGATCTTCTTTCACGATCTGCTGGAACTGTGCAAATTTTTGCGAGAGGGTGAGCGCTGTGCCCGTGAGTGAATGGTGCTGCGCACTGGCCTGGCGCAACGCCGAGGCGAAGGCTTGGTATACTTCGTGATCAGCCAAGTGTTCGGCCTCACGTGCGTACTCGACGTCCTCTACTGTCGCTGCTAGTTCTGCGAGGGTCCGGGCGGTGCGCCAGGGACTCAGATCAACGAGAGCGCCCTGGCTCTCAGCGAGACTGCGCGGTTCACCCTGTCCCGTGAGGAAGGGAAGACGGGCCATTACGTCGCGCGCGCTCCAGGAGAAGGTCAGGCAAACCACAAGCAACACGAGCAAACTGAGGGTAGAAAAAAGCCTCGCTCTTGTGAGAATGCGTTTCACTGACCCTCGTGTCGAAATCTGCGTCCCTGCACCTGTTCCGACCCCGGATGCTGCCCTTACCCCGGCATCTTCACTGGGCTGGATTTGTGCCGTTTCCACCTGTTTCTTGCAACATGCATCTGTCGCAAGAAGCCACGTTACCAGGACAAAGTGAAATTACAGCTTTTCTCATCCATATACTCCTGCCTTTAGGAGGTGGAGGATCGGAGGTTATATCTCAAAAATCCAACACTTGACGGAATGTCCTGTACCGGAGGCGGCGGTCCGAGTGTACGAACTGTCGATAGAAATTTTCAAAAGCTGCAAAAGCCAGAAGCCTAGCTTACTCTTGCAATTTGGCTTTACCTTCACAGCCAAGTGTCGAAGGTAAACGCTGGGCCACCTTTATGGCTCAAGCCTTCGACCCCTGTGCAACGCGCAAGGTCTGACGTCAACGAAGAACCACTACTGTCGCTTGTGGCGCCGGGTATGACGGCAGCTTTTGTTTCGGTATTCCATTGATCTCAGTTGCCGATAACGGCTGAAAAGTGGAGTTGTCGGAAGTTGTCCCTAGGCGCGCGGATCGACGGCCTGGAAGTGAGGGAGAGCTGCGGCGGAATCGTTTCCCGCAAGAGTTTTCAAATGCTTTGGATCTTCCTCACTCAATCTCGGGCTGATAAATGGGTGGGCATCCTCTTTATGAGGAAACAATTTGTTGTCATATCCAGACATCAGAATAAAAGGGCTGACAACCGCGCGTAAGAGCGCCGGAACTGCCACAGGATGTGGAGTCCTGGTGGAGTCCAAACCTCAAATTCCGGGCTTTGGCGTCCAACTGGCGTCCAAATTACGTGGTATCAACTCTTTTGTTTTCAGCAAACCCTTCTTGTAAGTAGTTGATATTTCTTGCTTGGGGTGCAAGAGGTCCCGGGTTCAAATCCCGGCGGCCCGACCAAAGTCTTCAAATAGCTACGCCGCCTACAAGTGCCACCGGCATCGTCCGTTACGCAGCCCGCTTGGCAGTATAACTAACATGCGCTGGTAGTATTACGATACTGCGCGTTTTACGCTACAATCAACCCTGGCAACCCGTAACGGTTTCACCGCACCTACTTCGGCGCACGCTTGCGCGCCACAAAAACGATTGAAAAGTGTGACCGTGGAGCTTCAAAGCGCTGAGGCATTGTCGTCTCCACGGATGTAGGCGCGGATAGCACAAACAAAATTGGGGGATTCAACCACATGATGGGACGCACGGACCTTTTTCCCTGCACTACTGCGATCTTGTCGTTCATTGCTGTTACCGGGTTTGCGGCGTCGGCCTTCGGACAGGATCTCCCGGATTACTGGAAAGGGTTGGTGGGCACGCAAGCTACGCCGCGCGAAGTCACTGCCACTGCGAATATTTTGGCGCTGAACACAAGCATGTTCGACTTGTATGATTCGGCCGGCCAGATTTTCACAAAGAATATATTAGCGAATCAGCCGGTCATTCTAGCGCTGTTCTCGGGCAGCGGCGGGACGTTCACGCTCTATCGCCCGGGACGGCCGCCGTTGCAAGCGCCATCGGTGCCGATGGTCTATCAAATCCTGAAATCGGTCGGTCATAGCACGATGGCGCTGGCCGAGGTGGTGGGGCCCTATCTCACCAGCCCGGAGGATCAGTCCTGGCGTTCGCCCATTCTTGCTTTCCGGAGCCGGATGCAATCGGCAGTCGACGGTTTGGATGCGGTCTCCATGTCAGCCGACTGGCGGGAAAACAACAGAACGATCTTGAAGCGGAATCTTGATTTCATCGATAAGTGCGTCGCCAAGCGTGCGATTTCGGCTGCGATGCTGGAAGAATTCGGACGACAGCAAGCTCCATTTCTCGCGAAGAACGTCACCTGGGCAGCCCAGACGCAGGTGGCGCATTGGATGGACGTCGTCGGCAACTGGAAATCGATGCTGGGCGCGGACTGGGATAAAACCGTTGCCGCGAGCAACACGATTTACGTTGCCCGGCAAAACAACGTTTTGTTCAGTGTTCTTGCTCAATACTTTGGGCCGGAGGCGATCAACGATCATCTACTTTTAATCGAGACGATTTCCTTCACCACGACCCAAGCGGATATGCTCAGCGCGCTGACTCGCATCATTGCGGACCGGTCGGTAGGGCAGCTGTTCTTCGGCAACTATCATTTGATGGACTACGAATTAATGGGCGGCGATGCGCGCGATGCAATCGTTGCTGAGACCGCCAAGCGGAGCATGAAACCGTTCTTGCCGCCCGCCGTGCCCTTCGGTTCCCACCAATGGCCCACGCTGATCACGCCCGGCCCCGGCCCCACCTCGCTTGGGACGCTTCACTGACCCTCACGCTGGAAGGTCCGCATCATGAATCTCAATACGATTACGACCGTAAAACGCCCAGTTGATGCCGGCGAGATCAGGAGTTGGCACGCAAGCTACGCCTGGCTTGCTGGAGGCACCTGGCTCTTCTCGGAGCCGCAGCCGGCAACCGACACGCTGATCGATCTTGAGCGACTGCGTTGGCCCTCGCTACAGGTCACGGGCGACGGGCTCGATATTGCCGCGACCTGCCGAATCGTCGAGCTCTACCGCCTGCAAGGCCCAACGGAGTGGACCGCTCTGCCGTTGCTGCGCGAGTGCTGCAACGCCCTCCTAGCCTCGTTTAAGATCTGGACCGCAGCGACAGTGGGCGGCAATATCTGTCTATCACTGCCCGCCGGGGCTATGACATCGCTCGTCGTGGCGCTCGAGGGTCGTCTCACCCTTGGCCTCGTGGCGGCGCTCCGCGGAGTGTTCCAGCGGTCGATTTCGTCACGGGCAACCACGAGAATGTCCTCGCACCCGGTGAATTGCTCCGCAGCATCCATCTTCCGGCCGCGGCGCTCTCGAAGCGGTATGCCATCCGACGTGCCTCGCTCGTCAAGCTGGGGCGATCGGCCGCGCTTCTCATTGGAACGCGGGGCATCGACAACAAACTTCTCATCACCATTACGGCGGCGACGCCTCGCCCCGTGCAGCTCTCCTTTCCCGGGATCCCTTCGGCCGACGAGCTTCGGCGGGCGATTGACGCCGCTCTTCCCGAGGATAGATATTTCGATGACGTGAACGGCCGTCCGAAGTACAGGCGGCATCTCACCTATTATTTCGCTGAACAAATTCGTGTTGAATTGGCTCAGCCGGGAGGCGCGGCATGAAGTACACCGTGAACGGCGGCCTGTTCTCGGCGGAGCCTCACCCTGGTCAATGCTTGCGCACTCTCCTGCGCGATTTCGGCGTCTTCGGGGTGAAGAAGGGATGTGATGCCGGCGATTGCGGCGCTTGCACAGTTTGGCTGGACGCCGAGCCGGTGCATAGCTGCCTGATACCGGCCTTTCGTGCCGCAGATCGCGATATCACGACCATCGAGGGGCTGGCAACCGACGGCCAACTCCACCCCATTCAGCAGGCTTTCCTCGACTCGCAGGCATTCCAGTGTGGGTTCTGTACGGCGGGCATGATCATGACAGCCGCGTCGCTCGATGATCACGATCGGCAGGATTTGCCAGACGCGCTGAAAGGCAATCTGTGCCGATGCACGGGCTATCGCAGTATCGACGATGCTCTTCACGGCAGGAAATCCGCTGAAGAAGATGTCGCGGGTAAGGCTTGCGGGGCCAGCTTGGCAAACCCGTTCGGCAAGTCAATCGTAACGGGCCGGGCTCGTTACACGATGGATGTGGCAATCGATGATCTGCTGCATCTGAAGGTGGTGCGATCGCCGCATGCGCACGCGCGCGTCCGCGAAATCGACCGCACGAGGGCACTGGCCGTGCCGGGCGTTGTCGCCATTTTTACTTGGGAAGATGTCCCGCGTCGGCTTTTCAGTACCGCCACGCATGAGGATCACCTTGTTGATCCCGACGATACGTACGTTCTCGACAATGTCGTCCGTTTCGCCGGTCAACGGGTGGCGGCTGTGGTTGCCGAAACCGAAGCTGCCGCGGACAACGCCTGCCGCTTTATTGAGATCGATTACGAATTGCTGCCGGCGGTATTCGATCCGGTCGCGGCGATGGAACTGCATGCTCCAATCCTTCATGACAAGGGCGACGCGAAGGGCAACATCTACGTCGACATTCACGGGGAGGTCGGCAGCGTTAAGGACGGATTCGCCGCAGCCGCAGCGATTCACGAGAACACTTATTCGACCCCACGGGTCCAGCATGCGCATCTGGAAACGCACGGATCTATCGCTTGGACCGGTACCGATGGCAGGCTTCACGTTCGCACCAGCTCACAGGCTCCATTCATCACGCAACAAAAGCTCTGCCACGTCTTTGGCCTAAGACCGAGCCAGGTTCACGTGTTTACGGAGCGTGTAGGCGGCGGCTTCGGCGGCAAACAGGAAATGCTCTCGGAGGACCTATGTGTCCTCGCGACCTTGAAGATCGGCCGACCGGTGAAGTGGGAGTTCACGCGCGAGGAACAGTTCATCGCCGCGTCGACGCGCCATCAGATGACAACCCGCGTCAAGCTTGGCGCCACGAAGGATGGAATCCTCACGGCGCTCCAGGTGAAGGTTGTCTCAAATACCGGTGCCTATGGGGGGCCATGGCGGCGAGACGCTCGCGGCTTCGCTCGGCAGCCCTTTGGCCACTTATCGCTGTCCGAACAAGAAGGCGGACGGCTATGCGGTATACACCAACATGGTTCCTGGCGGTGGTTTCCGCGGGTACGGCGCATCGCAGACGACCTTCGCCATCGAATCCGCGATAGATGAATTAGGGCAGCTGCTCGGATTGAGCCCGTTTGAAATCCGCCGGCGAAACATGGTCGGGCCTAAGGACTGGATCGAATCCATCTGGAAAGACGTCAGCGATATCGAGTCCGGCAGCTATGGTCTCGATCAATGCCTCAATCTGGTCGAGACCGCGCTTGCAAGCGAAGGCGGGTGCTCGAAGCCGCACGGAGATGAGTGGGTAGAGGGCGTCGGTATGGCGCTCGCAATGCTGGATTGCGGCCCGCCGACCGAGCACCGGTCCAGCGCCCTGATGACGCTGTTGCCAGACGGCAGTTACCATTTGGCCGTAGGCTCGACGGAAATGGGCAATGGGTCCGTGACCTCACATCGCCAGATCGCGGCCGCCGTGCTCGGAACGCGAGCGGATGACATCGCTATCATCAATGCCGATACCGATCTGACGCCCTATGACACGGGAACTTTCGCCAGTACCGGGACGGTTGTCGCGGGTAAGGCGGTAGCGCTCACCGCAGCAGCGCTCCGCGACAACATCCTCGCCTATGTGGGCGATCATACCGGGACGCCTTCCTGCAATTGGCAACTGGAGGGCGGCCATGTGGTCTCTGGCGATCGGCGGATTTCGCTTACCGATCTTCACGCCGCCGGCCGCGACGAAGGGCATCGCTTCGAAGCCAAGCGGAAGGCGTATCTTTCGCCGCGCACTACGGCTTTCAACGTCCAGGCGTTCCGCATTGCCGTTCACCTGGTCACCGGCGAGATCCAGATTTTGCGGAGCATCCATGCTGCGGATATTGGCCGGTTGATCAACCCGATGCAGTGCCGCGGCCAGATCGACGGCGCCATCGCCATGGGAATCGGCTGGGTGCTTACCGAGAACATGGCGGACGACGCTGCCGGCCATATTGTGAACCCGGCGCTGCGGAACTATCGTATTCCCGCTTTTGCTGACATTCCTCGCACTGAGCTGTTCTTTGCCGATACTTACGACAGCATCGGACCGCTGGGTGCAAAATCGCAAGGCGAGTGCGCTATCAATCCAGTGGCGCCAGCGCTCGCGAACGCCGTCAAGAATGCGACGGGCGTGCGTTTCTGCCACCTGCCTCTGATGCCCGATCATATCTTCGATCGGCTGATCTCCATTCAGGAGCGAAGCTGAACCGTTGCCTGAACGCCGGAGTGACGACATCGGGACCAGCGGCGGCGCAACCATCGTGACGCAGACCCGTCCAGCCGCGGGGCAGGAAGAGGTCTTCAGGCGCTGGCAGGACACGATGGGTGCCGAGATCGCGAAATGGCCCTGCTTCATCGACCAGAAGGTTATGCCGCCGAGCCCCCCAGCACAGATCGACTGGGTCATCCTGCAGCGTTTTTCGTCAGTCGACGCAGCCGCCAACTGGCTGCATTCGGCCGAACGTCTCAGCCTCGTGGAAAGCATCCAGCCTATTTTGGCGGGTAGCGATGACATTCACGTCATCAGGGACGGCGCATCCGGCGTGTTGCCCGCCGCGGCCTCTGCCGTCATCTCAACGCGCGTCCCGCGGGTCCAAGGGTTGGCTAATCACTGCCATCCGGAACATGCGCCCAACCGCTACTGGACTCCCGAAATGAACCAGCCAACTTCTACGTCCACACGTGATCTGTAATTCCCGCTGGCATCGCAGGTGTAACGGGAAGCGACTTGTGAACGCGACAGAAGTTGTAAGACGCGAAATACAGCGCTAGAGCCGCTCGAAGATTTCCCTCTTCTTGCTATAGGCATTCGTTAGTCGCGTCAATCTCCTCATCTGCATCCGCATCGACAGATTGTGTCGCTCGACGTGCGAAGTGCAAATGCGGTCTGGATTAGGATTGCCGGATATGGACGTTGGTATAGCTTCGATAACGTCACCGGGGGAATACATCTGTTCGCCTTCACGAGAGGTCGCGTACACTTTGACGAGCTGCCAAAGAGCAACACAGATTTAGCGCACTACCCAGCAGTACGTTGATGGTTTGACAGACCTATACTCCGGTATGCGCCTTTTTCTTCGGTTACTCTCTTTGCTTTCCGCGGCGGTGCTGTGGGTTAGCGCTGGGCCTGCTCAGACGATCACGGTGAGTTTTCCGCCGTCGCGCTCCGATAAACCCTTGGACGGCCGCGTGCTGCTTCTACTCTCGAATGACCCGAGCGCCGAGCCGCGTATGCAGATCAACGATACGCTCAAGTCGCAGATGGTCTTCGGTGTCACGGTCGATGGATGGAAGCCCGGTGAGCCCCTGAAGATCGGTGACAACGCGCAGGGCTATCCGCGGGCGAGCTTGAAGGACGTGCCGCCCGGAGAGTATACGGTCCAGGGTTTGCTCAACAGCTATGAGACGTTTCACCGGTCAGACGGTAAGACGGTGAAGCTCGCGCCGGACCGGGGTGAGGGCCAGCACTGGAACCTCGCGCCAGGCAACTTGCTGTCGAAGCCGCGGGTGATTCACATAGGGCCCGAAGCGCCGCCAATCGCTGTCTCGCTCGATGCGATTATCGCACCCATCAACCCTGAACCGGATACAAAGTACATCCGCCACATCAGCGTCCAGTCGAAGCTCCTGACGAAGTTTTGGGGCAGGCCGGTTTATCTCTCGGCAATCGTTCTCGTGCCGGAGGGCTACGACGCCCATACCGAGGCTCACTATCCGCTCATCGTTTTCCACGACCACTTCGTTACCAGCTTCAACGATTTCCGGGAGACCCCACCGGAACCTAAGCTGAAGCCCGATTACTCCGAGCGTTTTCACTTAGCGGGCTACAACCGCATACAGCAGGAGGAGGCATATAAGAACTACCAGGCTTGGATTGCGCCGGGTACGCCGCGAGTATTGATCGCGAAGCTGCAGCATGCAAATCCCTATTACGACGACTCATATGCGGTCAACTCGTCAAATCTGGGTCCATACGGAGACGCAATTGAGACCGAGCTCATCCCTGCGATCGAAGGCAAGTTTCGCGGCATCGGGAAAGGCTGGGCTCGGTTTGTTTATGGAGGCTCGACCGGCGGCTGGGAATCGCTCGCAGTCCAGATGTTCTATCCCGATCACTACAATGGCGCGTTCGTCGCCTGCCCAGACCCGGTCGACTTTCACGCCTATATGACGGTCGACCTGTATAAGCAGGACAACATGTTTTATCTTCAGGGTGCGAACAAAAAGGTCGAACAGCCAGCGATGCGAGACTACCTTGGCCACACGTTGATCTCGGCGCGTGATAATGTCGCCTATGAAGCTGCGCGGGGCGATCGCGGCCGGTCGGGTGAGCAGTTCGACATCTGGCAGGCGGTCTTTTCTCCCACCGGGAACGATGGCTATCCTCGACCGATTTTCGATAAGCGGACCGGCGTGATCGACCACAGAACGGCCGAGTACTGGCACGAGCACTATGACTTGAACGCGATACTAAAACGTGATTGGAAGACGCTCGGGCCGAAGCTGCAAGGCAAGCTCCACGTCTACGTCGGCTCGGATGACACCTACTTCCTGAGCAATGCGGTGTATCTGATGGAAGACTTCCTCAAAGAGACCGGCACCCCGGGACACGGCGTGCCCTACAAAGGTGAGGTTCGCTACGGACCCCTTGCCGAGCACTGCTGGAATGGCGATCCGACGAAGCCGAACTGGTACTCGCGGCTGCACTACAACCAGATGTATCTCCCGCAGATCATGCGGCGCCTTCAGGACACAGCGCCGGGCGGAGCAGACCTGACAAGCTGGCGATACTGATCAACGCTTCTTCCGGTCGCCGCAATAATTAAAGATATATCTCAAGTGGGCAACGGTGGATAACATCCGATGATTGGCCAACTCGTCTCCCATTACCGCATTCTTGGAAAGCTCGGCGGCGGAGGTATGGGGGTAGTTTTCAAAGCAGGAGACATGAAACTTGGCCGGCTGGTCGCCCTGAAGCTCCTCCCTGAGGTCGCGGGCCTAGGTGAATCGCGACCGGCAGAAGGTGCCGCGAAGAGCGGGATTTTAGACTCGTAAGCGGTTGAGCGATTTAAGCGCGAAGCCCGGGCCGCCTCCGCTCTCAACCATCCCAACATCTGCACGGTCTATGAGGTAGACGAATACGATAGCCAGCCTTTCATTGCGATGGAATGGCTGGAGGGCCAAACGCTCAACCATCGGATCGAGGGCAAGCCGTTTTCAATCGATGAATTGCTCGACTTTGCCATCCAAACTGCCAATGCGTTGGACGCGGCTCACAAAAGAGGCATCATACATCGCGACATCAAGCCGGCGAACCTCTTCGTCACAGATCCTGGCAATCAAAGATTTTTGATTTCGGGATCGCGAAGCTCATCCCGCAGCGTGGCACGGATTTCGGCGACCACGGCCTAACGCTAGGCGCTCGGCCCAGTTCGGACGCGCCAACGTGGTCGATGCCGGACGAGGCGCTCACGACCCCGGGCACAGCAATGGGAACGGTGGCATATATGTCGCCTGAGCAGGCGCGTGGCGAGGAGATCGATGCTCGTACGGACCTGTTCAGCTTCGGTGCTGTGCTGTACGAAATGGCCACCCGAAAAACGGCATTTGTCGGGAACACGACAGAGCTGATCTTCAATGCGATTCTCAACCTGGCACCCATCCAGCCTATTAGCCTGATTCCTGAGATACCGCCCAAGCTGGATGAGATCATCATGCGCCTACTCGAAAACATGCGTTACCAGAGTGCGGCAGACCTGCACAGTGAACTCATGCGCTTGAAGCGCGATGCGGACTCACACAGATCCGCAGCGATCACCGCCGCTACGCAGACGACTACCGTTGCGAACCCGGCCGGCGCTGAAATGGTGCCCGGCGCGTTTGGCACTCGGGCCGCAATGCCGACAAACCTCGCAGCTTCGCAACGTCGATGGTTGAGTATAGCTCTCGGACTTGCTCTTGTGGTCGGGGCTGCAGCGCTCGTTTTCCTATTTGGGCCCGCGCTGTCGCCCCCAAAGATTACAGGCTCAACCCAAGTGACCAAAGACAGCCGGACAAAGAGCAGAATGGTCACAGATGGTTCGAGGATCTATTTCTCTGCTGTGGGCGTCGGTAACACACTGTATCAGGTCTCTATGGTGGGCGATGATACGGTTCCCATTGAGACCTTGATTCGTGGCCCGGTGGTGTCTGACATCTCACCCGATCGCTCCGAACTTCTCATTGCAAGCTGCATTGCTACGTTGTATCAGCAAGAGTGTCCCGTGTGGATCTTACCGGTTCTTGGGCGCTCACCCCAACCACTTGGTAACATCCGCGCTGCCGACGCAACTTGGTCTCGCGATGGGAAGGAGGTTGTCTACGTCCAAGGGAGCACTCTGTACCGGGTGAAGATTAACGGGACGGACTCCCGGAAAATTGTTGCTGTGCCGGTGGAAGTCCCTCTTCGCCGGGTTGGTCACCGGACGGAAACCGTCTGCGGTTCAGTGTGTACGCCCGAAATAGCGGCACCTCACTTTGGGAAGTCTCCGCGGACGGAAAAAATCTTCACCAGTTGCTTTCCGGGTGGAACAACCCAGGCACCGAGTGTTGCGGTAATTGGACGCCTGATGGCAGGTATTTTGTTTTCCAATCATCGCGGGGTGGAACCACGAATCTTTGGGCCATCCGAGAACAGAGCACGCTTCTCCGAAAAGCCAGCCATAAACCGGTTCAGCTAACCACGGGTCCGACGTCCACCTACAGCCCGCAAGCCAGTATGGACGGCAAGAAGCTATACGCCGTAACTGCTCAGATTCGGGGTGAACTCGTCCGTTACGACTCGCGGTCCCAGGCGTTTCCGCATTACCTCTCGGGCATTTCCGCTTTGGCCGTACGCTTCTCTCGTGACGGGAAATGGGTGACGTATGTTAGCTATCCCGATTTCACTCTCTGGCGAAGTAGGGTCGATGGCAGTGACCGGTTGCAGCTAACGTTCCCGCCTCTCTTTCCCATGCAGCCTCGCTGGTCTCCTGACGGGAAACGGATTGCTTTCATGGCAACGACCCGGAAAGCCCTGGTCTGTTTATGTGGTTTCAGCCGACGGTGGCAGCCCTGAACAAGCAGTGCCTGGAGACCACCGTGGCGCCGATCCAAACTGGTCACCGGATGGAAAAATCATTGCTGTTCGGCCGCTTTCCAGCCGACGAATCGCCCGAGGCCGGCACGTTGAACCTTGAGATCCTGGATTTGCGGACGCACGCCATCTCGAAGGTCCCCCGCCCAGAAGGGCTTTGATCGCCACGCTGGTCGCCGGATGGCCGCCAAATCCTCGCTTTTACGACAGGCAGAGACCGAGTGATGCTGTTCAATTTCAAAAGCGAGAATTGGACCGAGCTTGCGAACATCGGCATAGGTTGGCCGGAGTGGTCTCACGACGGGGATTACATCTGGTTTGTCGGCGCGACCACGGGAGGCCAGCAGGGCGGTATTTTCCGCGTTCGTGTTGGCGACCGGAAGCTGGAGCAAATGGTCAGTCTGAAAGATTTCCGCCAAGCCCCCGGGTGGGGAGATTGGGCAGGTCTCGCCCCGGACGATTCGCCGCTCCTTCTTCGCGACGCCGGCACTCAGGATATCTACGCTCTTGATTGGGTCGCGCCCTAGACCAGAAGAACCTCGTCGGCGAATGCCAGGAGCTTCTTAACAGGAACATCATTCCGTGTAACGGGATCTGGATGACCAGAGGGAGCGGCGGCTCGCGATATAGTTCATCCTGATATGGGACTGCGAACACTACTCTTCATCGTTCTGATCACCTCCGCTTTCGGCACCGATAGAATGACCGCACCTCAACTGATCGAACTCTCCAGATCCAACCCCGCGGCGCTTCCGCGAGCTATCAGCATGACTTTTGATCTAAAGGAATTGAAAGCGGGATCTGCTTGGGCGGGCCGTGGCTCGGATTTCTTCTTCGCTATCGAAACGGCCTCGAAGCCACTGCTCTTCATCGATGGTGCACCAGGCCCAGAAATGCAGCATCTGGACGGCACTGACATTTGGTACGCAGAGCCGCAGATCCCGCAACTCGGCAGGCTGCATTCGTTCCATTACGTCGTGAGTGGAGTAAAGTTCGGCGGCAGTCTTGATGTCCCTGCGTTCGGACCCCTCTCGTATGTTCGGGCGGACGTGCCCTCAGGCAAATTATCAAACCCAATGGTGCACACCAGCAGAATCTACGATGGCATGAAAAGCGAATACTGGGTCTACGTGCCGGCGCAGTATGATCCGAAAATTCCCGCAGCATTGATGGTCTTTCAGGACGGCTCCAGGTATATCAAGCGAGACGGCAATAATCCGGTGCTGAACGTGATCGACAACCTGATTGCACAAAAAAGGATTCCAGTAATGATCTGCGTGTTTATCAATCCTGGTGAAATTTCTCCATCGCCCGATACTCCTACGTTCCAGTTTGTTAAGACATACTCGGACAAGTGGCATCGAACATTGCAAGATTCGATGCGCAGCACTCTGTACGACACAGTCAGCGATCGCTACCCCCAATTTCTCCGGGACGAAATCCTGGCCGAACTGGAAGCCAGATATAGCATCCGGAAGGATGCCTACAGCCGTGCGATCACAGGACTTTCTTCCGGTGGTATCTGCGCCTTCAATGCCGCATGGCAGATGCCAGAGGCGTTCAGCCGTGTCCTAAGCTGGATCGGCAGTTTCGCTAGCATTCAGTGGAAGGAAGATCCAGCCAACCGCGATGGCGGTCAGGACTATCCCGATAAGGTACTACGGGAGCCGAAGCGCAACATTCGGGTCTGGTTGCAGGATGGCTCGCAGGATCTGGAGACCGATAAGTACGGAAGCTGGCCGCTCGCGAATATCCGGCTCGCGAATGCGCTGAAGCTCAAAGAATACGATTTTCATTTGAGCTTCGGCACCGGCACCCACAACTCAGGTCACGGCGCCGCGGAATTTCCCTCAGAGATGATCTGGCTGTGGCGCGACTACGATCCATCGAAAACGGGTCAGAGTTACGAAATGGAAGCTGCAGAGAGGCCCCAGCCGCCGTTTCGCGTGTCGATCGTCAATCGGAAAGCCGAGTGAACGAGAGCGCTTAATGTACTCGTCACGGTCGCATAATAGAAGAACATTTCTGGAGGTAGAGTTATGCCAACGCTGAGACGCCCGGGTCGGAGAGAATTTCTCGCATTCGTAGCAGCACCGCTAGCAGGAGCGCCGCTACTTCGTGGCATGCCGACTCCAAAAATTAAGGACATTTCGGTGATCACGACCCAACCGGCCGGCGTACGGCTCGTGGTCGTCAAGGTTCTGACCGACCAGGATGGGCTCTACGGCTACGGCTGTGCCACTTTCACCCAGCGCGCCGATCTGGTAGTCGAGGCGGTGAACCGGTATCTCCGACCATTCCTGATAGGCAGGCCGACCGATGCAATCGAAGATCTCTGGCAGGCCATGTATAACTCTTCGTACTGGCGCAATGGCCCGGTTTTGAACAACGCCATTAGCGGAATAGACCAAGCACTCTGGGATATCAAAGGCCGCCAGGCGGGTATGCCTGTATACGAATTGCTGGGTGGTAAATGCAGGCGAGGAGCGCTCATTTATTCCCATGCCTCGGGACGTGAGATTCCCGAAACTATCGATCAGGCACGCAGGTTGATGGCGCAAGAGATCAAAGCTGTGCGTCTACAGGTCGGCGTGCCGGGAATGGCAGCGTATGGCGCGGCGCCTGTTGCCGGCCAGCCGTCTGCAAACGCTGCGCCGCGGGATGAGATCTTCGAACCCGAGCCGTACGTCAGGCGTACTCTAGCGTTATTTGAAGCTGCACGTAAGGAGCTAGGACCTGATATTGAACTGTTGCACGACGTGCATGAACGCGTACCGCCTCGCCTTGCAGTGCAGTTCGCAAAAGATATGGAGCGCTTCCGGCTTTTCTTTCTCGAAGACGCGCTCTCACCGGAGAATATTGATTACTTCCGCCAGATTCGTGCGAACTGCACGACGCCCATTGCGATGGGTGAATTGTTCAACAACCCGCACGAATGGAACATGTTGATTAAGGACAGCATCATCGATTACATCCGGGTGCACATTTCGCAAGCGGGCGGATTGACGCCGTGCCGCAAAATGGCCGCGATGGCGGAGGCGTTCCAAGTCAGGACCGCATGGCATGGGCCAGGAGACGTGTCTCCAATCGGCCACTGCGCGAACGTGACGCTCGATCTTGTCTGCTACAACTTCGGCATCCAGGAATGGACATTTCCGAATGACCGGTTGCAGGAAGTATTCGAGGGATACCCGGTGGTGAAAGAAGGCTATGTTTATGCGAATGAGAAGCCGGGCTGGGGCGTCGAGATAAACGAGAGAGCCGCGGCAAAGTACCCGTTCGGCAGTGAAACGGGAGACCGGAAGATGCTGAATGGCGGCTGGGGCATTGTGCGAAGGGCCGACGGCAGCGTGATCAACCAGTAGCAATCGTTGACAATCTTGGCCTGCTCGGGTTTAAGTCGCTGGACCGATTTTAACGCCTGATAATTAACGCTTGCCGACTAGCATCGATAGTAGATAATTCCCAGCCACAGGATGAGCGCGAATAGAATGCCAATCCCGAAAGGCATTCGATGCGGTGTTTAGGAGGGCCTGTACGTCTGTAGCGGTCCACTGCTCACGCATTGTTGTAGTCTGCGGTATGACGCTCTTCCTGCAACTCGATGAAAGCCTGCGCAACCCTCTGGACCTCAAGAGGTACGGCTTGATCAACACCATGCCAATCCGTCCACGTCGGACCTCTGAATTGTAACGAGCTGTTCTTCATTGGGCCATGATTCAACGCGCGTTCCAAGCCCGTTACGGCAGCCATGGATCCTTGCCAGCGCTGAGCGGCATCCTCGACGAGCAGATGGAATAGTGCGTAGTATGCAGTTGAAATCGAACGTCGCAATGCTGCCTGGCTGGGGTTGCTTCCTTCGTAGACTGCGAGGTGCTGGGCTTGTTCTAACAGGTCCTGGGCTAATCCCACGCCTCGTCCTTCAGCCTGGCCTGTTCGCTTTGACTTCGGAACCGGAAATAAGGAATTAGATCCGATTCCGAGAGCCCGAGTTCATCAAATAAACAGGCACTCACGATGGCAGTGACGTCAGCCAGACGATCCGGTCGGCTTGCGGCATCAGATAGAGTCACGCGGAAATGAACCGCCGGATGTTCAGACCAATCTTGGCCGACGTTGAAACGGATACGAACGACATCGGGCGCAAGATCCCTTGCGATCTGCTCGACCTGTTCCTTAGTGGGGCGCGTGTCGATCATAAGTCACTTCCTCCAGGGTATCCCCTGCGAACAAAGCTTACTTAAGCAGAGTGCGCCTGAGCATATCGAGCGCACTTTGTGTGGCGAGGGTGCGGATGCGGGAACGGTCTCCTCCGTGTCGAACGCGGATGACGCGAGTGCCTGAAGGACCCGCGATTCCAAGATAGACCGTGCCCACCGGATCGTATGGCGTCCCTCCGTCGGGTCCGGCATACCCGGTTGTCGAGAGCGCGAAGTTCGCACCAGTACGCGCAATAGCAGCTTCGGCCATCGCGGCGGCAACCGGCTCGCTGACGGGCGAATGCTTTGCAAGTAGTTCTTGCTCGATTCCTAAAACGTCACGTTTCTGCGCCTCGGTATACGCGACGAAACCGGCAATGAAGAAATCCGAACTGCCGGGGCGCTCGGTCAAGCGGGCCGCAAGCAAGCCGCCGGTGCAACTCTCGACCGTGGCAACTTTCGCACGGTGCTTCCGCAGAAGACAACCGACTACTGATTCGAGAGGCTCTTCGGCGT
Source organism: Bryobacteraceae bacterium (assembly GCA_051004875.1). Lineage (GTDB taxonomy): Bacteria > Acidobacteriota > Terriglobia > Bryobacterales > Bryobacteraceae > Bog-105. The sequence goes on from JBPCJX010000080.1 coordinate 20,054, forward strand.
TCTCAGTATAAATGCGATCACCGAGCAGTTGGGCGATGGGATTGCCCAGTTCCCGCAATAGCGCGCAGGCTTCCTGCTGGGTCTTACAGGATGCGCGCAGGTGCACAAACAGATCTCCGGGCGAAGAAAGAATGGTCGTGATCGGGTTTGTGTATTTGGTGTAGACCGGCGCAATCAACGCATCCAGATCAGATTCACCAATTCCGGTGATCCGAAAGCTGCGCACTTTGATGACTTGCGGGGGAAGCATGGGTGAGAGCCGGCGAACCACTTCGTTAGCCATCATGGGCTTCAACTCTTGGGGAGGGCCCGGCAAGAGAATGAGCGCGCGTCGGCCTACACACACGAACTGCCCGGGCGCGGAGCCATTTGGATTGGGGAGTGCTTCGGCTCCCTCAATTAAATAAGCCTGACGAAGATTGTTTGGGGCCATCGGCCGGTTGAACTGCCGAAAACGACGGACGAGGATTGATTCCTGCTCTAAGGAAAGAATCAAGCGGCGCCCGAGAGCGTCTGCGGCAGCATCGCGCGTCACGTCGTCTTCGGTTGGGCCGAGACCGCCACTGACCACAACGATCTCGGATCGATTGAGCGCAACGCGTATGGCATCTGATAAACGGGCGCGATCGTCGCCAACCACTTCTTTCGCGAGTACTTCAACGCCCAAGACATTGAGGTGCTCGGTGATGACGAGCGAGTTTGTGTCGAGTCGCTGCGGGGTCAGCAATTCGGAGCCGACAGCAATGATCTCTGCAGTGGCCACGGGCGATTTGCCTAGGGCATGGGGCGACCGGCGATATTCACATCGACGCGATACAGCGCGTTGTGGGTGGCAAGGATGAGCGCGCGCGAGGGCGAAAAGGCCAAGCCGACGATTCCGGGACCAGAGAGGAACTGCTCCGTTTTTCGCGATTCATCAATGCGGATTATGCCACGGCGGCCAGCTAGTGAAGCGGCGACATAGAGTTGGCCCTCAGCATCGAACGCAAGCCCTTGCGGGCGACCGACGCCGCGACAGAAGGTCTCGACCTCGCCGGCTTTCGAGATGCGATAAACGGAATCGAAGCTGGACGTCGTGGGTCCGGTCACGTAGAGGTAATCTTCCGGACCGAATGCCAGGTGATAGGCGGCGATAGACGGCTCGAGTGTAGCGAAAACGTAGATCTGGCGCGACGGGCTGATTTTGAAGATGGTCCCGCTGCGATCGCCTACGTAGAGGTTTTCTTCGGGATCGAACGCGATGCCTGTCGCGACCCCCATGCCCTCCGCGTAAACCGACATGTTCCCGGTTTGCGTGATCTGGTAGATGATTCCGTCATAGCGGCTGGAAACGTAGAGCAGACCCTCGCGATCGAGAGCGAGGCCGGTGGGATTCATCAGGTCAGTGACGAAAGGTTTGGGGTTGTAGTTGGTATCGACTTTGTAAATAGAGACAGGAGACTTTTGGCCGCGCGAACCGCTGAACGTGCTATAGAGATTGCCCTCCCGATCGACCGCGGGATTCGCAACCGGATGAAGGCTGTCGGCAACCTGTACGCCGATGTGAGTTTCGAACAGATCACTCTCGGTATTACCGCTGGAGACGACGAGCTCGCCCACAAGGGCGGATTCCGGCACTCGCGCAATGATGTACGAGTCGCCAGCCACGACCAGGTGGGCGGGTTCATTGCCAAGCTTGACCGCCGGGCGACCGCCGATAGCGAGGTTATCGCCCCGGATATGCAAGTCGCCTCCCGTAATCGCTGCAAACGGTTCGACAGCCGCGATGATCGGCCGCATCCTGGGCTGGTGACGGACCTCTTGTTTGCTGGCCATACTTAGTAGAGTCTCAATTTCCCGCCAATATACAGAATAAGTGCGCCGTAAATTCCAGCGGCAAGGTCATCCGCGACGATGCCGACGCCTTCGGGTAGTTTCTCAAAAGTGCGCACAGGCCACGGTTTCCAAATGTCGAAGAGGCGGAAGAGAAGAAAAGCCGCACAGAAGCTTTTCCATCGTAAAGCAGTTGCTCCCAAGAGCGTGACCCATTGTCCGAGAACTTCGTCGATGACGACAACGGAGGGATCCTTCTTGCCGTGCAGCCGGGCGGTCTGCGTGGAGGACCAAATGGCGGGTGCGAGCAGCACCAGCGTGGCGATCAGGAGAGTAAGGCGACCGGCGCCAACGCTGAAGTGCAATATGACAGCAATGATGATGGCCGCGAGCGATCCGACACTGCCCGGCCCCCAGGGGGAATAGCCGCAGCCCAAGCACGTTGCTAGCGCCACTGCTACCCGGTTCACCGCAAACCTTCGGGCGGCTCAGATTCTTCGAACTCGTCAGTCTCGTTCTGTCGGGTGGGTGTAGAGATCACGTATTTTTCAGATGCCCAATTGCCGAGATCTATGATACGGCAGCGATCGCTGCAGAACGGCATATAGGGGTTGTCGAACGTGACGTCTTTTTTACAAATGGGGCAACGCACACTTACTGCCATTCGCAGTGCCTCCAAATTCTATTATCGAACGGCAACGCTCGCGGCCGAGGTCTGGGGCGAGGGAAGGATGACAAAAGGATCGAGGCGTGGATGATAGGACTGTTCGGGGGGACCGACAAGCTCGCCGATTAGGTCGTAATCGTGAGCTTGGGTAATGCGAAGGGTGCGGATCTCGCCAGGGCGCGGTTCAGCCGAACCGAAATCGTTGATGTAGCAAATGCCATCGATCTCGGGAGCTTGAGTGGAGAGACGAGCTTCCCACAGCAGTCCGGTTTCTTTCGACGGCCCTTCGACAAGAACGGGCACCTCAGTACCGATCAGGCGCTTATTGCGGGAAGCCGATATGCGGCGCTGCAAGGCCATCAGTTTTCGCTTGCGCAAGTAGATCGTGCGCTTATCGACTTTGCCATCGAGGTGATAGCTCTGGCTGGTCTCTTCGTCGCTATATGAGAAAACACCGAGGCGATCAAATTGGGCAGCTTGGACGAACTGACAGAGTTGTTCGAAATCTTCATCGGTTTCGCCCGGAAAGCCGACGATCATGCTGGTGCGGATTGCAACGCCCGGGATCGTCGTTCGAATGCGATCAAGCAGCTTGAGGAAAATGTCGGCGTGGGCACCGCGTTTCATGCGCTTGAGCACAGGCGCGCTGGCATGCTGAAGCGGCATATCGATGTACTTGACGAGAGATTCGTGCGTGGCAATGGTGTCAAGCAGGTTTTGAGTGATTTTGTTGGGATACGCGTAGAGAAAGCGCACCCATTTGGGCAGTTCGGTTGGAATGGCGGCCAAGCGAGCGAGTAAAGCGGCGAGACCGTCTTTGAAACCAAGATTTTCGCCGTAGCAAGTGGTGTCCTGGCCGATCAAATTGATTTCGCGGACACCGTTTGCGAACATGCGAGACGCTTCGTTAATGACGCTTTCAAAGCGGCGGCTGCGGAAGCGACCGCGAAATTGCGGAATGATGCAGAACGAGCACGGATGATCGCAGCCCTCCGCGATTTTGATGTAAGCGGAATGACGCGGCGTAGTGAAAACGCGTTCGGTGAGGTCGTGATAGAGGTACGGCTCGGGAGCGAGTTGTTTTGGGGCGAGACCCTCGCAAAGCGCGGTGATTTGCTGCAGCTCGTTCGTGCCGAGAACGGCATCGACCTCAGGAATGTTGCGTTGAATATCGGAGCGGTAACGCTCGACGAGACAACCCGCGACGACGAGGCGCTGCGCTTTGCCGGTCTTCTTGTACTCAGCCATCTCGAGGATGGTGTCGACCGATTCCTGTTTGGCAGGATCGATGAAGCTGCAGGTATTGACGACGATTACGTCGGCGTCGGCAGGTTGCGGGGTCAACTCATGTCCAGCTAAGACGAGTTGGCCCATCATAACTTCGGTGTCGACCAGGTTCTTGGGACAGCCGAGACTTACAAATCCAATTTTCAAGTGCCGTTGAATCCGTTGGCGAAAGGGATGCGCGGTGAGCCACCGCGAGAAGTTCCAGGATAGCAGGAAAGACGAGGATGTTGGGGGCCTTTTTGCGAAACGAACTCCCTGGCAGCGGGTGGGGCGGAGCGTCGTTCTCAGGGGCAGGACATGAATTTTGTGGCTTTAGAATTATCCATTTAGAAGGAATTGGCCGGCCTTGGCGAGGGCTCGGGGCCGAGAAAAGCGATGTCAGATGTGCACAGTGATGCAATTTCAAAAAAGCCGCGAGCGGGCCGGGCAATGGGCTGAAAACGTCCGCTGGGAAAGCCAAGCACTTTAACACTCGAAACAATTTCTGTCCACAGAGTTAGTCTTTTATGATGCCAAGTCGAGCCCGCCAGCACTGGTTCCGATTAGCCGCCTGAGACCTGTCGGCTTCGTTCTATTGCATCGGATGTGGCGGCTGCGCCCACACGATTAAAGGACCGCATGGTTAGCTGGACGGCGTTGTTCGCGGCTGTTGGCGAGTTTCAGGCAGACCTGAGCGAAACTGAGGACCGGAAGTTGTTAAACCTTCACGGTCCCGGCTTCGATCCAATGCCGTCCAACAAAAAACGTAAAGTTCCGGCTTACGCCTTACGAACGGTTACAAGCACTTCTTCATTTTTGTGCTCTGTAACGGGTTCTGGGCGGACGGCTTTACTCGTTCCACAGACCTTAGCCAATGCGGCGATCGTACGATACCAGAGTTGCTCCGCCGCAATCGGGCTGCTCCGTGCGAGTCGGGCTTCAGATTCGACTAAGCCGGGCACTGCAGTTTGATCAATCGCGCTTCGAAAGCAGGTACACACCTCAAACTCAGAGTCGTTCTCGCTGACGAGCGAAAACCCTGAGTCGGGACAATAATGAGTGCGATAGTTATCTAAATACGTCATGGCGCGCCTCCTGTGCCAAACATGAGTACCGAATTCAACCCGTTTACATCAGCGTGGCAGCGGGTGCGAGAAAATCTCCCAGAATCCTCTCGGGATTCCCATAATACCTCCAGCAGCCTCACCGAATCGGTTGAGGTGGGTTTTTAATCCGACCGGAGTGGCTCTCGCTCAGCCCGAAATGCATGCCACGTATTCAATAAACCTTATCGGCTGTATGAAGAGCTCTCTTTAAAAAATGCCTAGTGCTGCATTTTTGAGATCTACGATCGCGTTTTGAAATGTTTGCGTCCAATCGCGAACTACTTCAGCGGCATTCAGCCAGAACAACAAAATTTCCCCTATGAACGTTGCTAATCAGCACCCGGTACAATGTAAGCGCTCTCCTCAGAGATCGCTTACAGTTCGGGTCTATCCCGGGTTTGCGAATAGTCTGCACACACCTCTTGAAAGCGGTACGGAATCCAGATCTCCCGCCGAATCGGGCGGACTACTGTTCGGAACCGCCGAAGAGGGTATGGTCACCGTTCGCGCGTTCCGGCCATTCGCAATTTGGGACCAGCACCAAGGCAAGTCGCCGACACATGAACAAGTTGACAAACCTGCCGCCGTGGAGCTATCCGACAGCTTCAGCGCAGAACCGGATCTGAGAGATTCTCAATTGGTCGGATGGTGTTATGTGCGTCAGGCCGGGAGTGTAGCAATACCAGAGCGTCACATACAATTTCACAACCGGCATTTCCCGTGCGCCACCGACCTGATGCTCATTCTGAATGCAGGACAAGAGCAAGGCATATCGATAGAGCTGTTCGCGCCAAATTCGAATATCCCGTTGTCATCACGAAACTTCCGTTGGGGTTTCTTCCAATTGAGCCCGCACACCCCGCTAACCCGGCTAATCGACGTCAACCTGGAGGAGAAACACAAGTGTGAGTATTTGCCCTTATCTCAGATCGCGGTAATGGCCGCTTCAGAAGTTCCGGCGAACACTGTCGCACTCCTTCCGAAGGCGCCGCGGACCAAAACAAACGGACTACTGTGGCTGGTGTCAGCAGCGCTGTTTGTGCTTGCCATGGCTATGACGTTTGCCTGGGCTCATACGCGTGCGCAATATTTGACGCTTACGCGAGATTCTCGATCTGTTCTCGGGCGATTAGCTCAAACTTCAGGTTTACACATGCAAGCGGAGGGCAGTGGAGACGGAATCCTACTAAGCTGGGATCGAAATGCTGCCGCCGTTCGGTCTGGGACACAGGGTCTTCTGCACATCCAGGACGGATCTGAACAGCGCACCATCTATTTGGACCCAAGTGATATCGCAAACAGTTCGATTGTGTATAGACCCGATTCAAGTGACGCAAGCTTCCGCCTGGAGATTCTCGGCGACCATGGCTCGACGTTGTCCAACAGCGTTCGGGTACCTGACGGATTGAAGTCCATTGTCAGGCCTGATAAGTCCGACGGCACTCGAGACACGGTACTAGCGGGGACAGCCGCTCCGGCCAACAACCCTGAAGCGCTACGGAATTATGTTCCAGCTCGGGCGTTGAAGCAAGTTTTGCCGGATAAAAAGTTTTTTGCATCGTGGAACGTTGGCGACCGTATGAGAGTTGACGTTCAAGTCCGCATCGACCAAACGGGCCGCGTGGTCGAGGCGCAGGTGAAGAACGGAACCCGGGGAAACGGTTTGCTCCGGAATGCCACAGTAGCCGCTGCGAAGCAGTGGGTTTTTGAGCCAGCGAAGAGCGATGGGAAGAATATCCCAAGTGATCACACCATCGAATTCCGACTTTATCCCTGAGAGTTTCTGCTGAAAAGAATTCGGCTACTTCAAAATCAGATCGCCAGCCATCAGACATGCATGAAGAGGTCGACATTGCGAGTAATCCGCCGGATTGCGACCGAAATGTGAGACTCCAGCTTGAAGGGTCAATGTCCGGGTTCCACTCAGGCAGGTGCCACGCGCTTGACCCGGCATGCTGCAGGCCGAAGCGATTAAAACGAAGCCGATTCTGAGACACGAAGGGTTGCATGCATCTGCATTGAGTACTCAAATCCGGGGCTTCGAGTTCCGAGCTATTTCGGTATAGCTCGCCGACTCGAACTTCAAGTGAAGTAGATAAACTAACGCTAATGAAACAACTCTGCTTCTTGCTTGGCGTCGCGGTCACGGGCATGCTAGTCCTCGCCCAAACTAATGCGCACCAGCCCCTTGCCGGCCGATGGGATCTTACCATCAAAACCCCAGCCGATACCTATCCGTCCTGGATAGAATTTTCAGAGGCAAACGGCAGTCCAGAAGTGAGGATTGTCGGGCGGGTCGCAAGTGTGCACCCCGCCACCGCAGTCAAGCTAAGCGGATCACGCTTGTCTTTCACTTCATCCGAGTATTTCGGGAAGCAGATCACGGTCGCCTGGGAGATGAGTATCATGAATGGCAAGCTCAGCGGTACTCAGAAACGGGAAGATGGAGTGGAGGGCCGGATTACAGGTGTACGCGCTCCCGCATTGCATCGCGAGCCTCCCAAAAGCTGGGCTGCTCCCGAGGCGCTGTTCAACGGAAAAGATCTGGGCGGATGGCAGCCGGATAAGCCGTCTGAAAATCACTGGAAGGCGCAGAATGGAGAACTGGTGAACGAGGCCGCAGGCGCGAACATCCGAACGACGCGCAAATTTAACGATTTCAAACTTCATATCGAATACAACTGCCCACAGGACGGCAACAGCGGAGTTTACTTGCGGGGGCGCTATGAGGTTCAGGTGGAATATGAGCCTGCGGACAAGAATGACAAATTCCACCAAATGGGATCCATCTACGGATTCATTCCTCCCGCGGTAAACCTTCCTCCCAAGCCGGGGCAATGGGAGAGCTACGACATTACGCTGGTCGGACGAACCGTAACGGTCGTCCGCGATGGCGTGACCACCATCGACCACCAGGAAATTCCAGGCATTACAGGCGGCGCGCTCGACAGCCATGAGGGTGAGCCTGGACCCTTATACATTCAGGGTGACCACACCGGCGGAATGAAATACCGGAACATTGCGATTTCCCTGCCGGAGCGGTAATGACCTTAGTTGTCCGGTTAGTGCTTGTTTTGCCGGTCGTTTGTATGGCTGCTGAAAATAGCTACATCGGGCAGGCAGTCTGCGCCGGGTGCCACAAGCAGATCGCCCAGACGCAAGCTCAAACAGTTATGGCGCGCACATGGCAGGGGCCAGAGACAAAGCAACTTCCCCCTAATTACTCGGAAGCTCACACCGAAGGACCCGGAGCTGCAATCGATTACCAGATCAAAAGAACGGCGCAGAACTTTGCTTTTGAAGTTCACATGCCCGACCGACAGCCCGTTAAGTTTCCTATTGAAACGATAATGGGCGGCGAGCGCCATGGATTCAGCTTTCTGTCCCGCGTACCGGATATTGAGGGTATCACGCTACCGCGTGCGCCATTGGTTGAGACACGATACCTGCACTATGCTCCGCAGAATCGCCTGGCGCTTTCGCCCGGTTTCCCTCCAGAGAAGCCAACGACATATGAAACGGGCGTCGGGCGTGTGCTGAGCCCACAGTTTGAAAAAAAATGTTTTGCCTGCCACGGTGCGCCGCGCACTAGCGGTATGCACGCGGACAGTGGTGTGACTTGCGAAAGCTGCCATGGACCGGGGCAATCCCATTTGCTCGCTCTGGCGAAAAAATCGGCGGACAAAGGCATACTGAATCCGGCCAAGCTGGCGGCTCCTGACCAGATGCAGCCTTGTTGGCAATGCCACGCGGGATTCAGCACCGTCGTGGATCCCATGCCGGACGATTTGCTCATCTCGGATCAAGTCACCGCTCTGAGTAATAGCGAGTGCTGGCGTCAAAGCGGGGGTCGAATCACTTGCACGAATTGCCACAATCCTCACCGGGACGCACGGCGCGAAGTATTAGTGGCAAGGTCCGAGAAGACCTGTCTTGCGTGCCACAGCGCGAACGTGACTGAACATGCTGCTTTGTGTCCCGTAAACCGCAACGCTGGTTGCGTGAGATGCCATATGCCGTACGAAGCCAGCAGTCCGCCGTTCATCATAAGCGATCATTGGATTCGCGTTTCTGAGAAACACTTGGTTCCTGTGAGCCAACGCCAGGATGTGTGGCGCAGCAACGTTCCAGCGAGACATCTCTACCTTAGAATGATGGCAATTGACGACCACACGAAGGCGGAATCGATACGGGCCCGGCTTCTTTCAGGTACGTCCTTCTTTGAACTAGCGAGGACCAATTCTACTGATGCGAGTACTTCGGTTGAGGGCGGCTTCCTCGGAGATCTTAATACGAGCCAGCTCGATCCGACATGGTTGAAGGCAGTTCTGGCTCTTCAGCCAGGGGAGATATCGGAAATCATCGATGTTCGAGGCAAGTACGTCATCTTGCAGAGGATGCCTCGTAACTTTCGCGAGGAGGCGGAAGAGCGCTTCAAGAAAGCAATGGATCTTCGGAAGGACAGCAAGCGCGAGGAGTCCGTTCACGAGCTGCTGGAAGCGCTCAAGATTTATCCCCGGCTTTTGCGTGCATTAACGTACTTAGGTGTGACTTACGGCGAGGCAGGAAATCCCCAGACCGGTGCCGCCATTTTGACACTCACAACCGGGCTTTATCCTCAAGACGCAGGCGCGCACTTCAACCTTGGCATCGCGTATGGCGCATTGGGCAAGCGAGAGGAGATGGACGAATACAAACGAGCACTTGAAATCAACCCTGATCTCGTTTTGGTGTACCTCAATATGGGCGCGGCCCTCTATGCCAAGGGAGAGTACGACAACGCCATTCAGATATACCGCGAAGGGATCAACGTGAATCCGCTAATCGCATCTCTGCATTACAGCCTGAGCATCGCGTTGGAACATCAAAACAACACGCAACAGGCAAAGGACGAAATGGCGCTCGCGCTTAAGATCGATCCAAACGTGGGGAAGCATTGAGAATTTTATAATGGCTGTGATTGAAAGCTGTTTGCATCTGCATACTGGCGTCGTTCGGATTGGCAATACCGCAGGCCGATACGCCAGCGGAGTTGGTAACCCAGGCTGAACAACTCATTCGGCATGGAGACACGCAAGGTGCTCTTGCCGCGCTCTCCAAGGCTGCAGTAACGGGGCCGGCTTCGGCGGAATCAGAGGACAGGATCGGGTTTTTGCTCGCCGTTCTCGGCCGACAGAGTGATGCTATCGAGCATTTCCAGAAATCAATTTCGCTCGATTCTCGTTTCGCCGCCGCGCATTATCATCTTGGTGTAGCTTTCTGGCTCGCGAAGGAACCCGATCGCGCAATGCCGGAGCTTCAGGAGGCTGCGAGACTTTCTCCAACCGTGTTTGATTATCGTTATCGGCTGGGGTCTGCCTACCTCGGTAATCGTGATTACGCCCAAGCTGCAGTTGAATTAAGGCAGGCCGTTACGCTTGATGCTTCGAAGCCCGCAGCTTGGCAAAGCCTCGGGCAGGCTCTGCAAAGCAGCGGCGATTTAGCCGGAGCTGTCGACGCTTATCAGCGTGCGTCCAAACTCGACCCGAGTAGCGACAACATCCGCAACGCATACGCCTTCGCCCTTATCGAGACAAGGCAGCCAGACCACGGCATTGAGGAGTGCAAAAAGGTCTTGTCTCATGACCCGTCAAACACCTCGGCGCTGATGAACCTAGGTTACGCAAATCTGAAAAAGGGTGAGTTCGCAGCTGCCGAGCGGGCATTTCGAGAGCTGTTGGCCAGGGATCCGAAGTCAATACCGGCTCACTATGATCTCGGAATCGCCTTGAAGATGAAGGACCAGATCGAGGCCGCTCAAAACGAGTTCAAAGAGGTGATCAGGCTCGACCCATTCATGGCCGAAGCGCACTATACTCTCGGCCTAACGGACTGGCAGCTAGGAGATTTTGCGGCAACCATGGAGCAGATGCGGGCAGCCATCACAATTCGACCCGATTACGCCGAAGCGCATTACATGCTGGGTACTGTTCTAAAGCAGAGCGGCGACCTCGATAGCGCCATTCAAGAGCTCAGGGAAGCGATCCGGCTGGATCCAACTACGCCTGGGCCTTTTAATACGCTGGGCCAAATTCTTCGGATTAAGGGCGACAAACAGGGCAGCGAAGAAGCGTTTGCAACGGGAGCTCGTCTAAAACGTGAAAAGGAATCGCAGCTTTCGAACACGCTGGAGCAGGGCATGCGGGGTGGAACGGTACCCAAGCCCCTCACAACTGCCCCACGTTAACCAACTGCTCCAGGTTAAACTCGAAAAAGTAGGCAGCCGTCCTCGCTACTATGCTCTCCCGCAGGTCTTTCGTGAAGTCCTTGTGTGCGACGGTACCTGTATTCTCGTTGGATCAATTGCTCGCGGGAGTACCGCTTGGCGTCCAATTCGTGAACGTAGCTCGCGAAGCCGGACTGCGGGCAAAGACGATCTTCGGGGCCGAACGGAGTAACAAGTATCTGCTCGAAACGACCGGGTGTGGTGTTGCATTCTTCGACTACGATAACGACGGATGGCTCGACATATTCTTCGTGAATGGAACGCGTTTCGGTATAACTTATTCCAAAGGCTCTGAGCCGATAAGCCGGCTCTACAAGAACAATCGGGACGGCACGTTTACCGATATCACCATCAAAGCCGGGTTGGCCCGCACGGGATGGGGCCAGGGCGTGTGTGTCGGGGACTATGACAACGACGGTCATGATGACCTCTTTGTGACGTATTGGGGGAACTGCGCGCTTTATCACAACAACGGAAACGGCACGTTCACAGATGTCGCGCAAGAGGCGGGCGTAACGACTCGAACCACATCGGGTCTCAAGCGCTGGAATACAGGGTGCGCTTTTCTTGATTATGATCGGGACGGGCACCTGGATCTGTATGTCGCAAATTACATTGACTTTGATCCAAAAACAGCTCCATTGCCCGAGAGCGGGCCTTGTCTCTACGAAGGGCTGGTGGTGGCATGCGGACCACCCGGGCTGCAAGGTGGCAAGGACATTCTTTTTCATAACAATGGAAATAGCAAGTTCACGGATGTGTCTGAAAAAGCCGGGATTGGGAAAAAACAGGGGACCTACGGATTAGGTGTGTTGGTGGGCGACTTCGATAACGATGGCTGGCCGGACATTTATGTTGCTGATGATTCAAGTCCCTCGGCTTTGTTCAAGAACAACCACGACGGCAGCTTTACCGACATCGGCCTGGAATCCGGCGTCGCGTTCGGGCCGGATGGCAAGACGCAAGCAGGAATGGGCGTAGCAGCAGCCGACATTTACGGCGATGGAAAACTCTCGATTTTCAAGACAAACTTCGCAGGCGATACTTCTACGCTATATCGGAATCTGGGCAACGGAAATTTCGAGGACATGACTTTTCAGGCAGGTCTAGGCCGGAATACACGCTTTCTCGGATGGGGTGCATGCTTCCTGGATTTCGACAACGACGGGAGACCGGACATTTTTACTTGCAACGGGCACGTCTATCCCGAAGTGAGGGAGAAGGAGAGCGAATCCGGTTATCGCGAACGCAAAGTGCTGTATCACAATATCGGCAACGGTAAGTTCGAAGATGTTTCTCTCGATGCCGGGCCGGGAATCCTGGAGACAGTTGCCGGCCGCGGGTGTGCAATCGGAGACTTTGATAACGATGGCGACCTGGATATTGTCGTCAACTGCGTAAACGATGTGCCGCAGTTACTCCGCTGCGACAGCACGCTCAAGAATAACTGGATCAAGGTTAAAACGGTTGGGACGAAGTCGAACAGGTCGGGGATCGGTGCGCGAGTTTATTGCAAACCCGAAGGTGAGCGCCAGCAAAGCGACGAAGTTCGGAGCGGCGGGAGCTATATCTCGCAGAACGATTTGCGTGTCCACTTCGGATTAGGAAAGGCTACAACCGCCGATCTTGAAGTACACTGGCCGAGCGGGCAGATCGATAGGATTTCTGGCGTAAAGGCGAATCGGGTCGTGACGGTGGTGGAAGGGAAAGATCTCGCGCAAAAATAAGACCGGCAGAGCTTTCACCCTGCCGGTTACGTTTCTTGCTAGACGATCTGCTTACCAGCTAAACACGCCCGAGTACTGCAGCCGGCGCATGGAAGCGCCGTTGCCGTTGAAGGCGATGTTTGTGATCTGACCAGCGTTTCCACTCTGAACATTGGCGTTTGGATTATCCAGGTTGGCGTGATTGAGGGCGTTGGTAGCGTCCATACGAAGCGTGAACTTGATGCGCTCAGTGATGCTGAATTGCTTCGAGATCGATGCGTCCACGTTGACAAAATATGGGCCGTAAAGCGGGGTAGTCATATAATTGCCGAAAGTGTTCGGAGCAGGTTGCAGGAATGGTCCGCCAAAGCCGCCGACGATCCAATGATCTCGGTTCTTATTCGGGGCGTAGGGGCTGCCGCTACCCTTATCTGGAACCTTATTCGGGCCAGTATAGGGCTGGCCGGGATAAGAATCGAGGGAGGGATAGAACGGCCGCCCACTGTAGTAAGTGAAGATGCCGCTCAGGTTCCAGCCACCAAGGACCGCATCAATCAACCTGTTTGTATTCGCACCAAATTTCCTCCCACGCCCGAACGGGATATCGTAGTTACCGGCGAATACCCACTGCTGTCGCGGGAAATCGGGGTTCTCGGTGTAACCAAGGCTGCGATCGTATAGGAAGGCGTATTGGCCACCTGGTCCAAAGCCGTCCCCCTTTGAGAGCTGGTACGTGTAATTGCCCTGCAGAGTGAAGCCCGACGATCCTTTTATAGTCACAGTGCTCTGAAAAGAATCGTAGCGATTGTTTGCGCAATTACAGTAATTGTCGACACCAGCGGTGTTTCCATAGTTGTACCGCGGTCCATACAAGCCATTGAAGGGCCGCAGCGTATTCTGGTCGCCTGTGAAGCCGGGAAGGAAAAAGACCTGATTGTTGTCGAAGCTGTTGCCGCCGACCCCTATGGACTGGTGCCGGCCGGAGTTGCCCACGTACCCTGCAGTAAAGGCCATCTTGCTGGTCAATTGGTGCTGCACGGTGACGTTGTAGCCGTAAACCACCGGCACAGTGAAAAGACCGGGCCGTGTTTTGCAATTCACTCCGGACGGACAAGGCAAAGTTCCCTGCGGGCTGACACTGAATGTGGGCGGAGGCGGAGGGCCGGCTGCGAGATTGAAAACATCGCAGAAACTGTTTCCGCAGGTAGCCTGCTGATCTATTGATTGGTTCGCCAGAACAGGCGGGTTCTGGGTGACGTTATGGCCGAAGGTCGAACCGAACGTTCCAAGGCTATAGGACCAGCCATAACCGGCACGAATCACTGTTTTCGGGGTGATTTGCCAAGCTATACCGAGGCGCGGAGCGAAATTTTTCCAGTTCATGGATTGGTAACCGTGGCTGCTATTCAAGCCGTAGCCGAAGACATCCAGCAGACCGGTGTTGAGGTTATACTCGGCACCGTTCAGCGGCGCATTGACTGTCTCCGGGAAAATCATTTCCCAGCGCACGCCGTAAGTGACTGTCAGCTTGGGATTCGGCCGCCACTCGTCCTGACCATACCAAAACAATCGCTTCTGATGCTCCTGGGCGTTGGTGCTGGAACTCACATACCGGCTGAAGCTGGTCACATCCCCAAGCATGAAAGTTGCTACGCCCAGACCGCCGCTGTACGATCCTGTCCCGTCACCTAACCCAGTCATGCTGTCGTTGAAGTGCAACTCACCGGAGCGGTGATTGTCGCTGGGAACACGGAGATTTAACGCGTACCGAATGTCGGCCCCGAACTTGAAACTATGGTTGCCGTGGACTTTGCTCACATTGTCAACAAACTGATACTGACGCTCGTTCTCGTCGAGTGGGCAGTTGCATTGATTAATCCCGAGGGAATAGCCGATCCGCTCGTTATCGCCCGCTGGATTTTCGATAAAAAAGGCGGGTAGACCGGAGGTATAAAAGTTATCCAAGTTAAGACCCGGGATGCCGGCTTCTGTAGCGGGACTGGTCCCGACACCATTAGGAACATCCGTAATGTGGTAATGCAGGTACCCGAACCGGAACTCGTTGATCAATGTTGCACTGGCAGTGTGCGTCCAACCGCCCGCAATGCTCTGGTTGAGAGTGCTCGAACTGCCAGCGTAGTTGGCATTGTTAAAGTTGGGTCCCCCAGCTAACAAGCCGAAGGCGCCGGGCGCGCTCAGGTCGAAGGCTGCATAGCTATACCGCCCGAAAAACGTGTTCTTTTCGTTGCTGTAGTAATCCCAGCGCGTGTCCCATTGGTTGCCGTCATTGGTTAATGCTCCGCTGCCCGCGTAGTTGTTGTAGGGAGCGACTACACCATTGACCACAGTGCCAGCCGTATTTGGCAGCGGAAAATATTGTAGAAGATTCTGCGCTTGTGTGGTCAGCCGGTTTGTAGGAATGATATTGCCAGCGAAAGGAACGCGGCCCACACCCGTTGTGGGATCACCGGTTGCCGGATCGTAGATTTGGTACTGTGAACCGAGCGCAAGCCAATCGCTGAAGTTGCCGCCACGCTCGGCAGCTGTGGGAACGCTGGTAAGAACCGAACCACCCTTCTTGTTGCGAGTCAACTGAGCATCAGCGAAGAAGAACAACTTATCCTTGATGATCCGTCCCCCGAGCGAGCCACCGAACTGATTTTGGCGCGTGGTGGGGCTGAAAGCTCCCGCGTGTCCTCCGGTCTCGGTATTCTCTGTGAACGGGTTCCGGCCGAAGTCCTGGAAACCGGGCGTATTCAGGTAGAGGAATTCGAAAGCGTCGCCGTGGAAACCATTCGAGCCCGATTTCGTGGAATAAGTAAGGAGACCCGCACTGAAGGTATCGAACTCCGAATCGTAGTCCTGGCTGGCCTGCTTGACCTCATTCACAGAATCGAAAGTAGGGTTGATTACAATGATTCCCAGGATCGGATCCTGATTCACGGTCCCGTCCAGGTAATAGCCGGTTGCGTAGAATGGCTGGCCATTTACCTGGATCTGCACGCTGCCCTGGGGATTCTCATCGGCAGCATGTGCCCAACCCTGCTTTACGGTTCCCGGATTCAAAAGCTCAAACGCCTGAAGATTTCGGCCGATGCTGGGCAACGCCGCAATTTCTTTCGCGCTGAAGGTCTGGGCCACGTCGGCGCGATCGGTTTGCAGCAGCGGCGCGGCGGCGGTCACTTCGACCTGCTGACTCACATTACCAACTTGCAACGCCGTGTCGAAGCGCGCCGTCTGATCTACCTGGACGGTGATGTCGCTCGAAACGACCTTGTTAAATCCGGGCGCCTCGACTGTGACCTTGTAGACATCAGGAATCAGCTGTCCCTTTGTGTACTGGCCGGACTCATTGGTCGTCACTTCGAAGTTAGTACCCTTCGTGGTGTCCGTTATCGTGACTTTGGCGTTGTTAACCGCCGAGCCGCTCGGGTCAGTGACGGTTCCGATAATGTTGCCAAAAACTTGCTGCGCGCGCGCGCTGCCTTCTGACAGGAGCAGCAGGGCACACGCCATGAACAAACAGTAGACGAACTTGTTGCGTAACCTAACCATAACTTCTCCTTGGAAGCGAAAGATCAACACTCTACCCCGGTGCAAACGCGGCGCCCGGGATATAACTCACACCTGTGCCATAGTGTAAGGCATTTGCGGCGTATTGTTATCAACAATCTTGTAAATACTCACTTACCGCGTTAGAGTACCCCGCCGGTGTAATGTATCTAACAGTATGGCGGAACCGGACTTCACCCGATCGAACGCAGTGTCAGCGTTAACACGGGAAACTCTGATGTAGCATGTGAACATTGATGACGTTGAGGGCCGCAGCACTGTTAATTGCGTTTTGCCCTGGAGTGAACGGGACAGCCCCTACCCCGGATTGTGCGGCGTGTCACCCCGCCGAGTCGAAACTCCACGCAACCACGCGAATGGCCCACGCCATGCTGCCGGCGCTCGACAGCGAATTCGCTAAAGACCTGCCGGATCGGCCCGTACGCGAATCTGGCGATGGGTACATGTTTACCTACCGCCGGGTTGAAAAAGGCATTGGAGTCACGACGACGCGCGCCTCAGATAAGGCCGAGGGGCTAATCGAATGGGTGCTGGGAGCCGGAGCGCAGGGCCAAACGCCGCTCGTGCGTACGTCCGACGCGATGCTCGAATCTCGTGTGAGTTATTTCCCCCAATTGCATACGTATGGAATCACTATAGGCCATGATGCTGGAGCGTCTGCGAACGCGCATCTTGCACTCGGGCGCAAGCAGACCTCGCATGATCTGCAGTCGTGCATCGGATGCCATGCCACTGCAATCACCCGCGATCTACAGCCGGTCATTCCAGGCATCCAATGTGAACGTTGCCATCTCGGAGCAGACGAGCACGCAAAGGACGCTGGCAAGCATCCGCTCAACCCGGGGAGACTAGAGGCCCTCGCCCAAGTGCGCTTCTGCGGCAATTGTCACCGAGTTAAGGCGCCGATTAGCGACACAGAGTTGGAGAACGTTCGGTTTCAGCCGCTACGATTGATGAAAAGTCGCTGTTTTGGATCTGGGAAACTGGCCTGCACCACCTGCCACGTGGCACACCAGGACGCGCGACGCGACGATCCTGACTTCTACGACCAGAAGTGTCACGCCTGTCACGACGGCCGAGCTTTTCATGCGGATCAGAGACAGAAAGGCGATTGCATCGGCTGCCATATGCCTTACGTGCAGCTGCATCCCGCACTTAAATTCACCGATCATTTCATCCGGATTGTGAAAGTGGGCGATCTTCCTCCCTCCACCATTCGGCAGCGTACCGCAGGCTCCTGACGTTCAGCAATCTACAAGCGCCGCCATTATAATTTTTAATAGGTTAGTCCGTGGCTGCGCAGCTTTTCCTTCTCCTGGCATTACAGGCGGGAATGACTCCTTCGCATAGGGACAAGGCGCAGGTGCTGCTGTTCATTCGCTCGGATTGCCCAATTTCGAATCGCTACGCGCCGGAACTCGAAAAGCTCTATAAAAGGTATTCCCCATCCGGTATCGAGTTCCTGCTGGTCTATCCCGAGTCGGGTCTGACTGCTGCCGCAATGAAACAGCACGGCCGGGAGTACGGCTACTCGATTCCAGCCGTTCTCGATCCCGATCACCGCTATGTGGCGCTGGCCAAAGCCGGTGTCACACCGGAAGCGGCGGTTTTCGTCAAGAGCCGATTGGTCTACTTAGGCCGCATTGACGATTGGTACGTCGATATTGGAAAGGCAAAAGCGCAGCCGGAGCACCGCGATTTGGATGAGGAGTTATCCGCTATCTTGGCCGGACGAGTTCCGCCGTTTCACCAAACCAAAAGTGTGGGCTGCGTAATTGAAAATTTGCGATGAAATGCATTTGGGTCTTCGTCTTCGCGTTGCCGCTGTTCGGCGAAATCGGTAACCTTCGATAAAGACATCGCTCCTATTACCTTTCAATCCTGCGCTCCGTGCCATCATGCTGGAGGAAGCGCGCCGTTTCCGCTGCTCACGTATCAGGACGTGCGCAAACACGCCGCTCAAGTAGTGGCCGTGACTCAGCGACGATACATGCCGCCCTGGCCGCCCGAACCCGGTTATGGAGAGTTCGCCGGAGAGCGCCGCCTCACTGATCCACAGTTGCGCTTGATCGCCAACTGGGTAAAGCGGGGAGCACTTGAGGGCGATCCCGCCGATTTGCCGCCGGCTCCGCATTTCACGGAAGGTTGGCAAATAGGGCCGCCCGACCTGGTTGTGAAGATGCCCCGACCCTACACCACGGCAGCTGGCGGCACCGACATCTTCAGGAACTTTGTGGTTCCTGTGGACATTAAAGAGACCAGGTACGTTCGTGCCGTCGAGTTACGGCCAGGCAATGCCAGAGTGGTGCACCACGCCAATATCGTGATCGACCGCACCGGGGCGTTACGGCAACGGGACGGCGAAGATGGCCGGCCAGGTTTCCCGGGTATGGACATTGCCACTGAGGGCAGCCCGGCTGCGTTCGACCCCAATTCCCATTTCCTGTTCTGGAAGCCTGGCTCGGTGCTCGAGCCCGAGCCGGAAGGAATGAGTTGGCGTCTCGATCCAGGAACGGATTTAATCCTAAACTTGCATCTGCAGCCTACCGGAAAGCAGGAGATCCTGGAGCCCACGATTGGGTTCTATTTTTCCTCCCAGCCTCCGGCGCTCTTTCCGATGCTCCTGCAATTGGAAAACGACGGAGCGCTGGACATTCCGCCGGGCGATCGGCAGTTTACAGTGACAGATCACTTGAAGCTGCCTGTGGGTGTCGATGTGCTCGCCATCTATCCGCATGCGCATTACGTCGGGAAGCAGGTCGAACCTTGGGCTATATTTCCGGACGGTACGCGACGTTGGCTGATTAAGATCAATGACTGGGATATCAATTGGCAGGCTGTGTACACCTACCGCCAGCCAGTTGCGCTACCGGCAGGCACAACGGTCGGAATGCGCATCACTTACGATAATTCTTCCGCCAATCCACGCAATCCGAGCAACCCACCCATACGAGTCCGCGGCGGTGATCGCAGTATCGATGAGATGGGTCATGTGTGGCTTCAGGTATTGCCGAAGAAACAATCGCAAGAAGATCCTCGGCTCGCGCTGCAGGAGGCTTCCATGCGACGGCGCCTGGAGAAATATCCCGCCGATTTTCTTGCCCACTATAATTTGGGCGCGCTGTGTCAATTTCGCGGCAACATGCCCGAAGCTATCGTTTATTACCAGCAGGCCCTGCAGGTCGAACCCAAAAACACGACTGCCCCCAACAGCCTAGGTGCGGCGTTGATGGCCGAGGACCGTTTAGATGAGGCTATTGCTCAGTTTCGGGAGGCTCTCCGCATAGATCCCAAATATCTGAACGCCCGGTATAATTTAGCCCGTGTTCTCGCCGCCAAGAACGATTTGGATTCTTCGGCCAACGAATATAGCGCCTTTCTGAAGGAGAAGCCAGACGATCCTGACGCGCAGGCCGGTTTAGGCACGATTCTTTTTGTTCAACATCGATATGATGAAGCACTTCCGCATTTCCGGGAAGCAGTCCGATTGAAGCCAAACGATGCAGATACTCAAACTGATCTCGGCACTCTACTCGCAATGGAAGGTGATCTGACCGGCGCTACCCAGGCCTTTGAACAGGCGTTGAGGATCAATCCAAACCATGAGACTGCTCGCGCCAATTTGGCCCGAGCCCGGGCAAGTCTCGCGGCCAAGCACGACCCTGGCAAACCAAACTGAGTCATGTTGCACGTTGTCGTCGCACTTCTCGTCTCGGCATCCGCCCCGAGCGAAGCTCATCAGCGCGCGGTAGATCTCTACAAGCAACACAAATATTTCGAAGCTATTGCAGCTCTCGAGGGGGTAGTAAAGACCGAAACTCCCGGAACCGCCGAATACAATGAATCCGTGCTTTTCATCGGCCAAGGCTACTTCATGCTGTCGCAAGCTCCGAAAGCCATCCCCTGGCTCGAGAAATTGCCTGCGTTGAACGAAGCCAATTACATGCTCGGCTACGCCTATCTTCAAACAGCACAGCAAGCTCAGTCCGAAGCGGCTTTTGCTCGCCTGTTCGGGCTAACACCCGAGTCTGCGGCTGGCCATCTGCTTGCCGGACAGATGATGCTCAAAAAAGAGTATGCGGACCAAGCCATCGTTGAAGTCACGAAAGCCCTGGCGCTCGACCCCAAGCTACCCGAAGCTCATTTTTTGCTT
The DNA here is from genome assembly GCA_051004875.1 of Bryobacteraceae bacterium. Taxonomy (GTDB): domain Bacteria; phylum Acidobacteriota; class Terriglobia; order Bryobacterales; family Bryobacteraceae; genus Bog-105. The sequence goes on from JBPCJX010000080.1 coordinate 40,602, forward strand.
GGTGAAGTGGCCATATTCCGTGGGCGTCTGGATGACGCGATTGCGGAGCTCCAGAAAGAGCTAGCCATCAATCCGAACTTCTCTATGGCATGGTATCGGCTGGGCGATGCCTACACGCGCCAACAGCATTGGGATCTCGCAATCCCCCATCTCCAGCGAGCCGTCTGGCTCAACCCCGATTACAGCGGCCCCTTCATCTTACTGGGCAAGTGCTATTACAAACAAGAAAAGTTAGCAAACGCGGAAGGCATTCTTCGACGCGCTCTCATCATTGATCCGAAAAACCAATCAGCGACCTATCTTCTCGGCCAAACACTGACCGCCGAGGGCAAGAAAGACGAAGCGAGAGCCATCCTTGAAAAACTGAAGAATGTTACCGGTCCGCCTCCATTTCCGCCCGCACATTAGGTCGCATCATACCCCACAAATTCGCGCAGATAAACATTTCCTTTGTAATTCATATCCTGGTGAATTCCAATACTCGACGAGTAGTACGCAGACGCAGTGGTCTGTTTGAGCTGCCCCCAGAATTTTTGTTCGGGCATCTTGTGCTCGTCTTCCTTGTCACCGTGTCTAGGGTTCTTGTCCTTCTCTTCGTTTTGCGCCAGCTTTGATAGCAGTGCAACCTGCTGCTCTTTGCGCGTTTCTAAGAAAGGTGCACCGTGCATTTGTTGTGACAAATTATTTACCAGTTTCAGACCATCACGCCAGGACTGCTTATCCTTTGCCAGAAACGCCTCTGCTGTGGTGCGATCGATATAGGCCGCCACTCCGGCTGCATGCGCTCCTGGTGAGTGCTCATCTGTGGGAATGATCAGATCCATCAGGCAATCCAAGAGCGCAAATTCGTCCTTCGTGAAAAACAGCGGAGCACCCGGCTCTGCGGCAGGCAACTGCAGTGCCATCGCAGCGCCTGCTAGAAATTCGACCAGTTCACGCCGATTCAGTTGAGCCAAGGTCTACACCTCTCCTTTCTTCATCTGATCGGCCAGGTGGTCGCACGATCGCCAGCAAAGAGCCATGATGGTCCACGTTGGGTTCTGCGCCGAGGCGCACACGTGCGTGCTGCCGTCAACCACCAGCAGGTTTTTCACGTCATGACACTGTTGATATTGATTCACGACTGACGTCTTCGGATCGTTGCCCATGCGCGAAGTTCCGAGCTCGTGAATGGACCAACCCTCCGTCAACGCCCTGTCGGTTATGGAAGTAATCACGAATCCTGCTGCCTCGAACATTTCGCGGGCGGACGCTGCCATATCGGCAACCATCTTCTTTTCGTTGTCCCCGAACTTGTAGTGAAATCTGAGGACCGGCACGCCCCAGCCGTCTTTCAGGTTGGGATCAAGCTCGACATAGTTCTCGTAACGGGCCAACACTTCCCCAAAGCCGCCCATTTCGATCATTGCGCCTGCATAATCGCGAACATTCTTCTTGTATTCCTCGCCGAAGCCTGGCGCCGTGAAAGCCGTTCCCGGAATCATGCCCGTGCCGCTTCCACCCTCGAATCCATATCCCCGGATGAAATTAGATTTGGGTCCGTCCATATTGCGGAACCGTGGAATATAGAATCCGCCCGGCCGCCCATCATCCAGCGTCCGGGGCTTGCCAACAAGATCTTTCCAGTAACCGGTCACGCCAGGGCCCATGACGTGTTCACAGAAGTTGTGCCCAACATGTCCGCTCGAGTTGGCGATACCCTTCGGGTAAAGACTCGATTTGGAATTCAACATCAATCTGGCGGTTTCGAGCGTGGAGGCGCCCAGAATCACAATTTTCGCTTTGGCTTGATAGCTCTTTCGGCTCTCGGTGTCAACGAACGATACGCCGCTGGCTTTGCCGGTATTCTTATCCACTGTGACTTCGTAGACGGTGGAGTTGGGTCTGAGCGTTAAGTTCCCGGTATCTTGAGCGGGACGAATCAGACCTGTTGGTGAGTCGAAAGCTGCATGAATATCACAGCCGCCGACGTGGCGGTTGCATGCACCGCGTCCCCAGCATCGACTTCGATATTTGTTGTGCTTCAGCCCATCTGTGGTCACTCCGGCTCGATACGGAGTCAGGAGGCGGCCCATGCCCTTGAGGGTTTCACGGAGATGCATTTCCGAGGCACTCAGCTTAATGGGCCTCTGAAATCGCCCGTCGGGTATTGCCGGATAGTTTTCGGGGTGCCCGGATACGCCCAAATACAGATCGACCTTGTCGTAATAGGGCGCGATGTCCGCATACGAAATCGGCCAATCCTGTCCAAAGCCATCCCGGCTCGCAGCTTTGAAGTCATAGTCGGAGAGCCGCAGCGCAAGCCGTCCCCAGATATTCGTTTTTCCACCTACGCAGCGTGCCCGCACCCAGGCGTATTCGGTTCCCGTATACGGATGCTGCTTCTCGTCGACCACGATACTCTTGCTGTAGTCCGACCCACCCCAGCCCTGGACGTAGGACGTCACCTTCGTATACGGCGAATTCTGGGCGTAAGGTGGCTGACGAATGTTGTACTCGTTTAGCGTCAGCGCGTGATAGTCGGGCGGCATTTTTCCTCGACGGGGATGATCATAGGGCCATTCCATCGAGTGCAGTATTTCGCTGGTGTTGATCTTCTTGCCCGCCTCGAGCAACAAAACTTTCATTCCCTGCGACGTGAGGACATGCGCTGCCATGCCCCCGGCCGCACCTGTTCCAACGACCACCGCGTCGTAAACGACGCTCAAATCAACTTCGGGCTGTGAATCGGGTTTTATTTGAAGGAACATCATGCATCTCCGTAGACGTTTCCATACTAGCTTTGTCTCAATGCTGGACCTTTTAGGCGAAACCCACCGGCATGACAACGAGTTCATAATTTCGCCAACTTCTGGGGTTGTTTTAGCATCGAAATTGATAGTCTTCTTCTCGCAGTCCAGAGGAGGTTCTAATGCCAGAAGTGATCGACGGTTTCATGCGCCAGCAATTATTGGATCGGCGGCATAAGCTCGAACACGCCGTGATGGATTCGGATCACGCGGCCGGGCTTCATTCGCTTATAGAAGAGGTCGATGCCGCTTTGGGGCGGATGGAAACTGGATCCTACGGGATTTGTGAATATTGCCAGGAGCCGGTAGAAACGGACCGGCTGATTGCAAACCCACTGGTCAAATTCTGTTTGGATCATCTAAACAGACACGAAAGAGATGCCCTGGAGCAGGACCTGGAGCTTGCGGCTGAAGTGCAGAAGGCTCTTTTGCCGCCGCAGGACCTGATGTGCTGTGGGTGGCACATCTCGTATCATTACGAGCCTGTCGGCCTGGTCAGTGGCGATTACTGCGACATCGTCGAGGCGGGAGATACCGGTTTCTATTTCATGGTCGGCGACGTATCTGGGAAGGGCGTTGCAGCCTCCATGCTCATGGCTCATTTACATGCGATGTTTCGTACGCTGATCGCGGTCGGAGTGCCCCTCAAAGCCATGCTCGGGCATGCCAGCCGCGTGTTCTGCGAAAGCACTCTACCAACTCAGTACGCAACCCTTGTCTGCGGACGCGCCGAATCGAACGGAAGGGTTGAGATCTGCAACGCCGGTCATCCGCCTCCCCTCCTCGTGCGACACGACAATGTGATCTCAGTAGAGGCATCAGGCCTTCCTGTCGGAATGTTCTGCGGCGAGGAGTTCTCGGCTACTGAATTCTGGCTCGAGTCCTGTCAAAGTATGGTCATTTATTCCGACGGAGTTTCGGAAGCGACCGATGTTGCGGGAACGCAGTACGGGGCCGACCGGCTGAAGCAGTTGGTTAGCAATAACTGTGCAATGAGTCCCTCCGCGCTCGTCGCGGTATGCAGGGAAGATCTCACCACGTTCTGCCGCGGCACACAGAGAGCGGATGATATGACTCTACTGGTCCTCGCTCGTGGCTCCGCGTAAAACTGTCTCGCTCATTTTCCGGGCGTTATCATTTTGCCGTGAAGATGTCCTGTGGTTTATACCCACTCGCCGCTCTAGGCATGCTTTGCCTCTCGCTCCGTGCGCATCTGGTCTCTTCCTGGAGCCTCGCTCGAAGCGAGCACTTTGAAGTCTATTCACAGGCCGGAGATGCTAGTGCGCGTTCAGCACTTCTCTGGTTCGAACAACTGCACGCGTTTTTTCAACAGCAAACCGGCCTGAAGCTCGACAATCGCCTGCCGGTACGAGTAATTGCGTTTCGTTCGACAAAGGAATACGAACCGTATCGGCTGCGGCCCTCGTCCGACGCTTATTACGTGGGTACTGAATCACGAGACTACATCGTGATGCCGACACTCTATGCGGGTGAGTTCGCCACAGGCGCGCATGAATACGCGCACTTGATTTTGCGCGCGAGCGGGCTTCGACTTCCGCTTTGGCTCAGCGAAGGATTGGCAGAGTTCTTTTCCACGCTTCGCATCAGCGATCGGGGCTGGGATCTAGGAGGCGATCTGCCGGCGCGCTCTCAATTTCTGCGACGTAACTCGTGGATGCCGCTGTCTCAACTTCTAACGTTGCCGGCTGAATCTCCTGTCAGAGAGAATCGCGATACGGCAGCGCTGTTCTATGCGCAGAGCTGGAAGCTGACGGAAATGCTCGTGCTCTCACCTGAGTATGGGCCGCACTTCCAAGCGCTACTTGCGGCACTCACCTCCGGAGTTCCAAGCCCGAAGGCTGTGGCAAATGTCTATGCGAAACCTTTGGAGGCCATCGAACGAGACTTACACGCTTGGACAGACACTCGGCACAGAATGACACGCATCTCCACCCCCGGCGATTGCACGATGACCAGGGCGGTTGAGGTCTCCACCGTACCGGTATTCGCCTCGCGATCGCTCATCGCGGAACTGCTTTTGGCGATCGGCGAATTGGACCGTGCGCAAGCAATGTATCGCGACCTCGCTGGCGAATCACAACCGAATCCAGACATCTCTGCGGCGCTCGGCACGATAGCCCTTCGCAAAGGCGACCGTGACAGCGCACGCAAAGACTGGAAGCAGGCGATTGACGAGGGCATCCATGACGCTACCTTGTGTTACCGCTACGCTATGCTCGCGCAGGACGCCGGCCTTTCTGCCGACGAAGTCCGCCCCGCATTGGAAAGAGCCGTAGCGCTAAGGCCTGAGTTTGATGACCCGCGATACAGCCTAGCGTTGCTCGAAAGCAATGCAGGTCATTACGAAATCGCAGTGGCCCACCTCCGCGCAATGCGGAATGTGGGCGCAGCCCGGGCGTACGCTTACTGGAGCGCCATGGCTTACGCTTTAGGCGAAATGGGGAAACGCGAGGAGTCGAAAAAAGCCGCACAAAGAGCGATGGAGCACGCCTCGACTTCCACCGAGCGCGCGAATGCCGCCCAGCTTGTCTACGTCGCTCAAACCGATCTCGCGGTTCAGTTCACCCGCGATGCGAACGGACACGCACAAATAATAACCACCCGCGTGCCGCACAACACGACCGATTGGAATCCGTTCATCGAACCCAGCGACAAAATTCTTCGTGTAGCAGCAAAGCTGCGAGAACTTCATTGCGCCGGCGGCCGAGCTACAGGCATTGGCATCGATACGGCGGAAGGTCCCCTCACGCTTACGATCCCAGATGCGTCGCACGTGCTAATGCGCAACGCGCCCTCAGAGTTCATTTGCGGCCCGCAATCTGCAAGCACGGTGATCGTGGAATATGCGGCCTCTGAAGCTCAGGGCGGAACCGCAGATGGCGTGTTGAGAGGCATGGAGTTTCGCTAGTACGAATCGCTCACCATGCCCTTAAACGCCAGTTTCGTCCAAAGGCAGTCCGATCGCCTCGTTCTAGGCAATGACATATTTCGAATCGCCGGCGCAAATATTTACTACTTTGCCTTCAGCCCGGAACCCGATCAAACCCGTCTACTCGATGCCGCGAGCGATTTCGGTTTCAACGTGCTTAGAATTTGGGCATTCAACGACTTCATCAATCTGCCGCCGAATCCTTCCATCCCAGCTGACACGCATGTTTGTTTTCAGTTTCTCGATCCTGGCGCCAGTATGCCTAAGCTCCGAGAGGGCGGCTTCGGCCTCGAACATCTCGACCGTGCAATCAAGCTTGCCGGTGATCGCGGTATTCGGCTCATCTTAACGTTGACTAATCACAACCCGGACTACGGCGGCATTCCGCAATACCAGCACTGGCTTGGGTTCACAAACTTGAATGACTTCTATCGCGATGTTGCTGCAAAAACCATGTTTCAGAATTGGGTGCAAGGAATTGTAACGCGTCAAAACGGGCTCACGAATTTGTCCTACGCCGATGATCCGACTATTCTCGCGTGGGAAATCGCTAACGAGCCCCGCTGTCCATCTGATCCGTCAGGTACAGCATTGCTTACCCAGTGGTTGAGCGACATGAGCGGCTTCATCCGATCAATAGCTCCGCGTCAACTCATCGCTGCCGGAGATGAGGGATTCTTCAATCACGAACGGGCCGGCAATAACTGGCTATTCAACGGATCCTGCGGAGTCAGCACGGAAGACATACTTGGGATCCCCAACATCGACTTCGGAACCTTCCACATGTATCCTGACCAATGGGCAAAGAACCAAGACCCGCAAACGTTTGGCCGGATGTGGATTCAAAACCACATCGAAGCGGCTCGCCGTGCATCGAAACCAGTCATCCTCGAGGAATACGGCCTGCCCGGGTCACCAGAGCGGAACGACATCTACGAAGCTTGGCTGCAAACGATCGAGCAGGAAGATGCAGCCGGAGATCTCGTCTGGATGTTGGGGCTCCCCGGCCAAGGCGATCAATATCTACTCACAACAGCGGACGATGCCCCGGCCATTCGTGATCATGCTCGCTACGCCACGAATCTGCGCACCACAATTTGACGAATTCTGCCGACTGACGCGTAATGAGCGCTAACTCTGCTGCGCAGTCTTCGCCTGCCTTCCTGCAATCTCGGCGCGGATCCCTTTCATGCGCTCACGAGCGGTTGCAGCCCGCTGGCGACCGTCCGGTGTTTCATCAATCAATTTTTCAAGGTTCGCCGCAAACTGGGGTCCATAGGCAGCACGGATGTCGCCTAGCACCGGCTCCAGTTTGCAGAAGACGCCGATGTGCTCGCCATTAGTGTCATTGAACAGTTCCATACTGATGGCTCCGCTGTTGACGAGCGCTGCGGCCATGTCCCAATAAGTCACGACCATGCGCAAATGTCCGCTGCGTTCGCTGAACATCGCATTGTTGAAGTCAGCCAGTGATTCCGGGTTAAATTCCCGAAAATACCAATCGCGCGCTTGGCGCATTGTTTCTTCGCGACGGAGTTCATAAAGCTTCAGGATCAGACCGGCTTCTTCTTGCTTAGACATAAATGCTCCTTTTTCCACGGGCGCTGCGGATGCCGCTTGCCATGTAAGCGCACCAGAGCGCAAACGTAAACCTGCTTACTATCGGTGGTTTCTTTTTGTTCTTAGCGGATAGAACTCCTAGAACTTCAACCATTGGATTGAAGCCCCGCGAGTCTTTCCAACCGCAGTATACTAAGTCCCTGATCCAGGAGAGGCTATGAGTACTCAAGCACAATCGAGACCGGTCGATCAGGAGAAGCTGAATGCGCTCCTTGGTCAAGCGGTTCAGGATATGGGTGCCGCGTTACATGCCGCGCTCATCGTTATCGGAGACAGGCTAGGACTCTATCGCGCGATGGGCGATGGAAAGCCGCTGACACCAGCCGAGTTGGCCGCCCGGACGGGGACAGCGGAGCGATACGTCCGCGAGTGGCTTAACGCGAATGCGGCAGGTAAGTATGTCGAGTACCACGCGGAAACAGGAACCTATTCGATGACGCCCGAGCAGGCATTTGCCTTTGCACTGGACGACACGCCGGTGCATTTGCCCGGCTTCTATCACATGCTGGCTTCGTGCATGAAGGACGAAGAGAAATTGACCGAAACCTTCCGAACTGGAAAGGGTTTTGGCTGGCACGAACACGAAAAAGGCCTTTTTGAAGGTTGTGAGCGGTTCTTCAGGCCGAACTATGTCGCGAACTTGACGACAAGTTGGATCCCAGCCCTCGATGGCGTTGAAGACAAGTTGCGACGCGGAGCCCGAGTGGCCGACGTGGGCTGCGGGCACGGCGCTTCCACGCTCCTGATGGCAAAAGCGTACCCCGCTTCGCGCTTTTACGGCTTCGATTATCATCCAGCATCCGTTGAACGGGCTCGGCAGCAAGCTGAGGCTGCGGGTATTGCCAGCCGGGTTACGTTTGAGGTCGCACCGGCCAAGGAGTTTCCCGGCTCAGACTACGACTTTGTGGCCTTCTTCGATTGCCTCCACGACATGGGCGATCCCGTGGGCGCCGTTCGCCACGTACGAGGCGCACTAGCCCCAGATGGAACGTGGATGATTGTCGAGCCCTTTGCCAATGACAACGTCGCAGCTAACTTAAACCCCATCGGGCGCATTTACTACTCGGCCTCGGCGATGATCTGTGTTCCTGCCTCCCTCTCGCAAGAGGTCGGTCTAGGACTCGGCGCGCAGGCCGGTGAAGCCAGGATCCGCGAGGTCGTCACAGCAGGCGGATTCACACGCTTTCAGCGCGCATCGGAAACTCCGTTTAACCTCGTATTCGAAGCGAGACCGTAGCTAGCCAGCGCGTCGCGTCGGCTACTTCACCCCGGCTACTTCACTAAGTACGGCCATTTGTATATCACGTGATAGTGGTAACGATACAGAAGCAGAGCTACTGCATTGCCAACCAATACGGCGATTCCTAAAACAACCAGCAACACTGTGCCCCATGGGAATTTCTTGCCCTCTCGTTTGAGCACAAGTAAGTGGCTCGCGAAGACACCCACGAAAAACAGCATGACCATCGGCACGGCAAAGATCATCATGTTGAAGACATCGGGAGTCGGTGTGACTATGGCCGCGATGATGGTGATGGCAAGAATGGCGTAACGGCTATGCCTGAGAAGAAATCGCGGAGAGGCGATACGCAGCAGCGTCAGGAAGAAAATGAGGACCGGCATCTCGAACACGAGTCCAACTCCGAGCGTCACGTTTACAAACAGATCGAAGTAGTTGTTGATCGAGACCATTGGCGTGACATTTGCGTCGAGGCCAATGCCCAGCAAAAATTCAAGGCCAAATCGGAAAGCGACGAAGTATGCGAAGAGGCCACCGGCAATAAAAAGCCCCGCCGTACACAAAATGAACGGGACCGCCCACTTTTTTTCCCGCTTGTAGAGACCGGGCGAGATGAACGCCCATACTTGATACAAGATCCACGGCGAGCCGAGGAAGATTGACACAAGCAACGGGAGCTTCAAATAAATGATGTTGAAGCCCTCCATTGGTGTGATCACGGTTAGCCTTGGCGGGTTTACCCCTAAGTGCTTCAGAGCGTTTACGGCAGGATTGGCAACAAGTCTCCAGAGTGGACTAGCGAACGACAAGCTGACCAGAAACGCGACAATCACGCCAACCAACGCTCGCAGAACACGCGACCGCAGCTCTTCGAGGTGCTCCATAAAGGACATGCGAAGCATGCCCCTTTCCTCTTCATCCCCCTCACCCTCATCGTCGTCAGGAGGTGGAGGCGGAGAGGCCGGTGGGGGAATTCGTGCAGGAACCTGCGCTGGCGCACTTGAAACTGTGTCAGCAGCCAGCGGCTCCGTTGCAGCTGTCGCTTCGAGAGCTGGACTTAGCGATAGCTCGGAGTCGACGCCGTATGGATCGGAGGAACTGCTGTACTCGGGCGTGCTCGGTTGCGGGTCGCTACCAGGTTCCTGCAAAACCGGATCGTCGGAATTAGAAATTCCCTCTACAGACTCTGGCTGTTTCACCTTCGGGAGCGCAAGTTCGCCGTCTGGAGACTTATGCTCCTCAAAATCGTCCGCCATCAACCCTCAGCTATTACGCGGAATTCTTCTCTTCCGTGGCAAGCGAATCGGACCCGGCCGGCTGAAAACCGTTGGAACGTGGCACGGTTCCTGGAACTGGCGAGTCATGGGAGAAAGCACCCCGATTGGTCTCGGCGTCCTGTGTTTCGGTGGAGCTGGCAGTAGACGGATGCGATGTGGCGATCTCACTAGACTCATCTGTACCGGCGGATACAGCGGAAGAGTTGTCGCATGATTCCTGCCCTTGCTCGTCACGCTGATACGGGTAATGAACGGATGAATAGTCAGTGTTTGACCCAGAGTATTTTTCCGCTTGAACCTCTTTCTCCAATTCACTTAAATGAGATTCAAAAGTCGACTTGAGTTCGTTTTTAGCTCTTCGAAATTCGCTTACCGCTTTTCCGAGCATTCGTCCTAGCTCGGGTAATTTCTTCGGACCAAACAAGAGTAGGGCGATTATGAAGATCCCAAGCATCTCCTGTACGCCAAGCGGTCCCATCAGTGTCCCGGCTTACTCACGACGCCTTCTATGATAACGCGGGAACCCTCAATCGAGGCCCGTGCCGAGGTGCAATAATCGTCAATTCTCATGCGAGCTCTGCACCTTATGCTGCTCTTGCTTGCATTGACCGCGTTCGCCGCATCACCTCCGGCCCCGACAGTGCCTTTACTCGCCCAACCTTCCACGCACTTTGATGCCTACGCGGCGACGAATGCATGGCTGGACACTGTTCCTTCGGCGGCTCGCGCAAAGTCAAATGCGTACTTCGAAGGCGGTTACTGGCTTATTCTTTGGGATTTCCTATATGGAGCAACTGTTATGCTGCTCCTCCTCGAGACGAAACTTTCAGCCCGCCTGCGCAACTTAGCTGAACGGCTCACACGCTTCCGCTGGCTTCAATCCTTCTTGTACTGGATTGGATTCGTGGTTATCACTGCCGCCCTCACGTTCCCCCTCACGTTTTATGAAGACTTCCTCCGCGAGCACAGGTATGGCTTATCGAACCAGAACTTTCTTTCGTGGTTTCGCGATCAGTTTATTGCCATGCTCATCATTGTCGTACTGGGAGGAATCGCGTTCGTCATCCTTGCCGGCATTATGCGCCGCCTTCCACAAACCTGGCACCTTTGGGGAACTGGCATTGCAATTTTATTTTTGATAATCGGAATGCTGATCGGCCCGGTCTATATTGGGCCTCTGTTTAACACCTACAAGCCGCTGCAAAACGCAGTTATCAAGAGCCAGATCCTAAGCCTCGCCCGCGCGAACGGTATTTCCACAAAAGACGTCTATGAGGTCAACGGATCTCGCCAAAGCAAGCGTGTGAGCGCTAACGTAAGCGGCATCCTGGCAACGGAGCGCATCACGCTGAACGACAACTTACTGGACCGCTGCTCACGCCAAGCGATCCTCGCCGTCATGGGTCATGAGATGGGGCACTATGTGCTGCACCATATTTACAACTCAGTGATTTGGGCGGCCATTGTTGTCGCGCTAATGTTCGCGATCTTGCGCTGGGGAATGGTGTGGGCGCTCTCTCGCTGGGGTGCACGGTGGCAGGTTCACGACGTCGGTGATGTCGCTGCTCTGCCGCTTATGGTACTGATTCTGTCGACCTTGAGCTTTCTGTTTACGCCAATCGGCAACACTTATACGCGGACTCAAGAATACGAAGCCGATATCTTCGGTTTAAACGCTTCTCGCCAGCCCGACGGCGAGGCGGAAGCGGACTTGCTCTTGGGCGAGTACCGCAAGCTCGATCCGACCCCTCTCGAGGAGTTTATCTTTTTCGACCATCCCAGCGGCCGCGTCCGCATCTATGCCGCCATGCGTTGGAAGGCAGAAAACCTTTGCCTTTTTGACAAGCTCCTTCCCTGTAGCAATCCGCCCGCGAATTAGACGAGCGACATACTGGTGAGTAGTCCATGCGCATTCTCAGCAGGGCCATTTTCCTCGAAGTTCTAACGAGCGCGAGTCTCGGGACGCTTCTTTTTACGTTTGTCCTATTCCTGCGGACCATCGAGCGCCTTTCTGTGCTCCTTGTGCGAACCTCGGCTCCTCCGGCCACCGTCGCCAAGCTCCTGCTATACGCGTTGCCGGCGACTATCCCCTTCGCACTCCCGTTGGGCGTGTTGGTCGGCACCCTCATCACCCTGAGCCGGATGTCCTCCGATAGCGAGATTACAGCCATGCGCGCCGCCGGTATTTCGAGCGTCACCGTGGCTCGGCCGGTTCTTCTGTTTGCCTTTCTGGCTCTGGTTACAACAGCCATGGCTTCGCTCTGGCTCACGCCGTTATCCCTGCACCTTGAGTCGAACATTGCACGAAATCTGGCAGCATCACAGCTCACCGGCGATATTGAAGCGCGCATCTTCAATGAACAGTTTCCAAACACAGTGCTGTACGTGGGTGATGTACTCACTGCCGGTAAACAGGTGGTGTGGCACCACGTGTTTATGGCCGACGTAACGCCCCAAAACGAACTGCAGGAACAGGGTAAGAACCGGGGTGAAGGTCCTCGTATCATCGTTGCCGAGCAAGCCATTCCGCATCCTGACGCGGCTCACAACAGAATCATTCTGGACATGCGCGGTGTGCGCACCAGTGAGCGTGACAAAGAAGGAAAGGTCATTACCAGTGCAGCGCCCATCCAGATTGAGGCACTTCAGGCACAAAAACCTGCCGACCTGCAGGTCAATAAGACAGTGCAAGAGATGGATACAGGTCCGCTCTACAGGCGTGTTTATCATCGTCATGATCTCTCGCCGCAGGACTATGCCGATGCCGCGATCGAGCTGCACCAACGGTTCGCGCTTCCATTTGCCTGCGTTCTGCTGGGCTTGGTTGGCATTCCGCTTGGCGTTTCTTCACGCAAGGGCGGAAAGTCTGCTGCGTTCGTGTTCACGGTCCTGCTCGCATTCCTCTATTACATGGGCTTCATCAGTCTGATCGGATTGGCCAAAAAAGGGAGCCTGCCAGTTCCGATCGCAGTCTGGACTCCGAATGTGGTGTTTGCCATCGTTGGCAGCATGCTGCTTGCCCGACTAGAGAACCCGGAGGATCGAGATATCATCGGCTGGCTGCGAAGCCTGTTCCAGCGGATCGTGAGAGACTTGAAATCCGTTCGGCCTATGGGCCGCCGGCGAGTCCGCTTTGGCGCGATTCGCCGTTTCGGATTGCGGCCCATGTTGATCGATGCCTACGTGCTGAACGGCTTTCTTTTCTACTTCGCCATCCTGCTGGTAGCGCTCGTGGCGCTTATCGAGGTTTTTACATTTTTCGAGCTTCTAGGCGACATGATCAAGAACGATATCGCAATGTCGACAATGCTCGATTATCTAGTACACCTCGCGCCCAAGTTGATCTACGATCTAACACCAATCGGCACGCTCGTGGCGTCGCTGATCTGCTTCGGAATACTTACTAAATACAACGAGGTCACGGCTTTCAAAGCCGGCGGCGTTAGCGTGCACAGGCTGGCTATACCTGTTCTGTTTGTAAGCCTTATTATCAGCGTTCTCCTCTTCGGGTTCGATCATTACTACATTCCCGAGGCGAACCGCCGTCAAGAGATGCTGCGAAGCGTCATCAAAAAGAAGCCGGTTCAGACGTATCTGCGGCCCGATCGTCAGTGGGTCTACGGCCAGGGTTCGCGCATTTACAACTACCGCTATCTCGATCCGTACGAAGCCATTATGTCGAAAGTAAACGTATATGAGCTTGACCCGGCTACGTTTCACATTGTTCACCAGATTTCAGCCGATCGCGCTCGCTGGGAACCGACCTTAAAGACGTGGGTATTTCAAAACGGTATTAGCCAGACCGTACGGAACAACGTCGATGATTACCATCAGTTCTACGGTGGGTCGGCGTCGTTTCACGCCTTGAAGGACCCCCCCTCGTGGTTCGTAAAGGAAGAGAAGGAATACAAGGAGATGAATTTCCAGGAACTCGGCAAATACATTCGGGAGGTGAAAGCAAGCGGTCTCGATACGACGCAATTGCAGGTGCAATACTACAAAAAGTTTTCGGTTCCCTTGTTTGCATTGATTATGGCGATTCTTAGCATTCCGTTCGCGTTTGTGGCCGGAAACCGCGGTGCTATGACGGGCGTCGGCATCAGCTTCGGGATTGCCATTGCGTACTGGACGGTTGGAACCCTATTCGAGCAGATTGGCGACCTAAATCAGTTACCCGCTGCTATGGCAGCTTGGTCACCTGATGTTGTCTTTTCACTCGCAGGACTCTACCTGATGGCACGAATCAGGACGTAAGCGCCGGGCTCGCGGCAACCTAAGATCAAATAACGGATTTGAGACTAAATGTGCCGCGCATCCACATCAGGCATGACACAGGACAGCGTGACGCTCTGGATCCGTCGCCCATCCTGCCGAGCCAAGCGAGTCGATACTTGTCAGCAAACGATAACGGGCTGAAGCAACTGCTCTACAGCGCATTCGGATTCAACTCGTTTCGCCCTACCCAGGAAGCAGTCTGCCGCGCGGCGATTGACGGGAAGGACGTTCTGCTCGTGATGCCCACTGGATCGGGGAAATCGCTGTGTTATCAGTTGCCCGGGATTGCTCGCGGCGGGACAACACTCGTGATCGCTCCGCTGATCGCGCTTATGGAAGACCAGGTGGCAAAACTCCGGCGACAAGGTTTCGCCGTGGACAGTATCCATTCCGGCCGGGATCGTGCCGCGTCACGCCAGGTCTGCATAGATTACTTGGCGGGCAGGTTACAATTTCTCTTCATCGCACCCGAGCGGCTGCGGGTAAGTAGTTTTCCCGAGATGCTTGCCAAGCGGAAACCTTCTCTCGTCGCAATTGACGAGGCGCACTGCATTTCCCAGTGGGGCCATGATTTCCGTCCCGACTATCGCATGCTGGGCCAATACCTGCCCACACTGCGACCGGCACCTGTCATCGCGGTTACCGCGACGGCTACGCGGTTAGTTCAAAACGATATCGCGAAACAGCTGAAACTCGCACACCCGGAGCGATTCATCCAGGGATTCCGGAGAGACAACATCGCAATCGAAGTCGTTGAAATCGCTCCGTCAGAACGGGCCGCGCTCGCACGCGAGATTTTGCTTGACGGTGCCCGTAGACCTGCCATCATCTACGCGCCCACTCGAAAGCAAGCCGAAGCCGTTACCGCTGAAATCACCGACGACTATCCTACTGCCGCATATCACGCCGGACTCGATGCTGACCATCGCAGGCGCGTACAGGAAAATTTTCTTAGCGGCGAGATCGAGGTAATGGTCGCAACTGTCGCATTTGGGATGGGGATCGACAAACCTGACGTGCGCACGGTGATCCATACAGGATTGCCAGGAAGCCTGGAGGGTTATTACCAGGAGATTGGCCGCGCCGGGCGGGACGGTGCTCCGAGCCGCGCCATCCTCATGCAGTCTTACGCGGACCGGCATACGCACGATTTTTTCTTCAAACGTGATTATCCCGACATCGCGGTCTTAGATGAGATTTATGCCGCGCTCACGATTACCCCAGTACACAAAGAGGCTCTGCAAGGGCAGGTAAAACTCGACCCCGAGTTGTTCGACAAAGCCCTCCAAAAGCTATGGATCCATTCAGGGGCTGTGTTCGATCACGACGACAACATCACGCGGGGTGGACGGCAGTGGCGCCAAGTCTACCTCGCGCATGGTGAGCAGAAGGGGGCGCAAATCAATCTCATGATCCGCTACGCTCGAAGCGCTCACTGCCGAATGTCCGCACTCCTGCGCCATTTCGGCGATCTCGCTGATTCCGAAACCTCGTGCGGTATGTGCGAATTTTGTGCTCCCGCGAGATGTGTCGCCCAGCGGTTCCGAACAGCCACGAGCGGCGAGTGCGCAACCCTCTTCCGTGTCTTAGCCGCGTTGCGGAACGCAAATTCTAAGTCGACCGGCAAACTGCACAGCGAACTCTGTCCGAATGGCGGGATGAATCGGAACTGCTTCGAGGAGGTTCTCGGAGCAATGGCTCGAGCAGGGCTGGTTTACCTGTCGGATGCTGTTCTTGAAAAAGATGGCAAGCAAATCCCATATCGAAGCGCGAAGCTGACTCGAGCCGGGCACGGCGTCGATGAAACCACGCCAATCAATTTCATCATGAAGGATCTCGATCCCGCTTCTTCTAATCGAGCGCAGAAAAGCACAGCAAATAGCTGGGCCAAACGGAACAAGGCGGCGGCTCCCGTGCAACTAAGCGGATCCAACTCGATTGCGGAGAGTGATGAGGTCGAAACCCTAGACACTTTGCGGATTGAAGAAGCACTTCGTGTCTGGCGTCGATCCGAGGCAAAGCGGCGTGCTCTGCCCCCGTTCTGTATCTTCAACGATCGGGTGCTGCAAACCATAGCCGCCAAAAGACCAGGAAGCGATCGTGACCTGCTGGCTATTCCAGGCATCGGGCTTCGGATCGTCGAGAGATATGGGGCGGATATTTACGGCATCGTGCGGCAGGGAGATACTTGAGCTTTTGCCGATTCATCTCCGGACCAACGCTTTACCTTTAAGTGATCCAGGACAGATTAGTGCGCCCGGACAGATTCGAACTGCCGACCTTCTGGTTCGTAGCCAGACGCAGCTCTGATCATTCATCGCAACTCATTGAAATTGGGCGGCACTCGTGCGCATAAGCGAGCAAGAACCCCGGTGTGAAGCGCTAACTGATGGGGTAATTGATGGGGTTGTTGTGATCTCGTTTCCGGGTCACGGATGTTCTCACGTATACGCGCGCGTGTAATGGCGGCCGAGGCTTAGAACACAATCGCGCTCTGTGTTCATCTTTGAGTGTTCGCGACTGCATCGTACAAACAGCAAATGTGGCGCTTGTGCGAATCCAGTTGACCGCGTAGACTATGGTGACATTGGCCGGAACGGCGTCCGAGAAGAACGTGGGTTGATTCTGTCGATCGACATAGGGTGCCCCGGGTTCGTTTGCGACGTATTCGCTTCGCCGTCGAAGAGTTCGCAGTCGTGAACCTCATTATTTGCGGCGAGGAAGTCCGCTGCATCCGAACGGCAGGCCCGGCATGCTTTAATAGCCCGAGGCGACACCAGTCAAATTGATATTCGACGAACTCACTCCGACAGCTCTCAATTTCAACCGCCTGCGGCTGATGAAGGTTGCACTCGTACTGTTGGCCGTTTCGATGTGCGCATTCGGGACAGATATTGAGGTGTGGGCGGTACCTAGCATCCAGAAGGTACGGCCGGACTACCCGGCACAGTCACGGAATGCGGTATGGGACGGCGCTTCCCGCACCATCTCCTTGGCCGGCGCGAAAAATGAACACGTACCCTTTCAAGTCGTGATCTCGACGGAGCCGCCGAAGAATCGAGTTGATCCCCCGGCCTCCGGCCTATTCGTCACCGCATCCGACTTAGTAGCACCGGCAGGTCGCATCCCATCCTCGCAGATCAAGCTTTACTTCGAAGACGACGTCCTGTGTCAGGCCGCCTCGAGCCCTGTTGGGGCTGGCGGGTTCTGGCCCGATGCCTTGGCTCCGCTCACGGATCCGTTCAGCATGGCGGCGGCATTCCGGCAGACGGTCAAGAACCGGCCCATCTGGATCGATATCATTACGCCGAGCGACGCGCACACCGGTATCTACACGGGAACGGTCCAGGTCACACAGAACGGTCACCCAGTATCGGAGTTGAACGTCCGCCTGACACTTTACGATTTCGCACTGTCGCCGGATACGCACTTGATCACCTATATGGGAGTCGGCGCCGACCAGCTGGCGCGATTTCATAAGGTGAGTCCCTCGGCGGCGCAGGCGCTACTGCGCAAGTATCACGCGTTTTTGTATGCAAACCGGATGGAGCCCTGGTTCAATGAAGCGCTCCAGCCGCGGATTACGCGAACGGGATCTTCCGTCGCCCTCCAGTTCGATGAGGAGGCGTACGAGCTGTATATGAATCGCTGGAAAACCAAGCGCGTAATCCTCGAATCTGTCCCGCCCGAACTTGCAGCGGACCCGCAGATGGTCAAGTCCTACGTGCAACAGGTCGTCAACTATTACCGCAAACACGGGTGGCTCGGCCGGCTCGTACTGAACAGCCCTATCGACGAACCTTCTTCCGCGCAGGCTTTCGAGGAGACGAGGAAATGGGCGGCAGTGGTGCACGAAGCCGCTCCAAGCGTTCACTTCCTCGCGACCAAAACGCCGGTTCCCGAAAACCCAGCCTGGGGTACGCTGAGCGGCTATGTCAATGACTTTTCGATCCACGGCAACGATCTGAACGATATCCGCGCCGAACCGACCATAGCTGCTGAACGCTCAAGAAAGGGCGAACTGACGTGGTATATCTCCTGCGATCAGGTCTATCCTCAGCCGAACTATTTCATTGATGCGCCGGCCATAGATCCTGTGATGGTGCCATGGATCACGTGGAGGTACGGTTTGCAGGGCATTCTCTACTGGGATTTGAAATTCTGGTCACAGACAGTGGATCCGTGGCTGAACCCGACGACGTACCTGTCCGGATACCTATGTAGCGGCGGCCGAAATCTGAATGGTGAAGGCTCGCTTCTGTACCCCGGCAGTGAAGTCCGCCGCCATACCGGACAAAGAGATGTGGACGGGCCCGTATCATCCATCCGCTTCGAGTTGCTGCAAGAGGGTATTGAGGACTACGAATATCTCTGGATGTTGAAATCGCTCGGTGACGTGGCTTTAGCTGACGAGGTCGTTCATAGTATGGTGGCGACGGTCGGCGCTTTCTCACGGGATCCCGATCGGCTCTATGCAGCCCGGCAAAAGATGGCGCGCCGGATTGAGCAACTCACACGAAGGCAGTAGGCCATGGAAGCTGGTAATCGGTCGGTTGCTGTGAGGGTTGGGACCGCTACATTTGACACGTTCCCCATCTCAGTGCCCCGGCGATCTCTAGCGAGTGGGGTTAATAGATCCCGGAGATGAGATCGGGGCTCGTGCGATTCACACGGGTATGTCCGCCTTATCGGCATTCGACTAACAGGAGAAAAGTCATGTGCTCATATTACAGACTATGGAAATTGAAGGGATCGTCGCGCGTTTTCCGTCAACGTGACCTGCTCACCCGTCTGGAATTGCCGTTGTCCGACCAGGGTCGGCGAAGTTGACGCCTATGGATTCGGCGTCGATTCCTTTGTCGAGGCCTCTGTATATACCGTGCCCTGTGATCAAAGGCATCAGGGCTCGATTCCAATCCAATCGTTCACAGCTCCACGTATGCGCTGCTTGCAGCCGAGATATCTTTCGGTGGTTTGAACGGACACATGCCCGAGCAAGAATTGAATTTGTTCCAACTCACCTCCAGCGGCATGACAGAATTTAGCGCAAGATCGTCGGAGGTCGTGCGGTGTAACGTTAGATAACTTGAGCTTGCGCGAGTAGTCCTTCGCAACGTGAAATTACCTTCTCGGTCATGCCCTCACCCCAGCACTTGCCGGCCCGGCAGACACATCGGAAGAGTCGGCCGGCGGAAATGTCCGCTGCTGATAGCCAGCGATCGATAGCGCCCTTGACCCAATCTGGTACGGGCACGGTTCGAATGTGACCGCCCTTTCCGATCAAATCCACGACCGCGCAATGATCATCGCAACGCTGCAGATTAGCGATATTCACTTGGGCGAGTTCGCGCCGGCGAAGCCCGCAACCGAGCAGGATGGCGAGAATGGCCTGGTCACGTTTACCTTTTAAAGAATCTTGGCCCGGCGACTGCCACAGTAAGCGGGCTTCGTCGCATGTAAGCCAATGGCCGAAACGGACGCCGAGTTTCTTGGGGCCTTTTACTCGTCGAATCCCAGCGGCAAGTTCGGGGCTGAGTAGACCAGAATCTGCCGCTTCATAGGCGAGACGGCGGACAGCGGCTAACCGCCCGTTGATTGTGCCCGGTGCAAGATGGCGGTCTTCAAGATGGATTCGATACCGCGTCACAAGGGTCTTATTAAGAGACAGCCGGGGCTCAGAGCAGTACCACTGGACGAATTCGTCGATCGCATGTCGATAACCACGTTTTGACTCTGGCGATCTCAGGCTATTCAGGACAGCCGTTCTGGCGTGCTCCAAATCAGGTAAGCCAAGCTTGGCTTTGGGACGCCTCCGATTCCGATTGCTTTTGTCGCACTTCCGCATATCAGCCGCCTCCCCGCGGCTGACAGAGAAACTACGACGGGTAGTGATCGACTAGCGCGTTATACGTCCACTTGGATGCCGCACAGGTCAAGCGCATGAGGCTGCGCTTCTGGCCCTTGTGCGTGCGCCCGTGCCGGCCGATATTATGCTGATCCTTCGATGGATGGACGCAGACGGCGGGAATCGTAAACTGCTAGCTTCAGGTCTGGTTCACCCAGACGCAAGTTGCACGCCTGACAGCAAGCGGATTTCTTCGGAATCCGGGCTGTGACTGCAGCCGGCGTTTGGCTTTGGAATAATACGGAAATCAGCGCGGAACTTTTACCAGCTTTCGGGTCGGCTGGTCCAGCTGAGTTGCTCACTCGTAGTAGAAGCAAGGAACCGTATTTCCGTCGGAACGGAGGTTCACTGATGCCGGACTCCCCAGCCGATACGCCATCCCCTGACGATAACCTTCATAATTCTGAAATTGATGCTTCACAGCCGGGGGATCTCGCCTCGACCAGGACCCTCGACCCGGTTCAGCGGCCGGGATCGATGCTGGGTGCTTATCATCTGCTGGACTTGATCGGGGAAGGTGGCATGGGCGAAGTGTGGCGTGCCGAACAAAGCTTTCCGGTTCGGCGCCGTGTAGCAGTGAAGTTGATCAAGGCCGGCATGGATACCCGGGCGGTGGTGGCGCGCTTTGAATCCGAGAGGCAGGCGTTAGCCCTCATGGACCACCCGACCATCGCCAAGGTGTTTGACGCCGGTTCGACGCTGGAAGGCCGACCCTACTTCGTGATGGAATACGTCACCGGCACTCCGATCACGGTCTATTGCGACGAACACAAGCTGACAACACGCGAACGGCTTCAGCTCTTCATTCATGTGTGCGAAGGTGTTCAGCATGCACATCAGAAGGCGATAATTCACCGCGATCTCAAGCCTTCGAACATTCTGGTAACTGAAGTAGATGGCAAGCCGGTGCCAAAAATTATCGATTTTGGTGTAGCGAAGGCCATATCGCATCGGCTCACCCATGAAACATTCTTTACCGGCATCGGAACGATACTCGGCACCCCTGACTATATGAGCCCGGAGCAGGCCTCCTCAGCGGGAGAGGATATCGACACACGCGCAGATGTGTACTCGCTGGGTATTGTCTTGTATGAACTGCTGGTGGGCGCGCTTCCGTTCGATTTTCGAAAACTCGCCTTTGATGAGATCCTGCGCCACCTGCGACAGGCTGAGGTAACACGCCCGAGCACGAAGTTACGCACGCTGCATGAGCAGTCCACCACGGCCCAGAACCGCCGGACCGAGCCGGCTGCGCTGATCCGGCAATTACGTGGCGACTTGGATGCGATCACGCTAAAAACACTTGAAAAAGACCGCTTGCGGCGTTATGGCGCACCGTCGGAGCTGGCCGCTGATATCTCGAGATACCTTCGCAGCGAGCCCGTAACGGCCCGGGTTCCTAGTGTGAGCTACCGCGCGCGGAAATACATACGCCGGCATCGTGCCGGTGTCGCAGTGGCCTCGGCGCTTCTACTGCTGCTCGCTTCCTTTGCAATAACGGAGGCCATCCAACTACGCCGGACCACACGCGAGCGGGACCGAGCTGACCGCATTACGGACTTCATGACGCGGATGTTTAAGGTTTCGAATCCATCCGAGAGTCTCGGAAACAAGGTTACGGCGCGGGAAATCCTGGACAGAGCATCGAAGGACATCGGCTCGGGCCTTGCGGACGACCCTGCACTTCAAGCGCAAATGATGGACGTCATGGGTACCGTCTATTACAATCTGGGGCTGTACCCGCAAGCAGAGTCATTATTCCGCCGGGCACTTCAGATTCACCATAAAGTCTTCGGTCCTCAACATCTCAAAACTGCGCAGTCAATGAATAGCCTTGCTAATACTCTGGACGAGGAGGGCCACCGCGCTGATGCGGCAAAATTGTACGCACAGGCGCTCGAGATCAGGCGACGGGTCCTCGGACCAGAGCACCCTGACACGCTGAAATCGATTAACAACCTGGCCATCACTTTGGTCGAACAGGGTCGCTACCGAGAGGCCGAGAAGCTAGGTCGTCAGGTGCTCGATGTGCGGCGCCGGGTCCTCGGACCGGAGCACCCGGACACACTGACTTCGATGGACAATCTGGGTGACACGCTGCATTCGGAAGGACATCACGCCGAGGCGGAAAAGCTGAACCGCGAGGCACTTGAGATCACACGCCGGGTCCTCGGTCTGGAAAATCCGGCAACGCTGCGCGCAATGCACCATGTCGCAAACCTTTTGTATGATGAAGGCCGTTACGCCGAGGCAGAAAAGCTGGATCGCGAGATGCTGGAAATTCGTAGGCGGGTCCTCGGGCCGGATCACCCCGACACGCTGGATTCATTGATCGCATTGGCAAACACTCTGAGCGCGGAGGGTCGCGACCCCGAAGCCGAGAAACTGGACCGTGAGGCGGTCGATATTCAGCGCCGAGTTTTGGGGCCGGACCATCCCGAAACGCTGCTAGCGATGGGCAATCTTGCCGCAATCCTGGGCGAAGAGCACCAGTACGAGGCCGGGGAGAAGCTGGAACGCGCGGTGGTCGATACAGAGCGCCGTGTTCTCGGACCGGAGCACCCGAATACGCTGTATTCGATTAGCAAACTGGCGTCGATTCTGATTCTCAGACAGCATTACGATGAGGCAGAAAAGCTCTCGCTTCAGACGCTGGAAATTCAGCGCCGGGTTCTCGGGCCGGATCACCCGGATACTGCTGATACCATCTACAACTTGGCGTGCATTGCGGCGCAAAGAGGGCGGCCCGACGAGGCATTCTCATTTCTGCGCAATGCCGTGGATCATGGATTAAAGCCCAACGACGCACTGGGAATGGAAAGTGATCCAAGTCTGAAGCCGTTACGCCGAGACCCGCGTTTTAGCGCCCTATTGTCATATGCTCGCGCGCGTGCCACGACAGCAACAAACCCCCATTGAGCAAGTATCAACTTAACAGATGGCTGGAGCCTCGGAACAGATAGGAGCGCGCTCAGAGTTATTTGCGCTGGTTCGCGCTTGGGTCCGTGATATAGACGCCATGAGTCGAAGCTGCGGGCAGCTGTCTTCAATACTTCACTGGGTTGAAAGATGAAGAGATCGCGCGCATCCGCCGAGCGGTTGCGTCGAATCCCTGCACCGTGAGCGCAAAAGACAAGGGCGTTCACGAAGCCTATGCGACGTTTAGGATATACCAGCCTGAATTACAATCACCTCGGCGCGATAGGAGGCGCACTTATCCACATCGCGCGTTATCCGGCAACTTGAAAAATCGGGGTGCGATAGATCTACCCTTGGCGACGATACGCGGTGATTCGGCTAGCAGTGTCCCCCAACCCGAGTTCTCTTTCGCAGGCCCTCTCAGCAGCTATTCTGCTGGCCGGAACATCATAGGACGAAAGCCCGCGGTCTTTGCGCATAGCGTAGGGGTGTCGCAACTGCCGGTCTCGAAGTGGCACGAACAGATCGGCGATCCCACGTTGGCGGACGGTATCCCCGACCGGCTAGTGCACAAAGCCCACCGGATCGAGATGCGCGGCGATTCGATGCGCAAGAATCGCGGGAAGCCGAATGCATAGCTGCTGACATTTTGGGCAAGGGAAGTCGACGGCTAGACTTCTGCCATAATTTGGTGCAACATGAAGCGAATATGAGCAATACAACTTTCCCTCGTCGTTCATTCTTCGGATCGTTTTTCGCCCTTCCATTCGGACTGGCCGCGCAGTCAGCATCCACCATTGCGAAGGTGGGCGCCGGGGCCGGCCGATTTAACAACGTCCAGAAGTTGCCCGGTGGAGATTTACTCTACGTGAAGGTGGCAACTCAGGATACGCGTGGCGCGTTCTTCATGACGGAACAGCCGATTGAGCGGGCTGGATCCGGCCCACCCACGTGGTCGAGATTGGCGACCAACGTTTCCGGCTAGCGGCGGGTGAATCCGTTCTGGGGCCGAGGCGCGTGCCACACGCCTTTCTCAGCACTGGGCCCGGCCGCCTTCTAGTGGGATTCACGCCTGCGGGACGCATGGAACAATTGTTTCGCGACGTAGAGAGGCACGGTCAGTACTTTTTCCCACCCGAAGATCCGAAAACATTACAGAGGTGCACTCGTGAGCGCGTCCAAAAATTCTAAAAGAACTGGGCACAAGTTTGAGCGGGGCAACAAGCACGGTCGCGGCCGCCCGGAAGGTTCACGCAACCGAGCAACCATCCTGCTGCAGCAGATGCTCGCGGGTGAAGCCGAGGCGATTACGGGAAAAGCTATTGCCATGGCCGAGAATGGCGACGGGCTGGCGTTGAAGCTCTGCATGGAACGACTGATCCCGCCCGTGAAAGGACTTTCAGGAACCTATCCTGCGCAACTTGCCGCATGGCCGACGATCTGCCTGAGACGTGAACCTTGTTACTGAAGGAGTCTTCGCCTGCGTCGATTAGCGGCTCGCCGGCGGGATGATGTCGTTCATTCGCGCGTAGACCACGGCTTGTCCGTAATGGTCGAAGCCGTGCCACACTAGTTCGCTCGCAACTTGTCCGCGAGGCGCTTTGTTTCCA
>JBPCJX010000081.1:0-44810 GCA_051004875.1 Bryobacteraceae bacterium
GTACACAGATATCGGCTGAAACATCCGAGCTGCTAACGATTCGTCTCTCTCTCTCTCTCTCTCTCTCTCTCTCTCTCTCTCTCTCTCATCCTGTTTTATGGTGCTGGAGGTTGCGCTGCCTTTCTACATCGCCGTTTATATGCGTATCCCACATGCACCTGGGGCTCGCTGCGTTCAGGAATATAGCGGGAGCGTTTTGGGAAAAACTCGACCCGGCCGATGTTCGTTCGCGAATAATTAATGCGGCGAAAGAATGCGTAATTTTCCGATCCCTTCTTCGGTCTGCTTTATATGTTTCAATCGTGTTACACTTCGGGCGCAGCGTTCCCAGTCTGATCCCTGTAGCGCCGGCTACTCCTCGTGCCAAAACAGTACTTGGGACATCTCTCCTCGCGCGATCCTCTGCATCCCTATCTGGTGCACGAAGTCCTGCCGCAAATAGGCGTCCGCAATAGTGCGGCTGAGTTCCGCGTCTTCAGCATGAAGGACAGCAAAGTCTATCTTTACCAAGAGCGCCACAGCTGCGTGCAAGTGGTCGGCAAGTTCTTCGTGAGCAGCGACTATCATACGGCCGACGCCGCCGATCGCATGCGCCAGGAATTCGATAATCTGCGGCTCCTGCGCGGCTACGGGCTGGCCGGTTACCCGCATCACGTTGTCCGTCCGCTGGGTACAAATGCCTGTATCAATAGCATTTTGGTGGAAGAATATGCCAATGGCTTCCCGCTAAGCTCCTTCGTCAATCAGGCAATCCACCAAGGACAATCCCAGCCACTTTTCGAGAAGTTAACTGCGCTGGCGTACTTTCTGGCGACTTTGCACAACCGCACCGCTAACGGGCTGCGTGTAGATTTCCACCAAGACTGCGCCTATATGGACCGGCTGGTCCGAAAGCTGCAATCTAAGGAGGTGATTGGCGCGTGGGACGCGGACGAATTGTTTTGGTTGCGCGACCGCTGGCGGGAAAAGCCGCGCATGTGGGAGGATAACCAGGTGCTCGTTCATGGCGATGCTACACCCAGCAATCTACTGTTCGGCTGGGGCCTCAGCGTAATCGCGATTGACCTGGAACGGATGAAACGAGCGGACCGCGTTTTCGATCTCGGACGGATTGCCGGGGAGTTGCAGCACTATTTTTTACAGGCCACCGGAAACAAGCACG
This sequence comes from Bryobacteraceae bacterium, assembly GCA_051004875.1. GTDB lineage: Bacteria > Acidobacteriota > Terriglobia > Bryobacterales > Bryobacteraceae > Bog-105. Next base: position 1,163 of record JBPCJX010000081.1, read on the forward strand.
CCGCCGAACCCTTCATCGGGCACTTTCTCTGGGAATACGCATGCCACTTCCCCGATCGCGACCGTGCATTCCGCTCCATCACCGCTCGGTTGCCCTTCCAGATGGCTCTCACGCTCCTGCGGATCGCCCGGAACGCTTGGGTCGCCTTTCCCCAATGCCGGCGGTTGGTGGAAGAAGCCAAAATCATTTTGCGGACACCGTGACGGAAATTCGCGCGCTGCTGTTCGATGTCAACGGAACTCTGATCGACATCGAAACCGATGAGTGGATGGAAGAGGCCTACCGTGCCATCGCGCACTTTCTTACCTATCAGGGCATCGCGTTGCACCGTGGCGAAGTGCGCGATTTGTACTTCCAGATCATGAAGGAGCAGTTCGCTGCGAGCACCGAAATCTATCCCGAGTTCGACGTGGTTGCGGTTTGGCGCGAAGTGTTGCGCCGGTACGCCACCGATTACACGCGGTCTCTCGGACCGGATAAACTCCGGCAGATGCCTCTGTTCTTGGCCGAACTGCAGCGCGGGATTACCCGTAAACGGCTGGTGGCATTTCCCGAAACACAGGAGATTCTGGCAGAGTTGAGAACGAGCCATCGTTTAGCGGTGGTTTCCGATGCACAGAGCGCCTACGCTTTACCCGAACTTCGGGCCGTCGCCCTGGCCGACTACTTCGCGGCCACCATCATCTCCGGCGACTACGGCTATCGCAAGCCGGACCCTCGCCTATTTCAAGCGGCTCTGACCGAATTGCAGGTCTGCCCAGAAGAGGCGATTTTCATTGGAAACGATCGCTTCCGCGACGTCCTGGGAGCGCGGCAGGCTGGGATGAAGACGATCCTGTTCTGCCCGCAGGGTAATCCTGGTGGCTCTCCCGAAACCGAGCCGGACTATGTTCTTTATCAATACGCAGACCTCCCCCGCGCGATTGACTTTTTTGTGACCAACAGCAATGCGAAAGGCCTTAACGGCAGACCACTCGTCTAGTTCAACGTCCTTGGTCGATGGTAATTCTAAACTCTTGCTGATACGGTTCGGTTTCGTCACGAAGGCAATGATCAACGCGGATCATCTTAACCCCGATAGATAGAGGCCGTCGGCAAGAGTATCATTCAGAACGATTCGCTCTTCGGCGGTCAAGCAAGAACTACAGAGGTTAATTACCCAGCCACTGGAGTGGTAACTTCTAGCCACAATTAGCAATCGGTTGGATGCGCAGCGCCCGCACAGGTCCCCAGCATCTGGCGCGTACGGCCGAACGTCGGGTCTCTTTTTCTTTTTCCACAAGTCCTATCGACCTGTCGTACCCTTCGGGTTTTCGGTTCGGTTCCTGTATACGCCATGCCGAATTTCGAGGTATATATCACGCTTTTAACACCTTGGATGATGCCGCAGCCAGAGGCGATGATCAGTGCTTGCTCGGAATCTGTAGGAATTCGCGCTTTATACCCGAAAAGATCGCCCATTTTCAGTCTCACTGAAATAGAATAGGGCGGCAGGAGCGAAGAGTTATGACAAGCCTCTCTGCGCAGAACACCGATTTTTCACGCGACATCCTAGGCCGTTACAGTTGTAACGGTTTGGATGAAGCATTCAAAAGCACCGATACAAATATCCGGCCAGATGCCCGTCCATTTGACATCATCATCATTGGCGGAGGCTCTTTCGCCGGTGTCGTCGCACAGCACGTTTTTTCCCAGGATGCAGCGCATCAGAATCGCACTCTCGTCTTGGAAGCTGGGCCCCTGGCGCTGCCGGAGCATGTGCAGAACCTGCCAGTCTTGGGTCTGAATGCTCCGGGTCCGGTCATCAACGATCCGGGGTTTCCTCGTGCCGAAGTGTGGGGCCTCCCGTGGCGCACCAATGTCGCTCAAGGGTTTCCAGGGCTGGCATACTGCCTTGGCGGCCGTTCGCTTTTCTTTGGTGGCTGGTCGCCGCGTCTCCTCGACTCGGAAACACCCGCGGCACTCTGGCCCGCACAAGTTCTCGCGGATCTGACCGCAGCTGGCCAATATTTCGATCAAGCCGCCGACCAGATTGGAACAAGCGCCACCAATGACTTTATATTTGGGCCCATGCACGAAGCGATGCGCGCGCAGCTTCGGCTGGGAATCGATACCAGCAATGTTTCCGATGCCATACCGCTCAACCAGCTTCCGTTGCATCTCAACGGCGTCCCGAATGATAACTTATTCAAGCTCGAGGCGCCTTTGGCCGTGCAGGCTAGCGCGCCCCGTGCCGGCTTCTTCCCTTTCAACAAATTCAGTAGCGTTCCGCTCCTGATCGAAACGGCCCGACTCGCTCAGAACGAAGCGGCAGGAGACGATTTCAAAAAACGTTTGATGATCGTTCCGAACTGTCACGTGACGCGATTGATCACAGATGGTTCCGGCAATCCGCGCCGAGTTGTCTCGGCTCGCGCTCATCTCGTTTCCGGGCTTGCCGAGCGCTGGACGCATGGGTGCCAACCTGATGGCGCATTTACGATCCAACCTCACGATCCGTATTCCTCGCTCCTCTGTCAGCGGTCTGTCCGCCGCAGCGCAAGAGCTGCAGGCCTCGGCTCTCTTCGTCAAAGGCCGCCACGACCACGCGGATCACCAATTTGGTCACTTCCACCTGCAGATCACCGCGGCGGGTCTCGATACCCTGAGCGCTGATTCGGAAGCGGAACTGTTCAAGAAAATCCCGGACGTGGATACATACGAAAGATTCAAGCACATCACCGACAATCAGATTGTTATCACAATCCGCGGTATCGGCGAGCTGCGCCCGAATAATCCGAACACGAGCGTGACGCTCACGGGCGAGCTGGATGAATTTCAGATGCCGCGAGCTTTCGTGACCATTCAGCCGGCGACTGAGGACAACAACCTCTGGAACGCCATGGACACGGCATCTGATGACGTGGCGCTCGTTTTCGCTAACGGGCAGCCTTACGAAGTCCTGACTGGGAGTAGCTTCGTGGCGCTCGCGGCGGGTCAGCGAGCGCAGACGGTGCTGGCATTTGCAACGCCGCGCCGAGATGGGTTGGGAACAACCCACCACGAAGCGGGAACGCTTGCCTGCGGTGATCTTGCCGCCCAATCCGTGACGAATGCCGACCTAAGATTCCAGGAAGTCACGAACTGCTATGTGGCGGGTCCGGCAGTTTTCCCTACAGTAGGATCTCCGAACCCGATGCTTACAGGCACTGCGCTCGCGCGCAGGCTGGCAGACAAACTCGCCCAGTTTACGCCACCGGTGCCGGACCCGGGCTTCACGATGCTCTTTGACGGCACGTCGCTCAGCGGCTGGCGTATGTCGACTATTCGGAACCAGCCGGGCCACGATGATCCCGGGCGCTTCCTCATCCTAGATGGAGCACTCGAGGCCGCGACGGGAACGGATCTGGGACTGCTCTGGCATAATACACCCACGCCGGCCAACTTTATCCTGAAACTCGAATGGAGGACATGGAAAGCAGACGACAACTCCGGCGTTCTCGTGCGCTTTCCCAATCCCAACGGTAAGAATTACGACAACACTGCCTTCGTCGCAGTGGACTTCGGGTTCGAAGTGCAGATTGATTCGCTTGGACAACCGGATGGCGCTGGAATTCATAAGACCGGAGCTATCTACAATTTTCAAGCACTGACTAGCAGCCCCGCAAGCCCTCTGGGCCAGTGGAACGCGTACGAGATCAGATTGGAGGGGCAGCGCTACAGAGTGAAGCTCAATGGCATTGGCGTTACCGATTTCACGTTCACGGCCGGATCGGACGCGGCACATCCAGATCGCGGGTTGCCCAGCACAGCAGCGGCTCCGCGTTTTATCGGGCTGCAAACGCATACCGGCAAAGTCGCGTTTCGCAAAATCCAGATCAAAGCGCTTTAGCAGGGTTCGACTACAAGAAGGGGCGGACGAGGCAATGATATAGGGCCGTCAAAAGATATTCGTTTTAGCGGCGCATCAGGTGTGTTTATAAACACCACCATAATTGGACGGTACGATGACGGATGCCCATTGATCCGCCTGTGTGGTCTGCACGGGCGGGCGGATGCCGTCTATCTGTTCGATCCACGCGCCCGGCGCCGGAAACGGCAGCCATACCTCGGCATCGGTGTCAGAAAAATTTACAAAGACGATCAAACTCTCGGAGGGTTGAGCCCCCGATGATGCCGCTTCGCGGCGGAAGGCAATGACACCTTTCTGCAGATGAGCTTGATCGAAGTAGTAGCAGAAATAGCCGCGGCTGCCCAAGGCGCGATGGTTGCGGCGCAGCGTGCCCATAACGCGATGCAGCCGTACGAGCGCCTTGCCAGGCGGGTCGTAAAAATATTCCCAGTGGAGTGGACGCTCGAAAAGGTTACGGCCAATGCCCCAACTCCCAATCCTCGCCGAACTCCTGACCATTCCACAGCATGGGAATCCCCTTTGCCGTGTAGAGCGCGATGACGTACGGCTGCACTTTATAAAACCGTGAACGGTCACCGTAGAATTCGCCGAGCAGGTCGCGGATCTGAAGCTGCCCGAACTGGTTGATGAAGCGCGGATGGTCGTGCGATTCGACGTATTGAAAAGGCGCGACCGGGAAGGATTCGCCATTGCCCGGGTTGCGGAATTCGTTGGGGTAGCCGAGGAACTCCGGATCGAGCTGGTGAGCGATGTCTTGGCTCACGTAATTCCAGCGCGCCATGTCACGCGCGCGATCGAGGAGTCCGTTTTGCCACGCGCAGTTTGAGTAGGTCTGCGACATGATCCCTGCGGGGTCGGGTAGATGCTCAGCGCACTGGATGATTTTGCTGCGGCCATTCCCGGCATCGAATTTCGGGAGCGCCATGGAATCCTGGTAGGTCCTGTAGACCAGATTGGCATAGCCTTGGCCGATTGGTCCGTCATACATGCCGGGCACGTAATCGTAGCGGAATCCGTCTATGTGATACTCACGCAACCAGTATTGGTTGAGTTGGAAAAAGTAGTCGCGCGTAAACTCCTTCGTGTAATCTGTTCCAGGCCGGCCTGCGAAAAACTCGCCAGCGAAAATACCCATCATGGGATTCGGTTCACCGGAAGAGTCATAGACCAGGCTATAAGTAAACTCCGGGTGCGCATGCGCATAGACGGAGTCGAGTATGACAGCGAGGCCGCGTTGATGACAGCTATCAACGAGGTGTTTCATCCCGGTTACGCCGCCGAGGCGATCGTCGGGCGCGAAGTATCCGAGCGGCGTGTATCCCCACTCGACGTCTTCCTTAACATTGGTAATCGGCATCAGCTCAAGTACGTTTACGCCTAACCCTTGCAGGTAATCTAGTTGATCAATCACACCCTGGAAGTCGTGGTTGAACTCACGTACGTTCAACTCGTACACGACCATTTCATCCACTTCAGGAACGCTGAACGCTGCATCGGTCCACGGAAACGGCTGAGGATTGTCTTCGATTGTGAACGCTGAGAGCGTACCAAGGCCTGCGGCGCGGCCGAATGGATCGGAAAACCAGAATGTTACATCGCGATCGCCGCGCAGCAGTTGGAAGCGATACAGATAAGTTCCCGGTTGGCCGAAATGGCTGGCCGGGTCGCGTGCAAGTGGCACCGTTATCTCCCACAAATCGAGTGCGGAACCGTTTCTCCAATTGAAGTAGAAATCCTTTGGCTCAATACCGCGGAAAAATTGGTCCTCCTCATGGATGACTCGAACCTTCACGGCGTAGCCTTTATTGAAGGTAATGTTGGGCAGACAGATTCCGAACCGTACCTGCCAACTGCCCGCTGCAGCACGCTGCGGCGCGGCGCCTACTTCATTCAGATTGATCATGGCGCTTTCCTCTATACCCGCTCGGAGCAACCTATAAAGGTTGCTGTTGCTGTAGAAAGAACATCCGTTGGGAGATGATACCGCAGACCGACAAGGCCCCGCGATGAGAGGCGGTCAACGAACTCTGTCATCTCCGATCGCCCCTTCGGAGTGACGCTGTAAGTCTGTCTACAACGGCGAGCCGGCGAGCCGGCGTCTACACGGTCAGGAGAGGGAGTCATGTGGAGCGTTGCCATATCGCCTCGATCACTTCAATCAACCAATGCTTGGGCGCAAGCGGCCGACAATGCTACCTCGATCTGGCAATTCCTGACCCAAACTGTCACCCTCTTCAGTCCGCTTTCGTTATTTCTTCAGGAGCTCGAATGGTTGCGAATTCTCGATACAGCAGGAAGTCGTAAACGATTTTTAGTGTTCCTGCGATGAAGAACGGAAAGCTTATGAGCGAGGGCCGCGCAAATAGGAACCCGGCAAACAAAGGAGCAATGGCAGCACCAGTGGTTCGGGCCACACCCGTTATGCCGGCGGTAGCCGATCGTTCCTCCGGACGAACGACCGCCATTGTGTATGACTGTCGCGTCGGCACATCCATCTGGCTGATACTGAATCGAAGCAAAAGCACGAGAACAGCCAAAGAGGGGGTCGGCATTAAGGGCACAAGAATCAACAGAACGTTGGAGGGCAGATGCGTGAAAACCATCGTATTTACGAGTCCAAATCGCGAGGCGAGGCGGGACGCGAGCAGTGCGCTGATTCCCGCGAAGACATTCGCACTGAAAAAAATGACTCCGAGAGTCGCTGGATTCACGCCAAAACGGATATGAAACCAATAAGCAGCAAAGGTCTGAATGACAAACCCACCAGCAAAGGAATCGAGGGCAAAAAGGCCGGAGAGCTTCAGCACAATGCCGCGTGAATGGCCGATCCCAAGGAAAGTTCGCATCGGCGCTGGTGAGGCAGGTACCTCGCCAGGGAGACCTATTTCCGTAGCAGACGAAACACGGCTGAAGAGGACGGCCAACAGAGCCCCCATAGCGGCATATAGAAAGACGACCGCTCGGTAACTCCCACTAGTTGTCGCTGCCGTTCTTTGCAGCAACTGCACAAGCACCCCTGCAAACAGCGAACCAGTTGCTGTCGCAAAAGCGCCGGCCACGGTGTACCAAGCAAATACCGCAGTTCTCGTCCGATCTGGAACAACGTGGGAGAGCGCTGCCTGTTCGATCGATAGAAATGGTCCGACTTCGTTGCCACTTGGGCTAATGACACCAATCGTACCCGCAATGATCAAGAGGAGAAGATTTCCTGTTGAGGCGAACGTAAGACCGGCAGCGGCCATCAACACCGCACCAATTGTGAGCACGCGTCGACGCCCGATGCGATCCGCGAGTTGTGAGCCACAGGGAAACAATTGTATCGCCCGCGAGTGTTAGGGTGAGCAGCAAACCCGTTTGGGACTCGTTTAGCCCGAGGCTGTTCAAATACAAAACTAAGACCACGGATAACGAACCATAAGCGAACAGGCGCGCGGATCGCGTTAGGAACAATAGCCATCCATCGCGTGTCAGATTGTGTAGTGTCGTGCGTTTTGGGACAGCCCTCCGCATGCGCTGGTTAGGTTGCGCGGTCGGTCCTACAGGGCGAGCGCCTTCACTCTCACTGTGCCGAGTAGACACGGATGGCGGCGGGCTCGGACCCCTGACGTCTGACCGCGACGAACATCTGGCTTAAGTCAGACGAGAAAAAGCTTGTTCGTGCGCCCTTCACCGTGGGGACGTTGGCAATTTGCTTATAGTGGTCGGAATCCTGTTGCTGGTACACGGAGATGCCGCCCTCGCCACCAGTGGCATAGACCCGCTTGCGAGCTTTGTCATAAAAGACATCGTCGGAATCGCCAACCACGGGTAATTTTCCAATGAGCTTTCCGCTATTCGTATCCAGAACGATCAGTCGCGCTGGAAGGCGACAGACAATGAACAGGCGATGATCTTCCTCATCGAGGGCCATCGGATAGTTCGAAAAGGCTCCGTCGGTTCCCCATGTGGCGACAATTGATCCTGTTGCCCGATCAGCAACCGCCACTTTTCGCGATTTCGGCAGGTTCACGAAAAGCCGAGGTCCGTTCTTCTCAAGCTGAAAGGACTCGGGGTGCGCATCAAGGCTTATCTCGGCGACTTTCGTCCCATCTTCATTCATCACGGCCAGGGCGCCACTTCCGTAACCTACATAGATGTGCTTCTTCCCGGCATCAAAACGGATGTTGTCTGCGTCGTCGCCAAGCTTGATGGTTTTGAGGGGTTCGTAAGAACTCCCATCGAACACGCGCAATGAGCCGTCATCTCCGTTGGCGACGTACAGCCTGTTCACATCCGGAAGATAGAGGACACCCTGCGGCTCGCGCAAACCGGGAATGCTGTGTATCCGTTTTCCTTGCCTGACATCGATCACTTCAATGGTGTTGTTCCCCAGTGCGGCCATGAAGAGCCGGCTCTTGCTTACGTCGAAAGACATATGATCGATTCGTCCCTGGACATCGGGGAGAGCAATCGTTTTATCCAAATGTAATGGTTGATTGGATTGCGCAAGCGCTACGGCTGTGGATGCAAGCAGAGCTACTAGCAATCGCATCTTATTTCTCCTCTCCCGTAGTGGCCTTGTACACGATGATCCGGGCAACAGGACGACCATCTTCCTCTTGTTCCGGTGTGTAGACGCGATGAGTAGAGGCATCTACAGCTAGGCTGTGTACCAGCTTTTGGACCGGGAAGTCTTCGAGCTTGCGAACGTGCTCAGCATCATCTTCCTGATAGATAGCGATAACACCGCTTGAACAGGCCGCATAAACGCGCCGCAGACCTGGATCAAACTTCACTACGTCAGCACCTTGAGGAAGGGCGAGGTGAGCAATTACACGATGCGTATCCAACGCAAAGACAGCCATAGTTCTGCTCTTTCCGCAAAGCAGAAAGGCGCGATGCCGTTCGGAATCGACAGCCATTCCATGGTTGAATTGACAACCTTCGACGGGATACTGCCCCACGATCCGATCCGTTGAAGGATCAATCTCAGCGATTTGGTTTGTGCTGCGCAGATTGACGTAAACTCTCCGGGCGGCTGAATCGTACTGCGGCATCCCGGTCTCGCTGTCGAACCGGAGAGTCTTGACGATTTCGTCCTTGTCAACATCAACCACGGCCACCGCCTTCCCGAGCGTATCGGCGACATAGACTTTCCGATATGGTGCAGCATATGTGCTTCCATTCGGCTTGGCGGCGGTTGGAAGCCGCTTGATGACACTCATTTTGTGCAGGTCTACAATTCCGATTTTCTCTTCGCCCCAATCGGAGGTGTAAACCTTTCGCAGCCCCGGGACGTATTCGAGACCGGTAATGCCAGGGACGCCAGGGATCGCTTTGATTAACGTGTTCGTGCGAACGTTAATCACATAGAGGATTCCGGGGCCGAGATGGGCGGATAGCAGATAGCCGTCCTCATTATCCATCGTGAGATAGTCGAAGCGCTGACCCTTTGGACCTGGAACATCTATGGCTGCAACTTTCTTCAGCGTCTGGCCTGATAGGCAGAGAGACATCGGCGCGAACAGGATGAGACCGCAGATCCAGCTTGCGAATTGAAATCTCATATTTTTTTCTCCGATCCTGATGGGATTCGACCAACCTGAGTATCCAGCGCATATCGCACGGCTTGCGCTAATTGAACGGCGGTTCCCTCGCCCCAGAACCGTACGAAGACCCATTGCGGGTGTTCGCCTAACGTGTGATTGCGAATGGAAGCTATATTGATGCCCTTCGCGCGAAGCGCTCTCAGAAGCTTGCTTAATCTTTGGGAGCCCTCGATAAATTCTCCTTGTACGAGAGCGCGATCATTCTTTCCTGCAATTGAAATCCATGTGCTCATCCCCATCTCTCGTCCAATCAGTTCCCCATTCAGCAAGGTCCGGCTTCCGATGGCTGCCTTATACACACCTCCGCTTATTCTTCCCTTCATCGAAAAGACAGCATCGAGCGGATCGGGATCAATGGCGCTCTCCATGGGCACAGTCGGAACGGAAGCTTTCTTCGGCGAAAGGGCCGCGGTCTTTCGCACGCGATGGATTTCGTCAAGCCCTCTGCGAAAGCCAGAGGCGAGTGTTCGAAAGGTACCGATGCCTGTTACGTCGAGAGTCTGGAGATGCGGCCCGTGAAAGGGGGATGAAACGGCCAGTCCGGTGACCTCCAGGCCAGCATCCAAAGCCGCTTCCAGCACAGGATTTACTTCATCGTCCAGCAGAAGAAATTGGCCCGTAAGGAGTGCCTCGTGGTGGATGCCGGATGTAAAGGCCACCCAGGAATTCAGGCCGAGGTTTGGGGAGAGCGTTTGATAGTCCTGAACAATGGCCGCCTCCTCCCTGGGAAGAATGACCTTGTAAACATCTTCCTCCGGTATGTAGCTGCCCTTATGGCCGACTGCACGCTCAATTGAGGTACGAGTCTCTTCCGAGACTACGGCTCCCGCCGTGTCAGTGAACAAGACAGTTGCAATTAAAGGCGCGCATAGTCCGAGAATGCGAATCATGGGTTACCCCTTTCTTGCTGAGGTTAGGCGGACGTTCACATGAGTGCCTTCGCGGACCTCATCGGTTCCACGAAGGAGCACCAAATCCCCTTCACGGAGTGGACCTAAAACTTCGACAAGGTCGCCTTTGGCTGGACCTTTTTTGACATCAACCCATTCAGCGGAGCCGTTTTTTACGCGAATGACGAACATTCGTTCACTGGTGCTCACCACACTTGTGGTGGGCACGAGCAAGACGGACTGTTTTGTGTGTACCGGCCACTGTACGGCCGGATACATGCCTGCAGCGAGATGGCCGTTCGCATTCACGACGTCGAGTTCCACTGGCATGGAACGGGTCTTAGGATCGATGGAGCGCGCAATTCGGGTTACCGTGCCGGCAAACATCTCGCCGGGAGACGCAGAGACGGAAAAGGCCACCTTGGTCCCTTTAACAATCCCGCCCACCTCCGCTTCCGGCACAGGAACCACGAGCCTCAGGCGATTAACCGTTTCTAATTCGAACATGGGCAGGGCGCTTTCTCCGGTCCCCACCAGAGCTCCGGGATGCACATTCCGCGTCGTCACAACTCCCGCAAAGGGCGCCGTAACCCTGAGCTAAGCCTGCAATTCCTGAATAGCTTTGACTGCGGCTTGTGCCGCTTCTGCCGAGGACTTCTCAGCTACAGCCTTCGCTCGTTCGGCATCCAACTGCTTCTCTGCTTGAATCAGTTCATTTCCAGCGATCACACCCGGAGTTGCTGATGCGGCCTTCATGCGCTCGTACGTGCTCTGCGCGGCGGCAACGCGGGCTTCCGCTTCTGCTCGCTGAGCCTCCGCGGCTTGCACTTTGGCCTCGGCTTCAGCGCGTTGCGCGTTGATCTCGGGCGCGATCATAGTCGCCAATAGCTGGCCCTGCCTTACGAATGAGCCTCGGTCGACTGCAACCTGGTCAACGAATCCAGCCACTTTCGCATGAATGGCAACGCTCAAGTAAGGCGTGAATTCTCCGGGAATAACAACTGTCTGGTCGAGCGGGCGAGCGATGACGCGAACCGCCTGGAGTTGTTGCGCACGCCCTGCACCAGCACTTGAAACAAAGGCAATCGCCGCAAAACAGACGATCGCGCAACTGTGCGAGTGCGTGATGCTCAGCTTACGCTTTTTCATAGTATTTGCTCTCGGGATCATACGGGTTCAGAGATGGTGAAACAATTGTTGACCTGCCCTGCAGGATCGCGTATAGCGATGGCAGAATGAATAGCGTTGAGATTGTGGCGGCAGCGAGCCCACCGATAACGGCCCGCCCAAGAGGAGCGGTTTGGCCTCCGCTTTCCCCCAGCCCCAACGCCATGGGAACCATGCCGCAGATCATCGCCGCCGCGGTCATCAAAATGGCGCGTACGCGGCTGCGGCCGCCTTCAACGGCCGCCTCGCTAGCGGGTGTTCCTTGCTTGCGGCTGAATTCCGAGAAGGTCACAAACAGAATTGCATTTGCGACCGCTACCCCAATCGCCATAATGGCGCCGATGAACGACTGCACGTTCAACGTCGTCCCGGTCAGAAACAGCATCAAGACGACGCCACAGAGCACGGCGGGAACGGTGAGCAGGACTGTTACTGCCAACCGAAGCGACTGAAAGTTAAACGCCAACAAAATGAAGATCACCACAATCGAAAGCAACAGCCCTATTCGCAAGCCGGAAACTGTCTCTCCTAAAGGCGCAATCTGACCTCTTACTGCTACGGTGACTCCCCGCGGCGGGGTCCCCGCTCGATGGATGGCCTGCTGAATCTGCTTGGCTGCATCCCCAACCGACTCACCATGCAAGTTTGCGGTCAAGCTGATCACTCGCTGCATGATGTATCGGTCTACCTCAGCCGCTGTGGTTCCATATTTCACGTTTGCAACGTCCCGAAGCTGAGCCTGAGGACCATCGGAAGAAAGTTGTAGCTGTTTCAAGTCCTCGATAGACCGGACGCGGTTCTGTGGTATCTCTACTTGAATCTGGAATCCGTTGCCGCTGACAGGATCGCGCCAGTAGTTCGGTTCCACGAAGCGGCTCGAAGAGGTCGCCGCGACCATGGACTTGGCGACGTCTGCCATCGTAAGGTTGAACTGACCGGCACGGTTTCGATCGATGTCCACTTGTACGGTTGGATAGTCGAATGGCTGACCATATTGAAGATCGCGAAGGTTTCCAATTCCGCTCATCTCACGACGAATCTTCTCGGCAAAATCGCGATTGGCAGGAAGGCTCGGTCCTTGCACAGCAACCTCAATCGGAGTTGGCGAACCAAAACTCATCACCTGGCTGATAATGTCGCCGGCTTCGAAGGACACATTTACACCGGGTAATTCCTTCGAAAGAACTTGCCGCAACCGCTCTTTCAAACCCTCGCCGCGCACGCCAGCTTTGGGCTTCAGAGCAACCAGCATCACGGCTTCCTGAGGTCCGCTCGTAAATAGAAAGATCGTGTTCACGGGGTAGCTTGGCGGTTGTACACCAACGAAATCCGTTTCAATGGAAACGTTCTGTGGGCCGATCTCACGGTTGATGATGTCCAGCGCCTTCAAAGTGATGACTTCCGTGCGTTCAATCCGCGTACCGGTAGGCGCGCGAAGACGTAACTGGAATTGGCCTGTATCTATGGAAGGAAAGATCTCGAGGTGCATCTGTGGGAGCAGAAGAAAAAGAATGGTCGCAGCGCCAAGCGCGTAAATGCCAGCGACGCCCCATCGCCAGCGGATTGCTCGCCCCAGAAATTCGGTGTAACGTTCCCGCCAGCGGGACACGGTTGCACCTCCGCTCGATTCGCGCATCATCCATGTTGCGAGTATCGGCACCAGTGTCGTGGACAGCAGATACGACGAGACCATCGCAAAACCGACGGCGAGTGACAACGGCACAAACAGTTGTCGGCCCACGCCAACCATAAAGAACGAGGGAACGAACACAGAGAGGACGCACAACATGGCCAGTAATCGTGGAAGGGCGGTCTTATGGCAAGCCTCGACAACTGCTCGGGCGCGCGACATACCTGACTCGCGAGCTGAATCGAGAAGAGAGTGAATATTCTCAATCTCGACAGTCGCCTCATCCACGAGTACGCCGACCGCGAGGGCGAGCCCTCCGAGCGTCATGATGTTGACAGTCTGCCCTGTCATCCAAAGCCATACGACCGCTGACAACAGCGCAAATGGAATCGTGATAACGACGATGATGGAGCTGCGCCAATCCCGAAGGAACAGGAGCACCATCAAACCGGTAAGCAAAGCTCCAAGTCCAGCTTCCGTTAACAGTCCTTCGATCGAATTCACGACAACTCGCGACTGGTCAAATTCGACCCGTATATCGACGTCATCCGGGGCAGCCGCCTTCATACGCGGGAGAGCCTCCCGCACCCGCTGAATCACCGCCAGAGTCGAGGCGTCAGAACGCTTGGTGACCGGTATGTACACCGTTCTCTTGCCGTTTACGTGCGCATACCCGACGACGATGTCCGTGCCGCTTTCCACGGTTCCGATGTCCCTTAAGTACACCGACGGGCCGCTACCGAGACGGATAGGCGTATCGAGGAGCTCGTCCAGCTTCCCGCCGAGAACAGCGTTAGTGGAAGCGATTCTCATCAGATCTCCCGTGCCCACTGTGCCGGACGGCATAATAATGCTGCTTCGATTTACGGCTGCGATCGCCTCTTCCGGCGAAACGTTGTAGGCGTTCAACTGTTCCGGCTTCAGGTGCACAACGATCGTTCGTTGGTTGCCTCCGAACGGGGGAGGTGCTGACACTCCCTCCAACACGGCGAATACCGGACGGACGCGGTTCAGCGCAATATCCTGCATTTCTCCGACACTTCTCGTCGGGCTGGAAAAGATCAGTTGTCCGACCGGGACGCTCCCTGCGTCAAAACGCACGATGAAGGGCGGAACGGCTCCGGGAGGCATAAAGGCACGAGCACGATTTACGTATCCGACTACTTGTGCCATTGCCTGGCTCATATCGGTTCCTGGATGGAACACTAGTTTCATGAGAGACGCGCCCTGGATGTTCTTGCTCTCCACGTGTTCAATCCCGGTGATGTAAAGGAAGTGATACTCGAAATAATACGTGAGGAAACCTTCCATCTGCTGCGGGTCCATTCCGCCGTACGGCTGGGCCACATAAATCGCGGGAGCTCCGATATTAGGAAAAATATCCACCGGCATCCGCCGTATCGCGAGAAATGCACACAGGGCGACGGCCACCACCGCCACCAGGGCTGAAATCGGCCGCTTCAGTGCTGCTAAGACTAATCGCATCCTGTCCTCTCTATTTCGCCGCCGCGGCTAGAAACGGTGTGACGTCGCCCTGCGCTGCGGCGATGCCCAACAGCGCCCGCCAAACGCCAAGCTGCGCTAACGAGTTGTCGATCTCTGCCTGGGTGAGGAGCCGTTCGGCCTCAGCCACTTCGGCGATATTGCCCAGTCCAGCCTTGTATCGTGCGGTGGCCTGCTGCTCGGTCGCGCGGGCCGCGTCCAATTGAATGGGCGTGTTTTGGGCGACCCGCCGCGAGCCTTCGAGAACCGCTCTGGCTTTCGCGAAATTGCCGTTCAGATCTTGCAGCGTTTGGTTGTATTTGGCTTCCGCGCTCTGCTCATTGTGAGCTTCGATTTCTTTCTTCGCGTGAATCGAGAACCAATCGAAAGCAGGAAACGTGATACTTGCGCCAACCGCCCAGTTTTGAATGTTTGGACCTAGCCCACTAGCTGCTCCACCGGTTCTGCCATCGGCCTGAACGCCGGTTCCACGCGCGAAAGCCGCGCCCTGAAGATCGAATCGCGGGTAGTACGATCGGGCGAGCACTCTCTCGCGGCCTTTGACCTCAGAGATCACGGCCTGTCCGGCCACTGCCACAGGGTGTTGCGCAACAGCCGTCTCAGGAAGACTCGCCGGAGCTTGTGTGAGCAGAGGATGAGATTCCACCGTGAGCGTCTCCGGAGATGTGCCAAGCAGAGCGGCGAGAGCTGCATACGCTACGCTGCGCAACTGCTCCGCCTGAATCTGCTTTGTTCGCGCGAGAGCCAGTTCTGCTTGCGCGCGCGAGGCGTCCGCTCCTGGCCGGAGGTCATTTTTTGCCAAGGTGCCTATCACTCGTTCCAGAACCTGGGCGCGCTCAACGCCCGCCTTTGCAGCTACGACCGTCTGTTCGGCCGCCGCGATAGTGAGAAACGCGTCAGCGGCGGTAGCCACCACCTGCAATTTCGTCACATTCACTTCCGCATTGGCTCGATCCCTTGTCGCCTTGGCCGCACTCACGGTAGCGCCGCGGAGACCGAAATCGAGTGGTTCCCAGGAGACCAGAGCGCCAACTCCTGAGCCCCAAACACTCCGGGCTGAGTTGGTTCCTAACACAGGACCCGTCATTGAGGGGATCACTGACTGCGGGAACAGTTGACCGAATACATTGTTGTGTGTGGCGCGGTTGACCTGGCCGAGAAAGTCTGCTCGAGGCAGATAGCTTGTTCGCGCCAGGTTAATTCCGGCAGCGGCAGCCGACACCTGTTCCATTGAGCTTCGAACGGCGGGGTACTTGTCCAGTGCTTTTTGGACGGCCTCGTGCATTGTGAGAGGAGCCTCCTGCGCACTGGCAATGAGTTGCGAGCAGCAAAGCAGGAGAGGCATCCCAAATCGTGTATTCACGGTTCTCTTTCGATACATTTGTGTCGTAGGTCTTGGCCGCATCGCGCCGACGTTACTGTAACCGTTGCTTGCCAGCTAAATCCTTGAGCAGCGACGCAACCCGTTCCGCGATGGCTTGGCTTGCATTCTGGTAGTTCTTGCTCGGCGATGGCACATCATTCCAGTCCTGAAGCTTGCGTGCTGTAACTGATTTCGACGTGGGCAACGCACATCCAAGCGTGATCACGCGCTCTGCTCTCAGTGCCTCCTCTTCGCTGAACCGTTTCGGTCGCCAACCGGTAACATCCAAATCCTCAGCGGCCAGACCGCTCTTCACGTTATTTGGTATTTCTTTGTCAGGGTGAATACCCCGAGCGATGGCACGGTACGGCAACCCGTTCTTGTTCGCAAGGTCATTAAAATGAGCCGCGGCGATGACACTCTTTGCGCTACCGTGCTCGCACACGAAAAGTATCATGTGGCCGTGGACGCCTTGGGTTGGAGCTTGTTGGGCGAGAACTGAAGTCCACGGGAGCAAGACCATACTACTGATAGCGAGGAAGACCGCTGCGAGTTGCTTTTTGTGCATGTCTAGAGTCTTCTGGTTGTCATTGGAATTAATGGACCATCGCAGATTTCTGATCTGCGTGCTTCCCGAGTTCGTCCAGAGCCGCCTTGAAGCCGGTTGCGAGCTTCTCGACTGATCCAGTTCCCCAGTAGTGCAAGAAGTAGATCGTAGGCTGTCCCGTCGTCATGTGATTGTGAATCGCCACTACGTTCAGATTGTTGCTGCGAAGGGCTTTTAAAACAGGCGTAATTTCCTGTGGAAGCATCGCTACGTCACCCGCAATTTCGGCATTCGAATCGCTCCCGAAGAACGCAGCCCACGTATTCAACCCCATGCGCGCGTTGATCTTCGCTCCCATTTCCGTCAAGTTCAAGTCGTCTCGCCCAATGGTGATCTTGTATACCGAGCCGCTTTGCTCGCCCTGATGACCCACAATGCTTGCAATCTTCGCTGTATCCATTTGGCCGGCTGATACGCCCGCACTTCCGCCAGAAACTGTGCTTTTGTGCTGAGGCGATGCATGGCCAATCACATCGAGGGCGGGCTTTGCCATTCGGGCTAGCTCGGCCGCCTGGCCGTGACCATGAACATGCATGTAAAACACGCGCGGGCTTTCAAAGAAGAAGTGATTGTGCAGCGCCGTCACTTCGAGGCCGTTGTCGAGGAGCGCCGACATGACTGGATTCACTTCATCCTCGAGCAGGACGAGGTCGCCCATCATCACGTCCATTCCGCCATCACCCTTTGTCATGGCCAGCCAGCCTCCAAAACCGAATGGAGTCGGCGTGGCAATACCATCGATGCTGATCTTCAGATCGTTGCGTGGAATATTGATTTTCAAGACGTTGGCTTTGTAATCGCCCTGCTTGCCGAGCGTCTTCAAAACGCTGGCATAATCGGCCTGGATCTCCTGCGCTGAGGCGACAGTTGCGGCCAGGATGAGAATCGTAGGTAGGCTGCTTATTTTCATAGTTACTCCTTTACTCGCTTTCATTTGATGCAGATCTTTTCTTGCACTCCGCGTAGAGTGCGTCGTAGACAATGAACTCTCGATCGAGAAGTTCGTGATCACTCAGGTTTAATTTGCTGAAACCGTGTGCGATCCACCGCAGGCCTTCACCAGCGGCATGTGGATTTGCCGGATGTGAATCCGCGGCACGGACGATTTCGGCGAGCAGCCGAAGAGCCGGATCGTTCAGTCCATATTTGTTCAGAATGGAATCGAACGAAACATTTTCTTCTTTGTGCCCCAGCTCGCATCCTGGTACGTCGAACAGCGTTCCATCCCTTACCGAAGACCAATCGGTTTCTTTCGGGAGAAATTCACAGTGTGCGTCGGAGTCGATAAATCGCCTGATAAGCCAGGGGCAGGCAACCCGATCTACTTTGACGTGCTCTCGCGTGATCCACTTCATGGCAGGGATCTCTTTTGACCCGAGATCGTAAACTCATCGAAATAGGTGACGCTATCGGCCTTCGTCCAGAGGCCGATCTTGCCAGGCTTTTGGAATGTCCTGTCCTCAGCTTCGAACAGGCGCTCATGGTTGAAGAGGATCGTGAAAGTCGCGCCTTTGAACGTGACTTGCAGGTTGTTCCACCGGCCCTTCGGGATCTGGTATTTCACTCCATAGGAGCGAGACGGCAAACCCTTGGGCGCTATCGACGTTCGTGTTCCGTTTTCAACCTTATAGAGCACGACATTGTTTTCGAGAGCATTTGCACGGACGATGTAGTAGTTGTTTGAATCTTGGTAGCGCCATACGATCCCGGCGGCCTGATCAATCGAACCATCAACGGCTTTGAACGCAACACTGGCCTCCCATCCTGAAGCAATGTTCCGTTCCAGATCGCGAGCGGAAACCTGCCGGCAGTCCTATCTCGTGATAATTGTGCGAGAACGTTGGATGGACTCGGTGCGGATTCATCATGGATGACTTCCCAGCGAGGTGGCGCGCCGGCGTGTGTCATCGCAACAGTCCAGCCAGCGGGGAGTTTACCGGGAATTGTTGCGTTGAACCGGATCACCTCTGCGTGTGCCACGCCGATTTGTAATGCCATGATGATTGGGACAATGACGCGCATCCGATTACGTAACTACTGTGCAACATGAATCTGAGGATTTGATGAGTGCGATTTCGCAACTCGGCGATTCCCCGAAAACGCTGGATATCTATCCTCACGGATTCTTCAGATATCGCGTGTAAAGTTCCGGATTATGAGCTGGTTGGCTTCTCTAGTCGCTTTGATCGCTGGTGCGCTGATTACTTGCCAGGTCGGCAGCAACAGCCAGTTGAAGAAAAGTTTGGGACAGCCGCTCCCCGCATTGCTCGTGAACTACGTCTTGGGAATTGCTGCCGTGTCCCTATACACCTTTCTCCGGCACGTTCCTGTTCCACAAATGGGGAAAGCGCTTCAAACTCCCTGGTGGGGATGGTTTGGTGGACTTTTTGGAGCCGTGTATGGCTTGGCAGCAATTATTCTCGCCAGTCGATTAGGCGCAGCAACGCTGACTGCTATTGTAGTCACCGGCCAACTTGTGTGCTCCGTGATCCTCGACCACTTCGGCTGGCTCAGTTTTGATGTACACCCGGCGAGTTGGGGTCGCATAGCCGGGTGCGTATTCATGGTCATAGGCCTGACACTCATCGCAAAGTTCTGAAGCAATCCATCCACGAATAGTTTGGCTTAGTGAAGGACGCGTTTAAAACTGGACCCGATGGTCAAAGCTTAGACGATCCTGGTTTTTGCAAGGGTTGCGCCGAAGATTCGACCGGCTACTATTTGGTCACCCACCATAGCCGGAAAACCGAAGCGAAGATGAGTCACTTCGGAACTCATCAATTCCTCAGAAAACAGGGAGATACTACAAAGGCAGAGATGCGGATTCTCATCGTAGAAGACGACCAAAAGCTCGCGCGGCAGCTCCAGAAAGGCTTGAAGGAGCATGCCCACTCGGTCACGTTGGCCTTCGATGGGCACGACGGTTTACATGCAGCACAGTTGGAGCCATTCGATGTTTTCGTTCTCGATGTGATGCTTCCGGGTATAGACGGCTTCTCGTTGGTCCGCCGCCTGCGTGCAGATGGATCACCGACGCCCATCCTCCTGCTGACTGCCCGAGACACCGCAGAGGACATCGTGATGGGACTCGATGCCGGTGCCGACGACTATCTGACCAAACCGTTTTCATTTAAGGTTTTGCTCGCTCGACTACGTGCTCTTGCCAGACGCAAGCAGGTCGAACCGAACACCGAACTGCATATAGCGGATCTGGTCTTAGATCCTGCTGCACATGAAGTGAAACGTGCCGGCGTTCCGATACTGCTCACGCCGAGAGAATTTGAATTTCTTGAGTTACTCCTGAGGAGTTCCGGGCGCGTGCTTACGCGAAGCCGACTCATCGAAGCCGTGTGGGGCAATGAAAGAGATGTCGAAAACAATACAGTTGACGTTTTCATTCGGCAACTGCGGGCTAAGATTGAGCCGCCCGGAAATTCCAAGCTCATTCACACCATCCGTGGAGTCGGGTACACACTGCGCGAGGAGGAGGCGATTTGAAAAAGCGCTCGATTGGATTCCGCCTGGCTGCGTGGTACTTCCTTGTATTCGCCAGCGGTATTGCCGCCTTCAGCATCGTGGCTTGGATCGCGATGCGGGCCACTGTCTATCACGCCATTGATGATGAGCTTCGCGACCGCGTGCGAGGCGTTCAGACGTTCATGGACCGTCAGATCTCGTCGTTATCGATTCCAGAAATTCGAGACGAGTTTCGTGAACACTCGGTTCTTGGGCCTGGCGGTGACCTCTTCCAGGTCTCTGACGCCCAGGGGCAATGGCTGTATCGATCTGTTCCGCTCGAAAGCAACAATGTCTCCATCGAGAGACCCGCAAATCTATCTAAGCCCCGCTTCGTTACTGCGGAGGTGGCAGGTCGCCCGCTCCGTTTCTACTCCGAGCGGATCATGGTGAACGGCCAACCGTATACGGTTCAGGTAGCAGCTCCGATGCACGAGGCATTCGAAGCAATCGAGGCTTTCGGAATCATACTGGCCTTCCTCGTACCGGTGTTGCTCGTCGGAGCAAGCGCAGGTGGCTATTGGATTAGCAAGCGCGCATTTGATCCCGTCGACGAGATTTCTCGGGCCGCCCAGCGGATCAGCATCGAGAATTTGGCCGACCGGCTACAGGTGCCCCAGACGGGCGACCAGCTTCAGCGCCTCACCGAAACGCTAAATCAGATGTTCTCGAGACTGGAAACCTCGGTGCGCAGAATCAAGCAATTCACGGCAGATGCTTCACACGAGTTGAGGGCGCCTATAGCATTGATCCGAACAACGGCTGAAGTTGCAGTTCAAAAAAGAGACCGGCAAGCCGACGAATATCTCGAATCGTTGGACGACATCCTAGAAGAATCGGAAAGAACATCACAGGTGGTAGACAGTCTGATGCTCCTGGCGCGCACGGATGCGGGCAAGGAGGTTCTCGAACGTGCGCTTGTCGACGCTTCTTCGATATGCAGAGCGGCCGTCGAGCAAGGAGAAAAGCTGGCTCGCAACCGGGGTATCCAGTTTTCCGCTTCTATCCCCGAATCTCCCATTCTGGTTCACGCGGACGCGGAGGCACTTCGGCGCGCGCTTCTGATCCTGATCGATAATGCCGTGAAGTATACGCCTCAAGGAGGGTCGGTGCGAGTCGATGTAGGCAGGAATGATGGATTCGCAAGGGTCAGCGTGAGCGACACAGGAATTGGCATCGAACCTGCAGATCTTCCTCATATCTTCGATCGTTTCTGGAGAGCGGATAAGGCTCGCTCACGAGCGCATGGGGGAGCGGGCTTGGGTCTTTCTATTGCGAAATGGATTGCGGAAACACACGCAGGGTCGGTCACAGTGGAAAGTGAGCTGGGCAAAGGGTCGGCTTTCTCTCTCTATGTGCCACTAGATAGCCAATGCTAAATCGCATTAGACATGCACGCGTCGCTGCCTGTAAACGTATCTCCCGGCACAATCCGGTGCTTGGGCTCCTCGTGGCTGTGTGCATGCTCCTGTTTATTTCCTCACCTGCGTTGGGTCAGACGGCTTTCCTGCGCGGTCAAATCGTTGATCAGAGCGGCGCGGTGGTACCGAAGGCCACCGTTACTTTAGCCGGACCGTCAGGACTCGTGAGGACAATAACTGCAGCCGAAAATGGCTCGTATTTATTTGCCGGTTTGCCAGCCGGCGAGTACATCGTGCGAGCGGCTGCTCCCCAACTGGAGCAACAACCAGTTAAGATCGCCCTGAACGCGGGCACTCAAACGCTGCGACTCGAGTTGAAAGTAGCAGCTATGCAGCAACAAACGACGGTGCAAGAGACCGCAAATGCGTCCGTAAGCACGGATTCAGCCAACAATGCCTCGGCTCTCATTCTCCGCGGTAAAGACCTGGAGTCGTTGGCCGATGATCCGGAGGATCTCGCCACGGATCTCCAAGCCCTGGCCGGACCGTCAGCGGGACCTGGCGGCAGTTCCGTCTTTATTGACGGATTCAGCGGCGGCCAGCTTCCTTCCAAAGACGCGATCCGCGAAATCCGGATCAATCAGAATCCGTTTTCGCCCGAATACGACAAACTGGGTTTCGGCCGAGTAGAAATCCTTACCAAACCAGGAGCGGATAGATTCCACGGTGCCGGCTACTACAATTTCGGCGACAGTATCTGGAATTCCAGGAACCCCTATGCGGCGCAAAAGGCGCCATTTCTACTCAAAGAATACGGCGGCAGCCTGGAGGGCCCGCTGAGCAAACTTGCCTCGTTTTTTCTTACCGTCGACCGCGCTGCCATTGACAATGGCGCAATCATCAATGGAACGATCTTGGACCCGAATACGCTTGCGATCATTAATCCTTACACCCAGGTATTCCGCATTCCGCAGCGCAGGATTCGAGTCAGTCCGCGCATTGATTATCAAGTGACTCCGACCGATACTCTTTCGGTCCGCTATGCGTTCTCTAGCGCCGATATTCAGCATTCTGGTATCGGCGGTTTTAATCTCGTTTCCACCGGTATTCACAATCGCGGCAATGATCAGACCGGGCAGATCGCCAACACACTCGTGCTAGGTCCGCGCACACTCAACGAAACGAGATTCCAGTTCTACCGCGCCAACATCTCCAGTCTCTCTGAGAATCCAAGCCCGCGTCTAGATGTGCTGAATTCCTTTATCGGAGGAGGCGCGCAAGTCGGAAACTCCTTCAATACACTTGACACGTACGAGCTCCAGAACTACACAACGGGAACGCGCGATAAGCACACTTTGCGCTTCGGTATGCGCGTGCGCGCTGCAACCCTGGACAATAGCTCACCCATCAACTTCGGAGGAAGCTTCACGTTCGCGGGCAGGGTCGCACCGGAACTGAATGCAGAGAATCAACCAGTTCTCGATTCATTAGGGCAACCAGAACTTGTGAACATTGATTCGATCGAGAGTTACCGCCGAACCCTCTTGTTCGAGCACATGGGCCTTCCTGCTGCGCAAATCCGGACGCTCGGCGGAGGCGCCGCCCAGTTCGCCATCAATGCGGGAAATCCGTCACTCTCCGTCAATCAAGAAGATGTCGGCGCGTTCATCGGCGATGACTGGCATCCTAAGCCGAATCTTACGCTCAATCTCGGCCTCCGGTATGAATGGCAGACGAATCTGCACGACTGCCGTGATGCGGCTCCCCGTTTGGGCTTCGCTTGGGCCCCCGGCGGCGGCAAGCCGGGGTCGAGCCCGAAGACAGTCATTCGCGCCGGGTTCGGCATGTTTTATCAGCGTTTTGATATTTCCGATCTGCTTACGGCCGAGCGCTACAACGGCCTGGTACAGCAGCAGTATGTGGTGATAAATCCCAACTTCTACCCATCCGTTCCTTCAATTTCCTCGCTCGCGGTCTCTCGTTCCCAGCAAACGGTACAGCAACTAAGCGCTAATCTGCGGGCGCCCTATCTTTTGGAATCAGCCGTAGCTGTGGAGAGGCAATTGCCGGCCCACGCGACGTTCGCACTCACTTACGTGAACTCGCACGGCTTGCATCAGTTTCTTACAAACGACGTCAACGCGCCTCTGCCTGGTTCCTTTAATTCTCAAGCTTCCGCGAGCGGTATATATCCACTCGGTAATCCAAATCCCGTCTTTCTGGTCGAGTCTTCCGGCCTATACAATCAGAACGAGCTGATTGCAAACGTTACCTCGAAGCTGAACGATTCCGTCTCATTGTTCGGCTCGTATCTTTACAACCATGCGATGAGCAACACGGACTACTCGCCTCCTCCTCAGAACACGGATTTCAACCCTGCTATCAGCAATGGGGCGCTCGGCGTCGGTACCTTTCCGGCGAATCCCTACAGCATGAGCGGTGAGTATGGGCCGGCGTCGACCGATATACGACATCAGGTTACGGTTGGCGGATCGATCGCAGGCAAGTGGGGGCTGCGGTTCAGCCCGCTGTTCACCGTCGATTCAGGAGCGCCGTTCAATATTAC
Source organism: Bryobacteraceae bacterium (assembly GCA_051004875.1). Taxonomy (GTDB): domain Bacteria; phylum Acidobacteriota; class Terriglobia; order Bryobacterales; family Bryobacteraceae; genus Bog-105. The sequence goes on from JBPCJX010000081.1 coordinate 25,246, forward strand.
CGTTGGGCATGACCTCTATGGCAATACGCTGTTCAACGGACGTCCCGGCATCGCGAAGGATGCAAACAGGTCTGGACTCGTGTCCACTAGCTATGGTCTGCTCGACCCAAATCCCTTGCCGGGAGAGACGATATTGCCACGGAACTATGGCCGCGGACCAAGCATCATCATGCTGAACATTCGCATTTCGAAGACGTTTGCCTTCGGCCCTGCCGGTGAGGGTTCTGTCTCAACGGGCGGTGGCCGCCGGACGCAAGGCGGACCATTTAGCGTTGGCGGTTCTGGCGGAGGTTCCACTTCCACAGGTCATCGTTACAACCTGACGATCTCACTATCCACACGCAATGTTCTGAACCGCAACAACCCCGGCCCCATCATCGGTAACATCGCATCGCCGCTGTTTGGCTTGGCAAATCAGCCGTATGGGACTGGTAGTCTCGGCGGAACGGGATTCTCCGAGTCTGCTGATAATCGCAGATTGGAACTGCAGACTAGATTCACTTTTTGATCGAAGATTACCTCTCGGGAGAGTCCAATCGACTCGCACCAAGACAAACCATGGTCCCGACATAATTGACATACGTCGTGCCTACTCGTTAAGGGTAGAGGAAATTGGCGCAAAAGAGTATCGTCAACGCAGCACCACCGGATAATAATCCCAGTCCCACGGCACTTGACGCACTTCCATCTTGTATTGACCAGGATGCAATCCCGACAAGTCAACGCGAATCAAGAATGTGGTCACGCCGCCATTGATTGCCGCAACTGCCGATTTTGTGACAATCACGCGGTCAGCTTGGTCTCTCAATTGGAACTCGTACTTTCCCGCCTTGCTTCCGACCGGCAACTGGATCGTCAACGCCTCCCGGTCTCGGTCAAGAAAAAAGGGCTTCTTTTCTCCGCCCCCGGTCGCCGAGCGCGTCATGGATTCAATGTTGATAGTCCGGGGACTATAGGCAAGTTCGGCATTCTGGGGGCGCTTTGATCCGTTCTGGCCTGCACCTCGCACAAAGAGGAATATTGCGAGCGCTACGAGCACCACTGCCCCGGCGAAACCCCACCGGAGGGCCTCCTTCCGAACTTTATTCCGCTGAGTGGTGGCAGACTGGAATCCGAGAAATTCGCGATAGCATTCCGAACAATGCGTTACGTGTTGCCAATTCGGATCGCCTTCCATAGATTCGTCGACCGGGCGAGACGCCAACGTTTTCAAAACGGCTTCTCCAGGACAATCCTTGCGCTCGGGATTCGGATAGTTGCTGAGAATCTCTTCCTGAAGACGCCTTTGGAGTCGTTCGTACTTGATTTTTGGCGATTCTTCAAACGGCATTAGTCCCTGACATTATTACAGTCACGGGGCGGAGGAGTTTTGTTCAGCGGGCTACCAGGAAATGGTGCCAGTATCGGCGGCTTTCCGCATATTGCGAAAGAACATCTGAGTAAGGGTGTTCCGCCTCTTGCCGAACCGTCGCACGTACTCTTCGGCGCTGCAGCCGCGTAGCATCATCGGCACCATGGCAACCGCATCAACCATTCCAAGTTCGCGTGCCTGCTCCACGAGCTTATCCAGCGTGTCCCGGTTCTCAGCGTCGCTAACCAAGTCGAACTGATCCTTTAGACAATCCACTGTTTCCGAGAACAGTTCAACTTCACGACCGCTCCGCACGCGTCGGCTGCCGGCCCGCAAATCCTCCGCGTACCATTTCGCCCGCTTATAGACCACAATTCCCGGCTCAGCTCCGAGGTCCGAGCCTCGATTTCGCCAGATGGAATGAACGGCCCGTTCAGTGACTTCCGAGACACGCCAAACGTCATTTAGCACGCGCTGGGCCATGCGGCGAAGATTGTTGGCGACCGGCGCGACGCCCAGCTCAAACCAGTCGGGATGAATCACATTGCCCTCAAGATCCGTATCGCAGATGCAGATCGGTACTACGGACGGATGAAGCTTTTCATCGTAGTCGAAAGGAATTGTGATTACTGGCATTCCTTTCTCCAATCGAGACGAACAAAATCAGGGAGCCGTGTCACGGATACGCCTTTTGGCGGCGTACAGAGTAGAGGGACGGAATACTCCCCTTAATGCCTCGAAATATAGCACAAATCGAAAACATTGCAAGCCCATTCTGTATTTCGGCTCCTGATCAACACCACGCCCGATTGGAAGCGAAATTGAAGCGGGAAATAGGCGAAACCATTTTGCAACATTTGGCTGACGATCAGAACGAAGACATCGTGCTCAACCCTGATTCTTCGATTTGGGTTAAGCGGATGGGACTTAGTTTTCAAGCTGTTGGACAGATGTCTCCGACTCAGGCGGCAAGCGCACTGAACACCATTGCCGCCTGGAAGGGAACGGTCATGAATCATGATCGCCCGATACTCGAGACCGAGTTACCTCTGGACGGCAGCCGTTTTGAGGGGATCGTTTCCCCTGTTGTTCGCACCCCGGTTTTTGCCATAAGGCTTCGCCCCAAACGGATATTCACCCTCGACGATTACGAAAAAGCCAGCATTATCACCGAAAAAAACGATCACCTGAATCGAATTCGCAAGCACGACACATTTGCCGAGGATGTCCGCGGGCTGAATCATGCCGACGTAATTCGTGCTGCCGTGGCGGCGAGGAAGAACATACTCGTCGTCGGCGCTACCGGCTCTGGAAAGACCACGCTCGTCAATTCCATTCTCGACGAACTTTCTGAATGCGCCCCGCATGATCGGGTAGTCTCCATCGAAGACACCACGGAGCTTCAGTGTTCCGTTCAGAATTACGTGGATCTGAGAGCCGTTGGAAACGTTTCGATGTTGGACTGCCTCCGCGCCTGTATGCGACTGAAGCCGACACGAATCGTCGTCGGCGAAGTACGAGGTGCCGAGGCCCACACGATGCTGAAGGCCTGGAACACCGGTCACCCTGGCGGTGCTGCCACGGTACATGCCAATGACGCGTTGAGCGGATTGATTCGGCTGGAGAGCCTTGTGGCCGAAGCGACCAGCGCGCCTCAGCAAACGCTCATAGCTGAAGCAATCGATCTAGTCGTGTTTGTTGATCAGGAGTCCGCGCTCCAAGCCGGACGCAAGGTGAGAGAGGTAATGGTGGTCTCCGGATACCGGGACGGCCGCTATGAAGTTGAATATGTCTGAACAATTAAATGGAGGTGTTGTGATTAAGTTTACGCTTCGTATCACTAAAGTCGCCGGTCGCGCCGTTCCCGGAAGATCAGCGCTTCTCTTTCTATTAGCTTATGCCTGTGCGATCCATGCAAATGCAGCGCCAGCGGGAGCCCTGCCATGGGAGCGCCCCATGACGGCCATCGCAACCTCGCTGACCGGTCCGGTCGCGTACGCCATCGGGCTTATTGGAATTGCAATTGCCGGTGGCGCGATGTTGTGGGGCGGTGAGTTGACCGAGTTCGGACGCCGGGCCTGCATGATTGGTCTCGTTGTTTCCGTTCTAGTCTTCGCAGCGCCCATGCTTGCCAGTGCATTCGGAGTCACCGCAGCGGTGATCTAAGCCATGCACGAATCCGAGAAGCCCAGAGAGGTCATCATCCATCAATCCGCGAACCGCCCCAACTTGTTGTTAGGCGGCGACCGTGAATTGGTGCTCGTGACGATCATGATTGCTACTGGTCTGGCATTCAGCCTGGCCTCTTGGTGGGGGATCGGTTTGGCGGTTGTGTTTTGGCTTGGCTCTGTCGGTGCCTTGCAGCGCATGGGCAAGGCCGATCCTCTTCTCCGTCACGTATATCTCCGCCATATTCGTTATCTGGCCTTCTATCCTGCCAAGAGTGGTCTTCACACCGCGAGCGCCGAGACACCAAGGAGTTGGCGATAGCCCTATGAAGGTCATCCAACATCGCACTCGCGCCCGCGGCCTGGCCGACCTGCTGCTCCCGTTCGCGCTCATCGAAGACGGAATTCTCCTTCAGCAGGACGGCTCCCTTCTCGCCGCATGGTCGTATCGTGGGCCAGACATGCACTCGGCAACGCACGCCGAGATGCACGCGCTTGCTGCGCGCCTCAACTCAATCCTCCGGCTCGGGAGCGGCTGGATGATTCACGCGGATCTGATCCGCTCCCAAGCGCCCGGCTATCCAAGCCAGGTTCCTTTTCCGCATGTCGTCACTCGCGTGATCGATGATGAGCGTCGTCAGCAATTCATGGACAACGGCACTCATTTTGAGAGTGAACATTATCTCGCTCTTACGTACCTGCCGCCCATCGAGTCGGAAGAGAAGGTGAAGGGCTGGATGTTTGAAGGCCGCTCCGGCGCCGATTCCCGTGTCGCACATCTGGTCCTGGAACGCTTCAAATCACGAGTGGAGATGTTCGAGAATGTCTTTGTTTCGCTCTTCCGCATTGAGCGTCTCGGGCGCGTAACCTTCGACGACGATTTTGGCTTTACCCAGGTCCGTGATCAACTGCTGCGGTATTTCCGGCGCTGCATCACTGGCGACGATTACGCTTTCGCGCTGCCAGAGATTCCTGTTTACCTGAATGAGATCCTCGCATCCGACGATTTTTGCGGAGGCGTTGAGCCGTGTATCGGACGGAAGCACATTCGCATCATCGCACTGGATGGGTTCCCAAAAACCAGCTTTCCCGGAATACTGGGCGAAATAGATTCTCTTGCGATGGAATACCGCTGGAGCACTCGCGCCATATTACTTGATCCCGAAGAGGCCAGAGGCATACTGGACAAAACTCGCAAGAAATGGCGTTCCCGAATCCGCGGTTTCAAGGATCAAGTTCTGCGCAGCCAGAATGGAGCGGTCAATCTATACGCCCAAATAATGGCTGAAGACGCCGAACAAGCAATGGGGGTCGCCGCTTCCGGCGACGTTCAATTTGCCCAGTACACAAGCAACATCATTTGCCTGGATGAAGATCTCGACAGACTGGGAGAAAACGTTCGGACCGTCGTCAAACGAATTCAGAATCTTGGGTTTTCTTGCCGGTTGGAAGCCGTCAACGCTGTCGAGGCGTGGCGCGGCAGTATTCCCGGTGATGGTTATCGCAATGTTCGCCGCGTGCTGCTTCACACGCTCAATCTGGCGGACTTGCTTCCGATCACGTCTGTTTGGGCTGGTCAGCGCGAGAACCCGTCGCGGCTAATGCCCAAGAATAGTCCACCTCTGCTCTTTGCAGCTACGACCGGAGCAACTCCATTTCGAGTCAATTTGCATGTCTCCGATCTGGGACACACACTCATGTGCGGCCCATCCGGTGCCGGCAAGTCGACTGCCCTCGGATTGATAGCGGCTCAGTGGTTCCGCTATCCGCGCGCCCAGGTATTCGCTTTCGACAAAGGTTACTCCCTATTCGTTCTGACGAAGGCGGCCGAAGGCGAATTCTACGATCTGGCTGGCGAAAAAACGGACCTGGCGTTTTGCCCGTTACGCGAGATTGATTCCGACACAGATCTGACGTGGGCGGTCGCATGGTTGGAGGATTTGTGTACTCTAAATGGACTCATCGTCACGCCAAAGCACCGCAATGCGCTGGCGCAGGCCCTTCAGCAGCTCCGGCTCTCGCCGTCGCGTACGCTCACGGAGCTGAGCGCTAACGTTCAGGATCTGGAAGTGAGGGAAGCGCTGCAATTCTATACTCTCTCCGGCCCGCTTGGTCACCTGCTAGACGCGGATGAAGACCTTCTCGGTGATGGGCGGTTCCTGACCTTCGAAACGGAAAGCCTGCTGCAGCTCGATGACAAAGCAGTTATACCGGTGCTGCTGTACCTTTTCCGCCGGATTGAAAAGAGGCTCGACGGCTCACCCACTCTCGTCACCCTGGATGAAGCCTGGGCCTACCTCCGGCATCCAGTCTTCCGGGAACGTCTTCGCGACTGGCTGAAGACGCTCCGCCGAATGAACGGCATAGTTCTCCTGGCAACGCAGAATCTCAGCGACATCTGCAAGTCGGAAATCAGCGACGTGATTTTGGAAATGTGCCCAACGAAAATTCTGTTGCCGAACGCTGAGGCTAAAAACCCGGCTTCGAAAGAATTCTATGATCGCGTGGGTCTCAACTCTCGCGAGCTCGAATTCTACAAACGAGCATCCCGAAACAGCATTACTACTTTATTTCTCCACTAGGACGGCGGCTCATTTCGCTGGGCATCCACAATGTTGCATTATCCTTTGTCGGCATCAACGGTCGTGAAGAACGCCAGCTCGTTGAAGACCTCATCGAAGAATATCCGGCCGGTTGGCAGAGCGAATGGCTTCGATTCCGGGCTGAGGCGCTGAAAGACGATCGGCTCGCCGAGTGGGCCGATTATTACGAGCGGCTTGAAAAGAAGTCCGGAAGAAAATACCTAAGCGCCGGAGCATGATCGTGATCGATAAAGGAGTTTCTGTGTGTCTAAATCGTTTCGCCACGTTTACAATTGCGGTCCTCGGGTTGGCCATCTGTCCCTCTCTGAACGCACAGTTCGGAGGCGTTGTCGTTTGTGCAAACTGTGCATCAGAACCGACGGCGGCGAGCATCAACGTTATGCACCAACTGGAATATGCAAAACAGGTTCTTCAATATGCAATCCAGGCGCAACAACTCGCTGACGCCGTAAAGAATACGCTCCACGGCGGCCCAGCATCGTTGAGCAACATTTCAGCCGACCTCACCCAGTTGGCGAACGTTGTGCAGGGTGGTCAAGCATTGGCCTATTCTCTGGCTGGACAGGACGCGGCCTTTCGGACGACCTTCCCCGGTTACCAATCGGTATTCGGACGGCCACCTGCGATGGGCACCTATCAGAGCAACTATGCTCGCTGGGCGCAAACCAGTCTTGCCACCACACAGGGCATTCTCCGCGGGGTCGGACTTCAGGGCAAGTTACTGGCAACTGAGCAGGGTGTCCTCTCGGTCCTCAGGGCGTTGAGCTCATCAAATCTCCTGAACAGAAATGATGCGATCAATCTCACAAGCCAACTTGCTACGGAGCAGATCGGTCAATTGCAAAAATTGCGTGAACTTCAGCTCGAAGATATGACCGGCAAAGCCGCGTACCAAGGCTATGTGATTCAACGACAGGCCGCAAGCGAAGCCGCGACGCAGCAGTTTTTTAATTACACGCCGGAGGTTTCCGATGGAACCAAATTTCAATCCGGCTGGAAGTGAGGCGCATGAAGTTAATCCTCATACTATGGGTCGTTTTCCTCGTAGGCTGTTCCGTGACGAAAGAGCGACCAAGTCCGATTGTGCAAAAGGCGCAGTCATGTGGCGCTGGCGAGTTGTTAGGAACGCCCACGATGGCCGTTCAGGATTGGTTCGGCAAGCATCGCGATTGCGCAGTTGCTGTCGACAGGATGTGTAAGCCAGTGCGTGATGCCGCAACTGCATCGTGGGCGGATTCAACGGAAGGTCGCGTCTGCATCGCCGCTCGTAGTGTCGCGCAATGGGTACGCAAGCCCAATCAGGATCACGAGAAATTCCAGTCGGGCTGGAAATAAATCTGATCTGACTTAGCGCTAACGCCGTTACTCGTTGGCGGGGGCCAGTGGAAGTGTGTCATGTGGATTCGAAATCAAAGAGCTAGGCAGATCATCAACTTCGCACTTTCCGTCGCACTCGGGGCCCTATCTTCACCGGCCCTTGCGGCTGCGAACCTGAAGGCTCCGAGCGCCATACTCAACCAATATCGCGATCAGCGGATTACATGGTTCTCCGCAATTTGGCCATACGCAAACACTCTATTCGGAATGTTAGCCGTGATCGAATTCGCGTGGAGCGCGGCGGTCATGTTGCTTGAGAAGTCCGACCTCCAATCCTGGACGGCGGCGCTGGTTCGCAAGGTGATGTGGCTCGGCGCATTCTACGCATTGCTCTTATACGGCCGCTTTTGGATTCCGGCAATTACGGATAGTTTTGAGATCATCGGCCAGAACGCAGCGGGTACCGGCCCCATGTCCCCCAGTGATGTCTTTTCACGCGGAATCGATCTTGCCGGCGCGTTGATGGCCACGTCCAGCTCGGCGGCATTCTTCACGAACCTTGGCACGTCCCTGACTATGGTGGTGACCGGAATCATCACTGCGCTCGCGTTCATCGCAATCACGGTTCAATTTGTCGTCGCCATGGTCGAAAGCTACATCATCGTCGCGGCGGCATTCATTTTTGTCGGATTTGGTGGCTCGCGTTGGACAGCCCCTTATGTCGAGCGTTACATCGGTTTGGGCGTGTCGAACGGGGTCAAAATTATGCTCCTTTATCTCCTGATCGGAACCGGAATGAACCTGTCGGTTGGCTGGATGACGGAAGCCGGAAACATCGCATCCAATGCAAGTCCAGCGATGTCCGCACTGGAGATTATGGGCGCTTCCATCATCTTCATGATGCTTTGCTGGCAGATCCCTAAGCTTTTCGCGGCGGTGCTCGGCGGATCGCCCGCTCTCTCTGGTGGCGACCTAGTTGGCACATCAGCATTTCTGGCTGGCAGCGCTATCGCCGTGGGTTCGATGGCGGCCGCGGGAATCAGCTCCGCTGTTGCGGGCGCTCGTAGCTTGGCGGCTGGAAATTCTGCGCTAGGCGGTGCAACAGAAGGTAGCGCTGGAACCCGCGCAACCATGCCTCCTTCCAATCCCGCCACGGCCAGTCCGTCAGGTAATACCGTCGCCCCGCCTTCGACATCAGCTCCACGATCAAGTTCAGTAGCACCGGATGTTCGTAGACATTTGACTACTCGGCCGCCGTCTGATTCCGGACCGCATGCGCCGCCGCCGCGAATGAATCTCGATGAACACGAATAAGGGAATTTCAAAATGGCTGCAGCAATCACTTCAACCTTGACCGACAACGAATCATCAAACAAAACGAGCCGTACCGAAAACCCTTATCTGGCCGCGCGCCATGAATGGGATGAGCGTTACGGCCACCTCATTACACGAGAACGGAACTGGCGCATCATGGCATTTGTTTGCGGCCTAACCTCACTGTTGACGGTGGCCGGACTGATTTGGCTCTCCGCTCGATCCCGCATTGTGCCCTTTGTCGTGGCGATGGATTCGCTCGGTCGTCCTATCGCGGCCGGCCCCGCTGAACAGACAACAACTGCGGATGACCGTATCAAGACGGCTACTCTTTATGCCTGGCTGGAAAACCTTCGGCTTGTCACGAGCGACGGCGTCGCCCAAAGGAAATCGACGATCGCGTCTATGCGTACATCGCGAGCGGCTCGCAAGCCCAGGCGTTCATCAGCGAGTTTTACCGAGGCGATCCGCCACAAAAGCGAGCCCAGACAGAAACGGTCAGTGTCGAGGTGCAGTCAGTGCTCCCGACGAGTGACCGAATCGAGTGGGCTGAGACAACCCGCGACTTATACGGAACTGTTACACAAAAGGCCCGATGGAAGTCTGCACTCACAATCGCCGTCAACCCGCCGACTGACGAAGCCACGGCGCGCATAAACCCACTTGGCATCTACGTTACCAATGCCAGTTGGGGCAAGCTCCTCTAATTCGAAAGGAATTCCCGATGCATTCAGCACTAGTCGTAGCCACCCTAATCCTCTCCTCTCTGTCCGCCGTTGCACAGCAACCGAGGAGCGGCGTCGCGCCTCCATTCCAAGCAAAGCGGCTGCCGCCGGAGAAAGTGAATGCCACTGTTGGGGATTCAGCCCACCCGCTTGACGATTCGCCTCTCCAAAACATAGACGGCCTCGATCTGTCGAGCCATTCTGATCCGGTTCCGCTGCAAGCTCCGGGACAAGCCTCTGCTCCTGCCGCCACTGCCGCAACTGTTCCTCCTGGATTCAAGCCCAAAACAGACGTTCAACTGAACAAGACGGCTCAGGAAGCGGTGCAGATGAGCGAGAAATGGATGGCAGGGCACAATCAGCCCGCGGTCGGACAGGACGGGCGCGTCTTGTACTCGTATGGAGCGGGCCTACCAACAGTTGTCTGCGCCCCGCTACGTGTCTGCATCGTCGAGTTGCAATCTGGCGAGAGGCTGGTCGGCGAGCCGCACATCGGCGATTCAGTGCGCTGGAATATTTCGCCCGCAATGTTCGGCCATGGTGATTCCGCAACTACCGCCATCGTCCTCAAGCCGCAAAGTCCCGGCCTGGACACGAATCTACTTATCACGACAGATCGCCGTGCTTATTACCTGCGGCTCCTCTCCAAACCGGAAGATTACGTTGCTCGCGTCGCATTTGCGTATCCAGACGATGACGGCCAAAGCGCCAAGTGGCAAGAGCAGATAGCGAAGCAGAAAGAACAGGATCAGAAGAACAGCATAGCCGAGCTGCCAGGCAGATCAGTGGATTCATTGTGCTTCGACTACAGGGTCAAAGGCAAACAGGAAGCTCTTAAACCACTCCGCGTTTTCGACGACGGACAGAAAACCTTCATCCAGATCAGCCGGGACACTCAGACGCGTGAAGCGCCGGTCTTGGTTGTCCTGGGTAGGGACGGCAAACAGGAAATGGTGAACTATCGTGTTAAAGGCGACATGTACATCGTCGACCGGCTCTTCGACCGCGCGGCACTGATCCTGGGAACCGGGAAGAAAGCGCAAAAAGTGGAGATCGACCGTGAGCGAAAAAGCTAACAACAGCGGCCATAGTGAAAAACCAGCTTCAGTATCGTGGAATTCGCCGAGCGGTCTGGATCTGAACCCGCGCCCGCCACAAACGGTCCGCATCAGCAGACGCACATCCTTGGCGCTCGTCGCTCTTGCCATCATTCTTCTGGGCCTTTTTGCTTACGGAGGTTGGAAACGTCGGCAGCGCCAGGTCGCGGCGCTAGCGGACGCCAACCTGCCTAAACGCGTCGCTCCTGCCACAGCCGCTGCTGCTGACATTGAAAAAGACGTGCCCTCGGGCAACGCCTTGGCCGCGCGTACTCGGCCAGGGGTCACTTTTGACTCTGGCCAATTACAAGCTCCTGAAGACGTTCAGGGATCCGGACAGATCGGAAGCAATGTGGCCGTCGCGGGGCCGTCGGGTGCTTACCGCCAAGCCCCCCCAATTCAGCCGGCGTACGTGGCGCCGCAAGTGCAGCAAGTACATGAGGCTAGTCCTGAAGAGCGCCGCATTCAGGCCGCCTATGATAGCGAGCAGCGGGCTATGGCAGCTCCGACCAGTCTTCGGGAAGGATTCGGCAATTCCAACAGTGGCCCTGCGACGACCGCTCCTGATCGCAACGATGCTCCTTCGCAGCTTGCCTCTGTTCTGCAGTCTCTCGCCCCCGGTCGATCCGCTACCCCTTCCTCTTTGAACCGCACTTCCACGCAAGCCGATCCGCAGGGCCAGAACTCCGCAAACAGCAAGGAATCATTTCTGACAAGCGCTCGGGCCGCCGAAAGCAACGATTATTTGAAGTCCACCCGTACGGCTCCGCTATCTCAATATGAAATTAAAGCAGGTTGGGAGATTCCTGCCGTGATGGAGCAGGCCCTCAATTCCGAGCTGCCGGGCGAGGTAAAGGCGCTCGTGACCTCAAACGTCTGCGATACGGCAACAGGCCTCTATGTTTTAATTCCGCAAGGCGCACGCCTCGTTGGAGAATACAATTCGCAGCTCGGTTATGGACAAGACGGCGTGCAAGTCAGCTGGAATCGCGTTATCTACCCAGATGGCTCATCGCTCGACCTCAATGGCATGATCGGCCAGGACGCACACGGCTTTTCAGGATTCCGCGACAAGGTTGACCACCACTACAAGCGGCTCGTCGGCTTCGCTGTTTTGACCAGCCTCTTCGCTGCGGCTTCCGAAGTCTCCCAAAATCAGAACCGCTCCGTTCTGACATACCCAAGCCCTGCCGAAGTGACCGGCAGCGCGGTTGGACAACAAGTGTCCGACCTTGGAGCCCAGATCACCCGCAAGAATCTGAACGTTCAACCAACGATCAAGATTCCCGTCGGCTACCGGTTCAACGTGCGGGTGAATCGGGACGTATTGTTCGATTCGCCATACAAACCTTTATCCTGAGTCCGAGCCAAAAAGGATTCGCTAGGAACACGATCTAAGTAGTTCCGAACTCGCAGCCCTTTCGATCCGCGAGAAAGAGTCTAAAAGCTTCAGCAAAGTCGTGAGCTCAAAGTCCGGTAACCCCGTTTCGCAGTCTCCATGCGAAAAACTCGACAACACAAAAGCGATCTCCTACAACGCCGTTTCGCGGGAATGCCGCTATCTCAATGCAGTCGATCACCGGCCAGCCAAAGCCCTCGTCGTCCTCTGACCGCTCGACCGACAGGGCCATGATGCTGAATCTTAAGGCTCTTTCAAATCCTTGGGCAACTGCCAGAACGATCCACGACGCTTGTGTACCGCGCGCTGGACGGACAATATATCTGGATTTGCCGTGTCGAAGTCGACATCTTCCGGGGCGAGTTCTGGGGCATTCCTGAACCGGTTTAGGTGCTTGACCAAATCCGGTTCGGCTGTTGGGAACGGCTTCAGGTCTCTGGGCGCTGGTGCTTCGACGGGTGGCTTATTGAAAAGCGCTTTCAGCCGCTCCTGCTCATGGCGCCTCATCATCTCGCCAAAGTCGTTCAAGAGAGCCGCCACCAGAGTCTCTTTCGGCGGGAAATGCGCGTACTTGGTCATTCCCTTCTCTTGTTCATCTTGGGGCAGATTCTTGTACTGTTCTACGATTCTGGCAAGATCAGCTTTGAGTTCGGGCCCCCAAATGAACTTCTGATCTGTTCCGACGAACGCGGGGGCACTTTGGCGCTGTAACTTATCGGAGGACACGAACAAGAAACTAAACGGCAGGTACGAAAAATAGCCGATGTCCTGTCTGTCGTAATTAGTGATGAGTCCCGCTTGTACGGCGATGTGGCCGAAGAGTTCGACCGTCAACACGTGGGCTGCATATGGCGCATACCTTAAGAGGGAAAGGAGCCCGCTTGCCTCCCATCTCTTCCCGATGAACGCTTCGGCTTCTGGTGGCAACTGCAATGTCATCACGGCCAATTTAAGGCGGTCGTGGGGCATGGATTCAGCGGCTACGAACTCGTCCGCTAGCGCCTTGGCGTCCTTCAGCGTCTTGCATGTTTGGGCATCAATACCCATTGCTCGTAGTCCAGCGGCCATGGTAAGAGTGTCCACTGCTGATGTCCCTGCTCGCCAAGCTTTTGCAAACCGGCGTTCCACCTCGAAGAATTCTTCGGCGTGCCAACGCCGAAATGCTTCGGCTTCGGGGCGTTCGTCGAAGATGACACCCCTTCGGTCGTCCACCTTGACCGGTCTCCCGCCAAGCATCGGCACCTGACCCGTCATCGGGATCGCTTGGCCCATCAGGTTCGGGGCGCACAGGTCCATGTAGTATGGACACGGGACTCCGTGCATTTCAGGAAACTTCTGGGCAATGATTCTAACTTCATCTTCAGGCGTTCTTCCGGGACGCACCCGCTTCTCAAGATCGGCAAGCGTCTCGACGTAAAACATTGGACATACGACAGAGTAAAAAAAGCGATCGAAGACCACGGCTTCGTCAACGCTTAAAGACTGAAGAAACGATTTGTCGAAAAGAGTTGTTGGCCCCATGACGCTCCACTTCTATTGCGCCAGAAAGCCAGTGCCGAATCAAGAGTGGGCACTCGGCTATATTACGGTAGAACAGACCCGAACGCTTGGAGAGCAGCAAGAAACATCGTCAGACCACCGCGCCGCGAAATCACTATCCGGTTGCTCCCGAGTTGACGTTGCGCATGCTCTTGATCGGCTAGCGTTGTCGAGAAGTCCGGTTGTGGGAGGTTGCTCCCAGCCGCTACGCGCTAGCGTCCGTCGCGTTAGCGACTTAGTCCAAGTGGCGATACCGGACAAGTGCTCATTTTGGCTGAGGTCAACACGAACCGTTTCTAGTAGCAGGCTTTTCCCGCCCGAAGGCGCGCGGATTCACTTACGCGAACGAAATCCACAGGTTCACGAGCCGACTAAAGGATTAGGTACCGGGACTATAGGGAATATACGCCCCGAGAATGCCGATGTTTAGCCCCTAGAATGCCGAACAAATGGTCCGAGACGGCCCCGAGAATGCCGAGGAAAACCGAGCTTTCCCTCAGCGGCCTGTGAATTCCTTCCGCCCCTAGAATGCCGAACCTTATGCCGCCACGGCATAACGAGCGTGAATGTTCCGTTTGCGGAGCCACGGCCGCCAGTCTGTCGAGCGCCCCCAGAATGCCGATGAATTTTCATCGATCTCGTTCACTACCGTCACGAACTGCGCCCGTCACGGCTTACAGGGTGAGAGGAGAACATGGAAAACTCAGCAGACATCCTGACCATTGAGGAAGTGGCGAAAGCCCTTCGCTGTTCGAAGGCTCACGTGCAAAATGCCCTGGGCGGCAGGCTTCGAGGATTGCCTCGTCTGATGCATCTGCCAATGGGCCGTCGCAAGGTGGTCCGCCGCGAGTGGCTTCAGCAATGGGTCGAAGCGAACAAGGCTCGGTAAGATGGCGAGATGTCAGAATGCATCGTTCTGGACGCAAGAAAGGTAATTCTTGATGCGTCGCAAAAGATTTCAAAAAGGGAGCGTCCGCCCGCGCAAGCACGGTCGCCAGAAAGTCTGGGTCGCACAGTGGTGGGAACACGGAGAGAAGAAGTCCAAAGTTCTTGGCCGCTGCACCGACATGCCAAAAAGCGAAGCCGAGGCCCGATTAGCGGTCATTCTCAAGCCGTTCAACGAGGGCGCCGGTCAATCGCAAAAGCCCATCTACACGTTCAGGGTTTATCTGGAGGAACTTTTCCTGCCAGCAGTCCGCCGCAAATGGAAGGAGTCGACTCGTGTGACGACTGAACCGAGGATGACTTACCATCTCTTACCTGGCCTGGGCGACCACCTTCTGCAGCAGATCACCCGTGAGCAGATGCAAGGCTTCTTGGATCAGAAGGCGATCACGGCGTCTCGCAGCATAGTGGATCACTTGAGATGGGATCTCAATTCCATTTTCAGGATGGCGCTCAGCGATGGCTTAGTTCCGTTCAATCCAGCAGCCGGTCTCTTCACTCCGCCTTGCAAGCCGGAAGCGGAAAAGCGGGTGCTGACCCCGGCTCAGGTCCCCCAATCGTTAGGAGTCTTCGGTCCCCGTGAGCGTCTGATTTTTCGCTTGGCGGTCTTCGAGGGCTTGCGGCCGGGCGAAATCCTAGCCCTTCGGCTAGTCAACGTCTTCGATGACCACGTCTCAGTCGAGCAGCGTGTGTACAAGGGAACGCTAGATACGCCGAAGGGCCGCAAAGGGCGACGCACCGCAAGGAAGGTTGCTCTTTCCCCTGGCACTGCCATGGAGCTCACGGTTTGGAGGAGCTCCCTGTTGAACCTGAGCCCGGAGGCGTATCTATTCCCTACGGAGCGGAACACGCCACTCAGCCGCGACAATCTCTGGAATCGGCATCTTAGGCCGAAGCTGGAGACGGTCGGACTGGAGTGGGCCACATTCCAGGTTCTTCGCCGGACAAACGCCAGTCTGTCTCGAAAAGCCAAGATCGACGATAAGGTCTCTGCCGACCAGCGAGGTCACGGTCTGGGCGTCAGCATGGAAGTGTATTCGCTTAGTGATCTCGAGCAGAAAAGTGAAGCAGTGAAACGCCTCGAATCTGAGGTGATTCAGTAGTGAAACCCGCGATTCAGGCGAGGGTTGGAAAGAAAACGGAGTAAACGGAGTAACACGTGTTTTCCGGTTCTTCCCAAGTCATTGATTTTATGGAGCGGGAGACCGGGATCGAACCGGCGACGTCCAGCTTGGCTTCGCTCACAGCATTCGTCATCCTCACCGCCCTCACCGCTACGGCGCAGACTGAAAAAAGCTCATTCTGTAGCGGCTGGCGACAGGTCTTGGAGCGAGCGGCGTGGTGCCGCTAGCCCTCTCTCTCATCGGAGAGCTTTTCCCATACGAGCAGCGCGGTCGCCCGCTCGGCTGGCTGTTTGGCGCGATGGCGGGGGGCATGGCGTTTGGTCCCACTGTAGGGGTGCTCGCTGAGCCTGTGGTTGGCTGGCGAGCGTTGTTTCTAGGAGTCGCAGTGGTTAGCGCGGTCGCGCTGGCGCTGCTCGTCCCATACCGTCGAATCCTAGGCACCGCCCACAGAAGGCAGATAACGCTCGCGGCAGTTCTCCAAGGTTATCGGGGCCTGCTCGCCTCCGCTCGCGGCCTGCGCACATATGGTTACGTGGTCGCAAACGCTATGTTTCACTCCGGCATTTACACATGGCTTGTTTGTATTTTACGCAGCGCTATCGGTTGGGAGAAGTCGGCATTGGTCTTGCGCTTCTCGGGTACGGCGTGCCGGGATTTATTCTTGGCCCGATTATTGGCCGTGCTGCCGATCGGTGGGCGCGGCGTTGGCTGATTCCCGCGGGATTTGGAATCGCGGCATTGGCGGCGGTGCTCCTTAGTGTTCCTACTCCGCTTGCTGTTGCGGCAGTCGCGGTCACTATTCTTTCGCTCAGTTACGACATGACGCAGCCGCTTCTTGCGGGAATCGTCACACAACTCGCGCCGGAACGCCCCGGCCAAGCGATGGGGCTGAATGTGTTCTGTCTTTTTACCGGGTTTGGCTTGGGAAGCCTCATTTTTGGGCTTGCTCTGCGAGCCGGGTTTTCGGCGGCCTTTATTCTTTTTCTCAGCTTTCAGGGAGTGCTTGCGCTCCTTGCCCTGTTTTTCTTCCGCAGCGAGGAAAAATCAGACGTATGAAAAAGGGCTTGACCCTATACCTACGTACAGGGTTTAGCCTGAAAGAGTGAGGGCGGGAGGCGCTTATTATGGGCTTGAAAATTGGCGATGTGGCCGAACGAGGCGGCGTGAACCTCCAAACGATCCGTTATTACGAACGCGAACGGCTGCTGCCGGAACCTCCGCGCCTCGCTTCGGGCTATCGCATGTTTCCCGAATCTGCGGTGCGCCGGGTGCGCTTCATCAAACGGGCGCAGGAACTCGGCTTTTCGCTGGCTGAAATTCGTGAACTGCTTTCGCTTCGGGAAAACGCGGATGCAGGCGCACAGGATATGCGTGAACGCGCCAGAGCGAAGATTGCCGACATTGACGAAAAGATTCGCACGCTGCGAGCGATGAAAAACGCCCTGAACGCGCTCGCGGAAAATTGCCCCGGCTGCGGGCCGTTGAGTGAATGCCCAATTCTCGATGCGCTGGACGCGAAAGGAGTGCTGGCCTGATGTGGAAACGAAGTCTCGCCGTCCTGCCGGGGGTCGGCGTGTCGCTGCTGCCGAAATTGATGTGTCCGGCCTGCTGGCCTGCCTATGCGGGCATTGTGTCGGCGCTCGGTCTTGGCTTTCTGATCTCGTCAAAGTATCTGCTGCCGTTGACGGTCGGTTTCCTCGCCATTACCGCTTTATCTCTCGGTTATCACGCTTCGCGGCGTCACGGTTACGGTCCTTTGTGGTTGGGCCTTATCGCTGCCGCTGTGATTCTCACGGGCAAGTTTTATTTCGACGCCACGCAAGCAACTTATACCGGGGTCGGGATTCTCGTTGCTGCATCCGTCTGGAATTGTTGGCCGCGCCGTGCCGCTGCCGCCTCTTCCTGCTGCGTTCCGGCAGGAAGGGGTTTTACCCAAAGGAACACCCTCAAGGAGAAGAAAATACGTGAAACACAAAATTGAAGTTTTCAGCGCCGGTTGCAAAACCTGCAAGGACACCATTGCCACGGTCAAAAAGCTGGCTGGCTCGGAACACGAGGTAATCGTGCATGACATGCAATACGAAGAGATTGCCGCCCGCGCCGCGCAACATGGCGTCCGCAGCGTCCCTGCGGTCGTGATTACCGGCAAGCTGGCCGGTTGCTGTGCAGGCCGGGGCGTGGAAGAGAACGTATTGCGTGAAGCTCTGCGCTAATATCTTTCGCTGGCAAGCCCTGTTCCTGTTCATGGATGGGGCTTGTCAGAATTGTCACTCCTGAAACCTAACCGATGCTTCCCCCCGCCATTGTTCTTGAGTCGGTTCTGAGCTGTCCACACTGTGGCGTCACCAAACAGGAAACCATGCCTACGGATGCCTGTCAGTTCTTCTATGAATGCGGCAACTGCAAAGCGTTGCTGCGACCGAAACCGGGGGATTGCTGCGTTTTCTGCTCCTACGGTTCGCTGAAGTGTCCGCCAATTCAGGCGCAAGGCTCCTGCTGCCACTAAACCGGCGGGTGCAAAAAGGACCGAAGGTGTTGAAAAACTCTTTGTAATTGGGTTTTGGATGTGATTCCGTTTCTCCTGAACAACAGCGGAGGAACGGGCGATGATGGGGAAGCAGAAAGCGCCGGAAGAGCTGTTTTACCGGTTCCGGCTGGAAGACCACGTGCCTGCCAATCACACATTGCGGGCCTTGGACGCGGTCCTGAACTTCGATCGGCAACGGGACCTTCTCAGGCAGCATTACAGCCATACCGGGCGGCCCTCCATCGATCCCGAGCTGATGCTGCGCATGCTGCTGGTCGGCTATGTCTATGGCATCCGCTCCGAGAGACGGTTGTGCGAAGAGGTTCATGTCAATCTTGCCTATCGCTGGTTCTGCCGGTTAGGCCTCGAAGCGGCGGTCCCGGATCATTCCGCGCCAAAGTTGCGAATCCAAAAAGAGGGCTGCTTACGGACGGCAGCCCGATAGAGGAACAACATGATCACCGTCCAATCCTGCACGGAACGCGAGAGCGTTCTCTATTGGCCGAACCGGAGTAGTAGTACTGATTCGAATGAAGATTTAAAGTCTCAGGCTGATGTTTTGTCGCCACTGCACTTGATTTCATGGCTAGGTACAGGGCTTAGACTGCTCGTGAACAACATAGGGCCTGTTGAGCACGGCGGGCAGTGAACGTATCGCCATCCGCAACTTCACCATGCTCGGGCTCTAGGAATCCTCTCTCGACTTTGACTTAAATCTCTTGGTGCGAGAGTGGTATGACGTAAGCTTCGGTTTGGTTAATGGCTGGGGTCAATTCTTCGCGCTCATCGATCAGGCGCGCTAAGAAGCATCGGACCGGGATTTCCGCTACCGCAGGAGTCGATCGAAACCATCCGGTACGAGCTGTTTGGCTCGGCGTGCGTCACAGTACATGATTACCGTTACAACAGAAAAGTTCTGATCGTCAGCAGATCGCGAAGAATTGATCCCCAACGGCAACTGCCGTTGGGAGGCCCCAGGCGGGAACAACCGGGGACTCCCCCTTGGCTCCGAGTGGCCGCGCGTCGGAGTCAAACAATTGCCATGCAAGCGAGCCGCCTTTTTTCCATCCTGTACCTTCTGTCCAACACAACAGAATTTTCCCAGCTTGGTTTACGGCGATGGCTGAATGCTTTCGGTTGACAGCTTGGCCGGGAGCTGGAATTCGCTCACCGATTGATGCTGTATCGGGGTTCACCTCCCCAAAATAGACTTGCTTATTCGTCTCCCACGAAATCAAGACCTGCCGGCCAGCTTGCACGAGGGAAACAGTACTTCATCGGGCAGGCTCCGATATCCCAAGGCTGAACGTCCATGGCGGGGAAGGTCATGCCCCGGTCCTGAGAAACCAGAAGGTACATGTCGCGGTGAATGACCTCGCGTGCAGATCGATAGAGCAAATACAGATTGCCTTTCTGGTCGGCCACGGCTCCCATTCCGCAGCAGCCGCATGCACCG
>JBPCJX010000082.1:0-15387 GCA_051004875.1 Bryobacteraceae bacterium
GATCTTTCCTTTCGCGCTATCCTGCCTTCGGGTCACCTGTCACCTTTCCTTTCTTCAGCGCCTAACTGAATTCGAAAGGTCCAGTCTGACCCACCTCCCTTTTGCAGAATGTTTGAAGCTTAACCCGATTCGAACGAGGGACTAACCGCTCGTAGATCGAGGAAGCCTGGCTATCGCAAGCGAGAACCCGAACCGTTTATTCCGACCTTGGTCCAGTAAAGGCACGCCGCGCCCGAAGGAGATAAGGAGAGGCGTGGCGGCAGCGACGCGTCCGCTGTTGATGTGCCTCGTCCTATTCTTAAGCGAGAAATCCGCTGAGAAGTGGAGCAGACACCATCATCGAAAGCGGGCATTCGAAGTCTCTTTAACCTACAATCGTGCTGCTGCATCTCGGAATCTCAGCTAAGCCTCACAATATGGTGCCGATTGCTAAATACATGCCATCATAATGCTCGCCGCGCTATTGATGATTGGAGGTAAACACGAGCGTCTGCCGTTTCCCACGCACTGTAATATTCTTCAAGACCAGCTTCTTGATACCCGGCGGAAGAACCGAAGGAAACTTCTGTTCCAGGCCGTTCTCGGTTAGTCGAAGACCTGGGTAGCCGAAGACAAACTGCTGAAGGAACGCGCCCGCCCCTGTAATGAAGTTCGTACTCTGATTGCGGGGTGTTTCAGCGATGACTTGAAACGGCGATCGCAAATAAGCCTTCGAAAGCGGGGCGAGCATCTGCCCGATCAATTTTTGGTCGCCTAATTCGGCGGCCAAAATGGGATAAAACTCGCCGCCCATCATGGCGCCGGTATCTCCGCGTTTAATTGAGTTAAACATGGACTCTGCAGCACGACGTGTCTGTTCGGGTGTGAAGTGCACCGCGAGTGGAAACCAAAGCAGTGCGGAATCAGTTTCGGGGATGTACATGGCGTTGGCGATCTCTCGCCATTTCGGATTTGGCTGCTGATCGAGTTCGCGCGCGGCAGCAGTGGCAAGTTCGAGATTCTTTCTCGCGATGGCGTTAGTCCAAGCATCATTGTCGACGCCGATCAAGGATTCGTTGACGGCGACGACCTTGCCGATTTCATAGCGCTTCCGCTTGACGTTATAAGACACGCGACTGACCCAGAAATCGGCGGTGTCCCGCAGAATGGGCCAGCAGTCTCGTTCGAGCCATTGCCGATCGCGGGTGGCCACCCAGTACTGCCATGCAGCTAGCGCAACATCGCCGTTAATATGGTTTTCATACTTGCGTTCTGGCTGGCAAAGCGTGGGGTGGCTTCGGCGCCGGTGGGGCCGGCTTCCCACGGATACATTGCCCCCTGGAATCCGTTTGCTTTCGCGTTCTTGCGAGCTGACTCCCGAGTTTGGGAACGAAACGCCACCATGGGACGGGCGAGCTCCGGGTGAAGTATGAGAAGAGGAGGGAACATGAAGGTCTCCGCATCCCAGAAGATGTGTCCGTAGTAGCGAGCCGAACTCAGGCCCATGGGTGCAGTGCTGATATCGAGATCTTCGCGAACGCTGCCAAGCAGATAGAACAGCATCGAATGGATGGTGCGCTGGAGCGAAGCATCACCCTCCACTACGATGTCAGATTCCCAAAGGCGATGCCAGGCTGTGATGTGCTGGGCAAGCATGGTGTCCCATCTTTCCCGCGTCAGCGTAGCAACCATCGGTACGGCCGTCTCACGGCGAGAGGACGCAGCAGTGGGCGTGTTCAAGACAGCAAACTTCGTAAAGGTATAACTCGCACCGGACTTGGCTGGTAGCGTGACTTCCACCGACGCGCCATCGGAATCTTTGTATACCGTAGCGCCGCCTGCGCTGCTCCACTCCACGGCCACGGCTTCGCCGATTTCTAGGGAAGTACCCGGAGCGCTCGCGATTAGAGAGAGAAGGGCGTGGCCAGAGGAGATTCGAGCGTCGATATCGTGCACCTGAAGGTAGCCAGGGTATGAGATACGCGCGGGATCTTTTGCAGCAGCGGAATCAAGCTTCTCGATTTTTGCCAGAGCATAGCGCCGGGGCGGAGCCCAATTGTGTAGAGGAAGCCGTACCTTGATTTCGCCATCGAACCCGGGCGTCAGGACAACGCGGACAGCCGCAGAGTCGGCGCGATTACGCGAGACGAACTGTTCCGCAAGAAGTGTGATTCTTCTGTTATCCTGCGCCCAAACATAGCTTGTTCGCAGGACGCCGTCATACATGTCAAGGATCTGACGATAATCCTTGAGCTTCGGAACCAATTCCGCGCCATTCAGCCAATGAGAGCCGTTATACACGTCGACTTCGTTCCACGCAGGGGCAGAGGCGATGCGCGGCACGTCACCGGGTGTCTCATCGTAAACGCCGGCGACAAAGCAGCGGGCAGGAGTTGTCGCCAGGGGCGTAGTTGCTAAGCCGATTGCTCCATTGCCGAGATACGCGGAGGTGTAGTGCTGTGGGCTGAGGGACTCAAACTCAAACGCGCGCTCTTCAGCCCGGCAGATAAGTGTAGATGCAGCGACCGTCAGCCCAGCACAGAAGATCGAGCTGAGCCAAAGGCCGCCCTGCATCAGAACGTAATATGGGCGCCGAACTGCATGTTCCGCATCCCGTTTCCGCACGTTGAGCAGATCTGGATATCCGTAATGAGCCCCCCGGCAGGCGAGTCGACTTGGTTGTTCGGCAACGCGAGATTTTGACGGTTGATCACGTTGAAGGCTTCCCAACGCAACTCCAACCCAACGCGCTCGGTGAACTTGAAGCCCCTCGAGAGTGACCAATCAGCTTCAAAGAAATTGGGTCCGCGCAACGAATTGCGGCCGGCGTTCCCAAAAGTATAAAGGGCGGGTATACCATATCCCAGAGGATTGAACCAAAGGTTTGCACTTTGATTCGAAACGGATGGATTTCCGACCAAGTCCGGGCGGCTAGTCATGTCCGGTGAGTTCAAGAAGGCCTGATTGCCGATGCTCGGTGAAAATGGAAGACCCGAGTAATAGGATGTGATGCCGCGGAAAGCCCAGTTCGCGACTACGGCATTTGCAAAACGGGAACCGCCGGATATGAACTTTCGGCCGCGGCCGAATGGAAGCTCGAGCGTATGAGCGAGCGTGAAAACGTATTCTCGATCGAAACCAGCCGGTCCATAATCCTGTTGCGCGTTGTATTGATTGGTGTCCGTGCCAAACTCCCCATAATCGAGAGCTTTTTGCCAACTGAAGTTTGCAAGCAAGGAGTAGGCGGCGGTGAATCGTTTGTTCGCCTGAAACTGAAGGGCGTTGTAGTTGCTGCTCGTGCAGTCGCACTTGTCGAAGATGCCCTGGCTGAGACCATACCTGGCGAATAAGGGCCGGCGCAGATCCGCATTAGAGCCGGGCCCGGGTACGGCTGCGTTGAGACCAAATCCACCGTTCTCGTGGCGGCCGATGTTGCCAACGTAGCCGATGGAAATATTGAGTTGTGGCGCTATCTCCCGCTCCAGGGTGAAGTTCCACATATCGACATAAGTCATCTTTTGATTTGCAGGGGTATATGCTACGCCAATACCGTCCGTCAGCGGCAGCATGCCGTTCGACGGAATCGTCGGGAATACGACCGCCGGAGGCGCGGTGGTCAGAGGAAACACTGGGAAGAAAGACGATTTTGCGCTGATGCTCTGGTTGACGATGGAAGGGTAGACGTCGGCATCAAGATTATTGAAGGTCCAGCCAAATGTGCCGAGCGTAAATCCGCGTCCGTAACCCATGCGGACGACCGTCTTGCTATTCGGCGCGTAGGCAATGCCAATGCGGGGCGAGAAATTATGCCATTGTGTCTCGGCGTTGCCGGAGCGTGAAACGCCACCCACGCCGGGGATGTAGACGATATTGGTGGTGACGTCGTAGCGGCCGCCCTGACCCGCATTAAGAGAGAAATCGGGGAACCACACATCCCAACGAAGTCCTAAGTTGAGGGTCAACTTCGGGGTTACGCGCCAAGTGTCCTGGACGAAGTAGAACATTCGATTTTGACGGTCCTCTTGGTTTGTTGAAACTTGGGCGAATCTGTTGAAGCTGGAGGGATCACCTAGCATGAATGACGCCAGACCCAGGCCGCTACCAGGAACATTGGCGTCCCCGGTAATGGAGTCGTTGAACTCGTATACACCGGCACGATGTGCATCGCTGGGCAAGCGCAGGTTCCAGGCCATCTCGAGAGTACCGCCAAAGCGAACAGTGTGGTTGCCGGCGATTTTCGTCCAGTTGTTTACGTAATCGAGAAGCGTCTCGCGCTCATGCAGCGGACAGTTGCAGTCATACCCCATCCTGAACCCACCTGAGCCGTCGATGGTTAGACGCGGCAGGCCGTTTGTGTCAGGCCGGTTCGGTAGGTTCAGGCCTGGGATGCCAACACTATTTGCCAATTGTGTGGTCTGATCCTGGGCAGCGACCGTTACTCTATAACGTGAAAAGCCAAAGCGGACTTCGGTGAGCAGGCTCGGGCCGAAGGTGTAAGTAACACCCGAGGCGACGTTCTGATTCAGTGCGTCCGACAAACCTGAGAAGCCCCATTGAGGGAAAGCTTGGCCGCCGTAAACTCCGAACGGGCCCGGCGCAGCTATATTGGCGGACAAATAACTATAGCGTCCGAAGAATCGGAGTCTATCGCTTCTGAAAATAGTCGCCGCGAGTGTCGAACTGGTTCGTCGTGTACTTCTCGACAGCGGCGGTTGCGTAGTTTGGCGACGCAGGATCAGTGGTCGCGATGTTAGGGATCGGAAGCGCGGCTAAAAGCGCGGCTGCGGGAGGTGAAATGCGACCCGCGATATTGGCGCCTGGAAATATGGCGCGCCCGGTTCCATCCGGATTCCCGGTTGTCGGGTCGTAGATTGGGACGCCTAAATCGCTCAGATTGCCCACCCTTTCGGCGGGCGTGGGAACACGGAGGGATTGAGAGGCGCCGATTCTCCTTTGCGTGCCTTGGTAGTCGCCAAAGAAGAACAATTTATCCTTTTTGATTGGGCCGCCGATGGAACCTCCGAATTGATTCCAACGGAGTTCCGGGAGTCCTCGGTGAGCCGGGGCGGGAGTACCGGGGTCATGCAGACCTTGCGTGAATGGGTCTCGGGCCTGGAAGAGATTGTTTTGCAAAAATTCGAAGCCACTGCCGTGGAAAGCGTTTGTTCCCGATTTTGTTTCGACTTGAATGACGTTGCCCGTGGCCTGATATTCCGCATCGTAGTTGTTGCTCTGAGCAGTGAAAGCTCCGACCGAGTCGACGGCCGGGTTCACCATCGTGATGCCAAGCACCGTGTCATTGTTGTTCATGCCATCTAACTGATAATTGGTTCCAGCGAATTCCTGGCCACCCGTGTTCACAAGCGTGGACTGTTGCGGGTTTTCACTGGGGGCATGCTGGAATGTGTTCACAACAGAACCCGGGGTCAGCAGAGCTAAATTCGTGAAATTCCGATTGGGAATCGGGAGAGACGAGATTTGCGCGCCGCTCAGCTGAGTCTGCACAACAGCACGGCCCGTTTCAATTCCGGGAGGCGCTTCGGTGACGGTAACTTCCTGCGTCGCTTGGCCGACCTGTAGCGAGACATCAACGCGAACGGATTGCGAAACGTCTACTCTGACGTTCTGTTGCACGAATTTCTGAAAGCCCGGCCTCGTAATTGTTACCGTATAGCTTCCGGGCGTCAAGTTGGGTACCGTATAGTTTCCTGATTCGTTAGTGGTCGTTCGATTGGAAACACTAGTTCCAACGTTTGCAACGGTGATCTCAGCCCCGGCGACGGTTGCACCGGTGGGATCTATCACGGTGCCGATGATATTTCCAGAAACTGCTTGTCCGAATAAATTCAGAGGAATTGAGACGGTGAGAAGCGTAAATGCAAGCGGAGCGAACAGACGACGACACGTGCGCAACATAAAAAGCCCCTTTACCCTAAATTCTGCTCCCGCATATCTTCCCCGTCAAGAGTTTTCATGATCGCGCAGACACCTACGTTGTCGTCACTGTCCTGAGCGCCGCCGCTAACGTTTTCTCGGCCAGGTGCGACTTTGTCCGCTATAAACAAGTCAGCATCGCCATGGCCAAAGCGGGCGTGCCGGAATCATGGATGACCAGGCTGGGCATTCTCAAAGCAGCGGGCGCGCTAGGACTACTGATCGGAACGGCAGCCGCAGTTGGCCTCATCCTTTTGTTTGTCGCTGCCAGCCTCACCCACCTGCGCGCGCGACTACTCGTTCGGTCTAGCGGTTGTGTTTCTCCTGCTGGCCGCGGCCGCGCTGGGGCTGGGACTGCATGCCAGGGGCCCAGAGGCGTTGGCGCTAGTGATGGGGTTGGCGGAATCGTAGGTCTGCAACTAATCCGAAATGAGGTAAACATGACGTTCTATTCACTTGTTCAGTTCATCGACCTCACAGCGCTGGTAAGCGACGCGCTTGTCCGTTCGAAATAGGTCTCTGGCATGCTATAATTTTCCTCCCATCCCGACGTCCTCATTGCAGGAGCGGGTCCGACTGGCTTGGCGTTGAGTGCTGAGTTACGGCGCCGTGGCATCTCTGCGCTGACGGTAGATCGGCTGGCAGAAGGCGAGAACACGTCTCGCGCGGCCGTCGTTCACGCGCATACGCTCGAAGTCCTGGAGCCGCTCGGCGTCTCGGCCACCCTGATCGCGGAGGGTGTCAAGGTGCCCATCTTCCGCGTTCGCGACCGCGATACCATACTGCTCACCCTCGATTTCAGAGAGATCCCGAGTGTCTACGCCTATACTCTGATGTGCCCGCAGAACCGGATTGAGGCGATCCTGCTGGAGAAGTGCCGGGCGCTTGGCGGGGACGTGCTTCGCCCGGCCGAAGTGAAGGGCATCGAGCTGTCGGCCAACGGCGCCCAAGTTGAGATCGAAACGGCTAGCGCCCCACAAACGGTCGAAACCGGTTGGCTGATTGGCTGCGACGGCATGCACAGCCGAGTACGCGAGGCCGCCGGGATCAGCTTTCGAGGAGCGGTTTACCAGCAGCCTTTCGCTTTGGCCGATGTCCATATGGACTGGCCGCTTCCGGCGGAGGAAGTGAATTTGTTCTTCTCCCCGGATGGCCTTGTCGTCGTGGCGCCATTGCCGGAAGACCGCTTCCGAATCGTCGCTACGCTCGAAGACGCGCCGGCGACGCCCTCTGTGGGGGACGTGCAAGCACTGCTCGACGCGCGCGGGCCGCAGTCCTTGCGCGCGCGGATCAAGGATTGCGTCTGGACTTCGCGCTTCCGCGTTCATCACCGCATCGCCGAAAGTCCGCGCAAAGGTCGCGTGCTTCTGTGCGGTGACGCCGCTCACGTCCACAGCCCCGCCGGGGGCCAAGGCATGAATACCGGCATCCAGGACGCTATGTCGCTGGCCAAGGCCTTAGCGGACGTCCTTCGCGGAGCCGAAGAGTCTCGACTCGCCGAGTGGGCGGCCAAGCGCCATGAGATCGCTGCGGCCGTGGTCACCCTGACCGACCGCCTGACCCGGATTGCGACGTTGCGCTCACCCGTCAGTCGCGCCCTGCGCAATGCCGTACTCGTATTTGCCGGTTACGTGGCGCCGCTGACTGGCGCCTTAGCACGAAACATCGCCGAACTCGACAATCGATGAAGGGGATTCAAATAACATCATGAATATTTTCGTGACTGGAGCAACAGTCGTACTTGGGCGTAGCTGCGTGCATCTCCTTATTCGTGATGGGCATCATGTCCGTGGGCTCGCGCGATCTGCGGCAAACGTTGCGACCATACAAAGCTCGGTGGCGAGCCAATTGAAGGCGACCTTTTCGATCCGGCCTCGGTCCGCCACGCTATCGCCGTTTGCGAAGCCGTCCTGCACCTGGCTACCAAGATTCCACCCTTATACAAGATGAAGCAGCGGGATGCATGGTCTGAAAACGATAGAATCCGGCGCGATGGCACGCGAAATCTGGTGGATGCGGCTCTGGCCAAGGGTGTGACGACGCTCGTTTATCCCAGCATCTGTTTAGTGTATGCAGATTCCGGGGCGAAGCGATCCGCTGGCATCTGGAAGCCGGATGGGACCAGAAGTACGGCGGCATATTTCTGGGCATCGATGCCGAAGGTCGGGAACCGTTCGTTCGCAATTGGGACAAGAAGGCCTGGTGGCCTCATACAGAGGCTCTATATGCACTTGTACTTTCGTATCAGCTCACAGGTGAGCAGTGGTGTTTGGAATGGTATGACAAGGTCCCAAATGGACATTCGCTCATTACCCGGTTCCCGGCGGAGAATGGCGTCAGCGCCTCACGGGTGAAGGGCGTCCCACGAACGAGGTAATCGGCCTTCCAGTAAAGGACCCCTTTCATTTGCCACGTGCTGCAATCCTGATTACACAACTCATGGCGGAGTCGCAAGCCACATAGCCATCGTGCGCAAAAGATGATCACCATCCCGAAACTGCGGTGGGTCAAAGAAAGGCGAGAAGCGTATTTGCCGATCAGCCTTGATCCCTGCGGGATCAGTAGATACATTCCTGTCCCAGTTTCATAGACATGGATGTGACAAGCGTTTTAATTCCCCCGGCAGATCGGAATTTAAGCTCTGCTCCAGCACGGCTGAAATCTCCCAACCCGCCTTGACTTCGTGCCTAGAGAGCGGCGCAGCGCATTAG
The DNA here is from genome assembly GCA_051004875.1 of Bryobacteraceae bacterium. Classification (GTDB taxonomy): domain Bacteria; phylum Acidobacteriota; class Terriglobia; order Bryobacterales; family Bryobacteraceae; genus Bog-105. The sequence continues at coordinate 8,625 of JBPCJX010000082.1, forward strand.
CAGACTGCCGTTGGATGGTGGCGGCTTGGTAGGCCTGTTGCTAGACATGTCCGCGATCATAGCTCCCGCAATTTCATAAGCTGTTGAACCTGCTGCTCCGCGATTTGGCGCATTATCTGTAGAGCCTCCATGCGGCCGTCTGAAGTAGAGGCCATGCCGCGGAGCGAATTCAAAACCGCTCGTTCACTCTGAAGCTGCTGGCCCTGCAATCCAGCCGCCCGGAGCGCCCCGCGCGTTGTATCGAGCGAGGTTTGCGACCAGTTCCGGTACTGGGTGTAGTAGGTGTTCGGGTTCGTAGCGTACCCGCGGAAAGTATTTCTGAACTGCCCAGCGCGGCGAGATACACGGTGATCACGCAAATTAAGGTTTGCAGGAGACAGACCAGAACTGTCGCGAAACCGATGTCTCGCTCCGGGTTAACGGTATCTTCCGCAAGCGTCGATAATGGCATCGAAACCGATATAGGAGACTGTCTCGATACCCGCGCCGAGCATAAGAGAGCGCCAGGAGAAGGTTGCGGCCGAATTAGTCCTGCGAGCGAGAGCAAACCTGCCGGACCGTGTCCGATCAAAACAAAATGCGCCGCGAGATAGAAGAATAAAAGCGCGCAAACGCCATGATGCACATCATCACTGTACTGGTTTTAGCGGTGACCTGAATCCCTCGCGCGTTTATTGCCGTGCTGCTGACCGTGAATATCACAGCCCAGGCGAAATACGGAATATACGGCAATATCGTCTGGGCAGTGAGAGCGGCATAAATGACGCTCAGCAAGGGAATCAGAAAAATAGTCGAGAATCATAGCCCAACCCACGAGAAAATCCAACATGCTCGTTCAATGCACGTTGCGCATACCTGTAAGTGGAGCCCGCAAATGGATATGCAGAGGACATTTTTGCATAGCTATTTCCGGTGAACAGCATCCTGACCATGGAACCACATAACTAAGTGCCGCGTTTCCGTGCGAAACCTCCTGAACGATTCCGTATCAGGGTTATGGCGCAGTCGGCGTCAGGATTACGAGACCATATAAGATCAGATCGCGCCGCGAATCGTACGCCTCGGAATTTGGATTGAACCGGAGTCGCCGGCCGTACTTAATACGAGCTTCGGACGGATGTCGAGGCGTCATCCTGCTAATCGAAGTTGAGGGTCGTTTCAGGCAGTTGATGCGCCGCCGCATAATGATTCTGACCTGCTGAAGCTGTGTGGACCAGTCTCCCAACGCCAACAAGAATTCGCGCTGAATCAGATACTTCAGTCCCAGCGTTCGATCGCCGCGGTAGTCCTGCACGCTATTCAAAACGAGAAGGTATCGGCCCTTGGCTTCCAGAACCCGCGGATAGCAGCTTTTGTACCAAGTGGTTGTGGCATTCTGCAGGGCCCGATTGCGCTGCGCCCTGATCACGTACGCAAGTTGCAGTGCCTGGTCGAGATCCGAAACTAAAATTACGGTTCCACCGTGATCGTGAAGGTACCCGGCAGCCTTGTTGATGAATTCAGCCAGCACCTTCCCACATCGCCCAGCTTTTTTGTCGCATCCGTCTCGTTGCACTGAGAGTTATTTACAAGGCCAACATAGTATGGCTCGTAAGTGGACAAAAGGAAATACTTCACTCCTTTATTCGCGTCCATCAGTTCCTGATACATGCCTTCGAGCAAGGCTCAACGACTGCGGGCGCGCTGGAATACTGAAAATGGGCGTTGAGTTTAGCGAGCACGCCGTTGACCTTGTAGAACGCAGCCTGGCGCAGGACGTCGCGGAGAACATCCATTCGGTCAAGATGGGCCTTGTCCCAGTAGATGAAACGGTTTTGCAGATCGGGCCAATCAGTGATCCGGCCGGTAACCAGTTCGCGCCATTGTAAGATTTAACCAATTGCACAAAAGTTTCCGCCCCATACAATAAGCCGGGTGCCGCGTTCGCAGTAATCGCGATGGATTCTGGAGAGAGATAAAGACGGTGGGCCTCCTCGGCCAACTTGTCTCGACAGCAGTCCGTGGCGGAACCAATCTTCACAGAACCCGGGCTGATCGCCATCCGAAAGTGGCTTAGAAACTGAACCTGATTTCGATGCCGTTTCAAGATGGATTCCGTAACGCGAGGCGAGGTCATCGCGGAGGACGTCCACCGCCGCTGTGTCGTTTCGAACCCCGCTATCCAGCACGACGCGCCATCCATTCCCGAAAACAAAGTTGCCAGAGATCAGCTCTACGTTCTGAGGTTCAGGGATAACCGTGTAACCACGCGCAAATAGAGTTGACGGGCTTGCGGCCTTTGCACGCGAGATGCATCAGAACAGAACGAGGGTCAAACAAAACAGAAAGACACTGGCGCAATGATCAGATCGAAAGAACCTTCGAGCCGTCATTTCTAATCGGTCGACTCGTCAGCGGTACGCGCGGTAGTTACTGTCGAGGAAGTCTCTTTCCAATCGAAACTGTAATTGCGTAGAGCAAGCTTGTGCGCACCTGCATAACCGTTCCGCGCTGCGATGACTTGATTCGCCCAATCGTCGAGCGGATAGAGCAGCTCACGATACACGAGATAACTCATGTCAACGGTGCGGACCGGCTGATGGTCCTTCACATCGTCCACTTGATCGAAGTATCGTCGGCCATTTCCTTCCTTTACACGAGGAAACCAGGTCTCGTACCACGTTGCCGTAGTGTTTTGAAGAGCTTGGTTGCGATGCTCGCGGATATTCTCTGCAATGTTAATCGCCCGGTCCAGCGATGCCACGGCTCTCTCCGCTTCCGCTCTCCCAGCAGCCATTTCGGCTGTTTTCAGGGCATCTGAAATCCGGCCCAGGTCGTGGAGCATGATCAGGTTCTGACGATACAGGCCAGCGATGGAAAGGTATACCTCTAGGTTGTACCGGTTGAGATGGACACGAGCGATATTCGTCTGCAGGAGGTCTATCAATTGATCATTCTGAGCTAAGAATTTGCCAGCCAGCTCCAGGCGTTTTTGGTTTTCGAGCCGCCAGTCATAGCCCAAATGGAGAAGCGCTGGGGCGGGCACCGGAAGCAATGGAAGATATTGATCGTGAGCAGGCCTAGGCGGATTGAAAATGCCATAAGAGTTCCCCCAAATTGGTGATCGCGCGGCGGATGGGCCTGTTTCCCAACTGTCTTCCCAAAATTGCGCTTGCTCGCTCATCAGCTGGTAGAGTCTACCCATTGTGGTTGTACCCGAGCCGTAGAAGAGCTGATAGAAGCTGCTCTCCAACTCCTTCGGGCTTGGTGTCCCCCGATGCCATGCGGCGGCTGGTCCGGCTGCGTATCCTAGCCAGAACGTTTCCGGATGCAGTCCCGGATCGGCCCAGCCAGCAACCAATTCGCCGATCACATCAGCCTGATTGGCTTGGGCGAAATCGGGGCGCGTGGAGGAGAGGCTGTCGAGCGAGGTGAACGAGGCGTGTTCCCACATCTCTTGCACTCGGCTCGGACCAATCGCCCGGGGATGCAAGCGCTCGGAGGAGGGCAGAATGTAATACTGCGGAAAAAGTTGTTCCTCACCCTCGGTCGACGTATATATCATTTGCTTGATACCGTGCGCGCGAAAAACAGGGTCGAACTGAGGGCCGTACATTTCGCCATTTACCACATAATTCGGGAGCGCGCCAATGTCATCGGGCTTCAGTGGGTATTCACCCCAGAAAATCACGGTTCGTCCATGATCGTGTAGGAAGCCCGCCGTCTTGGTCACGAACTCGGCGAGCAGCTTGCCCACACTCCCCAACTGTTTTGCGCGTTCCGCCTCATGACACTGCTCGTTGTTCGCCAGCCCCACGTAATACGGCTCATCTGTTGACAGCACAAAATACTTGCCGCCTTGGTTCGCCGCCAGCAGATCTTGAAACATGCCTTCGAATAACTGATACATTTCCGGGTTCGTGCTGCAGAACTCGTAATTGTTGTCCGGATACTCCCGCAGTTTCGCGTACTCAGGATGCTTCAGGATGAATGCATCATGCGCGGGTCCATCGAGGTAGGGAATCAACTGTACGTGGTACTTCAACGCATAGTTTGTCAGCTCCTGCAGCTCAGCTGGCGTCAATGCATAGGGCTCAACAATCGCTGGCGCATGTTGATATTGAAAATGGCCCTCCAGCTTGATCGATAACCCGTTAATTTTGTAAAACGACGCTTGCCGCAGCGCCGCCCTGAGCACGTCCGGATGCTCCAAGTGATGCGCGTCGTCCCAATAGATGACTCGCAACTCCAGGTCCGGCCAGTCTTGGATCTGACTTTCCGGTAGCCACAGCCTGCCGTTTTCCAGTTTCAATAACTGCACCAGCGTCTGCACTCCGTAAAACACACCGGTCGTGGTGTTGCCGGTGACCGTCACCCGATCGGAAGCCAGTTCCATCCGGTAGGCTTGTTCTGCCAAAGCCGCCTTATTTGCGTCTGTAGCCGTGCCGATTGTTACCGCGTTTGGAGCCATGGCCAGATGCACCACTCCCTCCGCACTCCCGGGCACACCCAGCGTTAACTGGAAGCGGTCTTTCAATTCTTCCTTCAGGCTTTGAACAGCAATGTCTTCAGGCTTAATTCCCGGTCCCAGTTCCAAACGCCAACCGCGCTTGAATTCGAAATCCTTCGTGCCCAGACTCACCTTCTGCGGCGCCGGAAGCACCGTGTAACCTCGCGCGAAAAGCGGAGAGCTCGTTGCTGCCCATCCACTTGAGCCGAGCAAAAACAGCAACAACCCTAAAAGGCAGATCACTCGTGTCCACATCGCATGTCTTCGCGAATGTACCATGCCGATATCCAATCCGGTGGCCGGCCACGAAACGGCTTCCCTCACGAGAGCGCGCTGAGACAACAGTTTTCAGGTTTCTCGAGATCGAACGCTAGAACGCCGCCGCCGGCAATTAATACTGCCCAGGATACTCATGCTTGCACCAGTCCTCGGCCCAGGAATCGCCCGTCTCCCACAGCGCAGGCTCTCCTCAAAGAAGGCAAAGCCGAAAGCGCGCTCCCGATTCTGCTTGAACTGCATCGCGCTGCGCCATTGGATGCGAATTTGTGCCAGCAAATCGGGATCGCCTACACGCAACTAAAAGATCTTGGCCCACGCGGAGAAGGTTTATCGCGAGGCCGTCCGGCTTAACCCCCAATTTCAGGTCGCCCAAAAATCTCGGTACGGTGCTATAGTTTCTCGATCGAAAGGCCGAATTCGAGCGCGAGTTTCTCGCCGTCACCAAAGCGCTTCCGCCCGATCGGTTCCCCATCTACACTTGGGTCTGGCGGCTGCGGCACGCCAGGAATTTCCGCTCGCCAAGCGAGAATTCGAACAAGCCGGAACGCTCGCCTCGTGGAATTCGGAGGTCCTTCCGGCTGTTTTTCGAAGCGTATCTCGCTACCCGCGACCTCAATTTTCCGAGGACCGTCCCTGAACGACTGGCGCAGGCTGAAGATCCGGACCCCGAAGTGATATCCCGTGTGGGCGCACTGCTTTTGCAATACGGTTATTGATGATCAGGCAGTCGGGGCGTTCGAAAAAATCATCTCAGCACACAAGAAATCGGAGCAAACGTGGCGCCTGCTGGTCGAAGCGTATGATCGACAACGCAAACCGCAAGTTGCTTATCGCGCTTATTCCCGAGCCATCGAGATGGGCCAGCCTCCGAAGATACCTACATCTCGCTAGCCGAGTTCGCTTCGGCTCACGCAAACAACGATTACGCGTTGCAAGTGATTTCGAGAGACTTGGACCACCTTCCAAAGTCATCGAGCCTCCGGTTTGAGCAGGGGATTCTCCTCGCCCTGAAAGGTGATCGCGCTAAGGCGCAAGCCAGCTTTTCAGAAGCGAGCGGGCTCAGGCAAGGCTCCGGACCTGACCGCCTTCTGGAGCGCAAGGATGCTCTGCTCCGTTTTACCTTCCGCCATGGCGATCAGCCCCAGCTCGAAATATGGTTGAGCAAATTTCGTATTCAGGCGGAACGCCTGGTTCAGATTTAGGGTTGCCTGCTGATATTTGCTGCGGCCGCTCGCCTGTTCGCGTTGGTAAAGTATAGCGCCGTAATAATAATAAGCCCGGGCATCGCGCAGCGCGCTTTTCAGGTATGAGCCGAATGCCGTTTCGATCGCCGGCTGTAGACGAACTGCGCATTCGCATGCCTCGCCGAGCAGGAACCACGCTGCCGTGGAATCCGGCTTGAGCCTGACAGCTTGCAGTAACGCTTCCGCGGCGCTGTCGTACTCAGCGGCCAACTAATACGCCGATCCCAGTCCGACCCTCAGCTTCCAGTATCCTGGTAAGTCTGCGGCGGCGGGGCGGAAGACCGCAATCGCGGATGCCACCTTTCCGTGCTGCAGGATCAAGTTTCCGTAATCGAAACGGTAGTCCTCATCGGAGGGTTCGCGCGTCGCCGCTTCCTGAAACGCTCGCTCGGCGTCAAGAGTGGGTCGTTGCTTCTCCTCGATTGCACCGAGGAGGTCGGACGCCTCTGCCTTGCCTTGTGGGCCCGTGCGATCAACAAGGCGCGGAAGATCTGGGCCGGGGGATGACACCGAAAGTAGTCTGGGAGGTGGTCCGGAAAGCAGCGGAACTTGCTGGTATTGAAAAATTGGCACCCCATGATTTGAGGTGCACGTGTGCTCGTCTATGTCATCTCGCTGGTGGAGACTCGATCAGATCCAGTTTCTTCTCGGACATATCTCCATTCAGACCACCGAACGGTATCTGGGCTGTAAGCAGAAGCTTCGCTGCGCGGTCAATGACAAGCTTGGCATTGAGCCATGATGAACCTCG
>JBPCJX010000083.1:0-21391 GCA_051004875.1 Bryobacteraceae bacterium
GCCTCCGTTGACAGCTCGTTTTCCCGGCTCTGCATCTCCAGCGGGTTCGAGCAGTACACGCAATGCAGCGGGCATCGATGAGTTACCTCTGCAATGAGCGCTTGTGGAGGAGCAATCACAGAAACTCCATTGCGCCTTTCTCCTGCAGCGCTTTCAGGAAAGTGGTCACTTGTTGTGAAATTCGGGACGATTCTGCAGAAGGATATTTCGTTTGCAATTGCCGGATCACATCGCCCAAGCTGCGCTCGCCGTCGCACAGCTCGATGATGCGTCTGCCGGGTCCTTGCAGGCGCAACGCTCCCTCAGGTATGAGAAGCAGCGACTCGGGCGGCGAGACTCTCGCGAGTTTTCTGGACTTGCATCGCTTACCTCAATCGTCCCATGAAAAAAAGGGCTGCTCTTTAGGAGGGGCAGCCCTAAAGAGAAAACAGATACATTTCTGTTTCATATTGCGCCGAAACCGTCGCGTTCTCTATTGTCCTTAAGGGAGTAGCAGTACTGGGCACGATATGCAAACACTGATAGTACTGCTTAGTTCTGTGAAGACAATAGACCCGCTGCGCAATCCAGCGCAATATGGAACAGCAACCAGGAAGAAGTTGCCAAGGGGAGAGCCAGGATGCCAGTTATCAAGCGTTTTGTTGAGCAGCGGAGATGGGAGAAGCGAATCCCGTGCAATCCCTCAAGAGTTCGCATCACCGCAGAAGGTGACCTCGCAACTGTAGAGGGGTATGTTGTGGACGTAAGCAAGTCTGGCCTAAAATTGGGTACTGACAAATATTTTAGGATCGCAGCGCGGGTAGCGGTCGAGATGAACGGGCTTCTCATTCGGGGAGCCATTCGTTATCGCTGTGTGCCGAAAACAAGTTCCGGGTCGTTCGAGATGGGCATAAACATTGATGCGGTCACTTGCTTTGATCGCCCTAGTGCTGTTGCCCGTAGCTCACCTTCAAACAAGGTCGTTGTGCATGCATATCCACACTAAGACCCCAGTACCGGCAGCCGCAATGGCGAAGATCGTTCTGCCGCTGCTTGGGAAAAATTGCTAGCCGAACATCGCGAACAGAAACCCGACGGTGCTTCCGGTAATAACAAAAAACAAGAACAGAAACACGGACAACTTCCGCGAGATTTCGCGCCAAAGATAAATCGCCGGAATGACGCTGTATGTACCGAGCGTCATCAGAAACAGCATTGTGTATCCGGCGTTCACGCCGGTGCGGTGCAGTTCTCCGGCGAACAGAACATCGAGCGCGATCGGAACCGGCATGAAGACGCTCAGCGCCGATAGTCCAACGAAACGCGCCGGGCTGGTATGCGCCAGCAGCGAGTTCCACGGTACAAGGACGAGCAACGCCGAGGCCAGCACGCTCGCCACAATCATCAGGGAAATTGTCGGCTTGAAGAGCATCCAAACGTGTTTGGCGTAGCTCACAAGCACTTGGCGGACAGTAGCGAGAAATGGCTCATCGCACCCGTGGTCAGGCAATCGTAATGCAGAAGCACCGCTGTCGACAGCCACCGGGGCGGCAGGATTTTGGCGTTCCAGATAGCGAATCAACGTTGGAACCAACAGCAAAATGACGCCGAGCAAAATCGCGTATTTGATGACGCCGAAGTACCACGGCAGAATCGTGAATGTGATTGCAATCACGACCGGATTGAAGTTCGGCGAACTGAACAGGTACCCAAGCGCCACCTCCACCCTTCCATGTCCACGCGTGAGCCCGCACGCCATGGGGACGGCGCAGTTCGCGCAAACGCCCATGGGCATTCCAATGAGTGCGCCTTTGAGCGAGTTCAAGGTGTAATTGCGCCCGATCCGCAGGGGATAGAACTGCAGGACAGTGTGCATCAGGGCGCCGAAGAGGACTCCGAAGCTCATGCCGATCGCCATGGAGTCCAGCCAGTTGATCGCGCCGAATAAGATGCGGGTCGCAGTACCGCCGCCGGCGCCATGGAACATGTCATGCGCGAAAGCCATGCTCGCGAGGTGGTCGCCACTGTGGTGGGCTTTAAATAGTAGGGCCGGGTATCTCGATCCGAACCAGAAGGCCAGCAGCATCACTAGTCCGAGCAGGGACAAGGTGATGATTCTGGCTTTGCAGCGCAGGCGGATTGACCAGTCTGAATCCGGAGCGTCTGGAACGGCGTAGACGCTAGACATTCGCATGCATTCACCAGTGTAGACATAATTCAGAAGTGGCCCACGCGCCAGGGCGACACATTGGCCCAGGAGTCGAGCTGTTTTTCCGCCCATTCCACACTCTTGTCCTTGTGACACGACGTGCACGGATTTGGAATGTTGTATTGCTTTGTCATGGCCGGATTAATGAAGCGAAAAGTGTGGCTTCGGACGTTCACATCAGCAATCGTCTGCTCAATCGTTGGCATATGACATGCAACGCAGTTACCAGCGCTGCCCGCCTGGTGGTGTGTATGCTGCTCGATCGTCGTGGTGTGAGGGCCGTTGGGTGAACCGGGACCGTGGCATTCGAGGCACATGACGTTGGTTGGCTTGATCAGCAGGTTGTCATTTTCGGTGCCGTGCACGTCGTGGCAACTGAAGCATTTGACTCCGCGCTCGTACATGACGCTCTGCACAAAGTCATTCCCTTGCATCCGATTCTTGTGAGCAGTGCCGTCCGGGAAATGAGTGAAAGTCGTTTTCCTTAATTCCGGTTCGTCCAGTTTCCAGTAATCCTGTAGCTTGCTTCCCATGTGGAACCCAACCGGCCAGTCGTAGTATTTGCCGTTGATCGGGTTGGTCAGGGCTTGCCTTGGGAGTGGCACTGGATGCAGGTATCGTTTGCGGCAACGAAATCCAGCCGCGCGGGATTGATGATGTTGTTCGCCGAAGGTCTTTTTACATGAAGGCTACCCGGTCCATGACAGCGTTCACAACCGACGTTCCATTCGGCTACTGTTTTCGTCTGGATGTTGTAGTTGACCGAGTGGCAACCATCACAAAGTGGCCCTGTCGGCCGTTTCATGTTATCGGGCGGTAGAGCGGAGCCCACCAATCGGCCCCGTTCTTTACGAAGTAGGGCCGCCAGACCTGATTCACGATGTCCCATTGGGCGGGCAGGACCGCCGCGTTCTGGCCCGACATGCTGAGGGTCGCGGTTTCCATTGCAGAAGGCCGGGTTACTCCTTCTACAGTTCTGCGGCGGCTTGCAACGTATTCTCGAAAGAACAAGCATTTTGCCTTTCGCGAACTGGGCTGCACGGTTCGGACGATCTTCCTCCTGCAATTCCTCAGCGACATCGATCTGCGCCATCGAATCCAAGCCGCCACGAACAAAAGCGAGGCGTTCAATAAATTTGCTCAGTGGGCCTTCTTTGCCGCGGGCGGTGTCATTGCGGAGAATCTGCGGGACGAGCAGCGCAAGATCATCAAGTACAACCACCTCGTAACGAATCTCCTGATCTATCACAACGTCGTGAATATGAGCCGCGCGTTGGCACGGCTGGCGATCGAGGGCCACGAAGTCAATCCGGACGCCTTAGGCGCCATCAGCCCGTATCAGACGGAACACATCAACCGGTACGGATCGTACAAGCTCCGGCTGGACAGGACGCCGGAGCCGATTGACGAGGCGCTGAAGCGACCACCCCAGAGCGAGAAGTCCAATGTCGTGGTTACATGACTCCGTTAAAGGGGATTCTGTGGTCATACAAATTAGTTGAGTTTCCACTCTTACCTTAGATAGATTATTAGTGGCAACTAAAAGTGCGCTTCCATCCATATCTGAGGCCGTGGATGACTATCTCAAGGCAATTCTGGAGTTGAGTGGATCGTCAGACGCACAGGTGACGAGCAACGCATTAGCCGAGCGCCTCGGTGTTCGCGCTCCGTCGGTCACCGGAATGCTCCAGAAGCTTGCGTCTCAGCGGCCGCCGTCAGTTCTCTACGAAAAGCATCACGGCGTTCGCCTGACAATTGCAGGTAAGCGCCGCGCCTGGGAACTTGTCCGCCATCATCGGCTTCTAAAACTGTTTCTTCACGATGTTTTGAAGTATTCGTGGGATGAAGTACATGAAGAAGCGGAACGCCTGGAGCACTCCACCCCCGAGCGTTTTAGGACCGCGTAGCCGCCCTTCTCCGTGACCCAGACGTGGATCCCCACGGTCACCTCATTCCGCAAAAGGATACAGCGATTTCCTTCTCCGAGGCAGTTCCGCTGCTGAAATGGGAGCCAGGAACTCCAGCCATCATCAGCGGCGTTGACGACCGCGACCCTGCTTCTCTCAGCGAGCTAGAAAGGCTGAACTTGGTGCCTCGTATTGAGTTGGTGGTCGAACAGAAAAACTTAAAGGCTTCGTTATTAGTGCGAATCAAAGGTCATTCACAACAGATTCGACTAAGCTACGAGCTGGTCAGTCATTTGTCAGTATTACCTTCGCGACTTCGCATTAACCGCCGACGAGTATATTCCGCTGCGATAAGAAAAGTGGCTCATAAACTCCGGCGCTATTCCGGTAGCGATGCGCGACAGCCCTCACGGGCACCTGGAGCAAGTAATCGCTTTTTCAATATCGCGAAGATCCGTACCGGAACTCTTGGGCAGCTATATCCCGTACGGGATTAAGGCGTCGGTTGGAACAATATGAGCTACTAACCCCCTCTAACTCATGTGGATTTGCGTTCACGCAACAAGACCGACTCAGATTTGATAGACGGCCTTTCTAAGAGAGATCCGAAAGCGTTGGAAGCTGCATACGACCTCTATGGACGCGTCGCATATCCGCTTTTCCTGCGCATCACACGAAACCAGAGCTCAGCAGAGGACCTGGTTCAGGAGCTTATTCGCCTCTGGACGCGTACTCGTGGATTCGATTCGAATAAAGGTTCGCTCGGTTGCTGGATTCTCTCAATTGCGCGACACCTGGCCATCGATTACGTGCGTTCCGCTCAAGCACGGTTTACCACACGGCTGCTCTCGCTTGAGGACCTTGATTACTTGTGCTTCGCCGGCGAGTCACGTGGTCCCGAGGCTGTGATCCATAGCTTAAGCGTGGTGAAAACCGCCTTATCGAATCTGACGCCCAGTGAAAAGCGCGTCTTGGAAATGGCGTATTTCGAAGGATGCTCGCCCTCGGAAATGGCGGCACGACTTGACGAACCGCTTGGGACTGTGAAGAGTTGGATTCGGTCAGGACTGGGTCATTTACGCGCGGTATTAAGGCCGATCGAGAACACTGTTCCATGCTGCTCCGGCTGTAAACACAGCCCTAGCCAGTAGCATCAGCCTCCTCACAAGCCTGCTAAGCGGGCAAAATCACTGTGAAAGTAAGCGGTGAGAAAGCGTTTCCCAGCTTTGCGGCGGACGCCGTACTCGCGCTCACGTCCATGGAGCACGAGGCGCCTGCCATGCGTGAGCATCGTTTCCGGCACAGATGGGATGAACGCGGGGCTGCATCGTAACTTTTCGGTCCTGACGCGCGAATCTCTAGTAGACGGGGGGAAAAGGCGAGAAGAGCACACAAGCGTATCCCCGAAACGTTTTGAGTGGTTAACGCAGGAGTCCCAAACCAAGAAAGGACAGACAGTGAACGCAACACGGAGAAGATTTTTAATCGCTAGCGGTGCTGCACTGACGATTGGCTGCTTCCGGTCGACGGCAGAGGGCAAGCAGCAGGCGACGGGAGAGGTTTCTGTTGTCCGTTTCAGTAATCTGGGGAAAAGAGAGGGAGTAGTCAACGTGGAAAAAGTCGCTCTGAGCGATGCGGATTGGAAGAAGAGGCTCAGTCAGCAGGAGTTTGAGGTCACCCGAAAGGCAGGCACCGAGCGCGCCTTTACCGGGCCCTATTGGAACAACCACGAGCACGGTCTATACCGGTGCGTCTGCTGTGACAACGCACTTTTCAGCTCAGATACCAAGTTCGAATCCGGTACCGGCTGGCCAAGCTTTTGGGAACCAATTGCCAAAGAGAATGTCGAGACGGAGACTGACAATAGCTTCGGTAGCCACCGTACGGAGGTCAAATGTCGCCGATGCGATGCGCACCTCGGTCACGTTTTCGACGACGGTCCACAACCGACCGGGCTACGCTACTGCATGAACGGCACGGCGCTCAAATTTGAGAAGCTGTAAGGCTATAGTCCAGCGAGTCATCGGCCTCCAGCTTATAGGAAGCGTATAACAAGTAAATAGCTTTCCAAATCGGGGAAGGGCGCGACAGTACCGTATTGTCGCTGCTGATCAGTGTTAGCCGGAAGACGCGCGAACGCTATAACCGATGCGAGATAATCGGGCGGGAACGGGATCAGCGCCCTGTGCTCGCATACTTAAACACCTGCACCGGTTGTCGGTTACGAGTGACTGAGAGGTTGGAGCTTTGAACGATCCATCCTCTACGGTCCATCAGCCCTCTGTTCGCGCCGACCTGGAAGACCTGATGGTACGGTACCAACGGGCGGACGGGGCCGCTACCACCGCCTTCATTGCCGCGGTTAGTCCTATGCTGTATCGGTTTTTCGTTCATCAGCCCGGGAGCCGCGATGACGCCCCCGACCTGTTGCAGGACACTTGGCTTCGCATTCACAAGTCTCGGTACTCGTATCGCCCTGGAGAACCCGTCCTGCCCTGGTTGTACGCAATTGCGCGCCATGTCCAAGTCGATGGCTATCGACGGCAGCAACGCATTCGCTCCCGCGAGCAAGCTGTGGATACTCTACCCGAGTGTCACACTCGTCCGCACTCTGCTGCGGCTCCTGCACCCAGCTTTGAAGCGCTGGTCACGGCACTACCGGAAAGTCAACGGGAGGTTCTAAGGATGCTGAAAGTTACCGGTATGAGTTTGGAGGAAGTAGCGCGGGCGACGGCCTCAAGCGTGGGCGCAGTTAAGCAAAAAACGCACCGTGCCTATGAGAAGCTGCGCCGAATACTCGGATCCGCGGCAAACCCCGCCAACAAGGAACTTTCGTCATCATGACCTGCGACCAGCTTGACGATCTCCGAAATCAAGGAAGCAGTCCGGGTCACGCTCTACCCCGAAGCGCACAAGAGCACCTGCAAAGCTGCGGCCGATGTCGCGAGTTCCAGGCTTTTTGGGATGCGCCAATGCCTGGGGCGGAAGTTCCCGCCGAGGTACAAGCTCGTATTACGCAAGGCATTGTTTCCACTCTGTGGCCCGTCTCGCCATTGCCCTCGGATCGCGTCTTGGTCACGACGCTTCTACTTCTCGCTGTTGTGGTTGTGGCAGCAGGACGCTGCTGGCTGGGAGAGGCCGGTTGGCAAGCCCTCGCGCCGTCGCAATCAGCTGTCGTCTTCTCTTTGCTCGCTGCGAGCATGCTCGTAATCGCGTATGTCACTTGCTGCCAGATGGTGCCCGCCGCGCTGCAACGGATCTCGCCCGGGCTGGCGATTACTGGAGTGTGTGCGGCCGTTTCGGGAGCCATCTTGTTGCTCTTCCCCTATGAGAAGGACGTGCATTTTCTAGCCCGGGGGCTCAGTTGCTGGGCACTTGGACTCATCTGTGCGACGGCCGCAGCGATAGTCTTTTTTGGGGTACTACGCCGGAGCGCATCACTCTCTCCACTACGATTGGGAGCTTCAACTGGATTTCTGGCCGGACTCGTCGGTTTGGCGGTGCTCGAGATCTACTGTCCTTATCTTGATCGCGGGCACATCGGCGTCTGGCATTTAGGAGCGGCTCTGACCGCCATGCTGATAGGAATAGGAGTCGCTGCTGTCGGTCTTACAGTACGCGGCCGCAAACGCGTACAGACGTTTTGATTTGTCTTTCATTTTCAACCATTCCGGTGCGCAATAAGGCTCTGTGTACCGTAACCTTCTGCTCGGTTATTACGAACAAAGTGGAGTGGAGGGCAGCTCCCGGCCGATTCATGTTTGAGGTGTGCTTTCTTCGAAGTTTGAAACATAAAACTCTTACCGTAGCTCTCGGAATCGGGGTTAGCGTTTGTTCCGTTACGCTATTCATTGCACGCGCCAACTTGGCTGCAGCGAATATGGCGCCCCACCACTCGGCAGTGCTGGTGGAGTTGTTCACTTCAGAAGGCTGCTCCAGTTGCCCGTCCGCGGACTCGGTCCTGGAAGCGCTGGATCGCTCCCAGCCAGAGTCCGGAGTGGAAACGGTAGTTCTCAGCGAACATGTGGATTATTGGAACCATACCGGCTGGAGCGACCCGTATTCCTCTCGCCGCTATAGCGAGCGCCAACAGGTGTATGCGGGCCGGTTCAGGGTTGAGAGTGTCTACACACCGCAGATGGTTGTCGATGGCTCAACCGAGTTCGTCGGGAGCGATGCGCGGCGGGCAAGAGCAAGTATTCAGCAGGCTGCGCAAAGCCAAAAGGTCGCTGTCCGCCTCATACCGCTTGAACGCCACAGCGTAGAAACTTTACGAGTCGAGGTCCGGGCAGACGCGCTCCCTGCGCCACTGAACGCAATCGAGGCAGACGTATACCTGGCGCTGGCCGAAAATGAAGCCACTTCACAGGTTCGTGGAGGAGAGAATGGCGGCCGCCGTCTCCACCATGTCGCTGTACTCCGCAGCCTAAAATTGCTCGGAAGGATCAGCCCGGGAGCCACTTTCATGAAGGAAGTGCCTATCGGCTTGGATAACCAAACAAGCCCAAGCCAATTACGATTGGTGGCATTTGTACAGGAGCGCGGTCAGGGGCGCGTGCTCGGGGCAGTCATGCGAGCGGCAGCGTCACCGGAGCTCTCCCGCCGATGACAGGGCTGAGGAGTCATCCGAACAAAGCATGAATACGATCGCCAGGCGCTCTGCAGACAAAAAGCAATGTCCCGCACCGTAACTTCTCCACAAAGGCTGCGAATTTAGATAGTGAGATGTGGCTGTTCGGCTAAGCCAGCGATAATTGCCGAAGCTAAAAAGTAGACATACTGTGGGGTCAAGCTGATGAAGCAATCGAGCTTTTGTTCCAAGAGAACTATGCAGGCAGTATTCGCGATCCAATTTGCCATATCCGGGCTGAGTGCGGCTCGGTTGCCCAATCCGGCAACTGATGTTACGGCGTCTACTGTGAAAGGAAGCCAGACGGCTGTTCTAGCTGGCGGCTGTTTTTGGGGTCTGGAGGCAGTCTTTGAGCGTCTCAAAGGCGTTTCGGATGTGTTGTCCGGGTTTTCCGGCGGCAGCAAGTCGACCGCACATTACGAACTTGTCAGCACTGGCACTACGGGACACGCCGAGTCGGTCAAGATCACGTACGACCCCACCCAGATCTCGTTCGGCCAGCTCCTCCAAGTTTACTTCTCGGTTGCGCATGACCCAACGCAATTAAACCGGCAAGGCCCCGATTCCGGCACTCAGTACCGATCGGTCATCTTCTACGCCACTGAGGAGCAGAAGCGAGTCGCCGAGACCTACATTCAGCTGCTCGAGAAGGCTAAAATCTTTCGCGAACCGATTGTGACGCGGGTCGCACAACTTGACGGTTTCTACCCGGCCGAGCAGTATCATCAAAACTTTATTCAGCGAAACCCTACTCATCCATATGTTGTTATTAATGATTTGCCGAAACTCGAACACCTTCAACAACAGTTCCCCCAGCTAGTCAAGCAGCGTTAAGGCTTCTTCTCGCCCGGTCCCATGTCTTTGATCCTTAAAATTGCGCCTCAGAAAAAAATTCGTTATGAAATATCGCTCAAGCCGCCCGCTGCTGTGGGTTTATAAATTTTTTGACGTGACTCGATGTTCTTACTAACCCCTGAGAAGTTTCCGGCGGAGTTGCTCGCGGATGTAAGCCATCGGGACCTTGTTCCGAATGAAATGTTATACCACCGTGGAGATCAAGCCACCGCGGTGTTTGCAGTAGAGACGGGCCGCTTGCAGTTGCTTTCCTATTCGAGCGATGGCAAGCCCGTTACCATCTATGTAGTGCGGGCGGGCGAGTGCGTGTCCGAAGCGGCGCTTTTTGCTGATTGCTATTGCTCCGACGTGATAGCTGAAACCGCATCTCGTGTCGCCGTATTTCCAAAAAAGCCGCTGCTTGAGGCCCTTCGGAAGCACCCGGAATTATCCGAAGAGTTTATGGCCATGCTGGCCAGGCGCTTCAATGCCGTCAGAGTAAGGCTGGAGCTTAGAAATTTGCAATCGGCACGGGAACGGGTCCTCCACTACCTGACGCTTGCAATAGCTCCAGGCGAGAGTACCCTGGTTCTGGACCGTCCTCTCAAATACATTGCCGAAGATTTGGGGCTTGCGTCCGAAAGTTTCTACAGAACCTTATCGCAGCTTGCGAAAGATGGTTTGATCACGCGCAAGAACCGTTCAATATGCGTCAAGTTTCAACGTCAAGAACAAACCGGGCTGCCCATCGACAGCCACCGGGCAAGTACCTTTTGAACCATTCGCAACGCGGCGCATGATCCAAATCATTTCGGATCCTCGCGCAGGCCTTTAGGCTATAACTGGGCGACGGTCGAGTCTGTGCGCCTTAGAACAAGGATTCCGTGCTGCCGCATCGCCCCAAAGGAGAAGTTCGATGATCAAGTATCTGAGTGTGTTCGTTATGTTACTGGCGGCCATAACCGGTCCTGGTCTCATGACTACTTTGGCCCAAAGTACCGACAATGACACGATGTCCGATCACAAGATGGCGGGCAAGAAAATGTCGCATCAAGAAATGATGGACAAGATGAATAACATGTCCATGGAGGACAAAGCGGCCATGTTCGACAAGATGTCGGAGAAGGACAAGATGTCCGCCATGAAGATGTCCGGCCACGACATGGGCACGATGTCGTCTAGCGAACGGATGGACATGATGGGCAAGATGTCGACCCAGGAGAAGGCCGACATGTTCGACAAGATGCCCATGCAAAAGAAGATGTCGATGATGAATGGCGGGTCCATGTCACATCAAAAAATGTCGCATCAGGAAATGATGGACAAGATGAACAACATGTCGATGGAGGACAAAGCGGCCATGTTCGACAGGATGTCGGATAAGGACAAGATGCCCGCGATGAAGATGTCCGGGCATGACATGAGCAAGATGTCACACCAAGAAATGATGGACATGATGGGCAAGATGTCGGCTCAGGAGAAAGCCGACATGTTCGACAAAATGCCCATGGAGAAGAAGATGTCCATGATGAAGGGCGAATCGAAATGAAACGCATGAATCTCCCGGCTGCAATGCTGACAAGCGCCTGCTTTGTTTTTGTTATGGCTGCTTTCGGGCCGTTGTTATCTGGCCAAGAGCTTTCAACGGAAGCACAAAGTGGGGTTCGGAATAGGGACGATAAGGTCGTGGGTGCAGTCTATGTTGCCAGCAACGGCATCCATGGCAATGACGTTTTGATTTTCCGCCGCCATGCCGACGGGAAATTGAGCGAGGGAGAAAAAGTAGCGACCGGCGGCCGTGGAACGGGAGGTCTGTTGAAAAACCAGGGCGCCGTAACTTTGAGCAAGGGCAATGAATGGCTCTTCGTCGCTAATCCGGGAAGCGACGACATTTCGGTTTTCCGAGTTATCGAAGGCGGCGCGTTAGTTCTTGTAGATCGAGCGCGATCTGGCGGAGACCGTCCGGTCAGCGTGACTGTAACGCAGGATTTAGTCTATGTCGCGAACGCCGGCAGCAGCGGCAACATTACCGGATTCAGGGTAAGGCATGATGGCAAACTAAAACAGATTCCCAGCTCTACGCGGCCTCTCAGCACGACCGCATTCGAGACCTGCAAACCTCCAGTAGTGGATTTGGGCGATCCCGATGCCAAATGCAGCATCGCTGGACCTACCACGATTGGCTTCAGTCCGGATGGCAACGTTTTGGTCGTCACAGAGCGTTTAGTTAGCCATATTGATACCTGGACATTAGACGATGACGGCTTGGCTACTTCGTCCGGAATTTTTCAGCAGCCGACTAACTCTACGCCCTTCGGCTTTGCCTTTGCCGACCGGGGAAGGATTGTCGTCGCCGACTCGTTTCTGGATAAGCCGCCTTTGGCTGCGGCATCTTCCTTCATACTCTCCGATGATGGAACTCTTACGGCCAAGACAGTGGCCTTGGGGAACGGGAATGCCTCGACTTGCTGGGTTGTGATCAGCAATGACGGACGGTTCGCGTTTGTTACACAACCAGTGAGTCAATCTATCAGTAGCTATGCAATTGAGGCGGATGGAAATCTTAGCCTCTTGAACCCTAGCGCAGCGGAAGTTCCTGGTGGCGACCCGCGAGATGAACACTTAAGCGGCAATGGGCGCTTTCTTTACGCTTTAAACAACCGCACTGGAACTGTGACGTCTTTTCGGGTAAAAGGCGACGGAAGCTTGGTTCTGCTTTGTCTTACCGCTGGCCGAGTGCCATCCGGCGCGAACGGGCTTGCTGCGCGGTAGGAAAAAAGAATCGAAGCAGGCGAGAAGCAATGGCCCTTATCGAACAAACTTCCTCTTCACCATTGACGCCATCCCGCGAGACAAAGCCCGATATTGAGAAGATCGGCGAGTGGGTAATTCGGTACGCGCTATTCCTGGTGATTTTCTGGGTCGGATGCCTGAAGTTCACGGCCTACGAAGCACAAAACGTGTTCCCATTGGTCTCGCACAGCCCACTATTATCGTGGACCTATTCCTTTCTGAGCCTGCGAAGTCTTTCGGGTGCCTTGGGAACGGTGGAGATCATCATCGCCTTGCTCATTGCCAGCAGGCCAATCTCGCCGAAGCTGTCAATCGTGGGTAGTTGGGGAGCAATCTGCATGTTTCTGACTACTTTGAGTTTCCTGCTTAGCACTCCAGGCGTGTGGCAACCGGGGTACGGCTTTCTCGCTCTAGCAGGATCTCCCGGTCAGTTTTTGGCAAAGGACACTGTGTTGCTTGGAGCGGCCATTTGGACTCTGGGCGAGTCGCTGGGAGCTATGAGAGCTGAATCAGCATTGCCACGCTGAGCGCGGAAATTGCTCTCGGACCAGGGTAAGAGATAGGCCCCGGCGACTGTCTATTCCACTCGGTGCGGTGACCGGCAGGGTGGAGACCTTTCACTACGGCGACGTAGTCCTAATTTTCCGTGACAGTTTAGAATGGCCTCCGGTATCGGTGGCGCGCAGGCGAGTACTTTTCGAAGTATGCGCAGGCGATGCATGATCAAGATCATTTCAGATCCTCTTCTTGATCTCTAAGCTTGAACTGGCGCGCGGGGCATGTGCCTAGAGCACAAGCATCCGCGACGCCGCATCGCCCAAAAGGAGAAAAGTTCCGATGCCTCAGCATCTGAATGTGTCCGCTAACGGTTTCAAGAAGAAACTCACTGTAAGTTCACTTTTGTTGTCCGGTTTCGTGGGCGCAACCACGCCGGCCACCCTCAAAGGGGCGGGCCCGTGGACACCGGCACTTCAGGTCTCGCGGCTTACTAAAAAAGGCTACGCTTCGGTCCGACCAGACGTCCGGAGTTTTCACATGACATGCGAAGTCCAGCGAAGAGAGGGCTAAGTCGCCACGCTTCATCTTTTCTAACGCGAGCACTCCGGATCAACCGTAACCTTTTGGCGCGAGACCGCGAACTTAGGAACGAGAGGTTCTTCGCGTGAGCCCGCACCAATCCGTTGCCGGGGTGGCGCGGATACAAAGAGAAAAAAAGAAGCAGCGGCCAGGCATTAGGGCGAGCTGACAGCGATCGGCGCCTCGCATATATCGGCCTTTTAGAAGAATCGAGCCACCAATGACACAGGCACAAGAAAAGCACCCACTCGCCATCCGCTGGTTCCACTGGATCAGCTTCCCGCTCCTGTTCCTCATGATCTGGAGCGGCTTGATGATCTACTGGGCCAACCGCATATATCGCGTCGGCTGGGGTGATGTCACGCTTGTCCACTTCTTCCCCGACTGGTTTTTTCATTTCTTAAATCTGTCGCAGCGTTTGGCCGAGGGCATGGCACTGCACTTTTTCTTCATGTGGTTCTTCGCCGTCAACGGGGTCGTCTACACCCTATATCTGCTTCTGTCGGGGGAGTGGCGGACTCTGCTGCCTGACCGCAACTCATCGCGGGACGCCATTCTGGTTACTCTTCACGATCTCCATCTCAGGAAAGACTGTCCGCCGCAGAGTAAGTACAACGGAGCACAAAGGATCGCATACACTGGCGTAGTCCTTATGGGAGCTGCCAGCCTCATTACCGGATTGGCTATCTACAAACCGACCCAATTAGCGTGGCTCACCAGCCTTCTGGGCGGCTATGAGATGGCCCGATGGGAGCATTTCTGGCTGATGATCGGGTTTGTTCTGTTCTTTGCCCTTCACGTGATCCAAGTCATCAAAGCCGGCTGGAACAACTTCCGTTCCATGGTGGCGGGCTATGAGCTTGTTCCTGCTGAGGAGGCTCATGAACGTCAATAAAGAGCGTGAAGGATTGGCGTCACACACGCCGGAACGCGAGTTGGCTGAGCGCAGCCGCCGAGCCTTCCTCACGTTGGGTGCAGCTGCGGTCGCAGGCTACGGAGGATGGTATTGGCTGCGTACGAGGCCGGGGGAAGGCGGACTGGCTGGTCCCTTCCGGCGAATGCTCCAGTTCAACGAGCGCGTCGCGGGCACTTACTATAGCCCGAGCCACATGGCCCCGGTATTTCCAGCCGCTCGCATTCAGAAGATGCGCGTCAATGGCGACCTCGGCCTCGATGACGACTTTGACGCAAAAACTTGGCGTCTAGCAGTGAACGGCTTAACCGGACCTGGCCGGCTTCGGCCCTTAACGCTGGCCGACATCCGGGCATTGCCAAAGGCGGAGCACACGACCCAGCTTAAGTGTATCGAGGGCTGGAGTGTTGTAACGCATTGGGCGGGCGCGCGATTCTCCGACTTCACCGCGAAATTCGCGCCGGAGTCGGCCCACGCCCTTTACGTCGGCATGCAGACGCCGGATGAGGAGTACTTTGTGGGACTCGACATGCCCAGCGCTCTGCATCCGCAAACACTGTTGTGTTATGAGATGAACGGCGCGCCTCTCAGCATGGAGCATGGGGCGCCGCTGCGTCTATTCACACCCGTCAAGTACGGCATCAAGAGCATCAAACGCGTCGGCACGATCATTTACTCCGACGAACGTCCGCGCGACTATTGGGCCGAACAGGGATACGACTGGTACGCCGGTTTGTAAGGACCGTTAGAAGAACGAAGACATAGGTCGTGACGAGGACGAGACTTTGACGCACCGGTCGCTCTGGCCCGCAGTCAATACGCTCGGCGTACGAGCCTGGGCCTGATCACTATTCGGAGCGGAATCGCTTGCTGAGATGGCCGGTGATTCGCTAGATATTCGCAAGACGGCACGCCTTCCGATCTCAAACCTCTTCGATCTATTCGAGCATCTCGCCTTCTAAGTCAACTTTACCGATTTCACGTAAGAGTACTGGGTCCAGTACGGGCGACCTTGGAGTGCATGGGCTTGGAGAGTATAAACATGATCTGAATCATAGGACTCTGTTGTGGAACTGAGTATAAGTGGTAGCGGCGCTGGCGACGTCGGACAGTGGATCTGCTCAACGGCCAACGAGCGCCGTTGCGTGCGGCAGGCTGATGGTAGAAAACAGCGACAAGGAGAGGACGAATGAGCTATACCAGAAAAGACTTTTCCAAAGTGGGGGCGTTCGGCCTCGGCGTGCTTGCCGTAATCGGGGTTGCTGTCTATAGATCCAGTCCTCCGGCCCGCGTGCAGGCATCCGATCATATCGACTCGCCGACCATTGCCCAGGACCGCGGAGCCGACATAGGAGATCTGTGGGCCTTTCTCGACCCGAACGACAACTCACAGGTTGTTCTCGCCATGAGTACGCAGAACTTCGTCGTTTCCTCCGAGCATTTCGGCATGGTGATCTTTGATCACAATTTACGTTATCGATTCGAGATTGAGAAGACGGGCGATGCGACTCCGGACACCTACGTTGATGTCCGTTACTCACCGGGGCTGGGCCGACAGACCAACCAGACAGCCACCATAACCCTGCCCGGTGGCCGTACATTCACAGCGCCGACGACGATTGCTACGCAAGAGCCGTACACCACGCCAGGGCCCTTTCCCCCTTCCTCGCCAGCACGCCCTCCCGTTGTGACGACTGATCCGGAAACCGGCGCGAAGTTCTTCGCCGGCGCGATGGACGATCCGTTTTTCTTGGACGATACCGGCGCGAATCGGCTCGTCGCGTCGGCCACGGCTCACCCCGGGCACCCGGATAAAGCGCTGTTCAATATGCGCGGAGGCCGCGACACGTACGCCGGCTTCAACACCATGCTTACGGTAGTCAGCGTACCCAAGCACCTGCTGCGCGGCAACTGCGGCGTGATCGGGATCAACGCTGTCACTCAGCGGCAGCGGCACCAGATTGTCAGGAAGGACGGCTCGGTCGAAGGTTATGGGCCCTGGCTCAACATAGATCGATCCGGCAATCCGCTTGTCAACAATGGCCTCATCACACCGCCGTTGAAGAACGCATACAACGGTGCTTCCACAATGGAGGATGCAGCCGGAAAGTTTCGCGGTGTCTTGATCAAGTCGATGCAGAACTTCGGCACCAACCCTACCTACATCAACCAGATTTTGAAGGTCATTCAGGTGAAAGGTGATATCTTGCGCTTGAATCTCTCCGTTCCGAATATCGGCCCGGGGGGAGGTAATAATCCCGACGGTGGCTACGGCCACATGGGGGGCCGTCGCTTCCAGGATGATGTAGTGGATATTGTTTTCACCCTGCTCAACAATGGCCAACATTTGGGAGACGACGTGAATGGAAATCAAGTCCCATTCGGCGATGAATTTCCATTCGCTCATGACCCAATCCAGCCATTTCCGAACGGGACCGGGATGAACGACCAAACGGAGCAGTAATAGGTTAAGGCCTTACGGGCTTTCGGACGCTTTAGTTGAGGTTTGGCGGCCCCGACCTAAGCGGTTGAGCCGCCAAACAAGACGCTCGTTCGATACGCGAGTCAATTGATGAGCAGAACACAAGGCGCGGCGAAGGACACAAAGCAAGCCGTTTTCATTAGTATTGGCGTGATCGCCGTGGTACTCGCCGCCGTATTCGTGTTCCGAGTGAAAGGGCCACGGCTGCCGAGGTCGCATACGTTGGCCGTCCAGAGCAAGACGCCTTTGGAGGCCCGGCCCACGGCCGCAGACGATGCTTCTAGCGCAAATACAATTCGTTTTCTGCTCGGCCGGGTAAAACGCGATCCGGACGATTTCGTCGTTCAAAGTATGCTCTCGTCCTCCCTGCTCCAAAAGGTGCGCGAGACGGGCAACGCAGATTACCTCGGACGAGCGGCACGCGCCGCCCAAGCGTCGCTTCTGTCCGTTCCGGCCGAGCGCAATGCGGGCGGATTAAGTGCCCTGGCCAGAACCGAGATGGCAGCACACGATTTCGTGAAAGCGCGCGAGGACGGCTTACGCCTTACGCAGATCCATCCGGGAATGATAAACTCGTGGGGCGTCTTAACCGATGCTCTGCTGGAACTCGGCGATTACGCGAAGGCAGACGCTGCCATACAGCAGATGCGGAAGCTCGGCAGCGACACAGCAGAAACAGAGATCCGCGTCGGCCGATTGCTGTTTTTGCAAGGCGACACGGCAGGAGCGCAAAAGCATTTCTTCCGCGCACTTGCGTTTGCGCTGAACGTTTCGCCACCGCCCCGCGAAGTCGTGGCATGGTGCCGCTGGCAGTTAGGCGAGATGGCGTTCTCAAGCGGCGGTTACGAATCTGCCGAGCGCTACTACCGAGAAGCGCTCGTGACCTATCCGGGCTATGTGCAGGCCCTTGCCTCCCTCGCTCGCGTGCGGGCGGCGCGTGCCGATCTGGCGGGCGCTATTCAGCGATATGAAGAAGCCGTTCGCCGCTTTCCCGATCCGACGTTCGTCGCAGCGCTCGGAGATCTATATCATCTGACAGGACGAGAAAAAGAGGCGCAAACGCAATATGAGCTGGTTGAGCAGATCGGACATCTCAATGCGCTAAACGGCACGCGCTACAACCGCCAGATCGCCGTCTTCTACGCCGATCATGGCAGGAAGGCTGACGAAGCATATAATGATGCGGCTCGGGAGTACGCAGACAGACGCGATGTTTATGGGGCAGACACGCTTGCGTGGGCTGCCATGAAGGCTGGCAGAGTTGCCGACGCACAGAAGGCGATTGCGGCGGCGCTTCGGCTATCCACGCGCGATGCCAAGCTCTTCTATCACGCGGGCATGATTGCGCGTGCTTCCGGCAATGGCCTGCTGTCGCGGGACTACCTCCGGCGCGCTCTTGCACTCAATCCGTGCTTTGACCCGCTGCAAGCCATTGCGGCCCGGAAAGGGCTCGAGAACTAGTTGCAGTTCAATATGCTTTATTCTGCAAAAAGAGGGCCACGGCGCGCCGCAGCGTCTATCGTGGCGCTCGGCGTCAGCCTGACACTCTTTGCCGCGGGGTCGGCCGCGCATCCGCTCGGAAATTTCACCGTCAATCACTTCTCGCGCTTGCAGATCGATAGAGATCGCGTTCAGATCACGTATGTGATCGATATGGCGGAAATTCCCGCCTTTCAGGAGTTGCGCGCAGCAGACACGGACGGCGACGGCAAGACCTCCAGGGCTGAAGTAGACATTTACCTTCAGCGGGCTGCTCAATCGTATGCCGACGGCATTGTACTCACACTCGACGGCAAGCGCAGGCCGCTAACGATGAAGCCGGTGAACATCACGACACCTCCGGGAGCAGGTGGCTTATCGACATTGCGGCTTGAGTACGAGCTTCTCGGCGCAACGGGCGAGTGGGCATTGAGGGTGACTCATCATCTCCGCTTCGAAGACGCCAATCAGCAAGAGCGGATTGGCTGGCACGAAATCGTGATCACGCCAAACCCGGGAGTCACTGTCTTCGACAGCTCCGCGTTCAGTAATTCCGTGAGTAACGAATTGCGAAGTTATCCAGCAGACATGCTGGCTTCGCCGCTTGAAGAACGCGAGGCCGAGTTGTCATGGGTGATTGGACCAGCCCCTTCCAGTGCGAAATTGTTGCGTACACGGGATGGCCGCGTGACGACTGCCTCACGAGACCGGCTTGACGAGCTCATCGCGGTCCGACGGCTGACGCCGGGCATTGCGGTGCTTGGACTGCTCCTTGCCGCGATCCTAGGCGCGATGCACGCACTCTCGCCAGGTCATGGCAAAACGGTTGTGGGTGCTTATCTGGTCGGATCGCGGGGAACACCCAAGCACGCCGCTTTTCTTGGTCTGACGGTTACGATCACCCATACGGTGGGTGTGTTTGTGCTCGGGCTGCTGACGCTGTTCGCATCCCGCTATGTCCTCCCCGAACGTCTGTTCCCCGTGCTTAGCCTAGTATCGGGTGCTCTCGTCGCATTTATCGGCTTCAGCCTATTTGTCCGCCGGCTCCGAGCTGCCGTGAGTGGAGCACACGAGCACTCGCATGCAGAGCACGACCACCCGTATGGAGAGCACGAGCACGAACACGGGGAACATGCACACGGCAGTCACGCGCATGTGCATTCGCACGGCGGCCGGCCGCATTCGCATCTCCCGCCAGGAGCGGATGGCGTTTCCATGAATTGGCGGAGCTTGTTGGCGCTTGGTATTTCAGGCGGGCTCCTGCCCTGTCCGTCGGCGCTTGTGGTTCTGCTTTCAGCAATTGCCTTACACCGGGTCGGTTATGGACTCGTTCTGGTCGTGGCATTCAGCATGGGGTTGGCTGCGACACTGACCGGAGTGGGTTTGGCGTTCGTTTACGCCGGGCGTTGGTTAAACCGATTTGGATCTGTTCCGAAAACCGCATTCCTGGCGCGTGCATTGCCGGTCGTAAGTTCGTTTGTCGTAGCATGCCTGGGAATAGGGATTTGCTACGAGGCAGTTCGCCAAGCCGGTCTTGACCCCGTCTTATTTATCCACAGTGCGGTCATGAAATGGCACGGCGTGTTTTCAGGCGAGAGACCGCTTGCCTCTATGGGAGCTTTGGCCGTGCTGATGTTCGGCCTTATTCTCGGTTTTAAACACGCGACCGAGGCGGATCATGTTGTCGCCGTGTCCAGCATTGTCAGCGAGCACCGCAACATCACAAAGGTGGCCGTTATTGGGGGCCTGTGGGGAGTTGGCCACACCATAACGCTTCTACTCGTTGGCATTGTCGTACTGCTGTTGGGCATTTCCATCCCCGAGCGCATATCACAGTACCTGGAATTCGGCGTAGGGCTGATGATTATCGGCCTGAGCGGGACGGCGTTGGCGCGTGCGGTTCGGGGCCGTAGCGACGTGCACGTCCACAAACACAGCCACGTAAGCGGCGAGCACTCTCACCTTCACTTTCACGAGCAAGGCACGGCACACAACCACTCTTTCGAGCCTCATTCACACCCAACCAGCCGCGTAGGCCTGAAGCCGGTAGTGGTTGGCGCCATGCACGGCCTAGCCGGGTCGGCAGCACTCACGCTGCTGGTGCTCACCCAGATACGGTCCGTGCTGGTCGGCCTCAGCTATCTGCTGCTCTTTGGGATCGGTTCGCTCTTAGGAATGATGGCCGTCTCAATCATCATTGGAGTGCCCTTTGCACTGAGTGCTCGGCGGCTGACGAACGTGACACTTGGGCTCCAAGCGGCACTGGGTTTAGTGGGCGTGGGTTTCGGTTGCTGGTATGCCTACTCGGTGGGCATTGCAGCTTTCGGATAGGCATTTAGTCGACAGAGCATCAATGATTCACTCGGGAATGAGTCGTGTCGCTTGCGCCTCACTCAGCTTGGCCGTTCTGCTGTTTTGCCTCCCATTTGGCGCGGCGAGTTGCCGCCGCGCATTCTGCAAGCGAACTCGCTATCTCGGGCTTCGAATTCCAAAGCGGGATATCTTATCGACTTGATACCCGCGAGACATACTACATCAGGCGCTTGCTTTGCATTCCGACGGCTACCTTACGCTTTTCGCAACTGATGCGTGGCGCGATCATGGACCAAGATCTGTGGATTGCGCATCGCCTGTTGAGCGCTGGCTTGCCAGCCAGGTCCTAGAGACGAGAGACGCGAGCCATCTACGATCAGGACATCCGCATTCCGGCAAGCGGCGGTGAGCACGGCGGAAGCGATCGTGTTGAAGATCCAAACTGCATGGCTGATTGTGGCGAATCCCATCAGTAGACCGAAAAATGGAATTTGTCGCTCGACACAATTAGATCGGCGCCTAAACACTCATGCAGCAAGCCGTTCATATCGGTGATGAAGCCCGCCAAGCTGCGGTATCTCGATAATCCTTCCGGTCTCCATAACCGGTCGCGCGGCGGGACATTCCTTCGCGAGACCCAAGTGCGTCCGCGATTGGTGATAATAGTCGAAATACGAGCGAAGAATCCTCTTCAAATGACGGGCGTTCAAAACGACGAAGTGGTTTAGACACTCCCTCCGGATAGATCCAATGAGACGCTCCGCGTATGGATTTT
>JBPCJX010000084.1:0-3225 GCA_051004875.1 Bryobacteraceae bacterium
GCGCCGCGCAAGCTATCCGGCATGGGAATGAAAACGAGGCTTCGGCCATGTATGACGAGCTTTTAGAGTTGGTCTACAAACATCTTCGTTAGCAAGTCTCGAGACCCCACGTTCGTTGCACGAAAGGGGTGAAGTGTGTGCGGAAGACCCTGTTTGCGGAATGCAAGTAGATCCTCAAAAGGCGGCTGGCAAGAGCGAGTACGAAGGCAAGACATACTACTTCTGCTCAGCCGGTTGCAAGAAGAAGTTCGACGCCAATCCCGCGCAGTATGCGGGAAAGTGAGTCAAAGAAATCATGAAAGGTATCTGCCCTAGTGCAGATACCCGGTGGAAAGGCACTGTATGAAATTAGAGCAGAAGCAGAATGTTGAGAGCGAACTTACCTTGCACCATGATCCTGTGTGCGGCATGGATATTCAGGAGCAAGATGCGGCAGGAACAGTAGAACACGAAGGTGCCAGATACTACTTCTGCAGCCGACCGTGTCTCGACAAATTCAAAGCTCATCCCGAACAATATCTAAAGGCGGCCTCTCCAAAAACCACAGCTCCCCAGGCGCAGAGTATCGATTACACGTGTCCGATGGACCCTGAGGTACGGCAGAAAGAACCGGGAGCCTGCCCGAAGTGTGGAATGGCACTCGAGCCCGCTTCCCTTCAACCGCCGCCCAAACGCGTGGAGTATACGTGCCCCATGCATCCGGAAATTATTCGCGACCAACCTGGATCTTGCCCGATTTGCGGCATGGCGCTGGAGCCGCGCGAAATCACCGGCGAGGAAGTCAATCCGGAGCTGATCGATATGAAGCGGCGGTTCTGGATCAGTGCTGTTCTCACGGCTCCGCTCCTCATCTTTATGGTTCTGGACATGCTGCCCGGAGCCCATTGGCTCTCCACTACGGCAACTGGCTGGATTCAGTTCGCATTAGCCACTCCCGTCGTGCTGTGGGGCGGTTGGCCGTTCTTCCAGCGAGGCTGGGCCTCTGTCGTCAACTGGCGCCTGAATATGTTCACGCTGATTGCGCTAGGGATTGGAACGTCTTATTTGTTCAGCGTGATCGCACTATTATTTCCTTTTTCAATTCCGTTCTCTTTTCGGTCGCACGCGGGCGCAGTCCCTCTGTATTTCGAACCGGCGGCCGTGATCACTGCGCTGGTTCTGCTGGGGCAAGTATTGGAATTGCGCGCCCGCAGCCAGACGACCAGCGCGTTGAAATCCCTTCTCGGCCTCGCGCCGAAAACAGCTCGGGTTGTCGATGAGTCCGGGGAAGAAAGAGATATTCCAGTCGACCAGATTCAGATCGGAAATATTCTCCGCGTTCGGCCTGGCGAGAAGCTCGCTGTCGACGGTATCGTGACCGACGGAGTGAGTTCTGTCGATGAATCGATGGTGACGGGAGAATCCATCCCGGTCGAAAAAACGGCCGGTGCGCGCGCCACTGGGGGAACGGTCAATGGAACCGGCAGTTTCTTGATGAGAGCGGAGCGGGTGGGGCATGACACGTTGCTCAGCCAGATTGTGCGCTTAGTGAGCGAGGCGCAGCGGACACGCGCGCCCATCCAGCGGTTAGCGGATGTTGTTGCCTCCTGGTTTGTTCCCGCCGTTGTGCTGAGCGCGGTCCTCACATTTGTTGTGTGGGCGCTGTGGGGACCCGAGCCGCGTCTCGGTCATGCTTTTGTCAATGCCGTGGCAGTCCTGATCATTGCCTGTCCGTGCGCGCTGGGCCTGGCGACGCCGATGTCCATTATGGTGGGTACCGGCCGCGGCGCGACCGCAGGTGTTCTGGTACGCAATGCCGAGGCGCTCGAACTGCTCGAAAAAGTGAACACCCTCGTGGTGTATAAGACGGGAACTTTGACCGAGGGCAAACCGAAGCTCACGAGCGTCATTCCATCCGCAGCAGTGAAGGATGAACAAGAATTACTTCGGCTGGCAGCGAGCCTGGAACAGGCAAGTGAGCATCCCTTGGCGCATGCCATTACCACGGGCGCTAAAGAAAAAGGCGTTCTGTTGCCTAAACCAACGGAGTTTCACTCCATCACCGGAAAGGGAGTACGGGGCATCGTGGACGGCCACAATGTAGTGCTGGGCAACAGTGCTCTGCTTGAAGAACTCAATATTCCCACCTACGAACTGTCGGCTAAGGCAGAAGCACTCCGCGCTCAGGGCCAAACTGTGATGTTCGTGGGTGTGGATGGGAAGCCGGCCGGTCTGGTTGGTGTGGCAGATCCGATCAAATCGACGACGCCCGAGGCAATAGCGCTTCTTCATAGAGAAAGGGTTCGGATCACGATGCTTACGGGAGACGGCCGGACAACGGCGCTCGCCGTTGCCAAGCGCCTCGGAATCGACGATGTCGAAGCCGAGGTTTTACCGGAGCAAAAAGCAGACGCCATAAAGAAATTGCAAGCGACGGGGCAGATCGTTGCGATGGCCGGGGATGGTGTAAACGATGCTCCGGCTCTGGCACAGGCGCAGATCGGCATTGCCATGGGAACCGGAACCGATGTTGCGATGGAAAGCGCCGGGGTCACGTTGGTGCAGGGCGATTTGCGAGCCGCTGCCCGTGCGCTCCGTCTGAGTCGCGCCACCATGCGCAACATCCGTCAAAACCTATTCTTTGCGTTTATCTACAACGTGCTCGGTGTGCCCATTGCCGCTGGCGTTCTCTACCCATTTTTCGGGATTCTGTTGAGTCCAATGATCGCCAGCGCAGCCATGACCTTCAGCTCGGTGTCTGTTATAGCGAATGCTTTGCGACTTCGAGGGACAGAACTGTGAGCCTGCTACACACGCTCGGCGTCTGGGTAGCTTTGGTTAAGGCTCTGCAAAATGCAGCCAGGAGAATCGCGACCTATAACGTAAACTTATCCGCAGACCTTATCCTTATTGCTGGAGTAGCTGCCTCGGCATCAACCGTATGTGATGTGCGTGCAGGAAACGGAAAATACTTGACGAAGACCCTCGAACCTTGAAAACGCCGGAAGACCTCACGGGTGAAGCGCGGGTCCTGTTAAAGCCGATTTTCGACCCACCTTTAAACCCCTTCTGCTGAAGAAGCCAGTCCGTTCACAAGGCAATTCCGTCCTCTTTCAGTAATGCGAAAAACTTGATTTGCTGATTTCGTAGAGTCGGAGCTTCGAGCAATAAGACCGTTCTCCAGCAATTCATTTATGATCGTATGCGATACCTGTTCCTGCCAATATGGCCCGCCGGAGTTGAACT
>JBPCJX010000085.1:0-61259 GCA_051004875.1 Bryobacteraceae bacterium
TTTGAGGGCGACGACTAGCTTGGGGCAGAGAATCGCCTTTCTATCGTCCGCCCCACGCTGAAATTAAGCTTTGACGAGCGCTGGTGCCATCGGCATGGAGCGAACGCGTAAACGGGTGGCATTGTAAATCGCATTCGCGACCGCCGGGGCAATGCCCATAATTGGTGTTTCACCAGCGCCAGCGGATGGCAGATCTTTACGATCCACTAACACGATGTCGATCTTGGGCGTATCGCTAAAGCGCGGTACTCGATATTTCGAAAGTCGCGGATTGAGAATACGCCCGTTTGCGAAATCGATGCTTTCATGCAACGCTCCGCCGATTCCCATCACGACGGCGCCTTCCACCTGACTCTTGAGATGTTCGGGGTTCACGATCGCGCCACACTCGAAGGCTTCGACGACTCTCTCGATATGGACTTCGCGGTCGCCCACTGAGACTTGAGCACAGCAAGCAAAGTAACTGCCCTTTTCCGTGCCGCAGGCGAGACCAAAGCCGCGTCCGGATGCAGATTTGTTTTTGGCCCATCCAAAACGTTTCGCAGCGGCTTCGAGTACGGCACGCATGCGAGGGTTCTTCAGATTCTTCAAGCGAAATGCGAGCGGGTCGATGTTCAGGGCGGTCGCGAGCTCGTCCATGTGCGATTCACGTGCGAAGTGATTTGCGGTCGCGGCCAAGCCCCGGTAGGATCCCTGGTGCAGAGGCGAGTTCACCGGATGAAAATGGATGCTTTGGTTCGCGACTTCGTATGGAGTTTCTATGCCCGAAGGACCGGAATTGTAGTTGTGGAATTCCCAGACGCTCATCAAGCCGTCTTTCGTTGCACCGCTGCTGATCTCAATCACGCCGGCGCGGCGGAAGTAGGCCCAAGTGAATTCTTCCTCACGTGTCCAAACGAGTTGGACCGCTTTATTCGCGGCCTTGGCCAGTTTCGCCGCTTCAATTGCACACTCGCCGCTGTGCTTGCCTCCATAGGCTCCCCCGGTATCGGGCACAATCACGCGAACTCGTTCCTCTGATGTTCCTAGAGCGTCCGCCAGTTCGGTTCGGACGCCAAACGGTCGCTGGCTTCCGGTCCAGACGGTGAGATCTGAACCATTCCACTCGGCGACAGCAGCGCGAGGTTCGAGTGGCGTGTGGGCGATGTAAGCCACAGTGTAAGTGCTCTTCAGCGTTTTAGCAGCGCTTCGAATGCCGTTTTCGACCGAACCCTGCACGCTTGCATGACGCTCTCGGGTTTCGGAAGGCGATTCGGATGGAATCTGCTTTAGATAAGAAAACAATTCCGCCGCTGAGATCTGCGGTTCTTCTTTCCATGTGGCCTTGATACTTTCGATAGCTTTCTGGGCGATGTGCTCATTCGGCGCGGTGACCCCAACGAAGTCTGCTTCGTGAATGACAGTGACGCCCGGCATTTTTTGAGCAGCGCCGACCTCCAGCGACATGAGCTTTGCGCCAAAACTGGGAGCCCGCAGAATGCGCCCGTAGAGCATGCCGGGCCGTTTCAGGTCGGAAGTGTACTTATGCTTGCCCGTGACGATGTCGCGCGCACTCACTTTCGACAAACTGGTTCCCGCGACTTGCCATTTCGCTGCGGGAGTTGTGAGATCGTCTCGCCCGACGCTCTTGACCCAATCGACTCGCGCTGCCAATTCACGGAAGCTGGCGGTCTTGCCGTTGGATTGATCAGTAACACAAGCGTTCGCAACGGCAAGTCTAGCGCGATCCATGTTCCATTTCTGTGCTGCAGCGCTGACTAACATTTCGCGGGCTGAGGCAGCCATTTTACGAAGCTGCGGGGCCATGGTGGGTGTGGTCCGACTTCCGAACGTGCCCATGTCCCAAGGAGTCAGCGCGGTATCGGCCATGACGAGGCGCACGGATGCGGGCAAACATTGCAACTCGTCAGCAACGGCTTGCGTGAGCGAAGTTCGGATATTCTGACCAACTTCAGCTTTGCCAGTGAAGGCTGTGATACTGCCATCAGGCGCGATATGCAGCCATGCGGCGATATTTTGCGGGAGATCTTCATGCGATGGTCGATGCTGGGTCCTGCCTGATTCCTGGGCGAAACTGTCGCGATCAGACGTGAGAAGGACTAGGATGCCGCCGCCGAGCGTTTTCAAAAAGCCACGGCGGTGGGGAGCAACGCTGCCCGTCAATAACTCAGGCATGACGCCGCTCCTTGGCTTCAGCCGCCATTCGACGCGAGGCCATTTCTACGGCCGCAATGATTTTGTTGTAAGTTCCACAACGACAGATATTGCCCTCGAGTGCCTGTTTGATCTCTGGCTCGGACGGCGCGACATTCTTTCGAAGCAGCGCCACGCTCGATACGATCATCCCGGGCGTGCAATAGCCGCACTGCATGGCGTCGCACTGAATGAAGGACTCTTGTACCGGATGGAGGCGATCTCCGTCGGCGATACCTTCGATGGTGGTAATCTCCTTGCCGCCGACGCTTGCGGCCGGAGTGATGCAGGAACGGTGGGGAACGCCGTCAATCAGAACTGTACAGGTGCCGCACTGCCCCTCACCGCAGCCGTACTTCGCGCCGGTAAGGTCCAGCTCGTTGCGAAGGAGGAAAAGCAGTGGCCGCTCAGGATCAACGGACACGTGCACGCGCTCGCCATTCACGATTAGATCCATAGAGCCATTCTAGATCTTGGGAGTTACTGCTCTTACAATAGATTTATGCACCTTTTTCTCCTGCGTGTCCGCAACCTAGCAGGGGTCCTTTTAGCCGTGTGCCTGTTAGGTGGCTGTGTGGTCCGCGCTCAGGAGTGGAGGAAAGCCGACGCGCTGCCGGCGGTTGATTTCAATGGTCTGACTGCGGCGCGAAAAACTACTGCGCTCAAAGTTCTACGCGAACACGATTGTTCTTGTGGCTGTGGCATGAAGATGGCTCAATGCCGAGTGCAAGACCCTTCCTGCTCTTATAGCCGCGGCCTGGCGAGCGTGGTTGTTGAAGCGATCAAGGCAGGCAAGAGCGAAGCCGATGCTATTGCAGCGGCGGATGCATCGAAGTTCGCGCATGTACAGCAACCCAAATTGTTAGAAGATCCGATCGCCATCCCAACTGGAGGAGCGCCGGCGATGGGTCTTCAAAACGCACCCATTACGCTGGTCGAGTTCTCAGACTTCCAATGTCCGTATTGCATTGCGGCTGCACCCGAGCTCGCAGCAGTGTTGAAAGCGTACCCAACACAGGTGAAGTTGATTTTTAAACAGTATCCGCTTGAGACGCATTCGCAAGCTGCCCTAGCGGCAGCAGCAGCCGTAGCGGCGCACAAGCAGGGAAAATTTTGGCCCATGTACGATGCAATGTTTGCCACTCACGATGGCCTTGCAAAAGACAACTTATTGGCCCTGGCGCAAAAGAACGGGCTGGATCTGAAGCGCTTCGAGGCAGATCTCGATTCGACCGACGTGAAGGAAGCTATCACAAGAGATGTACAGGATGGCGACCGGGCTGGAGTTGCAGGCACGCCGACTCTGTTCATCGATGGCCAGCGCTACAACGGACCCATTGAGCTCGAATCGCTGAAGCGGGTGCTCGACGCCGAGTTGAAGCATCCTGCGCTCGGCGCGCAGGCGGGTTCGATAAAGCCGTAGCTTTTTACTCAGAATGTCAGTTTGGATAGCGGCGCTGCTGCTTTGGGCGGCGAGTGCGAATGGGCAGAGTGTTGCGAAGAAGCCCCGACCTAATGCTGCTGCAATAGAACTGCAACGCGCACTGAACGGGATTTCGGCTGATTCGCTGCGCGGAAACCTTTCATTCCTCTCTTCCGATATGCTGGCGGGCCGATGGACGCCGTCGGCTGGACTCGATATAGCGGCTGAGTTCGTCGCTTCCCGCTTTCGAGCGGCCGGCCTAGATCCTGGGGCTGGGGAGGAGTATTTTCAGCAAACTGATTTAACCGAGTTAGCGAAAACTAGCGGTGAATTGCACGGTCGTGTGATCGATCAGCCTATTATCGGCCGCAACGTGGTGGGCGTGCTGCGGGGTATCGATCCTGAATTGCGAAACACTTACGTCATCGTTTCGGCGCATTACGATCACATCGGGACACTTGAGACTTCCGGGAAGTTGAGCGCGGACAAAGCTGAAAAGAACGGCGATCGGATTTTCAACGGAGCGAACGATGATGGGAGCGGAACTGTATCGGTAATCGAGATCGCGTCTGCTTTCGCGAAGATGAAGCATCGGCCGAAGCGTTCAATTGTGTTCATCGCGTTTTGCGGTGAAGAGTTGGGTGCGCTGGGATCGCTCTACTACACGCAACATCCTTTATTCCCGCTCGAGCAGACCGTGGCGGATATGAATCTCGAGCAGGTTGGCCGAAGCGATTCAGATATTGGGAAGGGGAATGCGACAACCAATGGATACGGGTATACGACAATGACACCAATGTTTGAGAAAGCGGCCAAGCTGTCGGGCGTTTCGATGGTAAAGACCAAAGAGACGGATACGTATTTCCCCGCCAGCGATAATTATCCGTTCGCGCAGGTTGGGATTCCAGACTTAACGTTTGCAACTTCGTTCGAGTTTCCGGACTATCACGGTTTAAAAGATGAGTGGCAGAAGATCGATTATGCGGAGATGGCGAAAGTGGATCGACTGGTAGCGCGGGTGGTTTGGAGAGTGGCGAATGATGTGGAAGCGCCGCGCTGGAATTCGCAGAATGAGAAAACCGCCAAATTTCGAGGGGCCAGGGCCGCTGCGGCACAGTAAAGATTATGAAAACAGCCGGACTTTTACTCCTCATCAATGCCGCTGCCGCGGGCATCTGCTTTGCGGCGAGCACTCCTCACGAAGCGCTATTAGTGTTGTCGAAAGGCGACCATACACTCGCGATAGTCGATCCATCGAATTTTAAGGTTGTTGCGCGCGCGCCGGTCGGCGAGGACCCTCACGAAGTGATTGCGTCAACAGACGGAAAGCTCGCGTATGTGTCGAACTATGGAGGCGGGGCATACAATACGCTTACGCTCATCGACCTTGTGGCGCAGAAGGCCCTTCCCTCGATTGATCTTGGTCCATTACGCGGTCCCCATGGTCTGGCGTTTGTGGGCGGGAAGACGTGGTTTACGGCTGAAGCAGTTAAGGCCATCGGAAGTTATGATCCCGCGAAGAAGAAGGTGGACTGGATTTTGGGAACAGGTCAGAACCGAACTCACATGATCTTCGTTTCTGAAGACCTGAGGCGAATTTTTACCACTAACGTCAGTTCTGGAACGGTGAGCGTGATCGAGAAGAGTGCTTCAATGAGCGGCGCTGGTGGTCCGGGTGGACGGCGCCGCATGGGCACGCCGGGTGGCGACTGGGACGAAACCGTGATTCGTGTAGGCAGAGGCTCCGAAGGATTTGACGTCTCACCTGACGGCAAGGAAATCTGGGTGGCAAACGCACAGGAGGGCACGGTATCGATCATCGACATTGCTGCCAAGAAAGTTGCCGAGACGCTGGCGGCGAACGTGAAGGGTGCGAATCGTTTGAAGTTTACACCGAACGGAAAGCTGGTGTTCATTTCTTCGCTGGGCAATGCGGGAGTGACGATTTTGGATGCAGCGACTCACAAGGAAACCAAGCGTCTGAATCTTGGAGGTGGGGCGGCGGGCATTCAGATGCAGCCAGACGGCTCTCGGGTGTACGTGGCCTGCACGGGTGGCAATTACGTTGCGGTGATCGATCTGAAAAGTTTGGACGTAAGTGGCCGAATTAACGCAGGCCCGCAGCCGGATGGCTTGGCGTGGGCAGTCGCACGGTAACAGGCCAGCCTGTGAGGAACACAAAGGCGGCTATCCACTTTCGTTGATCATTCCTCGCGAAGTGCAGTGTTCGGATCAATCCGCACAGCTCTCAGCGCAGGTATCAATGACGCCGTGATTGCTACAGCCGCAAGCAACAACGGCATCATCGTAAATGTGATGGGATCCAAAGCCGTCACGCCGTAGAGCATCGACGCGAGATAGCGGGTCAGCGCCCAAGCTCCGGCAACACCGGCTACGACGGCTGCCAATGACCAAATAAAGCTCTCGCCCAGCACAAGGCCGAGCACGTGCTCCATGCGCGCGCCCAAGGCAATTCGAATACCGAGCTCGCGAGTGCGTTGACTGACGAGGTAAGACATCACTCCGTAAATGCCCACGGCGGCGAGGAGGACGGCTATCGCGGCGAATATTCCGATCAGCAATAAATGAAAACGTTGCGGCGCCAGAGAGTCTGTCAGACGATCGCCCATCGTCTTCACATCGAAAACGGGCTCGTTACGGTCTACTTTGTAGATTTGGGACTCGATTAAGCGCACGAGCTTCGAAGGCTCAGTCGTCGTTCTGACAAGCAAGCCCAGGCGCGAGAGAAACGGATCGCCACCTTGACAGGTGCAGCGGTATATCAATGGTTCGGATTCCGCGCCGAGTTCACCTCCGCGGATGCCGGCAACAACGCCAACTATGGTCCAGCGCACGGGACGATTCGGCCCGATGAAGATGCGCTGTCCCAACGGGTTCTCTCTGGGAAAGATCTTCTTCGCGAAAGATTCATTTACCACAATGTTGTCAGGTGACCTGGACGTGTCACGCGCATCGAAAACCCGGCCGTTGCGAAGAGGGATACCGAGGGCTTTAAAGAAATCGCGGCTCACGACGCTTATAGCCGCCTGCGGCTGCTGCGCGATCGAAAGCGGCGCGCGACCGGTAACTTGAAAGCTGGCGCCACTATAAGGACGCTCACCAGTCAGAGGCAAGTCGGTGGATACGGCGGCGAGGCGGACCTGTGGGAGCTGTTTCACGCTATCGAGCACGTCATCGTAGAAACGCGCCTGGCCCTCCGCCGTCGCGTATCGCGAACCGGTAAGATTGAACCGAAGCGTAAGCAGATTGGCGGGAGAGAATCCGAGTTCCACATGGGCAAGCTTCAAAAAGCTTCTGCCCAATAGACCGGCTCCGATCAATAGGATCAGTGAGACTGCCAGCTCGGTGATCATTAGTAAATGACGCAGGCGCACGGCTCTCCGTTCGCTAGTCTGCGCGTGGCCCGCTGATTTCAAAGCCTCCTGAATGCTAACGCCCGCCGCAGCCATCGCCGGGGCCATTCCGAAAACCAGTCCCGTGAGGAGCGTGAGGCCGATAGTGAACAGAAGGGTGGGAACATCCAACGAGAGGAGCGGATAATTTTGAAGCACAAGGGGCTTCCAGGTATTTAAGATCGCCACAGCGGAAAATGCAATGAAAATACCAGCCAGACCGCCGGGTGCGGCAAGCGCGATGCTTTCGGTAAGGACTTGTTTCACGATCCTGGCGTGTCCCGAACCGAGTGCCATTCGCACGGCGAGCTCGCGCTGTCGCGCGGTCGCCCGGGCAAGCAGAAGATTTGCCAGATTGACGCAGGCAATCAAAAGAACGAGACCAACGACTCCGCTTAAAATTAGCAGCGCCGGGCGTAGATCTCCTGCTATGCGCCGCTGCAGCGGAGTTGCCAATATCTTCATGCCATCCAGAAATTTTGCCGCCTTGAACTCGTTGGGATACTCCCGATAGATCATGGTCGTCAGCCGATTCAGATCTGTATCGAGCTGCTGTCCGCTGACCCCCGGCGTGAGACGTGCCACCATGCTCACGAGCCGCATGGGTCGGGTGACGAGTCTCGGGCGCTCCGCAGGTTCGTCCATGGGTAGCGGTTTCCAGATTCGCGTACCCTTCGGGTAGTCGAAGCCTTGCGGCATAACTCCGATCACAGTAGTCGGAAGACCATCTAGCGTAATGGTCTTGCCCACGATGTGGGGATCACTAGCCATCCGGCTCCGCCAAAAGCTGTAGCTCAAAACGATCACGGCTGGAGCTTTCGCGCCCTGTTCGTCTGATGCCAAATAGCGGCCGGCGAGCGGCGGCGTGCCAAAGACCTTGAAGAATGATGGCGTCACTTGCGCTGCATCCAACTGCTCCGGCTTCTCCATGCCAATCCAGTTGACAGTCACCGGGTCGTAGGCTGCGACCGCTTCGAAGACTCTGTTGTTCTCGCGCAGGCTGTAATAATCCGCGCCGATACCGCCAAAATCGTTTTGATTTCGTCCCATCCATTCGCTCAACCAGTAGAGGCGGTTCGAATCCGGGTAGGGAAGCGGTCGCAAGATTATCGTGTTGACGAGGCTGAAAACAGTTGTATTTGCGCCGATACAGATGGCCAGCGTCAGCATAGCGACGAACGCCAGCACGGGATCTCGCCGAAAACCGCGAAAGGCGTAACGGAGATCTTGGAATAAATCGTCGACAACGTTCACGCGTCGCTCATCGCGGCAGTTATCTTTTGCCAGCTCGACGACTCCGAAGTCAATGCGAGCTTGCCGTTTCGCTTCTTCGATGCTCAAGCCTGCATCGAGATGCTTGCGGGTTTGCAGTTCAAGGTGAGACTGCAACTCTTCGTCGAGTTCTTCCTCCACCTTACGGCGGCGCAAGATTGCTTCCGCACGAAGCAGGAAATCGTGGAAGTTCATCTTTATGCTTCCTCGAGCACTCGGCCGATTGCCGCTGTCAACCGCAGCCAGTCATCGGTTTCTAATTCCAATTGTTTTCGGCCGCGACCGGTTAATTGATAAAAGCGCGCCCGCCGACCGAGTTCGGAGATCCCTGATTCTGCCTTGATCCAGCCTTGGTGCTCAAGTCGGTGCAGCGCTGGATAAAGTGAGCCTTGGTTCACTTGCAAAACGTCGCGCGAGATCTGCTGAATCCGTTCCGAAATAGCCCAGCCATGCATAGGGCCGGTTTGGAGGGTGCGCAAGATCAGAAGGTCGAGCGTGCCCTGAAGAAGATCGAGCCTTGATTGCCGCTCCATGGTGTAGAAACCCTACATTTATCAAAACTGATGTCGAATGTCAACAACAGCAATTTTTCACTGGCGTTTGGCCGAGTCAGGCACGTCTACTTTGAAGCCGACATGTTGAATCATCGAGTGAATCTCGGAATTGGCCGTGAAGGTTTTCCAGATTAATCCAGTACGGTAGTTCTCAATCATCACAACCATGGGTGCCTGATTTAAGCCCATATTGATGCGAGAGAACCAGTTCTCCTGCAAATTAAACGCATCGCGAAATCCGTAGATATCCCAAAGACGGTCGCCGAGTTCACGGTAGAAATATTTCAGAGCCTGCATTGAGGCCTCGGGCGTATACGGGAAGGATGCGATGGCTCCAGTCGGGGCTATAGTGCCATCGTCCAGTTCCGGATTTGCCTCGTATGGCGTGTATCCTTGTGGACCATCAACGGCGGTAATTCCCCAGCAGTCTGCGCCATAACCTTTGAAGTGATGTGGATTTTGAATGCAGTAGGCGTGATTGATGCGGACGATGTTGCGGTTGTTTTCAAAGTAGTCAGTAAATCGGTCCCGCACCTGAGGAACAAACCCCATGTAGGAATAGTGAGTGAAGAAAAGCGGTCCGCCGGTTCCTGGGCCGACGTCGAGCTTAATTCCATAGTGCGTGTGGCCGTTGAGGTAATTCGCGGGCACGCCTGCCCAACCTGAATAGTACAGTTGCGCCGGAACACCATGGGTGGGCGAGGCAATGGCGAGTAAGTACGTAATCATGACCTCGTTCCAGCCAGTCAGACGGTTGCTGATGTGCCAGGAGTATTCGGGCGACCAGTGCCAGAAGAGGGCATCGCCGTCAGGCGTTCTGCGGAACCAATCCCATTCGACTGTGTTCCAGAGATGGGTGATTTTGTCATGAAGCAGCTTTTCCGAGGAGCTGCTTCGGTTGAAGTACTGACGAGCCGTGAGCAGGCCTTCCATTAAGAAAGAAGTCTCGACGAGATCCGCCCCGTTATCGTATTGGTCGAACACCGGCATGCGCTTGCCTGTGGCGCCATCCATGAAATGCGGCCAGGCGCCATGAAAGCGGTCGGCTTTCTCAAGGAAGCGCACGATTTTCAGCATGCGGTCGATGCCTTGCCCGCGCGTGATGAAGCCGCGCTCCACGCCTACGACGATCGCCATGATGCCGAATCCGCTAGCACCGGTAGCGATGATGCGGTCGTCACCTGGAAAATTTTCGCGAGTCATGCCGGCGTCCGGGTGCGCGCCTTCCCAGTAGTACCGAAAACAGGCTTCCTGGACCATGGTCAGCAGCTCTTCGTCACTCATCGGGTGGGTGGAAGCGCTGACGGGTTCGGATAAGCGGGATTCGCGATAGTTCTGATCGCTGGCCGCAATTTTATATGCAGCGGTTCGGCCGGGTTGGCCGACGAAATCCGAGTAGCGCTGAATGCCAGGAATCTGAATTCCAACGGGATGGAAGGGACCGCCGTCCAGCGCTCGATAGATGACGTACCGTGCGAGACCCGCGGCATGAACGGGCTTCCACGTCAGATCAATGTGGCGTTCGTAAGCCTTCGCTTGCACGTTGCGAACCATCGGCAGCGTAATTCGCCGATTCCCTGCTTCGTTCGAGTCGATCCTTAACTCGTCGAGGATGAGAGAGTGATTTGCGCCGTCGGGCGCTCCTTGAGTAAAGAAGATGCTGTTTACGCGATGCGGCTCGGAGGGGTGGATGGAGGCGGTCGCGAAACGGGTTAGAGGAATCTTGATTTGCGTCCATTGACGGGCGCGGATGCCGCTGACGAAAGTGCTTATGTCGAGAGGTTCAGTGAAGTTGAGGTTTTTATCTTTTAGGACCACGCGCGGGAAATCGGCGGGCGGAACGGCTTCGGGCGCATAACACCAAAAGTAGAGCGTGTCGCCAGGGAAATAGATGTAACGATTTCTCCACTCATAGAGGCGCACTTCGGCTTCCCAACCGCCGGTGGGCGCGGATTTCCAATCCAGGCGAAGCGCGTTGGGCGGCGTACGGAAAATGCTTGTCTCGACCGGGAGCTTGTCTCCTATGAGGCGGAGCGTGCTCGGCGCGGATACCTTGCCGCGGCTATGGTAGTAGCGATCCGGGGTCAAGCTGTTATCGAAGAAGACGTGATTGAAGTAGGCCGATTGCGCGTGCAACGGGGTGGCGTGCAAAAGGAACAGCGAGCCTGTTAAAAATGCGAGGTAATTGCGCACTACGAGATTACGAGTGCGCAGTTTGATGGCAATCACAGCGGAAGTCTCTCACGAAGACTGAAATTTGTGCAACGAAGGAAGCAAGTGTGAAGTCAAATAGGGCATCTCGCTAGGGAATTCGGAATCATTCCTCGCTCGTTTATAGAAAAAGAGGGTCTTTCATGAAATACACGTTGAAAAAGGTGTTCGCTCGCCGGTTGGCGTTCGTGGTTACGACGGCTTGGCTGCTGATTACAATTACCATGCCCTTGGGAGCCCAGTATCGGGGCAGCCTGCAAGGCACTATCACCGATCCGCAAGGCGGCGTGGTACCCAACGCCACCGTCACGCTCACCAGTAATGAGACAAATATTTCGAAAACTGCCACAACGGGGACTTCAGGCGTTTATTCGATTTCCGGTCTTGCGCCTGGGTCATACAGCCTCACGGTGGAGAAGCCAGGGTTTGGGAAAAAGGCTGTCCTGGTGGGACTTACGTCCGAACAGGCTCAGTCGCAAAATGTGCAGCTTGAGCTCGGTCAAACGGCGGCGACAACGGTCACTGTGACCGCAGAGGCGGCGCCGATACTTGATACAGCGAGCGGGACCATATCCGGCACGTTGTCGAGCAGAGAGATACAAGCGCTGCCAACGTTTGGCCGCGATACTTTTCAGGTTGCGCAACTAGCGCCAGGAACATTCGGAGACAATTCCCGATCGGCGAATGGGCAGAATACACAGAATTTACCCGGAAGCGCCGGGCCGGGCGGAGCTAGCTCCACAAGCAGCATTTTTCAAACCGAGAATCAGGTCCAGATCAGCTCGAATGGGACGCGGAACAACTCGAACAGTTACCAGGTCGATGGCGTCGAGGTGAATAGCTTGGCTTGGGGCGGCGCAGCAGTCATCACGCCCAACAAAGAGTCGGTGAAGGAAGTGACAGTCCAATCGAACCCGTATAGCGCAGAGAATGGACGGAACAGCGGCGCGCAAGTTCTGGTTGTTTCTAAGAACGGCACGAATGAATTCCACGGAAGCGCCCTACTTAAGGCCGACCGCCCCGGATTGAACGCGTTTCAGCGCTGGAACGGGCCAAACAACCCGGTCGAAAGGGACACTGATCGATACAACCAATGGGCCGGCAGCGTGGGCGGCCCGGTGATCAAGAACCATCTGTTTTTCTTCTTCTCGTACGAGACCTTGCGCAACAGCTCCGGGTCATTGAACACCGGATGGTACGAGACTCCGCAATTTCTCGCCGGAGCGAGGACTGCGCAGCCTGGCAGCATTGCGGCTAGGATCGCGGGATATCCGGGAGAGGGAGCCTCCTATAACGCGATTATTCCGAAGAGCTGCTCGGATGCCGGTCTTCCGAGCGCGGGGCAGTGTCAGGCCGTATTC
The DNA here is from genome assembly GCA_051004875.1 of Bryobacteraceae bacterium. Classification (GTDB taxonomy): domain Bacteria; phylum Acidobacteriota; class Terriglobia; order Bryobacterales; family Bryobacteraceae; genus Bog-105. The sequence goes on from JBPCJX010000085.1 coordinate 12,428, forward strand.
CAGGGCGGACAATACGTTGGGCTGGACGTGGGCTCACCTCTGGTTAGTCCACTTGGGACGCCTGATCCCACCTATGCCAGCAGCGGAACACCCGGTATCGGTAGCGGCCTGGACGGAGTTCCCGACATCATGTTCGTGCAAAGCGTGAATCCAACGAACGCCGCTCCCCAGCAGTACAACGGACGTATGGATTTCCAGGCGACCAGCAAAGATCTGGTTGCTTTCAGCACGTACTATGTGCCGAACGATCAGACCTTCTTAAACGGTCCTGCTCGTGGTGCGAATTTCTGGCATAGCGACAGACTCAACGAGGCTGCAACCCTGCTTTGGGATCACACGATATCGGGATCTTGGCTGAACGAAGCGCGCGGAGGCGTCACGCGCTGGAACTTCAATGAAGTCGGGAGCAATCCACAGGAGCCTTGGGGCCTGCCGCAAGACAACTTCGATCACGTAGGTTCCGCGGATTTGCAGTTTGTGGGTGCGCCTGGGCCCGGAGTTTTCTACCAGACGACGTATAACTTCCGGGATACGGTAAGCGCCGCGCTGGGCAGACACTCGCTCAAATTTGGCGCCGACCTTTATTGGGAACAGGACAACGACAGCCAGGCGGGGGGCGCCCGGCCGTCTTTCACCTTCCACAATCTTTGGGATTTTGCGAACGACGCGCCCTACACGGAAAATGGCAATTTCGATCCTAGAACGGGACTCCCAACCAGCGCCACTGAATATATTCGCTCACACATATTCGCAGGATTCGTGCAGGACGACTTCAAGGTGATGCCAAACCTGACGTTGAACCTCGGTTTGCGTTGGGAGTACTTCACACCTGTTCGTGAAAAATACGGGAACATCAGCAATGTGGTTCTTGGTGCTGGCCCCGATCCACTGGTTGGACTGAAATTAAAAGTCGGTGGTGATCTGTACAACGCCAGTAAGAACAATTGGGGACCGCAGATCGGGTTTGCGTGGACGCCACCCAACAGCCAGCGTTTCGTTGTGCGTGGAGGCTTTGGGATTGGTTACAACAGAATGGAAGAGGCTATCACGCTGAACGGGCGCTCCAATCCCCCGCTTGTCACGGGCGTGTCATTGGCTGGGAATCAAATCCTCTACAACGGCGGAGTGCCAACGAATGTTCATCAATTCAGCGGCTGGCCCGGTAATCCCAATACGCGGCAGACATTCGATCCGGTCAGCGGCCTGCCGGTTGGTGGAAGCCCTGTCGACCTTAACGGTTTCCCCCTCAATCTCCAGACACCGCTGGTTTACCGCTACTCATTGGGCACCGAATACAATCTCGGAGGAAATTGGGCAGCCAAACTGGGCTATCAGGGCAGCCTGAGCCGGCACTACACCAGACAGAACAACTTGAACTGGGCTTACTCTCCGTTGAATCCAAGCGTTTCGCGTCTGTATTACTATTCGAACGATGCAAATGGCAGCTACAACGCGTTCTTGGCGGAACTTCAGCACAACTTCTCCCGTCAATTCCAATTCGACGTACAGTATCGCTGGAGCCATACCATCGACGATGGTTCAAATGATTACTTCATCGGCGAGTATCCCTTCGGTCTTCAATATCTGAAAGGCAACGCAGATTTTGATGTTAGGCACAACGTGAAAATGTATGGGGTCTGGAGCCCGCGCTTTACGAAAAATAATAGCTGGATCGACAAGATCCTGGGGGGATGGCAGATCAGCGGCATCATGAATTGGCATACAGGTTTCCCCTGGACGCCGGTTTATCAGAACACGGGTGGTAATGTTGTTCTCGCGTCGCCTCTCGGCTATACGAATCTGCGCCCGGACAATTATCTCGGGGGCGCCGGTACAGATTACAGCAACTCCACATTCATGAGACCGAACGGCAATTTCCCGAACGGAGCCTTAGGGTCCTTCACTGTGCCTGTTTTCACTCCGGGCGGGGGAATTCCTCCCGCGCCCTCGGTCGGACGTAACTTGTTGCGAGGACCCGGTTACTTCAGTACTGATGCAACGCTGCAGAAGTCGTTCGGACTTCCGAAGCTTCCGATCCTGGGAGAGAATGCGCGCTTCGAATTTCGGGCCGACTTCTACAACATCTTCAACAAGCTGAATCTAACTCCGCTGTCACCCAGTGGCACGGCGAACGACAGTAATACGATCAGCTTCGACGGTACGACGAGTAATCCCTTATTCGGCCAGGCACAAAACGCTCTGAACGGACGCATTATCGAGCTGCAGGCGCGGTTTAGCTTTTGATTGAGGTTTGCAGAACCTTTGTTGCTGCCCGTCCGCGTTTCGCTATATCTCGGCTACTTCCGCTGGGCGATGGGAGAAAGGCTAGTGCGCGGGTTCCTTGACGTCGATGACGCGGTTAACGGCTAGGTGGTCGAGTCGCTGTGTGCGCCCGCTGGGCCATCGGATCTCAACATCATCGAGCTGCTGCGCCTTTCCCACGCCAAAATGCACAGGAATCAAGCTGGCGGAAGCGTAGCTGACAGCACTGGTCATTTCATTCCACTGCTTTCCGACGCGGATGCGTGCGCCGATCCCGTCCCGATTGCTGCGGGTTCCTATCAAGTGGAATGTGATCCAATTACCGGCGTGTGGGGTAGTGTTCTGCCATAGTTCCGCTGCATCGCCCAGTGCGGATACGGCTACGTCCAAACGGCCATCGCCATCGAAATCTCCGAACGCGGCGCCACGATGCGCTTTCACTGCAGTTTTCATTGCAGTGGGCGTGCAGTCGGTGAACTTGCCTCCAGCATTCCCGAAGACGGTGTTTGCCTCCTTATATATGCGCGACTCAAAGGCTTCCACGCGATCGTTAACGTGCGAATTGGCCGTGAAAAGATCTTTCCAGCCGTCGTTGTCGAAGTCGACGAAGCCATTACCCCACCCGCTGTGGTCCGTACTCAGACGCCCGATCCGGCTCGCGTAGGTGGCGTCGGTGAACATACCGTTGCCGATATTCCGAAAGAGAGGGAAGGTCTCTCCAGCCAATGCCGTGACCGTGATATCGGGCAGGCCGTCATTGTCATAATCGCGGAAATCTGCGCCCATGCTTGCGATCGGCTGCCCCCGGTCGCTTAGCGCAACTCCGGCAACCAGCCCGACTTCTTCGAACGTGCCATTTCCGCGATTATGAAATAAAAAGTTGGGCATGTTGTCGTTCGTGACGAAGGCGTCCATGAAGCCATCGCCATCGTAGTCGGCAAAGGCAAGGCTCATTCCGCGGCCTGCATACTGGCCGATGCCGGAACTCTTTGAAACATCGTCGAAGCCGCCATCCCCACGGTTGTGGTACAGCGTAGCGGACAGCGGTTCGAAATATTTGGGATGACAATATACGCGAATGTTTCTGTCCCGATCCCCGCAAAACCGATCCTGCAGGGGCGTATCTGAATAGTGCACGACCAGCAGATCGAGCTTGCCGTCATTATCGTAGTCGAACCACCCCGCCGCCACGGCCCACCTCCCGCTCTGAATGCCGGCCTTCTCCGTCACGTCCTCGAAAGTGCCGTCACCGCGGCTGCGATAGAGAATATTTCGATTGACTCCGGCGATGAAGAGATCGGGATGGCCGTCATTGTTGTAATCGCCCACGGCAACGCCCATCGAGTAACCCTTTCCGGCGACGCCGGCCTGCTCTGTAACGTCGGTGAAATGGAAATTGCCGTCATTGCGGTATAGCCGGTTCCAGAACTTAGAGGACGTTTTCTCGAGTGAGGGCACATCGGCGCCGTTCGTGAAATAGAGGTCAGGCAATCCGTCGCCGTTATAATCGAACACGGCAATTCCGCCGGGCATCGTTTCGATCATGTATTTTTGCGGCGTGGGGCTGTTTGCAAGTACGAAGTGTAGACCTGCTTTCTGTGCGACATCGGAAAACTGAAAGGTGTCGCTAATCCCGGCCGCCGCGAAAGCAACGCCAGCGACTGCTGCGCAGAGAGCGATGCTCAGTCGCACGCGCATGATGAACCTATTGTTGCTCGAGCTGTTTTACAAGTTCGAGCACGACCTCGCCGACCACTTGAAAGCTATGCGCACTCAGCTTATCCATAGTGTCGTTCGCGGTGTGCCAATACGAAAGGTTGGGTCCGTAATCGAGATCGATGATATCGATCGCATTAACACCCGCATCGACGAATGGCTTATGGTCGTCGTCTATGCCCCCTCCATCTTTGCGGAAGAACTTGCCATACCCTGAATTCGCGGCGATCTGCCAAACCGAAGTACGGAGGGATTGTGACGAATTTTCGTCATTTGCGATATCAAGGTCCCGATCGCCGATCATGTCGACGTTGATCAATGCCTTGATACGGGGTAAGGTCCCGTCCGCTCCCCACTTAGCTACAAGGTGTCGGCTGCCGTAACGACTGTCGGTCTCGGTCCATTCTGTGCGTACTGCCTCTTCGCCGTCGAAAAACACGATGTAGATGTCATCTGGATGTTTCATAGTCGAAATAGCGCGTGCGAATTCAATCAGGAAACCAGTCGAGGAGCCAGCGTCATTTGCACCGACGAAGTGGACCATGGGAATGCGCTTCGTGTCGTAATGTCCCGTGACTACGACGGCCTTGCTGGAGTTTCCAGGGAACTTGAGAACGATATTGACCATCGGAGCGGGCCCTATGGGTGTCTGGGCAGTGAAGGAATCAAGCGACAGCTGACCACCTAGCGGGTTCAGTTGCGAAACGATCCAGTCGCGCAGGTGACCGATGGCGTCGGATCCGGAGGGACGTTCACCGAATGAGACAGCCCGACGAGTATCAGCGAGCGCTGCCGATCCCCGGAAAACAGAGGTCTTCGGCCAGGGCGTGGCGGGGGCAGCCGAGAGAAGGCCGATCGTTAAGCTGACGCCGGCAAAGAAAAACGTGAACTGATTTAAAGCAGGAAGCAATTTGAGCCGATTAGATTTACACGTCTTTAGAGGTTTGATTTGGTAGCCGAAGGTTTCGGAAGTATAACCAGGCTGAGAAAAACGGCTAGGCAAAAGACTGTTGTATTATAACTTTTACACTTAGAAGAGCGATTGTTCGCTCCCGGGGAAACAATGGAGTCAGTTGGAGAAAAACTCCGGCAACAACGTGTACGGCAGGGACTTACGTTGGACGATGTCAGCGCGAGCACCCGGATTTCAGTCAAGAATCTGCAGGCAATTGAGAACGATGAGCTGTCGGAAATCAGCTCAGCATTCTTCTATCGAAGCTTCGTGCGCCAGTTTGCGCAGCGACTTGGCCTGAATTATGACGAGTTAGCTGCAGCCGTCCAGAACTGGGCGAGTACAATGCCTGAGCCGGCAATGCCCGGCCAGCTACAAGCTGCAATGCCGAAGGTACCGCCGCTTCAGCCCACCCGGCCCAAGAATTTTCGCTGGCTTTTCTCCTTCATCGCACTGATTGCAGTGCTGACCGGATGCTCCAGCCTGTATGGAATGTGGCAAAGCTCCAGGTACAATTTGCAGGCATCCGTCACTAGCTTTATCAACTCGCTGGCTGGAAATTCAGGAAGGCGCGCTGCTGAACCAGGTTCTGGATTCCGCGTAGAAGTTGCCGCAGTTGAAGCCACATGGCTCTCCATCACCGCTGACAATAAGGAAATTTACAGGGGGGTGCTTGAGGCTGCTGGAACGAAGACGCTCAAGGGCCATGATAGTGCTCGCATCCGCACAGGTAATGCTGGCGGCGTGAACGTGCTATTCAACGGAAAAACGATTGGCTCTCTAGGACCACGAGGTCAGGCTCGAACAGTCCTCTTTACAAGGGACAACTACGAAATTATCGAGTCTACTGCCCATATCGCGCTCACGAGTTTTAGCCCGAGCGGCGAATGGAGGTAGTCTCCCGATTGGCTGCTGCTGCTTTCTGAAGCCGACGTTTCTGACGTTCCAGCACAATGAGTTCGCGTCTCCGGCGTAGCTTGATGCTGGTGTCAACTTTGCGCCAGAATTTTCGAAAGTAATCCACGGCCGAAGCAAGTCCCATGCCTACTACCGCCCACATTGCCGCGAGGGCGAATGTTCGAAGACCCGGCCAGCGTATCGAGAGCATGACGAGCGTTATGCCAACCACTTGCAGCATCATTTTGGATTTCCCAAGCTCGCCAGCCTTGATTGTGTAGCCCTCGGCGGCGGCAATACTGCGCAATCCGGAGACGGCGAACTCCCGACCGATGATTAGAATTACCATCCAGCCTGGCAGTAGACGAATTTCGACTAAGGCGATGAGCGCTGCAGAGACGAGAAGCTTGTCGGCAACGGGATCTAACAAAGTGCCGACGGTGGTCACTTGTTTCCAGCGTCGCGCGAGATACCCGTCGAGAATGTCCGTGAACGCGGCGGCAAGAAAAACTGTCAGCGCGAAGAAGTCATTCGCAACCAACAGCTTATTACCTATTTCGAGCCGTAAATTCTGCTGAACCAAGGCCGCGACAACTAGCGGTACCATAAAAATGCGGATTAAGGTCAGCAGATTAGGAAGATTCATCCACGGTTACCAACCGTTACCAAATGATAGAACATGTTCTGGCGCTATTAGCTACGTTGGGGGACTGTTCGATGGTGGTGTAACGGGTGGTGTGCCGTTTGGTGGCGGAGCGCTGTTCAGTGGTGAGGTGGTGTTTGATGCCGGAGCGCTATTCATTATCGTCGTGACGCGGCCGGTCTTCTCGCCACGCAGCCATAGATAGATGACGGCACGCGGAGTCGGCGGGTCTGGGAGGTTCACACGCAGCGACTGTTTTTGCCCTTGCCCGGGAATTGGCGAGGGAAGGGCAGGCACGTCGCTGCCGTTCGCCTGATCCCATCCAACTTTCTCGATCATCTCCAGATTTCGGCCCGTGAGGACGCCTACATGTGTGCTGGGCGCGGCTTGGTCGTCACTGAGCTTAAAGTTTTCAATTTGAGGGAGGCGGATTATATTTCCTAAAGTAAGCGGTTCCGATTTCCCGCTGCCGCCATTGTCGATGACCGCCTGGATGGAACAAGCTGCAGGCCAGGCACTTGTATCGAATGACAGAAAAAGTTGATCGGGCGACAACTGCTGCAAACTCGCGGTCTCACTCTGCTCGCCAAGGTGGAGCGACAGGTGTGGGCCGACTTCGTCGAGACACGCCAGCCGCAGCATGCTTCGCGGCTCGACGTTCTTCACATCCAGCATGGCCGACAGCGTATAGCCAGCCGGAAATTCGCCTGGCTTGATCGCAATTGCCGTATCGGCCGGCAATGACAGCTTGAAGCTCGCGATGAGCGGTAACGGTCCGGTGATCCGAACTGCGTTCGGCAGCATCAACGGTTCGTTGCGGTCGGCCAGATAAGCCTTTATCGGCAGAGCTGTTCCGGGGCGGGGATCAGATTTGAGATGCAGTGTTACGTTGCGCTCGGATTCAGTCAACGCCACCGGATCTAGATCAAAGGCCACGCCCGTTGCCTCGAGCCTTGCGAGCAGATTCAGACGCTCACCCTTCAGAAGGTAATGTTGTGCGGCGACTCCCTGATTGGCAAGGATGGGGAGGTTGTCTATTTTCGACACTGGCGGGAGAACGTTTATATTTACAGGATGATCTTTTCCGTCTTGCTGCGAGACGAGCAATGAATACTCGCCTGGTTCGAGGTCACCAGTATCGATCTGCACATCGATATGATCCTGTGGTCCCTTTCTTAGACCCTTCGGGAGAATAAACCGCACGGGCTGGGCCGTCGCGAACTCGTCCCGCGGCCTCTTAAGCTCGACCTTCGTAGTGAATTCAAAATCAGTGCCTTCGAGCGTGACGGGTATTTTCCCGGTCTTCGCGATGAGCTTGTCTTGCGATGCTGGCTGTAGCTTCGCTCGGTCGAAATTGCTCAGAGAACGGACATGCACCTCTCCTGTTGCCTGGAACGGTGTCCAATCCCAATAGCCAGCCAGATGATAATCACCGGGAGGCAACTTTGCCTTACTGAGATCAATTTCTAATGCTTTTTGGTTTGCAAGCTTGAGCACCGTGACTGGAGTCTTCTGGTTTTGAGTATTCTGCAGCACCCAAGCACGCGCTCGCTCAAGGTATTTCCACTGAGGATCGGGTACGTCGACCGGCACTGGCGTTTTTTGCGTTGTGGGAATGAAATCAGCGCTTCCAATGCGAATGGAGGGCGGCGCGACGTTTGGAATGCGATTTGCCCAGAGGTAAGCAACGCGAGTGTGCGGAGGCGCCGGAGTTCGTTGCCCGCATAGGTTCAGAGCGCGGTCATCGTGTAGCGCCTGTGCGAACGAGGATCGAAATTCCGTGCCGGGAAACGCAATCGCGCGTAAGTCAAGCAGCATTGCCGTTCCGCCCGCAGCCAATCCAATCGGGCTGCCGAAAAACAAGGTTGCGGCAGCGGTCGCCACGCTCGCTGTTTGCCCGATCTTTGCACCGGTTGAAGGCGTTAGCGGATCATAACCTGCCAGTTGCGGGTTCATCGTGGCAAACAGCGTTTGTGCCTGAACTTGTGGAGGCGCGGTCCGATCGAGTTGCACGGAGAAGCCGTACTGTGACGCAAAGCCGGTGAGCGCCGCGTTCACGCTTTCCGAGGAACTGTTGATTGACGAGAGCGCCTGCACCAGCGCTTCTGTTTGCGCGGTTTTCTCCGCGTAATCTGCGAGCTGCGCGATCAGGAGATCGTCGCGCGATAAGAAGCCCTTCACCTTTTTCTTGCTCAGGCCTTCTGGTCCATACACGAAGGCAACCAGCGAAATTGTCTCGTTGATTTTCCATTCCTGGGGCTTTTCTGCAGGCCTCGGGTCGGTGACAATCAGCGCATCTTTATCGGACTTTCGCTTGGCGGGAACCATAACGAGGGACACCTCGCCCGGGCGCTTCTCACGACCTCGAAGAATTGGAGAATACAGGACCGTGTCGCCTTCGCTCAGATGGTTGATGGTGCGAAAAGGCAACGGGTCGCCACCTTGGGAGGAGCGTACCCGGAGGTCCACCGCGCCGATAGGACCACCCGCAGGACAGGTAATCGGAGGCGGTGCTTCAGCCGCCGGCGTCTGTTCCGGCGTGTTGCGAGACTTAAAGGACGGCGGAGCCGTTGCGTTTTGTCCGTTCAGCAGAAACAGTGCCACGAGCGCCAGGCTCGCACCGCGCAAGACCATCTATAGGTAAGCATATCGTGGCATGGGACGAGCATGCCTCGCCCCTATATATTCACGTAGGGCTCGGGGCATACCCGACCCGATGCCGCTCCACAGTAATAAGCTGTAATCAGCTCGAAGCGCGTAAACTTGTTTCACGCGTCACAACATTTCCGTTAGATTGTCAAACGAGGAGAGACAAAAGCCTTGCCTACTACAGAGACCCAAAGCCTAGAAGAACTGTGCATCAATACCATTCGTTTTTTATCGGCGGATGCCGTTCAGAACGCGAATTCGGGCCACCCCGGCATGCCCATGGGCGCGGCAGCCATGGCCTATACGCTTTGGAACGGTTTTCTAAAGCACAGCCCAAAAGATCCGACCTGGTTCGATCGCGATCGGTTCGTGCTCTCGGCCGGCCATGGGTCCATGCTGTTGTACAGCCTTTTGTATCTCACCGGTTATGATCTGTCGCTTGACGAAATCAAGCGGTTCCGCAAGTTTGGCAGCAAAACTCCGGGGCATCCGGAGCGTGGACATACGGTCGGGGTCGATGTGTCGACGGGCCCGCTGGGACAAGGCTTTGGCAACGCGGTGGGAATGGCGATTGCGGAAGCTTGGCTGAGTGCTCGCTACAACCGCCCGGGGCACAGGATTGTCGACCATTACACCTACTCCATCTGCAGCGATGGAGACTTGATGGAAGGCGTGACACAGGAGGCCGCATCGCTTGCCGGTCATCTGCGGCTAGGCAAGCTGATTTTCTTGTACGATCAAAACTATATTTCGCTCGCGGGCGGCACTAACCTAACCTTCACGGAAGATGTTGGGGCGCGGTTTGAGGCGTACGGCTGGCACACGCGAACCGTTCCAGAGGGCAACGATACCGAGGATGTCGCGAAAGCTATCGCCGAAGCACGCGCCGAGGTTACCCGCCCGTCGATGATTCTAGTGCACACGCACATCGGCTATGGTAGCCCGAAGAAGCAGGACAATTTTTCGGCGCATGGTAATCCTCTGGGCGAAGAGGAGCTGCAGGCTGCGAAGAAGGCGCTTGGATGGCCTACTATGGACAAGTTTTATCTACCGGAACACGCCGTCAATCACTTTCGGAAAGCAATTGAAAGGGGCGCTAAAGCTGAGCAAGAGTGGCAGAAGGCGTTCCAAGCATATAGGAAAGCTTTCCCGAGCGAGGCTGCGGAACTTGAGCAAGCGGTGAGCGGTAAACTTCCGGACAACTGGGGTGCCGACTTGCCGAAATGGAAGCCGAGCGACAAGCCGATTGCTACGCGGGTAGCGGGCGGGGAAGCGCTGAACGCGTTGGCCAAGCACATCCCGAACATCATCGGCGGATCAGCGGACCTGAATCCTTCTACGAATACGGCGCTGAAAGACATGGGCGATTTCCAGCCTCGTGAATATGCCGGTCCAGCAACGTTGGGCGCAGTCGGAGGAGATTGGGGCTATTCTGGCCGCAACATTGCGTTCGGTGTACGCGAGCATGCGATGGGTGCAGCTGTGAATGGCATGGCGGCGCACGGCGGTGTGCTACCCTTCAGCGCAACATTTCTTGTGTTCTCCGATTACATGAAGCCTGCCATTCGTCTGGGTGCGCTGAGCAAGCTGAAAGCCTTCTACGTTTTCACGCATGACAGTATCGGCGTCGGTGAGGATGGACCTACGCACGAGCCGATCGAGCAGCTTGCCGGATTGCGTGCGATTCCGGGGTTGAACGTGATGCGCCCCGCCGATGCGACTGAGACCGCAGAAGCTTGGGCCGTCGCAATCCAGCACGATGGGCCAACACTCTTCGCGCTGACCCGCCAGAACACTCCGCACCTGGATCGGAGCAAGGCGAAAAATCCAGATGTCTCGAAAGGTGCTTACATTCTTTCCGAGGCAGAGGGCGGCGACCCGGAACTAATTCTCATCGGAACCGGTTCGGAAGTAGCGCTGTGCATGAAAGCGCAGGAGAAACTAAAGGGCTACGGGATCCGCGCGCGCGTGGTCAGCATGCCGGGCTGGAATCTTTTCGAAGCTCAAGACGAGGCTTACCGGGAAATCATAGTGCCGAAGGCTATCAAGAAACGTGTGACCGTTGAAGCTGCCTCCACATTCGGCTGGCATCTATGGGCAGGCGACGAAGGCACAATTATTGGCATCGATCATTACGGAGCTTCTGCGCCGGGCGAGGAAGTCATGAAGAACTTCGGCTTCACGGCTGAGCATGTCACCTCGGCCGCATTACGCTTACTCGGCAGGAACGACGAAGCAGATAAAGAATTCGGCGGTGAAACGTCCTTCGCTGCGACTGCACCGCACGAAGGGCACTCTTAAGAGCGGGAAGACTGCGGGGAATACTTTGTTATCATCCGTCAATGCCGTACCGTCTTAAGGCAAGCGAATCGGTTCCTGCGGGAATCAAACGAATCGTGGTTGAAGAGCTCGACTGGGCTACGGAGCAGCTGAGCCGCGACGGTCACAAAGGCCGAGACGAGGCCATTCACGAAGCACGCAAGAGCGTTAAGAAAATTCGCGGCGCGTTGAGACTTGTGCAGCCCGAGCTTGGCGCCACATACCGCAAAGAGACCAGGCGTCTTCGTGATCTGGGGCGCAAGCTGTCCGAGTTCCGTGATGCCGCTGCCATTATCGAAACCTTTGACAATGTGATCGTAAAGCACAAAGAGAGCTTGCGGGAGAACACCTTGAGCTCGATTCGACAAGCCCTGGATAAGAGCAAGCTCGAAACTGAGCGGACTTCGCATGTCGAGAGAGTTGTGAAAGAGGCTATATTAACTTTCCGTGCTACCAAGAAACGTATTACCGCCTGGCCGCTGAACGCGGATGGTTTCCGAGCCATCGCACCGGGCCTCAGAACCACATTTCGGCGGAGCCGGAAAGTAATGGCTACGGCGCAGAAGGATCCGCGGCCGGAAAATTATCATGAGTGGCGCAAGCGCGTGAAGGATCACTGGTATCACGTGCGGTTACTCGAGAATGTGTGGACAGAAGTAATGCAGGCTCATGAAGCGAGCCTCAAGAACCTCGAAACATGGTTAGGTGACGATCATAACCTGGTTGTGCTCCGGAAGAAGCTCGAGAGCAAGCCTGAGGATTACGGTGATCAGAAAGACATCGAACTATTTCTGACACTCGCGGGCGAATATCAGAAAGAGCTACGCGAAAAGGCAATGTCGCTTGGCCAGCGAGTCTATGAAGAAAAGCCGCGCCAGTTCACGAAAAATATCGCTAAGCTGTGGGATGCTTGGCAGCACCAGCCGGACAGTATGAAGGACGAGCAGAAGGAGGAGAAACCGGCGGCCAAAAAGCGAGCTCAGCGCGCGCCTGCCGCAGCTTCCGGAAAAAGTAAGAGGACAGCGGCTTAGGATAGCTGATACAGATCACTATTGAAACTTGGAATTACCGCCGCGAACTCATGCGGGCTCGCATAGTAAACAGACTGCGTGAGAATAGATGAATGGAAGATGTGATTAGTCGGAATCCGGAAATTATGAGCGGTGAGCAAGCTTCCCCGACCACGAATGCCACACTGCACGCCGCGCGCAGCTGCAGAACTCGCGGGATTTCAGGTGCTCATCACTGTGGATAGGAACATCCCTCATCAACAGAACATAACGCAACGCAAACTAGCCGTCATTGTTCTACTTACACGTTAGGATGCTTTGGACGATTTGCTTCCGCATGCTTCAGCTTGCCTCCACTCACTGCAATCGATCGAACCGGCTCAGGTCGTTAGAATCGGAATCGACTAATTCACAGTTAGGACCTTCCGCTTAGAAGTTTTTTCCAGCGCTCCCATGCATCCGTTCGCGCCTTGCGGTTAGGTTCACTCGCATCGGGAGCTTCGCCTGCCCGCATGAAACCGTGGCCGGCTCCTTCATAGATCACTGGCTCATATGTCTTTCCGGATTCCTTCATCTGATCCTTCGTCGCGGGAATGGTGGCATCGATGCGCGCGTCGTTTTCGCCATAAAAGCCGTACACAGGAGTCTTGATTCGGGCCATCGCCGCCTTGTCTGGCGGAGGTCCATAAAAGACGAAAGCGGCAGAAAGATCAAATCGTTTCGTAGCAAACCGGAAGCTCTGACCGCCGCCCCAACAGAATCCAGCAACGAACAGCTTGCCATTCGAAGCAGGAGTTTTCAACGCATAATCGGCGACGGCATTGAGATCGGCGGTGACCTGGTCAGGATTGAGATGGCTCACAGCTTCTGTGGCTCCGCCCTCTGCAAAATCTGGCGTTCGGCCACCGTGCGGTCCCATGCCGGACAGGAGATCGGGAGCGATCGCGATGTATCCCGCCTCGGCGACCTCGTCGGCAAGCTCCTTGGCCCAATCGCTAAGGCCGAAGATTTCGTGTATAACAAGGACGACCGGGGTTTTCTGTTTCGATTCAGGATAGACCACGAATGTCTCGACCGAACGGCCGTCGTGCTTGATTGTGACCCATTCGCGGTGCCGCGGTGATTTCTCGAGTCGTTGGCGCGCCCAGTCCTGCGCTGAGACGGAAAGCGCGGCCAGAGCGAGGAGCAAAATAATTCGCGTCATCTCACGGTTGTACCCTAAGCGGCCCGCGCTATTGCTGCCATCCCCCGCCCAGAGCGTTGTAAAGCTGGACCAGAGAAAGGCGCTCATTCAGGCGCGCTTGCGCGAGCGTCAACTCTGCCGAAAAGTAATTTGTCTGGCTTGTAAGAACTTCCAGATAGCTGGTCACGCCGCCCCTGTAACGCACATCCGACAGGTTTGCGGCATCTTCAGCGTAATGAGTCAGCAGGTCCTGATGTTCGCGATACTGGCGATATTTCTGATATGCAATCAGCGCGTTCGATACGTCGTTGAACGCTTGCTGAATGATTTGCTTATAGCTCAGTACCATCTGCTGCTGTTGGGCCTCGGCCAAGCGCACATTTGCGCGCAACCTGCCGCCTTCAAAAATGGGTTGGACGGCTGCACCCGTGAAATTCCAAATACCGTCCGACAGAGTAAACAAATTGTGGAGTCCAATGCTCTCGAATCCGCCGCTGCCGGTCAACGAGATTTGCGGGAAAAGTTGTGCCTTGGCGACGCCGATTTCGGCATTGGCCGCTATGAGCTGCTGCTCGGCTTGTCGAATGTCGGGGCGACGCTCGAGCAGAGAAGAGGGAAGCCCGGCTGGCACAGTTTGGGGAAGCGGCTCTTGTCCGGTGAGTTTTTCGCCGCGCGAGATTTCAGTGGGATTCTGGCCGAGCAAAATGCTGATCTGGTTTTCCTGTTGCTGCATCTGGCGTTCAGTATCGGAAATTATGCCGGCCGCTGTCTCGACAAGCTGCTGTGCCTGCCGCACGTCTTCCATAGACGTGGCTCCACCCTGTTCGAGTGTTTCGGTTATGCGCAGAGACTGCTGGCGCGAAGCAAGCGTTCGGTGTGCGATCTCGAGTGCCAGATCGAGCTCCCGCAATTGAAAATATGCAGTAGCAACGTTCGATACGAGCGTGCTTAGAACCGCCCGTTGATTCCATTCGGCGGCCACCAGGTTGGCCCGCGCGGCCTCAGTCGCTCGCCGATACCGGCCCCAGAAATCGGGAGCCCAAGATGCAGAGAGTGTCACTTCGGGCGCCACGTACTGATAGCCGGAAAATACACCCGGAATCGACGTCGAGCGCACGCCTGTGAGCGTCGGCCCGCCGCTGATACTAGGGAACTCGTCGGCGCGAGTAATTGTGAGTTGCGCCCGTTCCTGCAGAACTCGATTGGCCGCGATTTGCACGTTGTAGTTCCGCTGCAGCGCCGTCCGAATCAGTTTCTGCAGCTCCTGATCGTGAAAAACGGACCACCATTTTTCGTCTCCCAGTGAATCTGCGGTCATTGGCTGGTTTTGCTGGGGTGCGCGATAAGTAGCCGGGACAGTAACAGGCGGGCGCTTGTAATTCGGCCCAACGAGGCAGCTTGAAAGCAGCAAGGCGGCGGCAACGGCCGCGGAAGCCACGGCCAATTTCATGCAGGCGCTCCTTCCTCGCCCGCTGCCTGTGTTTCCGGACTTCTGCTGCTTCCCTTGACGCGATGAGACAGCTTCTCGACCACGTAGAACGAGACGGGAATGATGAACACTCCAATCAGCGTGGCGGCGAGCATCCCGCCGATGACGGCCGTGCCTAAGATTTGCCGCGATACCGCGCCTGAACCAGAAGCTCTCCAAAGCGGCACGCATCCGAGAATAAACGCGAAGGCGGTCATGAGAATCGGGCGTAGCCGGATGCGAGCGCCGGTGAGTGCCGCCTCCTCGATGCTTTTTCCTCGTTCCTCGTATTCTCTTTTCGCGAATTCGACAATTAGAATGGCGTTCTTCGCAGCCAGTCCGATGAGCATCACCACCCCGATCTGCGCGTACACATCGTTATCGAAGTGCCGGAACCAGAGGAACAGGTATGCGCCGAAGAGGGCAATGGGTGTACCGAGAAGAACACTGAAGGGAAGCGACCAGCTCTCGTATTGAGCAGCCAAGATCAAGAACACAAAAACGAATGACAGTCCAAAAACCGCGCTGGCTGGCAGACCCTGCGCGGCTTTATGCTCCTGGAACGACATGCCCGTGTAGTCGAAGCCCATTTGGGACGGCATCGTTTGCGCAAATACTTCTTCCAGCGCTTGCATTGCCTGTCCGGAGCTGTAGCCGGGCGCCGCCGCGGCGTTTATCTGCGCAGCCTCGTATTCGTTGTAGCGCATGGCGAATTCCGGCCCGTTCACTGGCCGTATTGAAGCTACGGAGCTGAGCGGGAGCGTTTGGCCTTGATTGTTTGAAACGTAGAACTGGCGTATGTCGTCGGCCCGCGTTCGGTAGTTCCCTTCGGCCTCCACGTAAACCTGCCACTGCCGGCCAAAGCGATTGAAATAGTTAACCAGGTAGCCGCCCAAGAAGGTTTGCAAGGTTTGGTACACGTTCGCGATGTTGATGCCTTGCCGCTCGACTTTGGCCCGATCGACGTCAACATAGTTTTGCGGCACGCTAGGCAGGAAGGTTGTCGTCAGCCCAACTAATTCCTTGCGCTTTCGCGCTGCAGCCAGGAATTTGTCTACGTTGCTGGACAGGAACTGCAGCGTGCTGCCGGAACGATCTTCCAGGATGAACGTCACACCTCCGGATGTACCGACGCCCGGTATGGAGGGAGGAGAAAATGAAAATCCAATACCGTCCTGGACTTTGGACAGTTCGCTCGAGATGTGGTTCCGAATGGCAGCATAGCTTTGGTTATCGCTGTGGCGCTCGCTCCAGGGCTTTTCGGTGACAAAGAAGAAGGCACTGTAGGTATCCTGCACCCTGCTCAACAGGCTGAATCCGATGACAGACGTGCATCCGGCAACTCCAGGGGTACTCAAAATGATCTTTTCGACGTGTTGCGCCGCTGCTGCGGTGCGCTGCAGAGAGGCAGCATTCGGCAATTGCAACGCTACGAATACATAGCCCTGGTCTTCTTCGGGAAGAAATGATGAGGGCAGTCTCCGGTTTATGAAAAAGGTGACAGCGGCAATTGCAACGAGGAGCAACAGCGCGAAGGCGGCTTTATGTATGAGTGTCTGGGAGAACCGAACGTAGCCTTCGTTGGTGTGTCCGAACATGCGGTTGAACCAGTCGAAAAAGCGCCTCAGCCAGCCGCGTGATTCCTTTTTCGGTCTTAGCAGAAGCGCTGCCAAGGCGGGACTGAGCGAAAGCGCGTTGAATGCAGAAAGGATCACCGAGATCGCGATAGTCACTGCAAACTGCTGGTACAAGCGGCCCGTGATGCCTGGAATAAAAATGGTGGGAACGAATACGGCGGTCAAGATAAGAGCCGTCGCAATAACCGGTCCCGAAACTTCTTCCATGGCGCGGAATGCGGCATCGCGTGGTGACATGCCTTCGTCGATATGGCGCTCGACGGCTTCGACGACGACGATAGCGTCATCGACTACGAGACCAATTGCGAGTACGAGTCCGAAGAGCGAAAGTGTGTTGATGGAGAAGCCGAGGACAGGAAACACCACAAATGTGCCGATAAGAGAAACCGGTACAGCCGCAAGCGGAATTAGCGTTGCGCGCCAGCCCTGCAGGAAGATGTACACGACCAGAATGACCAGAGCCAGGGCCTGCAAAAGCGTGCGCAGGATCTCCTGCATGCCTGCCGTTACGGCCTGCGTTGTGTCGAGACTGACCTGATACGTAAGATCCTGGGGGAAGCGTTTGGCCAGTTGTGCCATCTCGGCACGCACGGCTTTCGCGGCATCGACGGCATTCGAACCCGGTAATTGATACACCGCCAAGATCGCGGAAGGCTTGCCGTTGTAGCGCCCGGTCAGATTGTATGTTTGCGATCCTAGCTCGAGCCGGGCGACGTCTTTGAGCCGGAGGGTGGATCCATCGGGATTCGAGCGCAAAATAATGTTTCCGAACTGCTCAGTCGAGGTCAGGCGGCCTTGTGCCTGCACGGTGTAGGTAAACTGCTGACCATTGGGTGCGGGCTCCGCGCCCAGTTGCCCTGCCGGATTCACAGTGTTCTGCGCGTTGAGGGCGGAAATGATCTGGGGAACTGTTATGCCTGTCGATGCCAGACGGTCGGGGTTGACCCAGCAGCGCATCGCATACTGCCCGGCGCCGAAGACCTGCACGCGTGCGATGCCCGGAACGCGCGTGATCTGATCGACCAGATTGAGATATCCGTAATTCGCCAGGAAAATGCTGTCATAAGTACCGTGAGGCGAATACAGCGCCATCAGCAAGAGTGGCGAAGAGAGGGACTTCTGGATAGTCAATCCAGCAGTGTTGACCTGCGCGGGAAGCTGCGACTGGGCTTGTGAAGTACGCAACTGTGTCAGAACCTGATCAATGTTCGGATCCGTGCTTACGTCGAAATCGACGGTGATCTGCGACTGCCCATTGTTCGCGTTGACCGAATACATGTAGTTCATGTTGTCGACACCGCTGATTTGGGCCTCGAGCGGAGTCGCGACCGACTGTTCGAGAGTCTGGGCATTTGCGCCGGGGTAAATCGCCGTGACCAGAATCTCCGGCGGAACAATGCTGGGAAATTGCGAAATGGGTAGCCGCAACATGGAAATCAGACCGATGAGGACCATCAGAATGGCGATGACCATGGCGACGATGGGGCGATTGATGAAAAATTTCGACATCTCTACTGCTCCTCGCCTCGCGATCCATACGGTGATACTGGCTTGGTTTGGTTCGGCTGCGGGTTGACGCGCTGACCGTCCCGAATCTTGGAGGTTCCTTCTGTGACGACGCGGTCTCCCGGTTTCAGGCCGCCCTCTATAACCCAAAGATCTTGGTATCTGTCACCGGCCTGGACGTTCACGATTTTGATCGTGTCATCGGGTTGAAGGACCGCAACCTGGTATCGTCCCTGAATTTCTGTCACGGCCTGCTGCGGCACCAGGAGCGCCTTTTCATTCATTGCCGTTAAGGCTCGAATGCGCGCGAATTGGCCGGGTCGAAGTATATTCCCTGGATTTGGGAAAGCGCCGATGATCCGGATCGTCCCGGTTTGATTGTTAACGCTGCGATCTGCAAACAGAATCCGCCCTGCGTGCTCGTACACCTTGTCGTTGGCTAACGTCAGTTGGATAGGAACGGAACTATTTGCGGCGAGCAAATCGATTGTGGCGGAGCCTGACGTTTTGGTTTTGATTTTATTTGCCAGACTCAAATACTCCTGCTCGCTGATAGCGAAGTAGACTTTTATGGGATTGACTTGGGACACGGTGGTGAGGACCGTAGCCGACGCGACGAGATTACCAACCTGCGTCATTGCAACGCCAGCGATACCATTGACCAGTGATCGAACTTTGGTGTAGCCGAGATTCAACTGAGCCTGCTCGACGCTCGCTTCCGCCGCTTCGATCGACGCCTGATTGGACTTGATCAGTGCTTGATTCTGCTTCTGGCCCTGAATATCGTTATCAAACTGGCTCTGCGCGATGGCGTGGGCGGCCGCTAATGGCCTATCCCGTCTCACATTTATTTCGGCTAAGCCGAGCTGCGCCTCCGCCTGTCCGAGTTGGCCCCTCGCTTGGGCGAGTTGACCTCTCGCTTGATCCAGTAAGGCTTGGAACGGACGCGGATCGATCTCAAAAAGTATGTCGCCTTTGCGAACAAACGAGCCTTCCCGATAATCTTGCTTGATGAGATAGCCGGTGACTTGTGGCTGAATGTTTGCGTTTACGTAGCCATCGAGACTCGCCACCCAATTGCCGTAGATCGGGACGTTTTGTTGCGTCACGTCAGAAACACCTACGACGGGCGGAGCGGGGCTCGGTGGGGGCGTAGACTTACCAGCGCATCCGGCCAACAGCAAATAGCTTAAAGACAAAAAAGCAATAAAGATGTTTCTCAAGAGATCCCTCTGTTCAGGTAGCAACTCAACACGATCTTGAATTCCCGCACGATGTACGGCTTCTCACTGCGCTTCGCATCCTTATAGAGAACCATCATTCCGTTGATGATTTTCAGCGTCACGGAAGCCATACGCAGCGCCTTTACTTTTGACATATGTGGCTTGCGCAGCACGAAGAACCTGGCCATCAGTTCACAAAAACGCTTGCGAATCGGCCCTGGCCGTCTGACTGCCAGCGGTGCATCCAACAGGGCCAGAAATGCCGGGTGTTCGTCGGCGAACTTGATGGTTACGTCGATCAGACGATCCACGAAGCTCTCAACGTCCAGAGCTTTCCAGTGTTCCCCTAGCGGTACCCAAAGCTCCTCTATTTGATGCGAATAGTTCGAACGAAGTGCTTGGGTGACAGCTTCTTTATTCGGAAAAAATTGATAAAGTGAGCCGATAGAGGCGCCTGCCCGCTCGGCGACCTCGCTCATGGTGGCTGCCTCATAGCCTGTTTCCGCAATAACGTGAGCCGCCGCATTCAGCAATCCCGCCACCCGGCGCTCGCCGCGGTACTGGCTAGGGATGCGTCGCCGCTGGGCCGGCCGTGAATGTGAGGGCACCCTCGTATTGTACAGAATGCGAGGCGGCCTCATATTCGGTCAATAGCCGAGTCTCCCTTCTTCCTCCAGGACACCATAAATAGGCCCAGCCTTCGACCTCTATGATGGATAGTTGCCGCGCAGAATCTTCGTTTCTTCATTACTCATCGCAATCTGCACTAGTTCCGCACTCGCTCAGACGGATAGACCGATCACTGTGTTGGTCGATATAACCGAGGCGCCGCGCAAAATACTGCACGCACGGCTCGCCGTTCCGGTTCGGCCCGGCCCGGTGACACTTGTCTATCCAAAGTGGATTCCGGGCGAGCATGGACCTACCGGGCCCATTGACAATTTGGCCGGGGTTATTTTTACGGCGAATGGACAAACTCTGCCATGGCACCGCAACGATGTCGATATGTTCGCCTTCCATTTGAACGTGCCGCCCGGAGCGACGATACTAGATTGCAACCTGGACTTTCTCGCCACTGCGCCGCCGACCGGATTTTCTTCTGGAGCCTCGACAAGTGTCAATCTTGCCGTCGTGAGCTGGAATGAAGTGCTGCTGTATCCGGTAGGGAAGCCAGCCTCGGAGATACGATTCCAGCCTTCAATAAAGATTCCGGCGGAATGGAGATTCGCAACGGCACTCACGCCGGTTTCAACTGAAGACGCAACGACCCGATTCAAGGCGGCGTCACTTGATACGTTGGTCGATTCGCCGGTCTTGGCCGGGAAGTTTTTTAAAGAGATTCCGCTTGCCGAAAGTGTGACCCCCAAGCACTATCTGGACCTTGCAGCCGATGCGCCTGAGGATCTGAACATCGGCGCTGGACGAGTGGCGGCATTCAGCAACTTAATCCGGGAGACGGGCGCTCTCTACGCGTCGCGGCATTACAGCAGCTATCACTTTCTCGTAACTCTAAGCGATCAAGTCGCTCACTTCGGTCTGGAGCATCATGAATCGAGTGATGATCGAGTGGATGCGAGAACGTTCCTGGATGACGATCTCAATCTGCTGGCAGGCAGTCTGCTGCCGCACGAATTTACACATTCCTGGAATGGCAAATATCGCCGGCCCGCGGGCTTGGTCACATCCGATTATCAGCAGCCGATGAAAAGCGAACTGCTGTGGATCTATGAGGGCCTAACCGAGTATCTGGGAGACGTGCTAGCTGTACGCAGCGGCATTTGGAGCCCTGAGGAATACCGTTCGTTTTTAGCGGCGTCAGCGGCGGGACTGGATCATCGCCCAGGCCGTACTTGGCGCGATCTGCAGGACACCGCTACAGCGGCGCAGATCCTTTATGGAACCAACGATCAATGGGACAATTGGCGCCGTTCCGTAGATTACTATCCGGAGGGTGAGTTGATATGGCTCGACGTCGACACTACCATGCGCAAGCTGTCCGGAGGGAAAAAGTCACTCAACGAATTCTGTGCGCGCTTTTTCGGAGTGGGTGGCAACACCCCGTCAAAGGTTGTACCGTATGCTCTCGATGACGTGGTGAATAGCCTAAATACAATTCAGCCGTACGACTGGGCACATTTTTTAAATGAACGCCTTAATTCGAAAGCTCCACACGCTCCGCTCGGAGGCATTACGAACGGGGGATACCGGGTCGAATACACCGATCAACCTAACGAATTCATCCGAGCTGCGGAATCGAAAGCGCGCGGATTAAATGCCTGGTATTCGCTTGGCATCATGGTGGGCGCCGAAAGCGTAACTGGCGACATATTGGTGGGTTCGCCCGCGTACAATGCCGGTTTAGGCCCCGGCATGAGGCTAGTTGCGATAAATGGCCGCCGCGCTAATGACGATTTACTCCGCCAAGTAATCCGCGAGTCGAAAGGCAGTGCCGAACCAATCGAACTGATCATGGATCATGACGGGTTCTTTAAAGTGATCAAGATCGATTATCACGGCGGCGAGCGATATCCCCACATGACTCGCATCGCTGGCGCGCCCGCATTCCTCGACGACATTTTAAAGCCGATGATTGCTCACCCAGAGCCGGCAAAGTCACTCTAGGTCGGCCGAAGGACACGTTGACCACCGCAGTACGGCTAGGCGCTCGCTGTAGTCTTCACAATCTGACCGCCGGGTGCCAATACGCGATGTAGCTCGGCAGCCGCGTAGAGCAACAGACCTTCCAAGTGTGAAGGCACAATAATCTTCGTGAAATACGCTGCGCGCCACGGGATCTGATCGGGCGGCGCCTCAAGAAACATAACGTTTTTGAACTCGGCCATAGCTGCGCATGCTGCACGAACCTCATGGCGGTCGCCGAGTGCCACGACGACGCCGTTCATGAGCACGTGCGCAATGCTGGTGAGCTCACTTGTGGATGGAATGGCTAAGAGTAAAACCCGGTCATCAGCGCGTAGCTGAATCATTGACCGATATCGACGAGATCGACATCGACGAGTTCAGGGGTCCCCAAAACAGCGGCCGCGTCGGCTGCGGAAAATTTTTGAGTTTTCGCCGAATGATTCATAGAGCAAAATTTTGGACCGCACATGGAGCAGAAAGCGGCGTCCTTGAAACCTTCCTCAGGCAACGTCTCGTCGTGGTAGGCGCGTGCGGTTTCAGGATCGAGTGAGAGCTCAAACTGGCGCTTCCAGTCGAAGTTGAACCGAGCACGGGATAGCTCGTCGTCGCGGTCACGTGCGCCTTTGCGATGGCGCGCAACATCGGCAGCGTGGGCCGCGATTTTGTAGGCGATGATACCTTGCTTGACGTCTTCGAGATTCGGCAGGCCGAGGTGCTCCTTCGGCGTGACGTAGCAGAGCATGGACGCGCCGTGCCATCCAATCATGGCCGCACCGATCGCTGAGGTGATGTGGTCGTAGCAGGGAGCGATGTCGGTTACAAGGGGTCCCAAGGTATAGAAGGGCGCTTCGTCACAGATTTCGCGTTCTTTCTCAACCTGCAAGGCAATCTGATCCAAAGGAATATGTCCTGGACCCTCAATCATTACTTGAACGTTGTACTTCCATGCCTTCCGAGTGAGTTCGCCGAGTGTTTTAAGTTCCGCAAATTGCGCGGCGTCACTCGCATCGGCCAGACAACCGGGGCGCAAACCATCACCGAGCGAAAAGCTGACATCGTGTTTCTGGAAGATCTTACAAATCTCGTCGAAGTGCTCGTAGAGAAAATTTTGCTTGTGGTTTTTGACCATCCATTCGGCGAGAATGGCCCCGCCTCGACTGACGATTCCGGTGATGCGCTTGGTGGTCAAGGGAACATATTGCACGAGCACGCCGGCGTGAATGGTCATGTAATCGACGCCTTGCTCGGCTTGTTCTTCGATGACCTCGAGCATGACGTTCAGGTTGAGATCTTCGACACGGCGGACGCGGCTGAGCGCTTCATAGATCGGGACAGTGCCAATGGGCACGGGCGATGCGTCAATAATGGCCTGTCGTATGCGTGGGATGTCGCCCCCTGTGGATAGATCCATGACGGTATCGGCGCCATATTTAATCGCGTATTCAAGTTTTTCGAGCTCTTGCTGAATGTTCGAGGCGGTGGAGGAATTACCGATATTGGCGTTGATTTTGCAACTGGAGGCAACGCCAATGCACATAGGCTCCAAGCGGTGATGGTGGACATTGGCGGGTATGATCATACGGCCGCGCGCGACCTCACCGCGAATCAGTTCCGGAGAGAGGTTTTCGCGATGGGCGACGTATTCCATCTCCTCCGTAAGAACGTTTGTGCGTGCGTAATGGATTTGCGTCCGGACGAGATCTCCCAGACGCGGCGTAATCCAGTCATTGCGATTCATGCTTCGATTATAGGTTGACTCCGAGCGGGGCCGCAGATACTTTGTGAATTGGTAGAAGTAGGGAGGGCCCATGCCTACTTCGGTGGAGGCGCCAATTACACTGAAGGTTTGCATGAGAATTCGGAATTTCAGCGTGATCGTCGTATCTTATGTCCTTATAGCGGGCACGTCCCTGGCACAGTCCCACAAAACGATGCAGTCACAGAGCGGCTTGGATTTGAGCGCGATTGACAAGTCCGCTGACCCCTGCCAAGACTTCTATCAATACGCCTGCGGGACTTGGATCAAGAACAATCCGATTCCGCCCGATGAGAGCACGTGGGGCCGCTTCGATGAATTATTCGAGAGGAACCAGACAATCCTTCGAGACATTCTGCAAAATTCACAACAAAATCAAAGCCGGTCGTCGATAGACCAGAAGATCGGAGGCTTTTATCAGTCGTGCATGGATGAAGGGATCATTCAGCAGAGGGGTACGACACCTCTTGACTCCGAGCTCAAGCAGATTGCGAACATCAGCAACAGCCGCGAGCTGATGGATGTGATAGCGCGGCTGCATACGCGACAGGTCAACGTGTTTTTTGATTTTACTTCTAGCCCGGATCCTAAGAACGCACAAATGATGATTGCGGACATCGATCAAGGCGGCTTAGGTCTGCCGGAAAGGGATTATTACCTACGCAGCGATTCGAAGTCACAAGAGATCCGGCAGAAATACGTAGCGCACATTGGAAGAATGTTGGAGCTCATCGGAGTTCCGGACGAAGCAGCATCGAAGAAGGCTGCCAAAATTATGTCCATCGAGACAGACCTGGCGAAGGCGTCACTCGACGTTACTTCCAGGCGTAATCCTCAACTGCTGGTTCATGAAATGCCGACCGAGAAGTTGATGGAGCTCAGCCCGAATTTCGACTTTAAACAGTTTTTTGCGCAAGTCAACGCACCCAGTTTCTCGAAGCTCAACGTCTCGGTTCCCGATTTCTTCAAGGCGTTCAGCAGCCTTATCAATACAAGCAGCATGGAAGACTTAAAGGATTACATTACATGGCATTATCTGAATGCCAGTGCGGGACTGTTGACGAAACCCTTTGTGGATGAAAACTTCAATTTCTATGGACGAATCCTGACAGGCGCAAAGGAGCTGAAACCTCGCTGGAAGCGCTGCGTGGCAGCGACCGACGACGAACTCGGTGAAGCGCTCGGACGCAAATTCGTAGAGAAGACGTTCGGAGAACAAGGCAAGCAACACACGCTCGAAATGGTTCACGAGATTGAACACGAGATGGCGAATGATATAGAGTCCATCACCTGGATGAGCCCTGAGACGAAGAGAGAAGCGCTGACTAAATTGCATGCGGTGGCTAACAAGATCGGTTATCCGGATAAGTGGAGGGACTACTCGACGGTGAGCGTCGTGGACAACGATTACTTCGGAAACTGGTATCGAGCCAACGAGTTCGAGAGCGAGCGAGAGTTAGACAAGATTGGCAAACCGGTGGATCGCACGGAATGGGGCATGACGCCGCCCACAGTCAATGCGTATTACAACCCTACAGAAAACAATATTAATTTCCCGGCGGGCATCCTGCAGCCGCCGTTCTATTCAAATGCTGCTGACGACGCTGTGAATTACGGAGCTGTCGGCGTGGTGATCGGACACGAGCTGACGCACGGATTTGATGACGAGGGCCGGCAATTTGATGCCGGCGGAAACCTGAAAGATTGGTGGCAAAAGAGCGATGCGGAGAAGTTTGAGAAGCTTTCCGATTGTTTCGTTAAGGAATACGGCGCCTTCGGTCCTCTGCCGGGCGTAAATTTGAATGGCAAGTTGACGCTCGGAGAAAACACAGCCGATAACGGCGGCCTTCACCTCGCGTATCTCGCACTGATGGACCATCTCGCGAAGAAGAGCGTCCCCCCCGCCAGAACCGTCGATGATTATACCGAGCCGCAGCAGTTCTTCTTGGGCTTTGCGCAAGTGTGGTGCCAGCACGACACGCCCGAATTAGCGCGTCTCCGTACCCAGGTGGACCCGCACTCTCCGGGCAAGTTCCGCACCAACGGAGTTGTCTCGAATACACCTGAGTTCAGCGAAGCGTTTGGATGCAAAACTGGTGATACGATGTACGCGGCTAAAGGATGCCGGGTGTGGTAAGTACAGACCGCGTTTCGCACTGCATGTCAAATCGAGCCACTGATAATCCACTTCTCGTTCACCGGTTTCCGATTCAATTCGATGCGGTGAAAGCGGAACACGTCGAGCCCGCCATCGACATGCTGCTCGAAAACATGCGGCGATGTCTGACAGAGTTGGGTAACCCAAGCACCCTCCCAACCTATGAAAGCATTTTGACCGGCTTGGATACGATGACCGAGCCTCTCGACTTCGCGATGGCGATTGTTCGTCATCTAGAAGCGGTCGTCACAAGTCCTGAAATGCGTGCCGCGCATAATGCGGTGCAAGGCCCAGTCAGCATGTTCTACACTTCGATCCCGCTGGACACAAATGTATGGTCTGCGGTCAAGGCGGTCAGCGAGAGTCCTGAGGCCGAGAATCTTGCCCCGGTGCACAAGCGCTTTTTGAAGAAAACGGTATCCGGGTTCCGGCGTACAGGCGCGGACCTTAATGACGAAGGCAAGAGAAAGCTAGAGGCCTTGGATGTAGCGCTAACGGAGGCCACAACAAAGTTTTCTGAGAACGTATTAGATGCGACGAACGCCTATGAACTGTTGATCACCGACGAACAAAAGCTCGCGGGACTCCCCGAATCGGCTCGAACATCTGCTCGGGAGAGCGCGAGAGGAAAGGGCAGGGAAGGCTGGCGTCTCACGTTGCAGGCTCCAAGTTATATTGCGGCGATGACGTACTTGGATGACCGGCCGATCAGGCAGCAGCTTTGGCAAGCATCAAACACGCGCGCCACATCCGGGCCATACGATAACCGATCTCTTATTGCGCAGATCCTTCGCCTACGACGCGAGAAAGCCCAATTACTTGAGTTTCGCGATTTCGCCGATCTTGTGCTGGAAGAGCGTATGGCACACACGGGAGAGCAGGCCCAAGCCTTTTTGGAGGACCTGTATCGCAAAACAACTCGCTTCTTTGATCGAGAGAATGAAAGCCTTGCAGAAGTAGGGAAGAGTTTGGGCTACGACTCCATCTTTCCTTGGGATGTAAGTTACCTCGCCGAAAAACAACGTTTGGCGCTTTATGATTTTGACGAAGAAGAACTGCGGCCCTATTTCCAGTTGGACAGAGTTGTGGCTGGAATGTTCGACATCTTCAGCCGCATCTTGAGCATTAAAGTTATCGAGGAGCCGGGCGTCCCGGGCTGGGATCCCGCGGTTAAATACTACCGTGTAGAAGACGCATCATCAGGCAAACTTCTCGGGGGCTTTTACACCGATTGGTTCCCGCGCGAAAACAAGCGGGGCGGGGCATGGATGGACTCTCTGATTACAGGTGATCCGGATGGAGGCAAGCCTCATCTTGGACTGATCTGCGGGAATCTCACCCCGCCCGTCATCGAGAGGCCTGCGCTTCTCACCCATCGGGAGGTGGAAACGATCTTCCACGAGTTCGGTCATCTGGTTCACCACACGTTGAGCCGTGTGCCGGTTAGGACTCTCTCGGGCACAAACGTGCCGTGGGACTTCGTTGAGCTGCCCTCACAAATCATGGAGAACTGGTGCATTGAACGTGAAGCTCTGCACCTGTTCGCGCGGCACTACAAAACGGGCGAAACACTCCCCGACGAGCTATTCCAGAAAATGAAGCGGGCACGAACCTTCCGGAGCGCCAACGATCAAATGCGCCAACTTGGGTTGGGGATAGCCGATCTAAAGCTTCATCGAGAATACGATCCTGATCGTGACGGCGACGCGATCGCTTATAGTCGCGATATCCTGGCGAAGTTCTCTCCCGCTCCTCTGTCGCCGGATTACGCGATGCTTGCGAGTTTTACTCACCTGTTTTCGAGTCCGGTGGCCTACGGTGCCGGGTATTACTCATATAAATGGGCCGAGGTCTTGGATGCGGACGCGTACACGCGGTTCCAGCGCGAAGGTATCTTTAACACAAAGACCGGCGAGGAGTTCCGACAGCACATTCTCGAGCGCGGCGACAGTGAAGATCCGTCCCAGCTTTACCGCGCCTTCATGGGGCGCGATCCAGACGCGAACGCTTTGCTCGAACGCTCCGGCTTGCTGCCGGCCGCATAGAATCGGCAGGAACGCACAGGAAACAGCTTTTCACCCCTCACCGCTGATGGCTTCCACACCGAAATCGCTTCAGGAACAACTTGCTGAAGCTTTAAACGAAAACATCAGCTTGCGAGAGGCTCTCGAAGGTTGTATCGCTGCCCGCAAAGAGGCGGAGGACGAGTGCGCGCGAAATTTGGAGACTGCACGAAGTGCAAACGAAGAGCTGCAGGTATTTTCTTACGCCATGAGTCATGACCTTAAGGAGCCGCTTCGTTCCGTATCCAACTATGCGGAGCTTCTTGAGCGGCATTACAGCGGTGATGAGCAGGCGACAGAGTTTACGTCCATCATTACCGATGGCGTCAAGAGAGCGAATGCGCTGATCGAGGGTCTTCTGACATATTCCAGGACAGGTGCGCCGACCAGGCGTACTGCGATTCAGTTGAACTCGGTCCTCCAATGGGCTCTTCTCAATCTCGAACAGACGGTTAGGGAATCAGGGGCGCAAATCACTTCCGCCGACTTGCCGGTCGCGGTCGTTGACGAGAGCCAGATGGTTCAGCTTTTTCAGAACTTACTTCTCAATTCCCTCAGGTACCGAAGCAGTGATGTTCCAAAGATCCACGTGTCCTCAGAAGAAGGCCCCGATGCTTACACCATCTCCGTGCGTGACAACGGAATCGGAGTCGAGCCGAGATACCAAGAGCAGATTTTCGCGGCTTTCAAGCGGCTGCACGGAAGGGAAGTGCCAGGGACGGGACTCGGGCTCGCTTTGTGCCGCAAGATTGTGGAGGGGCACGGAGGGCGGATCTGGGTGGAGAGCGATGGCAAGCACGGGTCTGTATTTAAGTTCACCTTACCGATTTGACTTAGAGCGGGAGTGACGCAGCGCAAGTTGCGAGTGTGGTCGAACGCGTCCACCATGGTGGTTTTCGGCCACGCAGGCTTTCGCATCGCCTATTTCCGCTTCTGTGCAGTCAACTACTTATAGTTTGGAACTTCACGTGTAGAAGGAGATGTCGTAGAGGATATGCACATGAGGTTTATCACAGCCATTTTGACTCTCGCCGGCATGTTTGGAAGTGCTGCGAGTCTCGGCGCCCAATACACCGCGGCACCCGATTCGGAACAGCAGTATCCTGACTCACAGACATACGCACAGGGATCGCCTGGACAAGACCAACAAGCGGATCAACAGCGCGCTGTCGCCCGCCTAAGCATCGCCCAGGGCGATGTGAACCTGAAGCGTGGTGATTCAGGTGACCTGGTGGCCGCTGTAGTGAACGCTCCGCTCCTAGCGCGGGACCATGTGCAGACTTCGGAGGGTTCCCGGGCTGAAGTCCAGCTCGATTATGCAAATATGATCCGGCTCGCTCCGAACACCGATGTGGGTTTTGCGGCCTTAGAATACCATCGCTACCAGGTTCAACTCGGGGCGGGGAGCATCATCTATCGAGTGCTGCGAGACTCCGATGCACAAGCCGAGATCGATACGCCGAGCGTTGCAGTACGGCCCACTCAGCAGGGAGATTACAGAGTCTCCGTTCTGGACGACGGCTCAACCGAGATCAGCGTGCGGTCTGGCGAGCTGGAGGTTTATAGTCCCAAGGGAACAGAGCGCCTCCAGGCCGGTCGCAGCATGCTTGTGCGGGGCGATTCTTCTGATCCTGAATTTCAGATGGCTGACCAACCTGTGTCCGACCAGTTCGATGAGTGGAGCGCAAATCGAGACCGCGCATTATTGGCTTCTCAGAGTTATCAACACGTCAGCCGCGATGTTTACGGCGCAGACGATTTAGACGCCTACGGAAACTGGGTCCCCTCTCAATATGGAAATGTCTGGACGCCCCGATCGCTGAGTGCGGATTGGGCGCCTTACAGTACGGGGCGATGGGTTTCGGAGCCCTATTACGGGTGGACTTGGGTTGATGATGAGCCGTGGGGCTGGGCTCCCTACCATTACGGACGTTGGTTTGACAACCCAGGGTATGGCTGGTGCTGGTGGCCTGGATCTATTGAATCGTCCTATTCCTGGAGCCCCGCGCTAGTCGGTTTCTTCGGCTGGGGTGGCGGTGGTGGTTTCAGCGTCGGAATCGGAATTGGT
Source organism: Bryobacteraceae bacterium (assembly GCA_051004875.1). Taxonomy (GTDB): domain Bacteria; phylum Acidobacteriota; class Terriglobia; order Bryobacterales; family Bryobacteraceae; genus Bog-105. The sequence goes on from JBPCJX010000085.1 coordinate 42,581, forward strand.
TGGGGCGGAATCGGCTGGACGGCATTGGCTCCGTTTGAAACTTTCAATCCGTGGTGGGGAGGCGGGTATCAGAACTACACGAACGTAAATATCAACAACATCAATATCGTAAGGAATACCAACATCACCAATATCTACCGAAATGCCAAGGTGAAAGGTGGCGCCGTGACCGCCCCTTACAACAAGTTTGGTGGACCCAATCAACGCTTCAGCCGTGCGACGTCGGGGCAACTCCGTAATGCCAATTTATTCCGCGGCCGCATGCCGGTCACGCCTACGCAAGCTAGCCGTCAGTTCACAAATCGGCAAGCTACACCGAATCCCCGTTTGGCCGCCGTGGCTAATCGCCGGTTTTACCAGTCCCCGCGGGCTGCGCAATCGGCACGCGCGTCCTCTCCACGGCAGCAAATGGGTGCACAGCCGGGTTCGAGGGGAGCTGGTAATACATCTCCAGTTGCTCGCGGCGGCGGTTTCGCAAGGGCGGGGCAGCCAGGCTCCAATAGTGCTCAGAGGGAGGCTCAGCGAGGGCAGGCTCCTGCGATGTCGCGAGGCAGCGCGTCAAGAGCGCCACAGAATTCGCGGACTGGTGCTGGTAGCGTCAGTGCAGCGCCGCAGCAGAGCTTCCACGGCACGCCGCCGAATACGCGCTCGCAAACCGGCGGACGAAGCAGTTTTGGTTCTTCGACGCAAGCTTCAGCTCCGGGATGGCACCGGTTCGGGGAGACTGGCGCTCAGAGGGGTCAAACTCCCGCTATGTCTAGGAACAGCGGACCGAGCGCGCCCCAGAATGCGGGCAATCGCGCCAACATCGGCTCCGCACCACGGCAGAGCTTGCATGGCATGCCTCCGAACATGCGGTCCCAGGCGGGAGGGCGGAACAGTTTCAGTTCTTCAACGCAAAGTTCGGCTGCCGGATGGAACCGGTTCGGGGAGCCGGGAAGCTCTACTGGACCCCGCAACGCAACTCAGCCACGAGAGCAGAGCGGTTGGCACAGTTTCGGTCAGTCCCAACGTGCGGTCTCGGGAAGCTATGGTGGCGCACGGCCTGGCAGTGCTCAGGCGCAGCCCCGTTACAGCCGCTCTTTGAATACGCCTAACAGCATGCCCAACTACGGCGGGAATTATCAATCTCGCCCGCTAGGCGCAAACCAGCCTTCCGCCCGATCGCCTCAGAGTTCCTTTGGGTATCGCGCGAGTCATAGCTATAGCCCCCGGCCGAGCTATGCGGCTCCGAATGTCGGCGGCATGGGTTCCTCTCGCAGCGAGCCCTCAATGCCGCGCTACAGTGCACGCTCTGCGCCGCATTACAGCGCACCGTCCGCTCCGCGCAATAGTGCGCCCTCTGCGCCGCATTACAGCGCTCCAGCGTCCAGGGGAGGCGGCGGTGCAGCGTTTCATGGCGGCGCGCCCGCTGGTGGCGGATCGCGCGGCGGGCATTCTTCTTCGGACGGGCGTCGCACCCGTTGAAGGTCATGATCCTTCCCTCAGCCGCTCCAGCTCACATTGACAGAACTGGAGCGGCTTTTTTTCTTTTCGAGAGCGATTGCTAGCCCAGTACTGCTACTCCCGTGGGGACAATAGCGACGTTTCGCAATTGAGCGCAGCATGGAAACAGTCGAGGAAAAGACCAACTCCTTTCTTCGCCAGTGGGTCGCGATTCTCCAAAGCCGCGGCCCATTGCTTTTTTACTTTCGACGCTTTTGGATGACAACTCTCTCCCAACTTTTTTCTCCAACCCTGCCATAGGGTTGCGCCGAAAACCAAACGTACATAGTACGTTTTTGCCCTTGTCAGGTGCTACGTTGTAGCCGCCAAAGAGAGCACTACAACATGACGCCTCGTCAAGTCCGCCGCGCCGCTGAGCGCAAAGCCAATAAAGAGGCCCGCAAAGCTGCCAATGGCTTCGTTTTTTCACCTCAGGAAGCCACCCCCTCTGAAATCTCCGCATTACCCATTCAGAGCCCCGACCCCAGCGACCGCTCCGAACTCTCTCCTCCCACGATCTCCGCCTCCCAACTCTCCGCCTCCCAACTCTCCGCCAACCGCGCGAACGCCCAACTCTCCAGCGGCCCGCGCACTCCCGAAGGCAAAGCCATCTCCTGTCTGAACGCAGTCAAGACCGGCCTTACGGGCCGTACCGTGCTTCTCCCAGCCGAAGACGCCGCCCGCTACGAACAGCACGTCTGCGAATTTTTCGCCGAACTCCAGCCCGTCGGTCCGCGCGAAACCGAGCTCGTGCGATCTCTCGCCGACACTTCCTGGCGCGTCGCTCGCATTCCCGCTCTCGAAATGACCATCTTTGCTCATGGGCGGATCCAATTCGCGGACCAATTCGCAGACCGTGACCCCGCGCTCCAACCCTGCCTGATCGAGATGCACACCTTCCTGCACTATGAAAAGCAATTGCGCAATCTTCAAATTCAGGAAGGCCGGCTACGCCGTCAGCGCGAGAAAGATACCGCTGAGCTCCGCCAGCTCCAGCAGGATCGCAGGAACAGAGAGAAACAGGATCTCCAGATGCTAGCCGGGCTCTACGTGGCCGCCAAAAAGGATGGCAAGCCCTTTGATCCCGCCCAATATGGGTTCGAATTTTCAATCGACGATATCGAAAATTATCTGGAGGGCGTGCGAGCAGCCAACGCCACCCGCGACCTCATGAAAAGCGATATGCAAGCCTATAGATCCGTCGGAACCGCCGCCTAGAGAAGGTGATTCGCAGCGTGAACTGAACCGCGCGCGTCAGCAAGCGGTTTGTACGTGATAAGGGCTCTAAGGCTGCACCCCCGCAGCCTACAGTATGACAGTGGCACTAATATACTTGACATCCCAATGGATTAGGCGCATACTTGAAGCATGGAACGCAAAGCCACCCTGCAAGATGCGATTCTGTACTTCGCGGATTTCGAGAACTGCCGTCGGTTCATGACCGAACTCCGCTGGCCGGATGGCACTGTTAAGTGCCCGGTGTGCGGAGCGGCAAACGTAACGTGGCTTGCGAAGCGACGTGTGTGGAAGTGCTATGCGGACCATCCGAAACCGACGTTCTCGCTGAAGACCGGAACAATCTTTGAGGACTCTCCTATTCCACTTGGGAAGTGGCTTCCTGCGGCTTGGTTGCTGATTAGTTGTAAGAACGGTATTAGTTCCTACGAGCTTCACCGCGATTTGGGTGTCACACAAAAAACCGCTTGGTTCATGCTTCAGAGAATCCGGCTGGCGATGCAAAATGGCGGCTTTGCCAAACTGAGCGGTGAGGTTGAGGTTGACGAATCGTACATAGGTGGCAAGGCGCGGAACATGCACAAGAGCCGCAAGCTGCGATTGCTCGAAGGTAAGGGCGGCGGTCATATCGGGAAAGTTGCAGTTCAAGGAATGCTTCAACGTGACGGTGAAGTCCGCGCCCGCGTCATTGAGAACACCCAATGGCAAAGTGTCGTACCTGCTATTCATGACAATGTCGAAGCTGGTTCCCATCTGTACACCGATGAGGTCGTGGCCTACTTCGGACTGCGAAAGGATTACGCGCACAAGGTCATCAATCACGCCGAGAGTTATGTCGATGGGCAAGTCCACACGAATGGCACCTACATCAGCGTGGAACCGTTTCACTTGTTCAGATACATTGACGAGCAGGTATTTCGGTTCAACACGCGAAAGATCACTGATGCGGAAAGATTTTCTGCGGTCATGAAGCAAATCGTCGGGCGTAGACTGACATACAAGGAACTGACGGGCAAGACTGAGGATGCCTACGGTTGAAGGGAACGCACTAAAACACTTCGGCGCGGCAAGCGAGTCCGCGTGCCGATAGGAGGTTATGGAACCAAAGGAATTTGAACAAACGCCGGAGTTTGAACGCTTCAAAAAGGGCATGCATCGTATCATTGCTGTTCCTAAAAAACGCTTGGATGAATTGGTCCGAGTTGAGAAGGAAAACTCGCCGCGAAATGGCGATCCCAACGCACCGGGCAGAAAGCGAACGACAAAGCGCCGCCGCAGTCCGAAGGGCAGCGGGTAAGGAGAACCGTGGAATCCCAGATTCTTGCGGCTCACTTACTCAAAACCCACATGATGAAATAGGCCAGCCCTACAAATCCAAGCGCTAGCAAAAACGTGATGGGCCTGAAACGTCTTCTGTCGCGAAAACGTAGTCCCCCTAGGAATGCGAGTGAGACGAAACTTTGGCTAGAACGAGACCTAGATCGGCTAGTCAACGCAATTGAGTTTTTTACTTTCCTAGTAGTTGCCGGACTCGTTGTGGAATATGTCCCAGATATCGTGGTAATGGTCCTTGACCACGCATTTGACCGCCATCTAGTAGCCGGATTGGTCATCACATTAGGCGTTGCTGGCGAATTGTTTGCAGGGCTTTTGGCCTCCCAAAAAGAGGGCGAACTTCGAACAACCAACGCCTTAATCATTGGCGAGACAACGGAACGCGCCGCGAAGGCTGAGCAGGCAGCGGCAGAAGCGAACCTAGCGCGAGTAAAACTTGAGCGCCAGATCTCTGATCGTGACGTTTCTGTAGAAGAGAGCAATGCGATGGTCAAATTCCTACAGCCATTCGCTGGGCAGACGGCAGACATTGAGATCTTTCCCTTTACATTTGAGGCCATGAAGTTCTTTCTAGCAATATCTACAACGCTTGATAAAGCCGGATGGCATGCGAAATATATCGCGTTATCCAATCCAAGCGAATCCCAGCCCAAACTTCCGGTTACAGGAACGTCAGTACAAACCACTGCCGACGAAGCCAGCCTCCAAGCTGGCAAAGCCTTATCTGAAGCAATGTCAGCAGTCCGGGGCAGCGGATTTTGTCTTATGATTCCAGGCTTATTGCCGAACACAGAGCCGTCGGTCAGATTAACAATCGGGGAACATCCTGGAACCCAAATACCTGAGAACTCAGTTATATTTGCGGCGGCTCTTGGACCTGTCACGCCACCCCAAGCGTAAGATACCAACGCCAGGAGCGTCAAGTATATTGATACAGGACAGTTTACATAATATCTGTTATCGGACGAGGCCGATTCAGGAATCAAATCGCCTTTTAAGGTGTAAGTTTTTGACTTAGAGCGACTTAGCGGAGCGCCATCACCATACCCACCCGTACATTCACACCGGGCGAGTAATGCAGCATGGGACTTCCCTGCAGTTGAGGAACTCCAGACGCTTCGACAACATTTTGCGCGAGCCGCAGCAGCCGAGCCGTCCTTAAAGGCCACGGCTCATGCTCGATCTGAGCAAACCCGAGACGCCCCAGCAGGATTGTATACAGCCTGAAGCGCGCCGTGAGAAACCGGTCAAGTTCTGTTGGCTTAATGGACTCCCCGATCTCTACAGAGATACGAGCGTCGCCCGATCCAAACGGCCACTTTCTCGAACTTGAGTATTCGACAACTCCATTCCCTTTCCTCACTCGCATAGCGGCCCAACGGTAAGGAAGCCGATAAGTTAAGCGAGCACCCGCCACTGCCGCCAGCCGGCCTGCTTCGAGCGTAAAGAACCACACACCCGGCTCACCATCGGGTCCACGGACGTAGGTGCGAACGTTCATCTCCGGAAAATGTGAGATCCACGGCACGGCCGGTAGGAACGGCGGACGAAGCCCCTTCAGTAAAAACGGAGTCAGGCCTACCCACGCCGAGCCATCGAAAGTATCTAACTCGAGTTGCTTGGGCAACAAGCGTCGAATTTCGTCCGGCTGATATCGCCAATGAAGAAACGTCAGCCATTTCCAACTCTGGAACATGACGGGCCGTTGCACCGGACGCGGAGGAAACTCACTGATTTGGGACACGATCTCAATTAGAACGTCTGCCGCAGAGCTGTTCGATTGCGGCGGCCAGGTAAGTCACGCACCGGCGCAGATCTTCTACTGGAACGAATTCTCCGCTCTTATGTGCAACGGTCATATCGCCGGGACCAAAGACGATCGCTTCCGATGTTAGCGATGCCAGATGAGCGGCTTCTGTTCCAAACGCAACCGTCGCCGGAGAGCGCTGGCTGAGCGATTCAAAAAGAGATGCAAGATCGCTCGTTTCGCTCGGGCTGAACGCGGGGTCCAGGCGCATGATTTTCAACTCTGCATCAAAGCCGGGAAACTCACGACCCAGACGTTCAAGCTCTTCTTCAATCAGGGTGGCTGCCCACGCCGAGTCCTGGCCCGGAATCGGTCTCCACTCGACGGTTATCCGGCATTCGCCAGGGACTATATTCTTTGCAGTGCCGCCCTGAATCAATCCAGCATTCAACGTGGTAAAGGGCGGGTCGAAATCTGAACTCGTGCGCGATGTAAGTTGCAGGGCGACGTTGTCCAGTCGTTCCACAATGCGTGCAGCGTCGCGAATGGCGGAACGGCCTCGCTCCGGGAAAGCACTGTGAGCCTCCCTGCCGCGGACCATAATCTCTCCGACTGCATACCCTTTACCAGCCCGGACTGGCGCAAGTCCCGTTGGTTCGCCGATGATCATATATCGAGACTTGAATGCGTTCTTGCTGGCAAGATATTTCGCGCCAACGCAGCCCACTTCTTCATCCGCTGTCAAAACCAGTGCCAGGGGTCGTGAAAGCCGCGTCAAATCAACTCGGCTCACCGCCTCTAAGACACATGCGAGGAAGCCTTTTACATCGCAACTGCCTCGTCCGAAAACTCGGCCATCTCGGCAAACAGGATGTACGGCTTCCTTCCAGGCTGGATCAAACGGGACAGTATCGGTATGGCAAACCAACGCCAACTCAGCGGTATCAGGAAGGCCCTATTTGGTCTGCGCTATTAAATTGACTTTCTCAGTTCCCTTCTCATCGCGGTAAGAATAAAGATCCGTTCGCCAATCCGTCCCGTCGAGATACTGCAAGACATACTCGATAACGGGTTGGTTGCTCATCGATGAAACCGAAGGGATCGAGACAAGATCGATTAGGATTTCAGGCGCGGGCTTCATTGGTTACTTCCAGAGGCGGCGCTGAACCGCTTCAAACTCGCTGAGAACTGTGTCCTGAAGCGGGTGGTGACCATCCTGAACTACCGCTTCCCCGTTCACGAAAACGTCGCGTACAGCGGTGCGCTCTAGCGAAAAGACAACATTGTTCAACAGAGATTTGTGCCCGGCTCCGGCAATAGAGACATCACTGAGATCGACTGTGAAGAAGTCCGCAGGGCGACCAACCTCCAGACTGCCTCCTGGTGCTTTTAGCGCGGCTGCCCCTGTCTCCGTGGCGCTTGAAAACAAGAATTGCGCTAACTGATCTTCACCCGACCCCGGGGCGAGAACGGCTCGTTCGAGCTTGTTCATCCGCAGGTGATATTCCAATAACCGGGCGTCTTCGAGAAGGTCAATTTGCACGTTGCTATCGGAGCCGAAGCAGATATTCACCCCCGCTTGCGCGAGGCGATCCGCCGGAACTGCGCCGTCACCGAGGTTCCGCTCGCTTGTCGGACAGGCACACACGTGGGCTTTCGCATTGCCGAGAAATCTGACCTCAGCTTCGGTGATGTGAATGGCGTGAATAGCCGTAAAAGACGAATCGATTATGTTGCGCTTTTTGAGCAGCTCTATCGGACGAAGTCCATGCTCAGCTAGGCATTCGTCGATCTCAGCGGGTTGTTCCGCTACATGCATATGCACAGGCAATCCGTTCTGGTGGGCATAGTCCGTGATCATCGCCAAATACTCAATCGGCACTGCCCGAATACTGTGGGGTGCGATGCCCAACCAAGCAAAGCCCGGCGTTGAATATTTCGGGATTGCTCCAAGCAGTGCGTCGGTATCTTCCAAGAAAGTTTCTGGCTGGTTCGTAGTGAATCTCGCTTGACCGGGATTTGCAGCCTTTCTCCAACCGGCGCGTGCGTACGCAGTTCGCAATAAGGCGATGCGAATACCAACTTCGTGCGCTGCTCGTAATACCTGTGTCCCCAGCAAATTGGGATCGTCGTAGCGTGACCCGTCAGGCGCATTATGCAGATAGTGGAACTCGCCTACAGTCGTAATGCCAGACATCAGCATCTCGAGAAACGCCATCCGCGCCACATGATAAATATCTTCGAGCGACAGCAGATTTGCCGCGTGATACATCGCCTCTCGCCAGGTCCAGAACGTATCTCGATTGGCTGTTGTCCGATGTTCAGTGCGGCCACGAATTACGCGTTGAAAAGAATGTGAGTGGCAATTGATAAGTCCCGGGACAATGGCGCGATTCGGGAGCTTACGCGAAACGGCCAAATCAACCGGAGCGTTCGAAAAGCGGGTGATCCGCCCGGTCTCATCGACAAACATGGCGTAACCACTCTCGAACCTACCCTTGAGATAGATGAGGTCGGCCAGCCAGCCCGTCTCGCCCTTATCGTTCATCGGTTCAGGTCTGCCTGCTTACCGTCGACGAAAACAGCATGTGCAGACTCAATACCCACAAAATAAGCGATCTCGCGATAGTCGTCGCAATCATGGATCACAAAGTTAGCGCGCTTCCCTGCCTCAAGCGAACCAATGACATGGCCGCGGCCGAGGCTATATGCGGCATTGATCGTTGTTGCAATGATTGCTTCAGCGGGAGTCATTTGCATTTGGGTGCAGGCGAGTGAGAGTACGAATGGAATCGACGGAGTGGGCGACGACCCAGGGTTGAAATCCGTGGCCAGAACAACGGCAAGTCCCGCGTCGATCATGGTGCGCGCAGGGGCAAATCGTCGCGATCCCAACGTATAAACCGACGCAGGAAGTAAAACGGGCTGCACAGCGGCTGCGGATAATGCTTCGATTTCCAGTTGCTCGATTTGCTCCAGGTGATCGGCTGTAATTGCGCCAAGCTCTGCGGCCATTTCGGACGCGCCGGATCTGGAAAGTTGATCGGCATGAACCCGCAGCCCAAAACCAAGCTTACGAGCGGCGCCGAGAACTCTCGTCGATGTAGGCACGTCGAACACACTCGGCCCGCAAAACACGTCGCAATACTTTGCCAGTTGCAGGTCCGCGACTTTCGGAAGCATTTCGTGTATGACGAGATCCGCATATTCATTCGCTCTTCCGCGGTACTCGTCCGGTACTTCATGCGCGCCCAAGAAGGTAGGCACACACTCTAGACCGGTTGTTTCACCCAGCCTTCGAATAACTCGCAAAATCTTCAGCTCATGCTCAAGCGATAATCCGTAGCCCGACTTCGCTTCGATGGTCGTAGTGCCAGTGCGAAGGAACCAATCTGAATAGCGCTTAGCTGCTGTCAGCAGCTCATCTTCCGATGCTGCCCGGGTTTTTCGAACGGTGGAGCGAATTCCGCCTCCGGCTTCGGCTATCTTTTGATACGTTGCACCACTTGCTCGAAGCTCATATTCATCGAGACGGGTCCCTGCGAAGACCGGATGAGTGTGCGCATCCACAAATCCTGGAAGAACAACCCGCCCGCCCGCATCGATGACTTCATACTCAGGAGTCTTTCGGTGTTCAACCTCGTCCCGCGGCCCGACTGCTTCGAGCCTTCCATTGCGGACAAGCATGATTCCGTCCGCAATGATCGAAAGTTCTTTCAATTCCTGGCGCACTCGTGGCCGGGCCGGCCCAGCGAGCGTCACCAGCTGACCACAATTTACGATGGCAATGGGCCGCGACTCACGTACCATTCACTGGGCCATCGGAATATTGAGATGGTTCCGTTTCGCGACATCGATGGCTTTTTCATAACCCGCATCCGCGTGCCTCATGATGCCGCTGCCAGGGTCGGACGTGAGTACTCGCTCGAGACGCCGGGCGCATTCGGCCGAGCCATCCGCCACAATCACCATGCCTGCGTGCTGTGAGTAGCCGATACCCACGCCACCGCCGTTATGAATGGAAACCCACGAAGCTCCGGCTGCCGTGTTGATCAGCGCATTGAGCAGAGGCCAGTCCGCAATTGCATCTGAGCCATCGCGCATGCCTTCGGTCTCTCTGTAAGGAGAAGCCACAGAGCCCGTATCGAGATGATCGCGACCGATTACGATAGGAGCTTTTATTTCTCCCGAGCGAACCAGATCGTTAATGCGAAGCCCAAATTGCGCACGCTCTCCATAGCCAAGCCAGCAGATTCGTGCAGGCAGACCCTGAAATGCAATTCGCTCTCCTGCTAAATGAATCCAGCGTCGCAAGTCGTCATTGTCAGGGAACATCTCAAGAACGAGACGATCGGTCTTGCGGATATCCTCGGGATCTCCAGACAAAGCGACCCAACGAAATGGTCCTCTTCCCTCGCAAAACATGGGGCGAAGGTATTCGGGCACAAAACCGGGAATATCGAACGCGTCATTCACCCCCGCGCTCTTGGCCTGGGTTCGAAGATTGTTACCGTAATCGAAAGTTACCGACCCGGCGCGCTGCAAAGCGAGCATTGCTTTAACGTGCTTTGCCATTGCATCCATGGATCGACGAATGTATTCGTCTGGATCGCGCTCACGAAGCGCTAGAGCCGCTTCGAGCGTCATCCCGTTGGGCACATAACCGTGGAGGGGATCGTGCGCGCTAGTCTGATCGGTCACTATGTCGGGGACAATACCTCGCCGGGCGAGTTCGGGCAAAACATCCGCGCAGTTACCCAAAAGTCCAACCGAGATCGCGCGTTCTTTACCGCGTGCCGTGTCAAGAAGCGAAAATGCCTCGTCCAGGCTGCGAGCGAGATAGTCACAATACTTCGTAGCAACGCGTTTCTCGATTCGCGCAGCGTCGACGTCGATGCCCAGAAAGCAAGCGCCATTCATTGTGGCCGCAAGCGGCTGCGCTCCTCCCATTCCTCCCATACCGCCGGAGACGATGAGCTTTCCCGCCAGTTGACCTCCAAAGTGTTTTCGGCCGGCCGCGGCGAAAGTTTCGTACGTGCCCTGCACGATGCCCTGGCTCCCGATGTAGATCCAGGAACCCGCCGTCATCTGGCCATACATCGTCAATCCGAGCTTCTCTAAGCGGTGAAACTCGTCCCAATTTGACCAGCGGCCAACCAAGTTTGCGTTTGCTATCAGAACACGCGGCGCCTCTGAATGGGTCCGGAATACGCCGACCGGTTTGCCCGACTGCACCAATAAGGTCTCGTCATTTTCGAGAGTTCGCAGCGACCGGACGATGGCATGGAAGCACTCCCAATTCCGCGCGGCACGGCCCGTTCCGCCATAGACGATCAGGCTCTCGGGTTTTTCCGCCACTGCTGGGTCCAGATTGTTCATCAACATCCGCATCGCGGCTTCCTGGTGCCATCCCTTGCAGCTCAGCGTTGTTCCACGCGGCGCGGTGATCTCCGTAATTGCTTCAATCATGGACGGCCTCGCTACTCCCTCTATGACATGAATTCATCAAAATCTCCGTCGCGAATCGCTCTGGCCATGCATTCAATATCGGGCGAGAGCGGTCGATCCTCAGTCAACCGCGATACCAAAGAACGAATCTTTTCGCGCGCGTGCTCGATCTGTCTTGACGAGCGGAGCGGTGCTCTATAATCCAAACCCTCGGCGGCGGCGAGCAGTTCGATAGCGATTACACGTTCGGCATTCCACGTAATCTGACGAAGCTTAAGCGCCGAAGTCATTCCCATCGATACGTGATCTTCTTTGCCGCCGGAGGTCGGAACATTGTCGATGCTCGCTGGATGCGCGAGTATTCTCGATTCGTTCAATAGTGAAGCAGCACATACTTGAGCGATCATGTAGCCCGACGAAGTGCCGGGATGAGAGCTCAAAAATGGGGGGAGCCCTTCATTCAGATCGGGGTTGACCAGCCGATCGATGCGGCGCTCGCTGATGCTCATCAAATCAGTAAGCGCAAGAGCCGCGTAATCGTAGACCATTCCCAACGGTGCTCCGTGGAAATTCCCACCGCTCAAGACCTCTCCCGTATCGGCGAAGACCAGCGGGTTGTCGGTTGCCGAGCCACTTTCGATCTCGGTCACATCGCGCGCATGTTGAAGAGCAGTGCGAACCGCCCCATGCACCTGAGGCATACAGCGCAGGCTATAGGCATCCTGCACACGCGGATCATTCGTCAGATGCGAGCGGCGAATTTCACTGTCCGCGAGTAGATCTCGCAAATGGGCCGCCGAAGCCGTTTGTCCAGGATGCGGTCGCGCTTTGTTGATTCGATCGTCAAACGCTACTGGCGTGCCGCGCAGCGCATCAAGACTCATCGCGCCTGCGAGGTCAGCGAGTGCGGCCGCTCTCTGGGCACGGTACAGAGCGAGCCCTCCGACTCCACACATTGCCTGTGTTCCATTCAGCAGGGCCAAACCCTCTTTGGCGAGCAGACGGACTGGAGCAATCTCGGCAGCGCGCAAAGCCTCTTCGCCCGCGAGCTGTTGCCCTCGAAACCAAGACTTCCCTTCCCCGATCATCGACAACGCCAGATGAGCTAAGGGCGCGAGATCTCCGCTGGCACCGACCGAACCCTTTTCAGGGATGACAGGGTGAACTCGCCGCTCTAGCATTCGCAACAAGGTTTCTGGAAGGTCAACTCTGCATCCACTATTTCCTAGTGCGAGTACATTGGCACGGAGCAGCATGGTGGCACGCGTCTCTGCTTCCGAGAGCGGTTCTCCCACTCCACAAGCATGACTGCGAACGAGGTTCAGCTGAAGTGATTCGAGCTCGGATGAAGGAATCCGCACGTCACATAGCTTTCCAAAGCCTGTGTTTACGCCGTACACCACTCGGTTCTGACGAAGGAGCTCTTCGATTACCTCTCGAGATGCCTGAATGCGTTGACGCGCTCCAGCGGGCAGAAAAGTTTGAGCCTTACCGATCGAGACTGAAACGATCTGCTCGAGTGTGAGTGGCTGGCCTGAGACTTCTATCATTAGTCGCGAACGGCACCCCACTCAGAGATGTTCAGGGTTTCCCTGCTTCCCGCTTACCGGAAGAAGCGCGCCCTTGCTGTTTCGCTTTCTGCTTCAAATCCTCTTCTATTGTTTCGAGATCTCCTTCCGCCTGTGAGGGGATCGGTCGCTCTTCGGCCTCTTCGTCCTTGTCCCGCAAATCAGTTTCTTGTTTTTTTTCGTCTTTCATATCTCTTTACAATGGTCGCAGACTGCCGCTGTTTCAAGGCATCCGCTGCACCTTACAATACACCGGCACTTTAACTCGACCGCGAAGCTGCAGAGAACGTTCGGCTCCGCTATAATCGCAGCATGTTACAGGCTACTGAGAAGATCTGGTATAACGGTCGGCTCATTCCCTGGGACGACGCCAAGATTCACGTTCTTGCCCACGTCGTGAGCTATGGCAGTTCGGTCTTCGAGGGTATCCGCTGCTACGACACGGAGCAGGGTTCTGCAATTTTCCGGGCGGCGGACCATGCGCGACGACTGCGGGATTCCGCCAAAATCTACCGCATGGACCTGCCATATTCTGTCGATCAACTTACGGCGGCCATGATCGACGTGATCCGAGCCAATAAGCTCCGATCCTGTTACATTCGGCCAATTACTCTGCGCGGATATGGTGATGTGGGTGTTCTGCCGAAGAATAATCCCATTGACACCTACATGGCCTGCTATGAGTGGGGCAGTTATCTGGGTGAAGACTGCCTGGCGAATGGAGTGGATGTGTGCGTCTCCTCCTGGACGCGCATTTCGCCGAACACGCTGCCAGCGCTGGCGAAAGCGGGCGCAAATTACATGAATTCGCAACTCATCCGTATGGAAGCCGACATCAACGGATACGACGAAGGGATTGCCTTAGACGACGCGGGGTATGTGAGCGAGGGATCGGGCGAAAACATCTTCGTGATTCGGAACGGCAAGGTGCTTACACCACCGCTAGGAGCTTCCGTTTTACCTGGCATTACTCGCGACACGATAGTGAAAATCGCCGAACAGCTGGGAATACCTGTGATTGAAACCATCATTCCTCGCGAAATGCTCTATATTGCCGACGAGGCGTTCTTTTCAGGCACCGCGGCAGAAGTTACCCCCATCCGCTCTGTCGACCGGATCGTTGTCGGCGACGGTCGCTGCGGACCCATCACACAAAGAATTCAGCGCCGCTTTTTCGAAATCGTGAAGGGTGAGATTGCCGATGAATTCGGCTGGTTGCTGCCCGTGTCAGGCGTACCTGAGCCCGAGCCGGTCGGCGCCTAAACTCAGTTTGCCTACTCTTGCGGTGCAAACAGACCTACAGGGCAGAAACCGTTCACTTCCGAACCGTGGTGGCTCGATGGATCCAATTTCTGCCCCGAGTTTTGAACCAGCACAGGCTAGTCCAACCTTGACTTTTGGTCCAGCCGCGAGCACCGAACCTGCAGCCACCTCCCCCGAGATTACCTGCCGGTCCGACACCCGCGCCGGATCTATTCATCTTTTACCTCAGGCGTCCGTCAAACGCTAGTCTTATTGCGCGAAGAACGTGGCCTTTTCAACATCTTTTATCCCGCCATTTGTTGCGAACTTATGCGGCGCTGCCTGTGCTTAAGTTGTGAAAAAAACAAGGAAGGCGTTTCATGTCGGGATCTAGGAGTGACAGCTTAGTGAAAACGCATCTAACGGGAAGAGTCGCCGGCACGCCGTCGATTTTACAGGTCGAGTTCGACACGGCGATTCAGGCGGTTGACGAACTCATTCACCCACCGGAAGTTGACGAATTTCTTGCTCCGGGATTTGTCGACCTACAAGTGAACGGTTTTGCCGGGGTTGACTACAACGATCCGTTAGCCTCGCATGAGGCAATCACTCAGTCCATCCGAAGGATGTTCGTGACCGGAGTGACTCGTTTCTTTCCCACGGTAATTACCGGATACAAAGAGTACATGATCAGCGCTCTTCGAAACCTCGCGTCTGCAAAGGAAAACCTTGGCCGGAACGGAATGCCAGAGGCAAACGCGATTGAAGCCTTTCATGTGGAAGGCCCTCATATCTCGCCCGAGGATGGCCCACGCGGCGCGCATCCAGTCGAGCACGTAAGGCCTCCCGATATCGAAGAGTTCAAGCGATGGCAGGATGCTGCAAACGGGCATGTCCGGCTGGTGACTTTATCGCCGGAGTGGGAGGAAGCGCCGTCATACATAAGTGAACTCGTGCGCTCTGGCGTGGTCGCGAGTATAGGTCACACGAAAGCCACATCGGAGCAAATCACGGCCGCGATCAGCGCGGGGGCGACGATGTCGACTCATCTGGGTAACGGCGCGCATTCGACTCTCCCAAAGACACAAAACTATGTCTGGGATCAACTCGCGGCAGACCGCCTGAGCCCCAGTTTCATTCTTGATGGCATCCACATTCCGAGCCCTTTCTTCACGGCCGCCATTCGCGCCAAAGGAGTCGAGCGATCTGTTCTGGTTACCGATGCAGTCATGCCGGCAATGTGTGATCCAGGATTTTACAGCTTGGGGCAAGTTGAGGTAGAACTTCGCGCCGATGGACGCGTCGTATTGTGCGGGGGTACTCGGCTTGCTGGCTCGAGTCTCCGCATGGATCATGCGATCGGCAACGCCATTCGATTGGGAAGCGTTTCATTACGTGAAGCTCTTGCCATGGCGACCATCAATCCGGCGCGCGTGGCACGAATAGCCGGACGTCAGCGTGGTTTCTCTCCGGGCGAGAAGGCCGATTTTGTTCGGTTCCGCTGGGATGATCGAGCGCGATCCTTGACTGTCATCGAAACGATCGTTGCTGGTAGCACTGTTTATCGAGCCTGAGACCTGCGCTGTTCGGCCGTGCCTGGCTATTACCCGCCCCGAATTTCGGTATCGGTTAACGGAAACTATTTATTCAGGAGCACAATCCAAGAACTCGGAGAACAAAAATGGCATTTACACTTCCACCGCTTCCCTACCCCGCCGACTCTCTAGAGCCACACATCGACAAGGCGACGATGGAAATTCATCACGACAAACATCACGGGACTTATGTCACGAACTTGAACAAGGCTCTGGAATCAGCGCCGGACCTCGCGAACAGGTCAATTGAGGAGTTGCTCGCTAATAATTGTGCCGCGGTTCCAGAAGCCATCAAGACCTCTGTTCGAAACAATGGGGGTGGACACGCTAATCACTCACTTTTTTGGAAGCTCATGTCGAAAAACGGCGGTGGCGCCCCGAAAGGTGAAATCCAAAACATCATTACTTCCAATTTCAGCAACTTCGAAGCGTTCAAAGAAAAGTTCAATGCAGCGGCTACGGGCCGCTTTGGTTCAGGGTGGGCGTGGCTCGTCAAAGGTAATTCTGGCCAGTTTGAAATCGTCTCAACTGCCAATCAAGACAGTCCCTTAATGGAAGGCAAGAAGCCGATTCTCGGCTTAGATGTTTGGGAACACGCGTACTATCTGAAATATCAGAATCGGCGTCCTGAATACATTTCAGCTTGGTGGAACGTCGTCAACTGGGATGAAGTGAATAAACAGTTGAAGTAAACGCTTCATCTACACGACCAATCCTAATTCTCGCAGCCGTTTACTCGTATCTTCGAGTGAAACGTAGTGAACGGCTGTGAATCCCATATCCGCCGCGATATCGACGAACATTTTTCGATCGTCGAGATAAATCGATTCATGCGGTTTGGTCTGCGCCAGGTCCAGCGCGAGGCGCCAAATTTCGCGGTCCGGCTTGCGGTAGCCGACACAGTTCGAAAAGATCATAAATTCCGCGAGCTCACGCAATTGGAACTTGCTGACCCGGTGCTCTGTGAGGCCGCGTCCTTCATTGCTGATGAGCGCAATTTTGAGTCCATTCGAGCTTTTAGTCCGCTTCAAGAAGTCAATGTTTTCGGGCCAAGCGACGGATTCATTATAAGTGTAATCGCGAACTTCTTCTACGGTGAACCCACGCGGCACGTCGAAAAACACACAGCGTAAATAATCTTCAAAGCCCATATGTCCACGCTCGTAGCTATCGAACACCAAATGATGCCGGCTCTCTATGTCGTCGGGCTCGACGTTGAAGTGCTCGGCAATTTTCTGCCGGAGCCGTGTATCCCAGCCGTTCGTACCCAAGACGCCGCCCACATCAGAATAGAGGATATGAAATTTCGAGGGATTCATGAAGCCTTAGGGTTACATAGTCGCGCGGTTCATACGGGAGAGTAGTCCGTGGTTTAGAATCAAGGCTACAGTTCTTCCGGGCGCGTAGCTCAGCTGGTTAGAGCGCCTGCTTCACACGCAGGAGGTCACAGGTTCGAGTCCTGTCGCGCCCACCATTCCCTTTCATATACCTACACATACAAGCCTGCATGTAGCAACTCGGTTTAAGTGATCAAAATCGTGATCAATTGTGATCAATTGGTGCAAAGCTTTCGTGGTGATGGAACGCGGTTTACGCCGCGCAGACGTCCTCATCGTTCGCATATTCACTGCACTTTCTCGCTTCCCTGCCCCACGCCGAACAACTCCCTGTAGAGCGAATGTACAGCGTTCTGGACGCTCTCGGGTATCTGCTGGATGTACACCCCGAGCCGTCGTGCTGGCCTGGGCGTGCCTTAGATGCGCCTGGATGTCTTTCACATTGCCATGGCGCTGCATCAGTGTCCCGCAGCTTCGCCGGCAGACCTGGAACGTGATCTCTTTCAGCGATTCGCTGTCCTCAAGCCCAAGCGATCGCGCTTTCTCTTTGGCCTGCTCGAGCGCCGGTTTGAGCAGGCGTTTGCGGAAGTTGTCGAGCCGGTACGGTTTGCCGAGGGTGTTCGGAAAGATGAAGTCTGACAGCTTCGCGCCTTTTGGCCTGAATATCTCAAGTTCCGCTTTCATTTCGGCCGGCAACCATACGGAGGCGGCACTCGCATCGCTCTTCGGCGAATAGATTTTGCCGTAGCGGGTGGCTTCGTCGATTCGAAGGGCGCCGTCGAAGACGTCATCCCACCGCAACGCCAGCACTTCCCCGGGCCGCAAGCCCAGCACGAACGAAATCATCAGCACGAGCCGGACCTGGCCCTCCATGCACTGCATGATCACCCGGATTTCGGGCTCCTTGGCGGTCCGTTTGTTGACGGGCCTTGTCTGCGGCTTCTCGAGCTTGCGTGCGGGGTTCTTCGCGATAAGGTCCTGGTCGAGAGCCTCTTCGAGAATGGCGTTCGTCCAGACCATGTATTTTTCGACGACGCTCTCCGAGTATTTCTGTGCCAGCTCGTTCGCGTGCATCTGCAGCATAAATTTATCAAGCTGTACCAGCGGCGTGTCGCCGATCAGCCGAAGCACGTAACGCTCGATATTGCCGATCAATTCTTTGCGCGAGCTCTCCTTCCATTTCGGTTCCATCATCGGCCGGAACCGGTTCTCGAAAAACCAGCGCACCGTCAGTTCTCGGCTTGAGACAGTGATGGTACTACCGGTACTCTGCTTCGTCTGTTTCTCGATGTGCTGCTCGAGGCGTTTTTCAGCCTCCCATTTACGCAGCGCTTTTTTCGGACCAAGATCGGTGCTCTTGTGGACCCGCTTCTCGCTGCCATCCGCCTGGCGTTCATAGATCCAGTAGTGGCCCTTCCATTTGGGCTTCTTCGCTCCGGACTTGCTCGTGTCTTCAATGTAGCCCTTCTGAAACCGATCGCGCGCCATATGCCTCCCGACCGAAAGCAGATAGCGTATATCAGGCTTGGTCAGCGGTTCAGGCAGCATGATCCTTCACGGTTGCAATCTCATCCAGAAATGTTTTTAGGTCGTCGCGGTGAAATTTGATGAACTTGAGTTGTGTTTGTCCAATTCTGCAAATTCGAGTGGGTCAGACAGGACCTTTGATGCCGGGATGGGGTCCAG
>JBPCJX010000086.1:0-11933 GCA_051004875.1 Bryobacteraceae bacterium
CACATTCAATTCTGGAGCATACCGCTGCACCCATCTCCAGATCGTAGATGGATCCATCGAGTGGTTCCGCTCCCACATGATCTCCGTCAGATCGCGATAGCTGAGGGAATAACGCAAGTACCAGCGAACACAGAGCACGATAATCTCATCCGTAAAATGTCGTCCTCGGAACAGTGCTGCTCGCTTGCAAACCATCGAGCTTCACGTTAACAGATCATCCGCGCCTATTTGCAACACAGTCATCCGCTCAGAGGGGCGCACGCCTCCAATCCACGAAGCGCGAGTACCGGCTCATTATGCTTTCTCAGCAGAGAAGAATGCCCAGATGAGTTGGCAGAATTGTCCGGTGAACCTAAACGCGGGCGCTGACCGGATGTCGACACTTGCACCAGGCCGGCGCAGATTCGGCCGGCTGTCTACCGATTCAGTGTTAGACACCGATTTGCCAACGGCATCGCTGCGCTAAGGTGCTTCGGCGCACTGTTGTAGTGTTGACTTGTCATGCTCCGGCGGCATTTTCTGCAATCGACATTAGCCGGTCTTTCCGCTGCGCGGCTTCTAGACTCCGGGAGTGCGGTGCGGCACCGGTTGCCCGAAACCGATAGCCATTACAGGCAAGTAAAGTCTTATGTCGAGGACGTTCCCGTCCCCGAATACAGTTGGGCGCCGCCGCAAGCATATGAGGCCTTTCGAGACGTGAAGGTCGGTGTGCGGGTGCACTGGGGCATTTACTCGACTAGGGAGCAAGCGAATGAGTCCTGGCCGTATCTGACCATGTCATTCGAACAACGTGCGAAGTACAACGAGATCTATCGATCCTGGAATCCCACCGGCTTCGATGCGGATGAATGGACGAATCTGTTCTCTGAAGCCGGCTGCAAGATGTTCGCCTTCACCACAAAGCATCATGAAGGCTTCTCGATGTTCGATACCCAAACGCGTGTGCGCTCGCGTGTGAATTGGAACGCGTCCGGGGCACCGAAAATCGAGTCCTGCGATCTCGCCTATAGCATCATGGAGACGCCGTTTCGCCGCGATGTCGTCAAAGAGCTTTGCGCAGCCGGCCACCGCCGGAATCTGAAAATCGCGTTGTACTTCTCGCACCCTGATTGGTACGACGCCGACTTTCGCCCATATTGTTTTCACCCGCTACAAGTTCCCTCCGAACAGCACCTCACCGGCCTTGCACCCGAGCAGAACCGCCGAAACGGCGAGACCCGGACCATGGTCGCCGATCCAAGCTCCGCCGAGGTACGGCGCATGATGGCGCGTCACCGCGCGCAACTAACCGAACTGCTTTCTAATTACGGCCGCATCGACATGCTTTCGCTGGATATGTGGTTCGGTCCGGCGGTCTGGCCGCAACTGCGCCAGACCGTCATTCATTTCCGGAAAATTCAGCCGGATGTAATGTTGCGAGCGCGCGGGATCGGCAACTACGGCGACTACTACACGCCCGAGGGCTTCGTTCCAGGAAGCAAAGAGAATACCGACATCCCCTGGATGGTCATCTATCCGCTTGCTTCATCTTTCTCCTACGATCCACATGCCGAGAACTACAAAGGCGCTGCCTGGATCGTCAGGAACGTTGTAGACACGGTGGCGAAAGGTGGAAACTTTCAGATCGGAGTGGGGCCCGATGGCAGCGGCAAGTTCCACCCCGAAGCGGTGTCACAACTCAAAGAGGGAGGGCGCTGGCTTCACACAAACAGCAGCGCCATTTACGGCACGCGGCCGCGCGCTGCAGCACTTTGGCGCGAAGGCGACCAGTTACGCTTCAGCCGCAGCAAGGATAACCGGTTCGTGTACGCGTTCGCGATGAATTGGCCGGGAGAAGAACTGGCGATCCGCACGGTTCGTCCCAAAGCAGGCTCCTCGATTCGTCTGTTGGGCTTTGCGCAGCCGCTTACATGGCGAGAAGACAGCAATCGCGGATGGGTTATTAGCTTGCCGTCCGTTCTCCAGGATCCAGCCAAACGTCCGTGTCAATTCGCCTGGGCATTCGAGATAGAAGGGCAGGACCGGAGTTGATTCGGTTTCGTTAGGCTTCCGCCTCAGCTCGTAGTTGGCGGCCAGCGCAGGTGCTGCCTCAAGAATTCGAATGTCCCCTGCGCATGGATGGTGTGAGGACCGGTGAAGAACTCGATTGCACTACGATTCGGCAGCTGCATGTTGACGTCGTAGAACCGGCGCACCTTTGCATACTCATACGCCACCCATTCGTCGGGAGCAACCGTGTCCAGATGCCCGCGCTCGACCATGAAGGGCCGCGGCGCCATCAGATCTGCGAGATCGGAGTAGCTTACGACATTAGCGAAATCGAATTCGAGCATGTCGTACTCCTGAGTCAGCATGTAGCTGTATGAAGAATCCGCGCTGGTCGTCTTCCAAACCCACTCATTGAAATCACCCGAGCAGATGGACAAGGCATAGTCATTCAGCAGCGGCGGCACGCGAACAGCCGTTTTGCCGCCGTAGGAGAGCCCGTAGAAGCCAATGCGCTGCGAGTCAACAAATGGCAACGTGACTAACCACTCCAGTGTCCGTTGGTGCTGGCCGATGATAAACGAGAACAGGGACAGTTTGACTGGATGCGCTTTGCGCTGAATGATTCGGAAGCGGTCCTGGCCGATGTAAGGATTCTGTGGAGCATACGTGACGAAGCCCTCATCGGCGAGACGAGCGGCAAAGTGATGATAGAAGTGCGAATCGATCTTCGGATCTGCGACATCCTGAGGGCGTCCTTCTAGGCCATGCTGGCAGACCACAACCGGCCGGCGCTCGCCTGGCCTCAGGTTCTTCGGCTGGAGCAAAATGCCGTATGCGAACACACCTGGCCAGACATCGAGAAGCACCTCGTATCCACGGAACTTCGGTTCATCGTATATCAGACGCGTACGCGGGTTGGCCGGTATTGACGGCGCAGGTAGTTGCCCGATCACTTCCTTCCAGATGTAATCGCGGTACGAAGCTGTGGTCTGCTGCCAGCGGGCAGGCGAGGAAGAATCAGCTTTCGACCAGAATTCGGTTCGCCGTGCCGGCGACTCCCGGAGGATTGCCTGCGTCTGCGCGACCAATTGATTGAATTGGCGATGCATTCGCTCGCTGCCATCAATCGCGTGACTGACCTTCTCCGGAGCCAACTCCGGAGACGCCAGAGTGACATTTAGCTTGAGAGTGCGAAAGAGAGCATTGAGTGCTTCTTCCGAGCCGGGCGATCCTTTGCCGTCACCGCTCACAACGAGATGGAAGTTTTCGTCTGCCCTAAGGTTCTGGTAGAACATGCGTGCCCGCTCCGCCTCTCTCCGCACATCGTCGAGGGCTGGAGTCGTAAGCCGTCCGCTTGGTGCGGCACCTTTGCGATCGGGAGTCTCTGTCGGTGGACCGCTGATTTCCGGTCCATGGCAGGCCTCTACAACAAGCGCTCGCGGAGAAATCAGGCTGGCGAGTTCAGCGTCGCCGAACTCCCGGAGCAATCCCCAAACGTCGCGGTAGATCGGCTCTTTCCATAGCTCCTGCCTTGATTCGAAGTATCCGCTCACCACAGCACTTTCGATTCGAACATCGGTGGCAGCGCTATACAACGCCAGCAGACCGCCCTCTCCGTAGCCGATCACTGCTATCGGAACAGCACCGGCGCTATTCTCGTGCGTGAACCAATCGACCGCACTCAGCACTTTCTGAACTTCGTAACCGATAATGTGCCGGCCTGCTTCGAAGGCCATGCGATAGATCCATTCGCGATGCGGCTGATTGGTCATGCGAATTCCTGGAATGCCCGACCAGGTGTCGCTGCGGTTGATGACAATGGGGATGACAACCTGACAGCCGTTCTCGGCCAGACTCCTGGCAAACTGCGAAGCGGAGTCGGGCCCGCTTTCGAGCCCCGCCAGCATTTCGGGCGATTGATCCGCGTCGGGAATAGCCACGACACGCGCCACGGCTTGCCTGGCCGGTTCCAACAGCAAACCTTCGGCAGTCACATCCGGGAAAACCTGCCAGCGCACAGAGAAAGCTTTGTAGCGCATGTTTGACGACAAGAGCGCTGATGTTGACGTCGTCGTGTCGAATTCGAGAGAGGTAATCGGAAGTCGCGGATCGACTGCGCCGATGATCTCCCTCAAGTGTTCGCGATTCGCTGCGACAGATCGTTCGTATGCTTCCGGCGAGTCGTAATTTCTCTTCCAGAGTGCAGCACGGTTGCTGATGGATTCAGCAGTTATGCGCAGTGCATAGTCGTTTATGTTCTCGACCATCCTCATGGCCAGATCCCCGGCTTCGGCGAGAGCGTTAGTCCCCGCCAGCACTGTATCCGGGCGCGTGCTGTCATGCGACGCGGCATTCAAGAGCGGCAGTGCCGCCCCAGCAGCTAAGAAGGTTCTTCGATTCACTAGAATTTGGACTCGAGCGCGTCAGCCAGGATCCGGGATGACGACCGACAGCTATCGCAAAGGTGATCGTTTCACGCTCCATGGCCGTGCAACATATTCGATAGCACACCGGACCACTGTCGGACACTGCTTCCATATTCGAAATCCAACGAGAACTGAATTTGTCTAGCGCTGAATGCGCGGACCGGCATACCGAAGCCGAGTGATGCAGCGCGTGCATCTGATTGGATCTACATCCTTTTCGCTGATTCGCAGCGCTCTCCAGTACCTTTGATGTTCGAAAAGCAGAGTGGGTCCCCGATGCAAAGGGCGCTCTCGCTCTCTAAGAGAGTGTTTTTCATCAGCCGCGTTAAAATAACGCAAAATAACGCAAACGGGATGCTGGCTTTTGGGTGGCTGTGGAGCGGTGTAGAGCGTAAAGCCATGCAAAATCAAGCGATTACGGCTATGGGCACGGCCTCCCGGAGTTCTTCGCGCAAATCAGTCCCGCGTTAAACTGCCGCGTTAGCGCGAGCATTCTCGCGTTAAAAGCCGCGTCGCGCCGCGTTAAATTTCTGTGATGAGCCGTGGGCTGTAGGCGATCGATTTGGCCTCGAGCCCGGCAGGAAGCCCTGGAAGGCCCGAGTTTTTACCGCGCTATATAAATAAGAAGGGGAAACGGTATTAATGTGAGCTTAACCCTGTAAACATTGGGTTTGTGCTTCACAAAGGATGCTGAAAACCACTATTTTTGTGTGGTGCGCCGCACGCAAACACGACTTAGAGCGCGGCTGTGGCCTGAAACAACCGTGCCTGGGACTGCAATAGCCAGCCGTCTCTGTGCTTACTTCACAGTCGTTTTTGTGCTCGCCGTTCATTTCTACTGCCAGGCGCCCAGCCGTCGTGCTCCGTTTTCTGTACCGCTCACGATGCACATCCTCGATGCAACATTCGTAGCCGAGAGACGCTCTTGCTTTTGTCTTCAAATGGAGCGTCCATGGACTCTGAGAGGAAAGGTCTCACGAGGAAGGCGCTGCGAATGGACCAAGCACTGGGGATGGAGATCGAGAGCTTACGAAGGCTGAAAACCAAGGAGCTCAAAGCACGCTACCGCGATCTGTTCGGAGAAGAATCACCGTCGTCGAATCGGGCGCATCTGTTCCGGCGCGTCGCCTGGCGGTTGCAGGCGAACGCGGCCGGAGATCTGAGCGAACAAGCGCGCGAGCGGGCTTCGGCAGTAGCTCAAGATGCAGATCTAAGGCTACGAGGCCCGCGCCACTTCTGGCGCGAGATCGATGCGCATCGCGAGAGCGAGAATCGCGATCCACGGCTACCGCCCGCCGGTTCGGTACTCGAACGATCCTACCGGGCACAGCCGATCCGCGTGACCGTAACGGCACACGGCTTTGCCTATTGCGGCAAGAAATATGCCTCGCTGAGCGCAATTGCATATCGCGTGACAGGCACACGTTGGAACGGCTTTCATTTTTTCGGCTTGAAGCAGGAGTGGCGTCATGAATGAGATCGCGTCGGGGGTTCGGTGCGCGATCTATACGCGCAAATCGACGGAGGAAGGGCTGGAGCAAGAGTTCAACACTCTTCAGGCGCAGCGCGAAGCCGCCGAAGCCTACATCCTCAGTCAGAAGCAAAACGGCTGGCACGCACTTGGGAAGAGCTACAACGACGGCGGGTTCAGCGGAGCGAGCCTGGACCGGCCCGCGCTGAAGCAACTGCTCGAAGACATTGAAGCCCGCCAGATCGATTGCGTGGTGGTCTATAAGGTAGACCGGCTCAGCCGGTCTTTGCTCGATTTCGCTCGTCTGTTATCTGTATTTGAAAAGCGCGGCGTCAGTTTCGTTTCCGTGACCCAGGAGTTCAACACCACAACCTCGATGGGCCGGCTGACCCTCAATATCCTGTTATCGTTTGCTCAGTTTGAACGGGAGATCATCAGCGAGCGCACACGCGACAAGATGTCGGCGGCCCGCCGCAAAGGCAAGTGGGTCGGAGGCGCTCCGGTACTCGGATACGACGTAGACCCGCAAGGCGGACGGCTGGTGATCGGTCAGGCCGAAGCGGAACGAGTACGAGAGATCTTTACAATCTGCGCCGGGTGTTCGACGTTAGCGTCAGCCCAGAGAGAAGTGACGGTAAAAGGCCTGAGGACGAAAGATTGGACCAGCGGGCGCGGCCGGCATCATCCGGCTAGCGTTTTCACGCCATCCAGGCTCAGTGCTCTGTTGAGTAACGTCTTATATATAGGTCAGATCCGCCACAAAGGGATGGTGTATGGCGGCGAACAGCCGCCCATCGTCGACCGGGAATTATGGGCGCAAGTCCAGGAGCAGCTCAAGCTCCAGTGTGGGGCAGGAGCGCGGCGCCATCACAAGCTGGACACGCTCCTTTCGGGTCTTCTCTACTGCGCGCAATGTGGAGAACCGATGCGCGCGAGCTTCACCTCTCGCCACGGGGGCCGGCATATGTACTACGTCTGCCGCACGGGCAAAAAGCGCCCACCACGCTGCCGGTCAGAAACCGGTCGCGACGAGCGATCTCGAATCGTCGCTGTTTGACAAGCTCGAGCCCATTCTCGGTACTGCTGATCGGAGCACGCTATTGCTCGAGCAGTCGGTCGAACACGTCAGCTACGATTCGAACACTCGGGAAGTCCTAGTTACGCTGCGCGATGCCAGCCGATTCCAATACCTCTTACCGGTTGCGAACCGGCCTGGAGTGCGCCACAGGAGCGAACAGCGGGTACAGCAAGGGCGTGTCGCGCGGGTGAGCCGATTGATGGCGCTCGCGATCAAGTTCCAGCGGCTCGTCGACCAAGGCTCGGTTCGCAATTATGCGGAGCTAGCCGCACTCGGGCACGTGACGCGCCCTCGCTTGTGCCAGATCATGATGCTTGCCAATTTAGCTCCCATGATCCAAGAGGCATTGCTGTTCCTTCCGAAAACGCTGCGTGGCCCCGATTGCGTAACGGAAAGACAGTTACGCCACATTGCACGAAGCGTAGATTGGGAGGAGCAGCAGCGGCTCTTCCGTTCCTGCTGTGCTTGATAGCTTACGCCTTGACGCGGTAGACGCGCCCGCCGTTCTTCTCAAACGAACGGATTTTCCGGCCCTGCTTCGCCACGTTTCGGGAGATAAAGCCACGCACCGTATGTGCCTGCCAGCCCGTTGCGCTCCGGATCTCGTTCAGTGTCGCTCCCTCAGGCCGCGACAGCAGAGAGCACACCTGCGCAGCCTTCGAACCCTCTCGAAAAGCAATCCGCTTGGAAGCCGTCTTCCGGCTCGGGACAGTACGCTCCGCCGGCTCACTCGGACCTCCAATCGCTCGCCAGATCCGCGCGATCGCAATCTGACGGTTCTCAAACTTCTGTACGGGCGCCGCGCCGGGCAAGTGGTTCCAGATCTCGATCAGCCGCTTCATCGGCCAGGCGCTTGCAATCTCCTGCAGCTCTCGTTTATTCGCAAAGCTGGGGACGCTTCGTTCGGCGTTGGCTAGATCCTCCGCGATCGCCAGGATGTGCCCATCCTCTGTAATCTCAAATCGCATTGTTGTTTACACTCCCTTTCCGGTACGGCACGCGATGCGTAGCCCTACCGTCCACATCCATCACTCGGTTCTTGAGAAAAAGCAAGTCGGGATGTGAACCGAACCGAGGGGTCAGCATGTTGCGCAGGCGCTGCTTACTGGTCCGGGTGCTCCCCGCCGGAACGGCTAGGCGCTCCAAACCGGCCCTCGTTCGGACTGGCTTTCGGGCTCGCGCATCAGCCTATGCTCTGGCATGCCGAAATACCCCAAAGTCGTTTCCATCACGGTAGGCAGGCCAAAAAGACCCGAGCAACTGCCGAGAGTCATTCAATTACCCTCTTCTCCCGGACAGATGCCCCAGACCCTTGAGTGCTGGCAAAGCGGTACCCGCATCGATCTGGTCCTCCGAACCGGGCAGTTCGCCCCAGACCTGGGCTGGAAAAAGAGATCCATCACCAAGCCAGCACTGCCCATCCCCATTCGACCGCGCACCACACCAGATGAATGACAGCTGATCATGATTTCTCGAGTGATCGAATCGCAGGCTTTCCGCCCGCCGCATACCGAACCTCGGCAAGTAAGCCTGGCAATTACGAATCCGGATCGCCGATCGAGCAAAGTTTTTGACCGAGCGGCAAAAACTCACATTGCAAACAAAGCACTTCTCTCCGGCACTCGGGCGGCTGTTAACTGATGGGTTTTAGGTTAGAAACCCGACCGGGGACCCAATCTGCTTTTCGAACAGCAAACACACCGGAGAGCGCTACGAATCAGCTAAAAGGATGTAGATCCAATCAGATGCACGCGTGCAACGGAGCCCGCATCAGCTGTTCGCTTATTTGCCAACCAATTTAACAGCAGGAAGTGCGCAGCTTCCAACATCCTGCGCGCTCTCAGCTTGCGTGCCCTTGGTTTTCGACGTCGTAAAGAGTAAACCCACCATCTTCCGTTTTCGAAGAAAGCTGCAATTGCAAAATGAGATGCTGCCAAACCGTGATTGACTGGATTAGAAACGTCACCAAACTCTGGGTGTCAAGAAATCATCAAACGTCAGCGGAAGTTATGCTCGGGCGATTCGATTCCCGCGACAGGACTGCAAGAGAGCATCAGGACTCGCGAAACAGATTGGGCGACTACAGCCCCGGCCAATTGTCAAATTTCAGTGTTACCTTGAAGGTGAATTGACGGGGCACACGATTTACGGTGTCGAGAATGGAGAAAGATGCGCGGACGTGGGCCGGGAACAAACAGACCAATTGCAAAAACTACGCTCTGCATACGAAGAGTACGATGCGATATTCCGTTCCTTTCGTGCCGCCATTTTGCGTTCCGATGCGGCAGAGAAGGTGAACACACAAATACCGGAGTGGATACCGTTATCGGTCCATTAGACGAGACGTAGACAGTGTGAATCGCTGAGGGCTTCTTGATGGCAACTCCGCTACGTTCACCCAGAAATGCATAACGTCTCTTATGCGGGCAAAGAACGTATCGAGATCAGCGGCCTTTGAAACAAAGGCATTTGCTCCCGCTTCATACGCTTGTGACGGATCCAATATTCTACTCAGCACGATGACTGGCGTTGCTCGTAGGCGCTCATCACCTCGAATCACTCGCAAGAGTTCAGCACCCTCGCATAGAGGGCCAATGTCGGAAAGCACGAGGTCAAATGTTTTGGCTTGGTGTATTTTGCACCGCCGCCTTTATCGAGTTGCTGCAAGTTAGACGGCATGAGTGGCCGCACGCTGCGAAAGCCTCTTGGATGAGACGCAAATCTCCTTCGTTGTCATCGAACAGCAAGGATCTCGTAAATTTAGAATTTCAACGAAGGAACGCTTAGAGATTACCTTCAGCGTTTACGGCGAATGTTGAGTTGGAATACGGCTGTTCTCTTCTTTACCGCTCCGGTAGACGAGCGTGATACTGGCATTTCCATCATTGAGTTTCGTTTGCAATGCTGCAAAAATAGCGCGGAGATTAACAGGATCGGTCAAATGGGAGTCATGGGTGTGCAATGTGAATGGAACTGGAGGTTTTGAATCTGATCCATCAACAAATCGACCGCTGATTACGTCGATCCGCCGCTTTCCTTTAAGGCGTGCTGCTCGGATAATCTTTAACACGTCGATGATGTAACCGCTTAAACGTTTGCCGTCTAGATGAGTGTAGGCAGAATGCGTATGGCCAAACATAGTAGTGGGGTGTCCTACTATCGCCAGTTCCCGAATAAAAGAGACAATTAGGAGTAGCAGTACCAAGGGAGCATAGACGTCAGACAGGTTGCCTTGCTGTTCACGCTAAAGTAAATGCGCCTTTATTCTTAAAAGTCAAGCAGACTAAGTTTGATGTTTGACATACTAGCAAGACTTCATAAGCTTCTAGGCTCGGCATCATCACGCAACGAAGAACCCGCGCCTCAGCTATTGGGCGCGGCAGTTCTCCGACAATTGCCTCAAACTGCTAGATACCGAGCCGAAGAATCATTCGGACGAGCGTGCAAATACTGTCCTGTTGTACTCAACGAAGCATGGCCGAGTGTTACCTGAACGAGATTGAGCGCGGCACCACGTTCAAGAGCATGACTCGGGTGACAGTGACGAAGCCAATGCGGTGAGACACGAGCCTTGACATTGGCCTTCTTTGCAACAGCCCTAATGATGCGGAGAACTTGCGATCTATCCAGCATCCCGCCAAGTCTCCGAGATGCAAAGATGGGATTGTCTTCAGTGGCTTCGCGCCTGAATTCCATCAAATAGTTCCAGAGGCCAATAGGCAGAACAACCGAACGGACCTTACCACCTTTGCCGAGAACCGTCACTTGACCGCTGTCGCCGTTCGGCTGAGTGTTTTGCCATTTCAACACACAAAATACTGACACACGGACACCAGAAGCGTACAGGACCCGCAATAACATTTGGTTCCGACGATTGCCCGTCAGAGCAATCATGCGATGAACGGCGGCTTCCGGCAGAATTTCGGTCGGCAAGCGAGTCCACCGATTTCGGAGAGCGAAAACATGGATGGCGGACCTGGTATCAGCCAGGATGCGGTAAAGCCTGGTGGGCGGTTCATTTATGAATTCACGCTACATCAGGAGGGAACGTATTTTTACCACTCGCATATGGCGATGCAAGAGATGATCGGCATGTTGGGCGCCTTCATCATGCATCCCAAAAACGTTTATGCGCCGCGAGTGGACAAGGATTTTGTCATCCTTCTGCAGGAATATGCGGTGCTGCCCAACGTAACTGTGCCGAACACCATGAACATGGAGTTCAATTGGCTGTTGTTCAACGGGAAAGGCGGTCCTGCGATCACTCCGCTCATCGTAAGACTAGGAGACCGTGTTCGGGTTCGCCTTATCAATCTGGGAATGGATCACCACCCGATCCATCTCCATGGCCATACTTTTTACGTGACAGGAACCGAAGGCGGACGCATCCCAGAATCGGCGTGGTTGCCAGGAAACACGGTGTTGGTTGGAGTCGCGCAATCCAGAGACTTCGAGTTTGTAGCGAACAATCCGGGTGCATGGATGCTTCACTGCCATCTTCCGCACCACATGATGAACCAGATGTCTTCGAACGTCGGACCGATGTCACGAAATGGCACCGGCATACCTGCTGGCGTGGACATGGAAACCGGCATGGGAATGCTTCGTGGCACCCCTGGTGCTCCCACCGGAGAAGATTACGGCCCAAGCCTTGGCCGCGGGCTAGGCGTAGGCTCCACAAGTGATCAGCCTTTGGCCAACAGTCCGCTTTCACAGCAGAAGGCGATGGCCGCTATGCAGGGCATGCAACATGGTGGCATGTCGATGGAGAGCGATGTGGCGAAGGATGCTAATCGCGTGCCTGGCTTCCCGCAGGATGCCTACATGGAAGGTCCCATGATGGCTATGGACGATATGGTCAAGAAGCCACAGAACTACGGTCTGCGCACGGGTTGGAGCGGCTTCATGCAAGGCATGATGACCTTTGTTCGCGTGCTCCCGCCCGATCAGTACGACCAGGTCATGGAGC